>JADJAB010000012.1 GCA_016704435.1 Rhodobacter sp. | reverse complement strand
TCATCGCCGGCCGCACCGCCCCACCCGGCCGCCGCATGGGCCACGCCGGCGCCATCGTCGCCGGTGGCAAGGGCGATGCGGAATCCAAGATCGAAGCGATGAAAGCCGCCGGAATCGTCGTCGCCGACAGCCCCGCAACTCTGGGCGAGGCAGTGCTGCAGGCGATCAAGGGGTAGGACATGGGTCCGGGAACTGCCCTCCTGACCACGCTGCGGCGGTCCTTCCAGTTTTCGGGACGGTCGATCCGGTCCGAATTCTGGTGGTCCTGGATCATCCTCTACGGTGTTGCGACCCTGATCTTGATGTATCGCGGTCTGCCCCTGACCGGACCGCGCGCCGATGCGTTCCTCACCATCGCACTTTGTGTTCTCGCGCTGCCGATGATGGCGGTCGGTACGCGCAGGCTTGCCGATGCCGGGGTCTGGCGGTGGCTTTTCGTGCTGACCATCGCGCTGGGAACCGCAACGCAGCTTGCCTACATCTACACCATGCCCACAGCCACCGACTTCGCCATGATGTCCTTTCAGGCCGAGCGGAACGATGTGAACCTGCCGCTGTCCGGCTACGAGTTGCGCCACGTGCTGCGCGCCTTGCGCGACGATATCCTGCCGTGGTCCTCGCGGATTTGCGCCATTGCGTCTGCCTGTTCTGGCTCTGTTGCCCACGCGCCGGGCCCATACCCCAGACGGTCCCCAAATCCCTGAGGTGACCCCATGACCGAACAATCCCCCCACCGCCGCCTCCCCCCCCTGCTCCTTCCCCCGGCGCCAACGCCGGCCGCGTTGGTGGCCCGGGTCGCCCCCGCCCCGCCGCCCCCCCCCATTCGGCGATGCCGGCTGGGCCGAGTTCTTCCGCGCCATGGGCGACAGCGAGATGGACGCCAAGCGCGCCGCCGCAAGGCCCAAGCTGGGCCCGCGCCGACTGGCCGCCGCAGCCCGCCGATGACCTGACCGCCGCGCTGACCGGGGAATGGGCCGCGCCGGTCGAGGCCAAGGCCGCGGGCAAGAAGATCGCCGCCAAGGCCGCCGAGGCCGGGCGTTCAGCTGTCGGATGCGCAGCTCCAGCGTGCCGTCCTCGACTCCATCCGCGCCCTGATGATCATCCGCGCCTACCGGATCCGCGGCCACCTCGCCGCCGACCTCGACCCGCTTGGTATGGCCGAAAAAGGCTCCCACCCCGAGCTTGACCCCGCCTCCTACGGCTTTACCGAAGCCGACATGGACCGGCCGATCTTCATCGACAACGTGCTGGGACTGGAAACCGCCTCGATGCGGCAGATCATCGACATCGTGAAGCGCACCTATTGCGGCACCTTCGCGCTGCAGTACATGCATATCTCCGACCCCGAACAGGCCGGCTGGCTGAAGGAACGGATCGAAGGCTACGGCAAGGAGATCCAGTTCACCCGCGAGGGCCGCAAGGCCATCCTGAACAAGCTGGTCGAGGCCGAGGGCTACGAGAAGTTCCTCCACGTCAAATACATGGGCACCAAGCGGTTCGGCCTTGATGGCGCCGAAAGCCTGATCCCGGCGATGGAGGCGATCATCAAGCGCGGCGGCGCGCTGGGCGTGCAGGACGTCGTCATCGGCATGCCGCACCGGGGCCGGCTGTCGGTCCTGGCCAACGTGATGATGAAACCCTACCGCGCGATCTTCCACGAATTCCAGGGCGGCTCCTACAAGCCCGAGGACGTCGATGGCTCGGGCGACGTGAAATACCACCTCGGCGCGTCGTCCGACCGCGAATTCGACGGCAACAAGGTCCACCTGTCGCTGACCGCCAACCCCTCGCACCTCGAGGCGGTCAACCCCGTGGTGCTGGGCAAGGTCCGCGCCAAGCAGGACCAGCTGAACGACACCGCCGAACGCATCGCCAGCCTGCCGATCCTGCTGCACGGCGACGCGGCCTTTGCCGGTCAGGGCGTGGTGGCCGAATGCCTGCAGCTTTCGGGCATCAAGGGCCACCGCACCGGCGGCTGCATCCATATCATCGTCAACAACCAGATCGGCTTCACCACCGCCCCGGCCTTCAGCCGCACCTCGCCCTATCCGACCGACATCGCCCTGATGGTCGAGGCGCCGATCTTCCACGTCAACGGCGACGACCCCGAGGCCGTGGTCCATGCCGCCAAGGTCGCCACCGAATTCCGCCAGAAGTTCCACAAGGACGTGGTCATCGACATCTTCTGCTACCGCCGCTTCGGTCACAACGAAGGCGACGAGCCGATGTTCACCAACCCGGCGATGTACAACCGCATCCGCAAGCAGAAGACCACGCTGCAGCTTTACACCGAACGTCTGGTCGCCGACGGCCTGATCCCCGAAGGCGAGATCGAGGATATGAAGGCCGCCTTCCAGGCCCGGCTGAACGAGGAATTCGAGGCCGGCAAGGCCTTCCTGCCGAACAAGGCCGACTGGCTGGATGGCCGCTGGAAGAACCTGCAGACCAAGGACCTGAACAACTACCAGCGCGGCGAAACCTGGATCAAGGCCGAGACGATGGCCGAGGTCGGCGCGGCCCTGACCCGCGTCCCCGACGGGTTCGACATGCACAAGACCGTGGCCCGCCAGCTCGAGGCGAAGCGCGAGATGTTCGCCAAAGGCCAGGGCTTCGACTGGGCGACCGCCGAGGCACTGGCCTTCGGCTCGCTCCAGACCGAAGGCTTCGCTGTCCGCCTGTCCGGTCAGGACTGCACCCGTGGCACCTTCTCCCAACGCCATTCCGGCTGGGTCAACCAGACCACCGAAGAACGCCACTACCCGCTGAACCACATCCGCGCCGGCCAGGCGCGGTATTCGACGTCATCGACTCGATGCTGTCGGAATATGCCGTCCTCGGCTTCGAATACGGCTATTCGCTGTCCGAACCCAACGCCCTGACCCTCTGGGAGGCGCAGTTCGGCGATTTCGCCAATGGCGCGCAGATCATGATCGACCAGTTCATCAACTCGGGCGAATCGAAATGGCTGCGGATGTCGGGCCTGGTGATGCTGCTGCCGCACGGCTACGAAGGCCAGGGCCCGGAACATTCCTCCGCCCGTCTGGAACGCTTCCTGCAACTCTCGGCGGAAGAAAACTGGATCGTCGCCAACTGCACGACCCCCGCCAACTACTTCCACATCCTGCGCCGCCAGTTGCACCGGACCTACCGCAAACCGCTGATCCTGATGACGCCGAAGTCGCTGCTGCGCCATCCGATGTGCATCAGCCGGGCCGAGGATTTCACCGACGGCTCCACCTTCCACCGCGTCCTCTGGGACGATGCGCAAAAGGGCCATTCCGGGACGAAACTGAAGGTCGACAAGAAAATCCGCCGCGTCGTGCTGTGCTCGGGCAAGGTCTACTACGACCTTCTCGCCGAACGCGACGCGCAGGGGCTGGAGGACACCTATCTTCTCCGCGTCGAACAGCTGTATCCGCTGCCGACCATCTCGCTGAACCAGGAGCTCAGCCGCTTCCCTAAGGCGGACTTCGTCTGGTGCCAGGAAGAACCCCGGAACCAGGGCGCCTGGTCGTTCATTGAACCGGAGATGGAGACGATCCTGACCAAGATCCGCGGCAAGCCCACCCGCATGACCTATGCCGGGCGCAAGCCCTCGGCCTCGCCCGCCACGGGCCTTGCCTCCCGCCACAAATACGAACAGCAACAACTCGTCGCCCAGGCCCTTGGCCTGAAGTGACTCGAAGACCGGAGATTAGACATGACTGACGTGATGGTTCCCGCCCTTGGCGAATCCGTGTCCGAGGCCACCGTTTCGACCTGGTTCAAGAAACCCGGCGACGCCGTGAAGCAGGACGAAATGCTGTGCGAGCTGGAAACCGACAAGGTCTCGGTCGAGGTGCCCTCGCCGGTCGCCGGCGTGCTGGCCGAAATCCTTGCCCCCGAAGGCAGCACCATCGCCGCCAACGCCCGCCTTGCCATCGTGACCGAGGGCGCAGCGGCTGCGCCAAAGGCCACCGCCCCGGCCCCGGTGACGGAAGACCCGAAGATCGAGGCCGCCGCCGCCATCGGCTCCCCCGGTGCCGGGACGGAAGACGTCACCCCCCGCGCCGACGTCGAAAACGCCCCCTCCGCCAAGAAGGCGATGGCCGAGGCCGGGCTTTCCCCGATCAGGTCAGGGCGCCGGCCGCGATGGCCGGGTGATGAAGGAAGATGTCGCCCGCACCGTCGCCGGGGCCTCTGGTGCCGCCGCCGCTGCCGCCACCGCCCCCGCCCCGCCCCCGCCGCCGTCCCCGCGCCCCGATCCCGGCCGAAGACGCCGCGCGCGAAGAGCGCGTCAAGATGACCCGCCTCCGCGCCACCATCGCCCGCCGCCTGAAAGACGCGCAGAACACCGCCGCGATGCTGACGACCTACAACGAGGTCGACATGTCCGGCATCATGTCCTTGCGCAACGAATACAAGGACGCGTTCGAGAAGAAGCACGGCGTCAAGCTTGGCTTCATGTCCTTCTTCGTCAAGGCCTGCTGCCACGCCCTGAAGGAAGTGCCGGAGGTCAACGCCGAGATCGACGGCCAGGACGTGGTCTACAAGAACTACGTCCACATGGGCGTCGCCGTCGGCACCCCCTCGGGCCTCGTCGTCCCGGTGGTGCGCGACGCCGACCAGATGGGCTTCGCCGCCATCGAAAAGAAAATCTCCGAACTCGGCCTGCGCGCCCGCGACGGCAAACTCTCGATGGCCGAGATGCAGGGCGGCTCCTTCACCATCTCCAACGGCGGCGTCTACGGCAGCCTGATGTCCTCCCCCATCCTCAACCCCCCGCAGTCCGGCATCCTCGGCATGCACAAGATCCAGGACCGCCCGGTGGTGGTGAACGGCCAGATCGTCATCCGCCCGATGATGTATCTGGCGCTCAGCTACGATCACCGGATCGTCGACGGCAAAGGCGCGGTGACGTTCCTGGTGCGGGTGAAAGAGGCGCTGGAGGACCCGCGTCGGTTGCTGATGGATTTGTGAGGAAGCCCCGTGGGCAGAAATCAGGCTCGGGCCTTCGGGGTGAGCAGGACATGAGGCAGGTCTCTCGCGACTCGCTGAGCAAGGTGAGCTACTTCTGGAGAAAGTTGAGGCTTCGCATGGTCAAAATCTATATCTCGGCTGTGATTTTCTTCTGCTTTGGCATGGTCGCAGCGGCGAGCTATAATGGCCTTGCTTTCGGTGGGGGCGTCGTTCTTCACCTGCGAGACTGCTGAGGGGCACATATGATGCATTTTTGATGTGTCTTCGGATGTGGCCCGCACATGACCGCGGGAGCCGCCCGATCCAGCACCAACGATGCCATCACCCCTTGATATTGTGCCGAATAGCAATCTGGAACAGTTCTCAGCTAAACATGGTCAGTTCCGCCAACCAAGCAAATGGCATGGTGGGCTGGACCGCCTCCGCCCCGGAACCCCCCCTGGTCCCGCAAACCCGCTTGCCGCGTGTAATGGGCCACCTCGCCCCCGACGTCCACGAATTCGGCCGCTCCTACCTGACCCCTGACCAAAGGATGCCCCCGATGACCCGCCTTTTCGCCCTGCCCCTTGCCCTGGTCCTCGCGCTGCCCGCCGCCGCTCAGGATGCGCCCGTTCAAGAGGCCCCGGCGAAAGACGCCATCGACGCCGTCCTCGACCCCGCCTTTGCGGCGCAAACGATCTTTCTGACCGCGCGGCGGTAACACGTTGGATGAAGCCAGCGCCTTCTCGACCCTCCGGCTGATCAAAGACCTCAAAAGCGCTGCCATGACCCCCCGAACTCACCGCCCTCGCCCTCTGCGGCCTCCTGCAAGCCGTCCAGTTCGCCCTCTTCGCCCTCCCGGCGAACCTGGAGCTTGGCACCGGCTACACGTCCTCGGCCCGCGACCGCCCGCCGACGCGGCAGTTGACCACCCGCACCGCCCGCCTGCAGCGCGCCTTCAACAACCATTTCGAGGCGCTGATCCTGTTCACCCTCGCCGTGGTCGTGGTCACCCTCTCCGGGCCAGTCCAGCATGGTGACGCAAATCGCCGCATGGGTGTTCTTTGCGGCCCGCGTCGTCTACGTTCCCGCCTATGCCTTCGGCTGGCGCCCCTGGCGCTCTGCCATCTTCGGGGTTGGCCTTCTTGCCACCCTGACGATGCTGATCGCCGCCCTGATCTGACCCGAAAGCCCGGAGAACTTGCCAGACGTTTGCCATACGCTTGCCAGACGGTTTGCAGCACTAGGAAATCCAAAGGAATCCGACCCATGGCCCAGTTTGACGTGATCATCATCGGCGCAGGCCCCGGCGGCTATGTTTCCGCCATCCGCTGCGCCCAACTGGGCCTGAACACCGCCGTCGTCGAGGGCCGCGATACCCTTGGCGGCACCTGCCTGAACGTCGGCTGCATCCCGTCCAAAGCCATGCTGAACGCCACCCACCAGTTGCACGAAGCCCATGTAAACTTTGAGAAAATGGGCTTGATGGGGGTGAAGCCAAAGGTCGATTGGGAACGCATGCTGCGCTACAAGGACGACGTGGTGACCGGCAACACCAAGGGGATCGAGTTTCTGTTCAAGAAGAACAAGGTCACCTGGCTGAAAGGCTGGGGCAGCATCCCCGAGGCGGGCAAGGTGAAGGTCGGCGACGACACCCACAGCGCAAAAAACATCGTCATCGCAACGGGTTCCGAGGCATCCATCCTGCCGGGCATCACCCTGGACGAAGAGGTGATCGTGACCTCCACCGGCGCCCTGACCCTGCCCAAGATCCCCAAGAGCATGGTCGTCATCGGCGCCGGCGTCATCGGCCTTGAGATGGGCTCGGTCTACGCCCGCCTTGGCGCCGAGGTCACGGTGGTCGAATACCTCGACGCGATCACCCCCGGCATGGACGCCGAAGTCGCCAAGAGCTTCCAGAGAATCCTTGCCAAACAAGGTCTTAAATTCGTCCTCGGCGCCGCTGTGCAGGTCGTCGAACGCACAAAAAAGGGTGCCAAAGTCGCCTGGAAACTGCGCAAGAACGACGCGGCGGGCGAGGTCGAGGCCGACGTGGTCCTCGTCGCCACCGGCCGCAAACCCTATACCTCGGGCCTGGGGTTGGAGGCGTTGGGCGTGGAAATGGGGCCGCGCGGCACGATCAAGACGGATGACCACTTCCGCACCAATATCAACGGCTTGTATGCGATCGGTGACGCCATTGCCGGGCCGATGCTGGCCCACAAGGCCGAAGACGAAGGCATGGCCGTTGCCGAAATCATGGCCGGCAAGCACGGTCACGTTAACTACGGCGTCATTCCCGGCGTGGTATACACGACGCCGGAGGTCGCATCGGTCGGCGCCACGGAAGAACAGTTGAAGGAGCAGGGCCGCGCCTACAAGGTCGGCAAATTCAGCTTCATGGGCAACGCACGGGCGAAGGCCGTGTTCCAGGCCGAAGGCTTCGTCAAGATCCTGGCCGACAAGGAAACCGACCGCATCCTGGGTGCCCATATCATCGGCCCCGCCGCCGGTGATCTGATCCACGAGGTCTGCGTGGCAATGGAATTCGGCGCCTCTGCCCAAGATCTTGCGTTGACTTGCCACGCCCACCCCACCTATAGCGAAGCGGTCCGCGAAGCCGCGCTTGCCTGCGGCGACGGCCCGATCCACGCCTGAGGCGCATCACAGCAACCTGCCGCCCCCCGCAGCTTTCGTGAGGGGCGGCAAAGACCCCGCCTAATGCACCGGTTGAATGAACGTCCCGTTGCGCAACTCGGCAAAGGCCTGCCGCAACTCGGCCTCAGTGTTCATCACGATCGGCCCGGCCCAGGCCACCGGCTCCTCAATCGGCGCGCCCGAGATCAGCAGGAACCGCAGGCCATCCGGCCCGGCCTGAACCGTGACCTCGTCGCCTGCACCAAAGCGCACCAGCGTGCGGTTGCCGGAAAGGTCGCGGATGTTCACCTCGCGCCCCTGCACTTCCTTTTCCAGCAACACCCCTTCCGGCGCCGCTGCGTCCCGGAAAACCCCGGCGCCGTCAAACACATAGGCAAAGGCGCGGCGGCGGGTGTCGACCTTGAAGGTCTTGCGCTTGCCGGGAGCCACGAAGATGTCCAGGTATTGCGGGTCGGCGGCGATCCCTTCGACCGGGCTTTTCACGCCGCGATAATCGCCGATCACCACGCGGATACTGGACCCATCATCGTCGCCCACCTCTGGCAGTTCGATGCCGGGAATGTCCTGATAGCGCGGGTCGGTCATCTTCAACGCCCGCGGCAGGTTGCCCCAGAGCTGAAAGCCGTGCATCCGCCCCAGAGCGTCGCCCTTCGGCATCTCCTGATGCAGGATCCCGCGTCCCGCGGTCATCAACTGCAACGACCCCGGCCCCAGAACCCCTCGATTTCCCAGCGAATCCCCGTGTTCCACCGTTCCGGCCAGAACATAGGTGATCGTCTCGATCCCACGGTGCGGATGCCAGGGGAAGCCGGCCGAATAATCGCGCGGATGGTCGCCGCGGAAGTCGTCGAACAGCAGGAACGGATCAGCCTCGGTCGGGTCCTGAAACCCGAAGGCGCGGTGCAGGTTGACGCCCGCGCCCTCGACATGGGGCACGGCGCGGCGGGTTTCCAGAACGGGGCGGATCGACATCTTGGTCTCCTGACACGATACTCTCTTGCGGAAAAGATGGGGCGAAACGCCGCGGACGCAAAGGCCGATGGTTCAAGGTCATCTGTGCGCCAGCGCACGGCCTACCCCGCCAGATGCCGCAATCCCTGCGTCACATCGGTGCGCACCGCCAGCCGCAGCCCCGGCTCGTCCCCGGCCTTCAGAGCGGCCAGGATCAGCCGGTGATGCTGGGGCAGATCGTTGCGTTTCAGCCGGGCGTAAAGCGCGCGCATCGTGGGGCCAAGCTGCAGCCACACCGTTTCGCACATCGCCAGCATCGCCGGCGTCTGGGCGCGCAGGTAAAGCGTGCGGTGAAACTCCAGGTTGGTGCGCACATAGGCGACGGCATCCTGACGCAGCACGGCTTCGGCGTTCGCGGCGTTGATCGCGCTCAACCGTTCGATCAGCGCGAAATGGGCGCGCGGCAGGGCGCGGGCGGCCATCTCCGGCTCCAGCATGGCGCGGATGGCGGCCAGTTCCTCGATCCGTTCGGGGCTCAGTTCCGGCGTCGTCACCCGCCCCGAGGAAGACAGCGTCAGCGCACCCTCTGCCACCAGTCGCCACACCGCCTCGCGCGCGGGCGTCATCGAGACACCGAATTGCCGACCGACGCCGCGCAGCGTGAGCGCCTGACCCGCGTCCAGCTCTCCATGCATCACCTGCAGGCGCAGGCTGCGATAGACCCGTTCATGGGCCGAGGCATTGGGGTCTGTCGGGCGCGGCGCGATGGGCATGTCGAAGGGAAGCACCGGCCAAAGGCGCGGTCAATCCCCGAAGCGCCAGCGGTGCAGGTCCTGCCCGCGTTCATGCAGCCAGCCGCGCTGGCGTTTCCAGCCGGGGCAGATCCGGCTGACCACGGCCCAATAGGCGTCGGAATGGTTCATCTCGACCAGATGCGCCACTTCATGCGCCGCCACATAGTCCAGCACCGAGGGCGGCGCCATGATCAGCCGCCAGGAATACATCAAGCTGCCCTCATGGCTGCACGACCCCCAGCGCGAGCGGGTATCGCGCAGCGACAGCCGGGTGTAGGGCCGCCCGACCTGCCCGGCGTAGTGGGTGGAGGCCCGCGCCAGCCGGTCGCGCGCCAGCGCCTTCAGCCAGGCCGCGACGCGCACCCCCGCCTGTGCGGGATCGCCGGGGACCAGCAGGCGGTCGTCCTCGGCCCGGATCGCGCGGCCGGGTCCGGGTTCAAGCCGCAGAAGCCGGCCTTCGACCGGGATCTCGGCGCCAACGGCAACGGGCTGCCCTTCCGCCCCCGGCATCTTGGCCAGCGTGCGGCGCAGCCAGCCCTCATGCTCGGCCAGAAAGGCCAGCGCCTCGGCCTCGCGCGCGCGGGCGGGCAGCGACAACGTCACCTTGCCATCCAGCCGCGACACCCGCAGCGAGAATCGCCGCGCCTGGGCGGAACGCCGCAGATGCACCTCGACCGGGGGATTGCCCAGAGAAACAGGCATGGAAACCTCTTGAAAGCTGGCCCGGTGATATCCATTCCGGCGCCTTGGCGAAAGCCTTTGACACTGCCCCCGGCCTGTGGCAAGGGGCGGCTTTCTGGACACATCCGAAGGGATAACCGATGCCCAAAGCAGAGTGGGGCACCAAGCGTATCTGCCCGACCACCGGCAAGCGCTTTTACGACCTGAACCGCACGCCGGTCGTCAGCCCCTATACGGGCGAGGTGGTGGATATCGAATCCGCCCGCCGCAAGCTGGCCGCCTCGGTCATCGCCCGCGTCGCGCCCGAGAAGGACGACGAGACCGTCGTCGACGATCTGGAGACGGATGACGACCTGCTGGAAACCGCTACCGAAGACGATACCGACGTCGACGACGATCTTCTGGAAGACGATTCCGACGACAACGTCTCGCTGGACGATCTGGCCGACGTGGCGGGCGACGAAGAGGAAAGCTGAGCCTTTCCGAGGGGCGGGGAAAAGGCTGCATTTTCCACTTGCGCGCCTCCGCGCCCTCCCCTACATACCCGGCATCGTGGCGGTAACGCTGCGGTTTCCCGGTGGGGTCATAGCTCAGATGGGAGAGCGCTTGAATGGCATTCAAGAGGTCGGGAGTTCGATCCTCCCTGGCTCCACCAACAAAACCCGCCGAACACGCCGCCCCTTGGGGCGGCGTTTCGCGTTTCAGCGCCGGGTGAACAGCCGCGCCGCGATGGGCGCGCAAAGGATCACCAGGATCACCCGCAGAAGGTGGTGGCTGACCACGAAGGCCAGGTCCGCCCCGGCCATCAGCGCGATCACCACCATTTCGGCCTGGCCGCCGGGCAGGAAGGCCAGAAAGGCCTCTTCTCCCGGGGCGATTCCGGTCAGGGTCAGCAGCTCGATGAACCCAAGCGAGATCAGCGACAGCAGGATCGCGTAGACCAGCCCGGCGCCGACGTCGACGCGAATCTCGCGCGCGGTGATGCCAGTGTATTTCACCCCCACGCTGAGGCCGATGAACAGCTGCGCCGCCCAGATCATTTCCGATGGTGGACGGGCGGTGATGATGCCGGCCAGCGACAGCGCCGCCGCCAGGATCATCGGCCCCAGGATCGAGGCTCCGAACAGCCGCACCCGTTCCGCCAGCTTCCAGCCCGCCAGCCCCGCCGCCAGCAGGATCACGATCTGCACCGGATCGGACTCGGCCGCCGGACGGCCCGGCGCGCGGCTCAGATCGACCTGCCAGAGCCAGGTCATCAGCAAGGGCGCCACGGTCACGATGGCCAGCACCCGTGTCGCATGGATCAGCGACAGCGCCCGCACGTCGCCGCCCGCTTCCTGGCCAAACACCAGCATGTCCTGCAGGCCCCCCGGCATCGCAGCATACCAGGCGGTCGCGTGGTCAAAGCCGAAGACCTTGCGGAACAGAGGGATAGCCAAGCCCCGCGATGACCAGGATGAACAGCGGCACGAAAACCAGCGACCCGGCCATCGCCGGCAGACGGTAGACCAGGTCGGGGGTGATCGACGCGCCCACCGCCAGACCCAGAAAGGTGCGCAGATAGGTGCCCGCCTGCCCCATGTCGGCCAGCCCTGTGCCCAGCAGCGCCGCGACAAGGCAGGCCGCCATCGGCCCCAGCAGCAAGGGCAGGGGAAGGTGCAGGGCCAGGAAGGCGGCAGCCCCCAAGGCGGCAATCGCCAGCGTCAGCGCGCGCTTGCGCCACAGGCTGCGGTCAGGCGTCAATCTCCATCTCCGCCAGAAGATGCGCCCATTGCGCGCCGTGCATGTCGCGGTCGTCGCGGTTGCCCTGCACCACCGGCCGCGGGAACGAGATCTTGATCACGTTCAGATCGGCGATGTCGAAGCGTTTCAACAACTGCTCGGGCGTGCCGGTCAGCGCGCGCTGGCGGCGGTGTGGCAGGCGCGACAAGCGCTGAAGGCCGGCGCCTGCCGCAGAAAATGTCGATGGTCACCCAGAACGGCCCGGCGTTCTTGGAGCGGACTTTCAAGGCAATGTCAGCGACGCGCATCGGGCACCTCGGTCACGGTCAGGCGAAAGGCGCTCATCGGATCCTCCAGCCGCATCACATGGTTCAGCGCGAATTCATAGAGCGCGCCGCGGTCGGTGGTGGCAGGGGAATAGGGAAAGGCAAAGGTCGGCAGTTCCTCGTCTGGCGTCAGCGGGTGGTGCAGCACGAAGGGGTTGATCAGCTTGCCGATTTCCGAGGCTTTTGCCTGGCTGTCGGCGGTCACGATGCCCAGCACGCCCACCTCGGCCGGCAGGCCCTGACGGCTTTCCATCGCGCCGAGTGCCGCATCGACGCCGATCAGGCGAAACTCCAGTGTATAGTCCTTCGCCGCCAGACCCATCCGGCGGCTGATCTCGCCATGCAGAAAGGCGGTCAGCCCCGCCACCCAATCCCGCGCATGGGCGACATAATGCGGATCGCGCAGCACGGCCAGGATGGTCGTCTGATAGCCCGCCGCGCGCGCACCCTCCAGCTTGACGGTATAGGCGCCGGGCACCCATTTCGAGCCCTCGACCCGCACCCGCCGCGCGTCCAAGGCCTGATAGCGCGCGCCGCGCACGTCCAGATGCCCGCCGGGTTCGAACAGTTGGAAGGGGTCGGAATTCTCATAGAGCATATGCGCCGAGACCGAATGCGGCGTGCAGAGCGCGGTTTCGGCCATCGCCTCGACGGTGAAGCCGGTCTGGTCGAAATCGACCATGATGCTGCCGGTCATCGGATGGGTGGAACACAGCGCGCCGCATTCGGCGATCTTGGCGCCGTGCCAGGCCGCGCCGGCGTGGTCACCGCGCGAAAGCGGCAGGGCGGCGATGATGGCGGTATCGGTGGTGCGGCCGCAGATCACCACATCGGCCCCGGTTTCCAGCGCGACCTGCACCTGTTCGGCCCCGGGCCGTCTTTCAGCGCCGCGATCACCCGCCCGGCGGGCTGTCCCGAATAAAGCCGGGCGATGCGCAGCGATTGCCCCAGTTCGGCGGCGATCTCGGCGGTGATGTCGAACATCCAGTCCACCGTCGCATCCGCCCCGCAGGTGCCCGCCGTGCCGATCACCAGCGGCACGCCCGCCTCGGCCCGCGCCAGCATCAGGTCGCGCCATTCCGCGCGGGTCGCGGCGCGGGAATATTTCGACTCCCCCGCCCCCAGCGAAAACGGCCCGCTGTCCGTCGATCCGCCGTCGATGGCGATGATGTCGGGCGCAGCGCGACCCCGCGCGCCAGCGCATTGCGGTCGAAGCCCAAGGCCCAGAACGCCCGATGGCACCAGCACGCGGGTCGGCATTGTCGTCTCTCCTCGCCTGGTCCATGGACGGGTCGTCCACCGACCGGCGTCTTGAGCACGCTGCGCAGGAAGATCGGCGCCACGAAGCCGGGGATCGCCGCGATCCACAGCCCGATCGAGATGGGCGAGGAAAACAGGAATGGCCAGTCGCCGTCCGAGATCACCATCGCCCGGCGCAGGTTGTCCTCCATCTGGATGCCCAGAAGGATGCCCAGGATCACCGGCACCGTCGGCACATCCAGCTTGCGCAGGAAATAGCCCAGCACGCCGAAGCCGACCATCAGAAGAAGGTCGAAATAGCTGCCGGTCAGCGAGTAGATGCCGACGAAGCTGACCATGGTGACCAGCGGCATCAGCACCCATGGCGGCACCATCAGCACCTTCACGAACAGCTTCACCAGGGGCACGTTCATCACCAGAAGCACGATGTTGGCGATGAAAAGGCTGGCGATCAGGCCCCAGACGATTTCCGGCTGTTCGGCGAACAAGAGCGGACCGGGGGTGATGTTCAGCGTCATCAGAAGCGCCAGCATCACCGCCGTCGTGCCAGACCCCGGCACGCCCAGCGTCAGCATCGGGATCATCGCGCCACCAGCCGCGGCGTTGTTGCCCGCCTCCGGCGCGGCCACCCCGCGCGGGTCGCCCTTGCCGAAATTGCCCTTCGAACCGATGAAGGATTTCTCCGCCATATAGGCCATGAACGACCCCAGCGAAGCCCCGGCGCCGGGCAGAACCCCGGCGACAAAGCCGATGCCGGTGCCGCGCAGCATGGTGCCGGTCGTCGCCTTGAGGTCGGCCCAGGGGATCGTCACCTTGCCCAGCTTGACGCCGATGGCGCTGTTCTTGCCATGGCTTTCGATGAAAAAGAACACCTCGGCGATGGCGAACAGGCCGACGATGGCGACCAGGAAATCCACCCCGTCCATCAGGTGCAGATTGCCGCCGGTAAAGCGCGGCATGCCGGTTGAATTGTCCATGCCGATCATGGCGATGCCCAGGCCCAGGCAGGCCGCGAAAGCCGCCTTGGCCTGGTTCTTCGACGCCACGCCGCCCAGCGTCATGAAGGCCAGCAGATAGAGCGCGAAATACTCGGCCGGACCGAACTTGTAGGCGATCCGCGCCAGCAAGGGCCCGATGATCACCAGCCCGATCGTGGCGATGAAGGCGCCGACAAACGAAGCGACGCCCGAGATCACCAGCGCATCGCCCGCCCTTCCCTGCTTGGCCATCGGATAGCCGTCCAGCGTGGTCATCATCGCCGGTTCATCGCCCGGGATGTTCAGCAGGATCGACGAAATCCGCCCGCCATACATCGTGCCGTAATAGACCGAGGTCAGCAGCACCAGCGCCTGCGTCGCATCCAGCCCAAGCGAGAAGGCCAGCGGAATCAGGATCGCCACGCCGTTCGACGGGCCAAGCCCCGGCAGCGCGCCGATGATGGTGCCCAGAAAACAGCCGACGACGGCCAGGAACAGGGTGAAGGGGGTCAGCGCGACGCCGAACCCCATGGCGAGGTTGGAAAGGATTTCCATCAGCTGTCTCCCCTCAGCCCTGCAGCGCCCGTGGCAGGGCGAACAATCCCAGGCCAAGGCCGTATTTGAAGACGACGAAAAGCAGCGCCGACAGTCCCGTGCCAGTCAGCACCGCCTGCAGTGCGCGGGGCTGGATCAACCAGCTGATCCCCTCCGGCCGCCAGCGCAGTGGACAGCAGAAAGCCCAGCGGCGACAGCGCATAGGCATAGCCGACCAGCAGCAGCGTCGCTGCCGCCATCGACAGCCAGGCGCGGGCATCGGGCCATTCGGGATTCTCGTCGGGCTTCAGCAGCATCACCAGTCCGCACAGCACCGCCGCAGCGCCGATCATCAGCGGAAAGGCCTTTGGCCCCACCGGGTCGGTCAGAAAACTGGACTGGATCGACAGGGCACCCGCAATGAATGCGAGCGCCCCGAGAACCACGACCAGACCGAAGATCCGGTCGTTCGACATCACTGGATGACCCCGATGTCCTTCGACAGCTGGGTGGTGTCGATCACGACGCCATCGATCCAGCCCTGGAAGTCGGCGCCGACCTTGGTAAAGGGCGCCAGCCCGTTGTCGGCCATGATCTGCTTCCACTCGGCGCTGTCGGCCACCGCCTGCAGCTTCTCGGCCCAGGCATTGAACTCGTCGTCCGAGATGCCGCGCGGCACGTAAAGCCCGCGCCAGTTCACCACTTCGACGTCAAAGCCCTGCGATTTGGCGGTGGGGATGTCTTCGAACCCCGGCACCGGATCGGCGGTCAGCACGGCAAGTGCGCGCACGTCGCCCGACTTGATGAAGCCCGCGATTTCCGACATGTCGCCGGTCATCGCCTGGGTAAAGCCGCCGATGGTCTGGGTGATCGCCTCGGCACCGCCGTCAAGGCCGATGTACTTGACCTTCGCGAAATCGGTGAAACCGGCCGATTTCAGCACCATCAGCGGCTTCAGGTGGTCGAACCCGCCAGCGGCCGAGCCGCCCGCGAAGGTGACCGAGGTGGGGTCGGCCTTGATCGCCTCGACCAGATCGCCCAGCGTCTGGAACGGGCTGTCCTTGGCCACGACGATCACGCCCGGATCGCCGCCGATGGCGCCGACAAAGCGGACCTGATCGGCGGTCATGCCGGCATAGGCGTTCTGCGCCAGGCGGGTGGTGGTGGCCGAAGAGGCGGCGACGATCAGGTCGGCATCCTCGTTGCGGTCGGTCACCACATGGGTATAGGCGACGCCGCCACCTGCCCCGGCCATGTTGGTCACCTGCACCGGCTGGTCGACCAGCTTCAGGTCATACAGAAGCTTGCCGATCTGGCGGCAGGTGAAATCCCAGCCGCCGCCCGCATCGGCAGGCGCGATGCATTCGGTGGCAAAGGCGTTTCCGCCCAGCGTAACGGCCAGCGCCGCCCCGCCCATCAGGGCGCGGAACGAAAGTTTCGTCATGGGTATCCTCCCTAGAGTTCCTCGTGCCGGGTGCGGCGGACTCTCCCGGTCCGGGCACCCCTTGCGGCGGGCACGATCTCGCGTTGAAGCTGACATCAACCTGTCACGGCTCCATTCAAGGGCGCGAAGAACGGGGGAAGGATGCGTTTTCTGCTGGTCGAGGATACCGCCGACCTTGCCCGCTCGGTGCAGGACCTCTTGCGCCTGAACGGACATGGCGTCGACTGGGCGGCCTCGCTGGCCGAGGCGCAGGATTGCCTGGCCGCGGCGCGCTATGACCTGATCCTGCTCGACATCGCCTTGCCCGATGGCGACGGGCGCCGTTTTCTGGCCGATCTGCGGCGGGCGGGGAACGACAGCCCGGTCATCATGATGACCGCGCGCTCCGCCGTGGCCGACCGGATCGACGCGCTGGACGGCGGCGCCGACGACTACCTGACCAAGCCCTTCGCCCTGGCCGAGCTGGAGGCCCGCGCCCGCGCCGTGCTGCGTCGGCGCGGCGGGGCGGCGCAGACCGTGCGCCAATATGCCGACCTGACCTTCGACCCGCTGACCGCGACGATGACCATCGCCGGCGAGGTGCGAGAATTGCGCAACCGCGAGCTGCGGTTGTTCGAGATCCTGGTGAACGCGCCCGACCGGATCTTCTCCAAGGACCAGCTTTGCGACCGGCTGTTTTCCTTTGCCGAAAGCGTTTCCGACAACGCGATCGAGGTCTATGTCGGCCGCCTGCGTCGCAAGCTGGACGGATCGTCGGCGCGGATCGAGACGGTTCGCGGCCTTGGCTACCGGCTGACCGCGGCATGACCGATAGCCCTGCCCGCAATCGCCCCGCCCGCCTTGGTTCCGGCCGGGTGGCGCTGACCGGATCGCTGCGCCGCAAGCTGGTGCTGCAGTTCCTGGCCGTGGCCGCCGTGGTCGCGGTGGCGCTGTTCTTCGCCGTGCGCGTGACCGCCGACCGCGCTGCCGAAGCGGCGCAGGACGCGGTTCTGGGCGCCGCCACCATTGCGCTGTCCGAAGGCTTGCGGGCCGAGGAAGACGGGCTGGACCTCGACCTGCCGCCCACCACCTTCTCGATGCTGTCGGCGATGGGCGAGGATCGGGTGTTCTACCGCGTGACGCTTGGGTCCGACACGGTGACGGGCTACGGCGACCTGCCGCTGCCGGCGACCCTGCCTCCGGGCGCGCTGCCGGAATTCTATGACGCCAGCTACCTCGACACGCCCCTGCGGCTGGCCGCGGTGACACGCAGCATGCTGGTCGACGGGCGGCAGGTCACCGCGCTGGCCGTGCTGGGCCAGACCCGCTTCGGCCAGCGTGCCATCGCCGACAGCATCGCGCGGCGCGCGGCACTTCTGGGTGTGGGGTTCTTTCTGCTGGCGGTGCCGCTGTCGCTGTGGGCGGCGCGGTCGATCCTTGGTCCGGTGGGCCGGGTGACCGAGGCGGTGGCCCGACGCGGCCCGCATGACCTGCGGCCCGTGAACCAGTCGGTGCCGCGCGAACTGGGGCCGCTGATCGGGGCGCTGAACGGCTTCATCCTGCGGCTGCGGGGCGCCTTGTCGCGGACCGAGACCTTCATCGCCGAGGCGGCGCATCACATCCGTACGCCGCTGTCCACCGTGCGGACCGAGGCGGAAATCGCCCTGCGCCAGACGCAGGAGGAACCCACCCGCGTCCGGCTGCGCAGCGTGATCCGCTCGGTCGAGGAGAGCAGCCGCTCGGCCGGGCAGTTGCTGGAACATGCGCTGGTCCTGTATCGGACGGACCGGGTGGACCGCAGCGAATTCGACCTTGCCGCCGTGGTGACGGCTCTGGTCGAAGCCTTTCGCCCCACTGCCGAGCTGCGCGACATCGCGCTGGCGCTGGACCTGCGCGCCGGCGAGGTGCCGGTGATCGGCGACCGGCTGATGATCGAGGCCGCACTGCGCAATCTGGTCGACAACGCGATCAAGTATTCGGACGCGGATGGCACGGTGGACGTGGGCCTGACCGTCGCCGACGGGTCGGCACAGGTGACCGTCTCCGACCGCGGCCGCGGCCTTGGCGGCGCCAGCCTGGCCGACCTTGCCACCCGCTTTCGCCGCGGCGGCAATGTCACCGATGTCGTCGGCTCGGGCCTTGGCCTGACCATCGTGACCGAGGTGGCCGAAGCCTCGGGCGGCCGCTTTTCCCTTTCCCCGCGCGATGGAGGTGGCACATGCGCCGTCTTTTCCCTGCCCTTGCGCTGACGCTGTTTTGCCTTTGCCTGCAATCTCTTGCGGCCCGCGCCTTCGAAATCGAAGACCGCATAAGGCTGGGCGCGGAAGGCGGCGCGGTGCTGTCGATCCTGTCGACCACCGATATCACCGCGGCCGAACCGCTGCTGCGCGCCTTTCTTGAGCAGCGCCCGGATCTGGCGGTGGATTACATCGTCGCCTCGGCCAATTCGATCCATCAGGCGATTGCCGAAGAGAGGCTGGCCTATGATCTGGTGATCTCGTCGGCGATGGACCTGCAGATCAAGCTGGCCAATGACGGCTTTGCCCTGTCGCAGCCCGATGCGGCAGAGGTGGCGGGGCTGCCGCATTGGGCGCATTGGCGCGACCTGGTGTTCGGTTTCGCGCTGGAGCCGGTGGTGATCGTCGCCTCGGCCTCGGCCTTCGACCCTGGCCACCTGCCGCGCACCCGCCGCGACCTGATCGACGCCCTGCGCGAAGACCCCGAACGCTTTCGTGGCCGCATCGGCACCTATGATCCGGCGGCCTCTGGCGCGGGCTATCTGTTCGCCACCCAGGACGCGGGTTTCGGCAATGCCTTCTGGCGGCTGGCCGAGGTGATGGGCCGGCTGGACGCCCGGCTTTACTGCTGTTCGGGCGACATGATCGACGATCTGGCGACCGAGCGACTGCTGGTTGCCTATAACGTGGTGGGCAGCTATGCGCTGGTCAGTTCGGCGAAAGGCAGCGATCTGATCATCATCCCGCCCGAAGATTTCACCCTGCTCCTGATCCGCACGGCACTGGTGCCGAAAACCGCCGCTCGCCCCGATCTGGGCACGGCTTTCCTGGAGTTTCTGCTGTCGCCGGCGGGCCAGGCCTCGTTGAAGGGCACGCCGGGCATGACGCCGGTGCGCGATGCAACGGCAGACCTGCCCTCATCCGCCCGCACGATCCGACTGGATCCGGGACTGCTGGCCAATCTGGACCGGGTGCGGAAATCGGCGTTTCTGGTCGAATGGACGGCGGCGATGACGCAGCCCTAGGCGGCAAGGGCGGATTGTGATTGACAGTTGCCCGCTGCGTTTGTCCAATCGGTCAAGGAACCGGCGCAGGCCGACTCCTCCAGAACAATAACAGGGAGTGCGATGATGTTTCTGAAGCCTGGATTTGGCCGTGCGGCGGCGCTGGCGGCGCTGCTGTCGGGCGTGGCCCCGGTCGCGCTGTTTGCCGAAACCCCCGCCGATACGCTGGTGGTCGCAGATGCGATCGACGATATCGTCTCGATCGACCCGCACGAGGCCTTTGAATTCTCGGGCGTCGATCTGAACAACAACACCTATGACTCGATGATCGAGCTGGACCCGGCCAAGCCCGGCGAACTGGTCCCCGGTCTGGCCGAAAGCTGGTCGGTCGACGATGATGGCATGACCTATCACTTCAAGATCAAGTCGGGCATCACCTTCAGCTCTGGCAATCCACTGACCGCCGAAGACGCCGCCGGGTCGCTGCGCCGCGTGGTCAAGATGAACAAGACCCCGGCCTTCATCATCACCCAGTTCGGCCTGACGGCGGAAAATGTCGATGAGATGATCACCTTCGACGGTGACATGGTGACCCTGAAGACCGACAAGGCCTATGCGCCCTCCTTCGTCTACAACTGCCTGACGGCGGGCGTGGCGAACATTGTCGACATGAAGACCGTGATGGCCAACGAGGTCGACGGCGACATGGGCAATGCCTGGCTGAAGGCCAACAGCGCCGGCACCGGCGCCTATATCCTGAAGTCGTTCAAGCCGAACGAAGGCTATGTGCTCGAGGCGCGGAGGGCTATTGGCGCGGCGATGCGGCGATGAAGACGGTCTTCATGCAGCACATCCCCGAGGGCGCGACCGAGCGGCTTGCTGCTGAAAAGGGCGATATCGACATCGCCCGCGAGCTGACCCCGACCGATATCGAAGGTCTGGCCGGCAACCCGGACGTCAAGGTGCAGGGCGACGTGGGCGGGCAGGTTTACTATCTGGCACTGAACCAGAAGAACGAAATGCTGGCAAACCCCAAGGTGCAGGAAGCCATGCGGTGGGCGGTGGATTACCAAGGCATGACCGACAGCATCCTGAAAGGCTTGTGGGTCGTCCACCAATCCTTCCTGCCCGAGGGCTTCCTGGGCGCGCTGACCGAGACGCCCTATAGCCTGGATGTGGAAAAGGCCAAGGCGCTGATGGCCGAAAGCGGCCTGAACCTGCCGATCGAGATCGGCCTGACCGTGCGCAACAACCAGGAGCGGATGGATATCGCGCAGTCGATCCAGAACACCTTCGCCCAGATCGGGATCAACCTCGTGCTCGACGTGGGTGACGGCAAGCAGGGGCTGGAAACCTACCGGGGCCGCAAGCATGACATCACGCTGCAGACCTGGGGGCCGGACTATCCCGATCCGCATACCAACGCCTCGACCTTCGCCTCCAACCCCGACAACAGCGACGAAGCGGGCGCGACCGGCTACCTGGCCTGGCGGACCGCCTGGGATCCGGGTGAGTTGGGCGCGATGACCGATGCGGCGGTGGTCGAGAAGGACACCGAAAAGCGCAAGGCGATGTATGAGGACATCCAGCGCAAGCACCGCGACAACTCCGCCTTCGTGATGATGTTCCAGCAGGCGCGGCAGGATGCGATGCGCGCGAATGTGATGGGCTTCTATGCCGGCGGGGCGACCGACTCGGCTGCCTACTGGACGGTCACCAAGTGATCGACAGGGCCGCCGCACGCTCGACGCGGCGGCCCGTTACCCCATGACCGATACGTCTTCCGTTTCCCGACGCGATACCCGTCCGGCCCGCGTGGCGTGGCAGATCGCCACTGGCATCGTAACGCTGGCGATCACGCTTCTGGGCCTGCTTGTCATCACCTTCATCATCGCCCGCGTGGTGCCGATCGACCCGGTTCTGGCGATCGTCGGCGAACGTGCCACGGCCGAACAGATGCAGGCGGCGCGCGAGGCCCTTGGGCTGGACCTGCCGTTCTGGCAGCAATTCGCGATCTATGTCGGCGATGCCGTTCGCGGCGATCTGGGCACCTCCATCCGCACCGGCCTGCCGGTGTCGCAGGAGATCGGCCGGTTCTTCCCGGCGACGCTGGAGCTGGCGACGCTGGGCACCATCTTCGGCACGCTTGTCGGCGTGCCCGCGGGCGTGCTGGCGGCGACCCGGCCGGGCACCATCTCGGACCAGTTCGTGCGGCTGGTCGGGCTGATGGGCTATTCGATGCCGGTATTCTGGCTGGGCCTGATCGGCCTTCTGGTGTTCTACGGCAAGTTGGACTGGGTTGCCGGTCCCGGCCGCTTGGACCCGACCTACGACATGATGATGGAGTTCCAGCTGACCCAGTACACCGGCATGATCCTGATCGATTCCGCGCTGAACGGCGCCTGGGACATCTTCCGCAACGCGGTCAGCCACATCATCCTTCCCGCCGGCCTCCTGGGCTATGTCTCGATGGCCTATATCAGCCGGATGACCCGCAGTTTCATGATGAACGAACTGGGCCAGGAATACATCACCACCGCCCGCGTCAAGGGCATGCCGGAATGGCGGGTGGTCTGGGTGCATGCAATGAAGAACGTCATGGTGCCGCTGATCACGGTGATCGCGCTCAGCTATGCCTATCTCCTGGAAGGCTCGGTCCTGACCGAGACGATCTTTGCCTGGCCGGGCCTGGGCAGCTACATCACCAACGGGCTTTTTGCCAATGACATGCCCGCCGTGCTGGGCGGCACCGTAGTCGTGGGCGTGGTTTTCGTCGCGCTGAACATGGCCAGCGACATCCTTTACCGCCTGATCGACCCGAGGGCACGATGAGGGGCGCGTGCGGATGAGTGGCTGGCGCACCTGGTTGACCGACCCGAACCCCGCTTCGCGCGGGCAGGCGCGTGCCGGCCAGATGTGGCTGGCCTGGCTGCGCATCCGGCGCAACAACCTGGCGATGGCCGGGCTGGTGATCGTGGCGATCCTGCTTCTGATGGCGGCCTTTGCGCCGCTGATCGCCCCGCATGATCCGTTCGTGCAGGACCTGAGCCGCCGCCTGTTGCCGCCCGGCACGGCGGGGAACTGGCTGGGAACCGACGATTTCGGCCGCGATATCCTGTCGCGTATCCTCTATGGCGCACGGATCACGCTTTACATCGTGGCGCTGGTGGCGGTGACCGCACCGGTGCTGGGCCTGCTGGTCGGCACGGTGGCCGGCTATTTCGGCGGCTGGATCGACGCCGTCTTGATGCGGCTGACCGACATCTTCCTGGCCTTCCCGCGGCTGATCCTGGCCCTGGCGCTGGTCGCCGTGCTGGGGCCGGGGATCGAGAACGCAGTCCTCGCCATCGCGCTGACCGCCTGGCCACCCTACGCCCGCGTGGCGCGGGCCGAGACGCTGACGGTCCGCAACTCTGACTACATAGCCGCCGTCCGGCTGCAGGGCGCGGGCAATACCCGCATCATCGCCGGCCATGTGGTGCCGATGTGCCTGTCATCGGTCATCATCCGCGTCACGCTGGACATGGCCGGGGTGATCCTGATCGCCGCCGGTCTGGGCTTTCTGGGCCTTGGCGTGCAGCCGCCCCTGCCGGAATGGGGACTGATGATCAGCTCCGGCCGCAAATACCTGTTCGAGCAATGGTGGGTCGCCACCATGCCGGGGCTGGCCATCTTCATCGTCTCGCTGGGCTTCAACCTGCTCGGCGACGGGCTGCGCGACGTGCTGGACCCGCGGAGTGCCGGGAAATGAACCTTCTGGCGGTCAAGAACCTGCGCGTCACCTTTGATACCGAGGCCGGCCCGGTTCATGCCGTGCGCGGCGTGTCGTTTGCCCTCGGGCGAGAGCGGTTGGGGATCGTGGGCGAGTCGGGATCGGGCAAGACGATGACCGGCCGCGCCGTGCTGCGATTGATCCGCCCGCCGGGGCGGATCTCGGCCGACCGGATGGTGTTCGACGGGCAAGACCTTCTGGCCGCCTCCGAGCGCGACATGCGCGCCCTGCGCGGCAAGCGCATCGGCATGGTGATGCAGGACCCGAAGTATTCGCTGAACCCGGTGATGAACGTCGGCGCACAGTTGACCGAGGGTCTCCGCCTGCGCGACCGCATCGGCCGCGCCGAGGCCCGCGCCAAGGCCATCACCGCGCTGGAGGCGGTTCAGATCCGCGACCCCGAACGGGTGATGGAGGCTTATCCGCACGAATTGTCCGGCGGCATGGGGCAACGGGTGATGATCGCGATGATGCTGATCCCGGAACCCGACCTGCTGATCGCCGATGAACCCACCAGCGCGCTGGATGTGACCGTGCAGGCCGAGGTGCTGTCGATCCTCGACGCGCTGGTGCGTGACCGCGGCATGGGGCTGATCTTCATCAGCCACGACCTGCGGCTGGTGGCAAGGTTCTGCGACCGGGTGCTGGTGATGTACAAGGGGCAGGTTGTCGAAGAGGTGCTGGCCGGGCAACCTGCTGGCCGCGAAACACCCCCTATACGCAAGGCTTGCTGAACTGCCTGCCGCGCATCGGCGGCGCGCGTGGCCCGCTGCCGGGGCTGGACCGCTCTGGCGACTGGGCGAAGGAAGCATGGCCATGAGCCTGATCGAGATCGAAAACCTGTCCGTCACCTTCCGCGCCCAGGGCCGCGAGGTGCCGGCGGTTGAGGACGTCAGCCTGAAGGTGGAAGCACGCGAAAGCTACGGCCTTGTCGGCGAAAGCGGATCGGGCAAGTCCACCATCCTGCGCGCGATCTGCGGGCTTGCCCCCGTCACCGGCGGCACCATCCGCATCGGCGGCGCGCCCCTGCTGGTGCCGCGCGGCAGCGCTTTCAGCCGGCAGGTGCAGATGGTGTTCCAGGACCCCTATGCCAGCCTCCACCCTACCGCACCCTGTCGGAACCCCTGGCGATCCACGGGCTGGCGGATCGGATACCCGCGTCGTCAAGGCGCTGGAGGATGTCGGCCTTCCCGCCACCTTCCGCTTTCGCTATCCGCACCAGCTGTCGGGCGGCCAGCGCCAGCGGGTCGCCATCGCCCGCGCGCTGATGCTGGAACCGTCGATCCTGCTTCTGGATGAACCGACCAGCGCGCTGGATGCCTCGGTCCAGGCCGAAGTGCTGAACCTGCTGGACCGGCTGCGGGCCGAACGCGGCCTGACCTTCCTGATGGTCAGCCATGACCTTGCCGTGATCGACCACATGTGCGACCGCGTGCTGGTGATGCAGCACGGCCGTGCGGTCGAGGAACTGGCGCGCGAAGACCTTGCCGCCGCGCGGATGACCACCGACTACGCCCGCAGCCTGTTCGACGCCTCGGCCGACCGGATGCTGGCCCCGGCCGGAGGTGCGGCATGATCCCGGTCTTCGACGGGCACAACGACTTCCTGCTGCGGCTGCTGACCGACCCGGCCCGCCGCGCAGAGATATTCCTGACCGGGGAAGGCAAGGGTCACCTCGACTTGCCCCGGATGCAGGACTCGGGCTTCGCGGGCGGCTTCTTCGCGATCTACCTGCCGTCGCCCGTCGCGCATGACGACGCCGACTACCAGGCCCGGATGGAGCGTCCGCCCTACACCCTGCCCCTGCCCGACCCGATCCCGTTTGCCGAAGCCATCGCCCCGGCCACATCCGCCGCCGGGCATCTGCTGTGGATGGAGCGTTCCAGCCAGGGGGCGCTGAAGATCTGCCGCACCGGCGGCGAGGTGCGGGACTGCGTTGCCAGCGGCGTGATCGCCGCCATCCTGCACATGGAGGGCGCCGAGGCGATCGACGAAAGCCTTGATGCGCTTCACCTCTTTCACGCAATCGGGTTGCGCTCGCTTGGTCCGGTCTGGTCGCGTCCTACGGCTTTCGGCCATGGCGTGCCCTTTGCCTTTCCCTCCAGCCCCGATACCGGGCCGGGTCTGACCGAGGCGGGCAAGCGGCTGGTCACGACATGCAACCGGCTGCGGATCATGCTGGATCTTTCTCACATCAACGAGGCCGGATTCAACGACGTGGCCAGCCTGTCGGACGCACCCCTGGTCGCCACCCATTCCAACGCCCATGCGCTGTGACTCCTCGCCGCCCGCAACCTGACTGACCGGCAACTGGCGATGATCCGCGATACCGGCGGCATGGTCGGGCTGAACTTCTCGGTCTCGTTCCTGCGTCCGGACGGGCGGCGCCTGCCGGATTGCGGCTGGGACCCCATCCTGCGCCACATGGACCACCTGCTGAGTGCCCTCGGCGAAGACCATATCGGCTTCGGGTCGGATTTCGATGGCTGCACCACACCCGACGTCATCGGCGACGCCACCGGCCTGCCAAGGCTGATCGAGGCGCTGGCGGCGCATGGCTATGACCGGCGCCTGCTGGAAAAGCTGGCGCATGGCAACTGGCTGGCCCTGCTTGATCGCAGCCTTGGCGCCTGAGGCCCTGCGTGCCTTAGCGCCCGTGCAGGCGCACCAGCCAGCCCAGGGGATGCGCCGAAAAACCGTGGCAGGCCGATCCGTCGGGGAAGTCGATCGACCAGTTCTCCCAGGTCGTCGGCTCTGCCGCCGCGGCCCAGCGGCCCCAGCGGGCCGCGATGATCGCGCGGATATCTGACGCCCGGCCCAGGTGATCAAGCGCCTGGAAGACGTAGTGATGCATGAAGGGGCTGGCGAGGGTCAGCTTGTCTGCAGGGCTGCTATCGTCCAGGTCCAGCGAGCGGGCGGTGATGCTGTCGGCCAGCCTTGCGGCGACGACGTCCGAAACGACATCGGTCAGGATCAGCAGGGCCAGCGCCAGCTGGCAGGCGGGATCGCCGCCGGGGCTTTCGCGCCAGCCGTCGGCCCCATGGTGGGTTTCGCGCAGCCGGGCGGCAAGGCCATCGGCATCGCGCGTCCAGCCCGGCCCTTCGGAGGCACCGATCAGCCCGGCAAGGCGCGCGGCAAGTTGCAGCGCATGCAGGTGGCGCAGGCAGTAGGTCAGGTTCGGCTCGGCCCGCGACATCGGCGACCAGTCCAGAAACAGCCGCCGCCCCTTCTGGCTGCGGATCAGGCCATCGTCGCCACGATCCTGCGCAAAGCGGGAAAGCACCTTGCACAGGGTCGGCCAATGGTGGCGCAGAGCATCCTTTGCGTCCGTCTCGCCGGGATGCGCGGCACAGGCGGCAAGCAGTTCGACCCAGGAGAAGTTGTAATCCGTCACGACATAGGCCGGTACATCGCCCGGCAGGACCGAAGGCAGGATACCGTCCGGCGCAGCCCCTTCGGCCGCCATGTCGAGGGCAAACCGAAGCGGCCGCGAGTCCTCCGACAGCGCCTGAAGCGCGAAGGACTGAGCCACGACATCGCCCAGCCATTGGCTCGACTCGCGCCAGATGCTGTCGACAAAGCCGTCCTGCAGGCAGTTCAGCGTGGTGCGACGGCACATCTTCGCCACGGCGGTCAGGGTGGGATCGCCGAAGTCGGGCAGCGGCTTTTCGACCAGCGGATAGCCGGGAAGGCGGGCGTGGAAGGCAGGCTGCGGGGCAACCTCGGCGATCGTGTCCAACCGGAAGATCAGATACCGGCCGCCGCGCAGGGTGAAGCCTTCGACCTCGTGCCGCCCGGTTCGCAGGGTTGTGCGATCGGTCGGACGCATCCGGCAGTAGGTGGCGGGGTCGGGCAGCAGCGGGTCGCCGCCCCGCTGCTTCTCGGCGTAGGAGATGGTCAGCGTCTCGCCCCCCACACCGGTCAACGTGGCCCCCGCAATGCAGGCACGGCTTTCGCCAAGATCGAAGATCCAGATGGCGGTTTGACCGGCGCCGAGGGTGTCTGGCACCGGCCCCGGCTTGCAGGCCGCGAAGGCGGCGATCAGGTCGGCGTGGGGGTCATCGGTCAGGGGCGGTGTGGGGCCGATGCGGGTCTGCCGGGGGGCCGTCAGAGCCCGGTTTTCTTCGACCGGCAGAGGTGTGGCGCGGCGGCGAAGGCTTGCCCAGATCGGGCCCTCGGCTGGCTGGACGATGCGCGGGATGGCCCAGGGCGAGGCGTCGGCCCGCGTCCAGTCCTCGGCAAGCGCCATGTCGCGCTCCTCCACCCCGGTGCCGTAGATCGAGATCCTTGGCACCAGCGCGCGCCATGACAGATCGCGCCTTACCCGCCAGCTTTGGTCGGTGGTCAGGACCGTTTCGCCATCGACATCAAGCCAGCCGATCATCCCGCAGGCGGCGCGGTGGACGTAGGAGAAATGCGAATAGCCGGGGGAATAGACCTGCACAGCGATCTGGTTCGGGCCGGGGCGCAGTTGGGGGGTTACGTCGCGGGCATCGACGGCCATGGAAGTGGGCCAGGACCGTTCGGGGCCGCGCCCGACGAAGTCCCCGTTGACCCAAAGCCGATAGCGGCTGTCGGCGGAAAGCTGGAAGCTCGCCGCCTTGGGCGCGGTCTCCAGCGTCAGGTCGGCGCGAAAGTTCAGGTAGCATCCGGTCAGATCGAAAGGGTGTTCCGACCCGATCCAGACGGTGCCGGGCGGTGCTTTCAATGACCCGCCGGCACCCTCCGGCAAAGTCATTGAAGCGTGCCGTATTGCACGGCCAGCCTGTTCACCAGCCGATAGGCGCGGATCAGCCGCGCAGGCGGAATATCCGGCTGGATGAAATGCCCGCCGTTGAAGATGAACCCGCCCCCCGGCGCATAGATGGCGAAGCGCTCGGTGATGTATTCGTCCAGCGCGTCGCCATCATATTTCAACAGCCCGTCGATGATGTCCAGCGAGCCATAAATGACGATCTTGTCGCCCCATCTCGCCTTGACCTCGCGCGGGTCCATGCCGGCACTTTCCTGCACCGGATGCCAGGAGGTGTAGCCCATCTCGATGATGTCATCGACGATCTGCAGGATGTAGCCGTCGGAATGCAGGTTGACCGGCATGCCGCGGCTGCGCGCGTGTTGCACCACACGCATGGCATAGGGCTTGATCAGCTTGCGCCAGGAGGTGGGCGAAAACAGCATGGTGCCGTTCGATCCCCAGTCGTCGGAAAGGGTCATCATGTCGACCCCCGCCTCGATCATCTGGTCGACCTGCACGCACATCCAGTCGGCGTAGCGGTCGAACCACGCCGCCATCAGGTCGGGCTGGCCGCCCAGGTTCATCCAGCAATTCTCGATGCCAAGAAAGGACGACGTCCCCTCGACCATCCCCCAGCAATGCGCCAGCACGCAGCGCTTGCCCTTGTGGTCGCGGATCGCGGTGGCGATGTTGGTGCCGCCGAAATCATAGTTCCAGTCAGTGAAGTTCAGCCATTTCGGATCCGTGGGGTTCTCCAGCGCCAGCCCCTCCAGTTCCATGATGTCGAACTTGCGGCCGTATTGATTGGGAAAGGGCATCAGCCCGACGAAGACGTCGATGCCGAATTCCTCGATGAATTTCTCGCGCGGGCCATAGTCGGCCTCCAGACGTTCCAGAAACTGCTTCTGGTAGAGCCAGCAGTCGATCGGCGTGCGGTCCACCGGCTGGTGCTTTATCGTCGCCATCACCCGTTCAAGCGAGTTCATCTGTCTTCCTCCAACAGCAATGCCCGCCGCCAATCGGCAAGATCAACGCCGTCGACGAAGCCGGAATGAAAGCTTTCCCAATGCACCTGTTCCCATTCCGGGACGATGCGCTTGATCTCTTCGGGGCATTTGCGGATCAGCTCGGCATAGGCCGATTCCAGAAGCCGATAGCCCGAGGTTTCCGAGACGCGCCACGCCGGATGTGGCGCGATCAGCCCGTCCTGGACCATCGCGGCATCCAGAATGTCGGACATCTGGTGCAACAACTCCAGCTTGCGGTCCCAGCCGGTTTCCAGCCGCGGCGCCTCGTCCACGATGGCGGCCAGCCGCGGGCCCATGCGGGGCAGGCGGCGGAACATCTCGGTCAGCCATTTGTCGTAGGGATAGTAGGTGCGGTCCAGCAGAAAGGCCATCTGCACCCCCCAACGCAAGGAGCGCGCAAAGGTCGTGCTGGCGTAAAGCGTATTGCCGCGTAGCAGCGCACGCTTCAGGGCATAGACCCCCATGCCCGAGAAATAGCGCGACCAATGCGCCAGACGGCGGATGCGGACGGGTTCGGGGTAATAGGCGGCAAGCGCCTGCCTTGTGGCGGTAAATCGGGCAGCGGGGTCGTGCCAGACTTCGCCGGCGACGATATGGGTTATGTCTTCTTCAGGGATCTTCAACCACTCGGTCAGGCTTTGCGGCGGGCGGTCCAGCCCGATGGTGGAGCGCAGGTGATGTTCCAGACTGGCCAGCGCCACGCCCTTGGTGCGGGTATAGCCTTCGCGCAGCTCGCGCCCGCGCCAGTGCTGCGGCAGATCGGCGGCAAGTCCGTCTTCGATCTGCACGCCCCTTGCCGCCATCAGCGCCTCGGGCAGAAGGATGTTCACCCGCAAGCCGAAATGGTGGTCGGTGGAGTAGTCGTCATCCAGCCGCAGCACTTCGGACCCATAGCCGAAGAACCCTGCCGCCATCTGCGCGGTCTCTTCCGGGAAACGCACCTGCAACAGCGGCAATACGACTTCGTCCCAGAAGTCGTGGCTGTCGTCGATGATGGAGCCCTTGCCTGCCATTCCCCGGCCTCCCCTCCGGTTCCGCGTTCAGACGATGCCGGACGAGGCGCCCTTCACCTCGGGCCGTTCTTGTGCCACCCGCGCCCGGTAGCCGTCGGCGCGATAGGCTGCGATCGGATCATGTGCCCCGCCCTGCCGCATCCGCGCCTCGGCCAGCAGGGGCGACACATCGGTCAGATAGGCCGCCTTCAGCGTCCGGTGCGCGCCCAGAGCATCATTTGCCGCCTGCGCCTCGGCCAGCGCCTTGCGGTCGACCAGCGAGGCCTGAATATAGGCCCGCGCGATTTCCACTGCCGACCCCATCAGGCTTTCGATCGGATCGGTCACGTTGTGGCTTTGGTCGATCATGTAGCTGGGGTTGAACCCCTTGGCCCCACGCGCCTCGGCATCGACCAGTTCGTTGAAGACAAGGAACAGCCGGAACGGATCGACGCTGGCCGAATCCAGATCATCATCGCCGTATTTCGAATCGTTGAAGTGGAACCCCGCCAGCTTGCCGACATGGATCAGCCGCGCCACGATCTGCTCGATGTTCACATTGGGCGCGTGATGGCCCAGATCGACCAGGCACTTCGCCTTCGGCCCCAGTGTCTGCGCTGCGATCAGCGATGATCCCCAGTCGGCGATCACCGTCGAATAGAACGCCGGCTCATACATCTTGTGCTCAAGGAACATTTCCATTCCCGAGGGCAGCGCCGCATAGATGGTTTCCATCGCGGCTATGTAGTTTTCGAACATCCTGGTCAGATTCTGCTGACCGGCAAAGTTGGTCCCGTCGCCGATCCAGACGGTCAGCGCGGTGGATCCCAGCGCCTTGGCAATCTCGATGCATTCGACGTTGTGCGCTACCGCCTGCGCGCGAGTCGCCGCATCGGCATGGGCAAGCGAGCCGTATCTGTAGCTGCGGGCCTGCCCGTCCTGATCCTGGAAGGTGTTGGAATTCACCGCGTCGAACCCCAGCCCGTATTGCGCCGCTTCCTGCCGCAAAGCCTTGTAATCGGACACCTTGTCCCAAGGGATATGCGGACTGACGGTGCGGGTGCCGCGCGTCAGGGCCTGGATCACCCCGCAATCGGCAAGCTTGTCATGGATGTTGCGCGGCTCTCCCGGCCCCGGAAAGCGGGCGAAGCGCGTGCCGCCGGTGCCCACGCCCCAGGTGGGCACGGCGACCGACCAGCCCATGGCGCGTTCGACCATGGCTTCGATGTCGATCCCGCGCCGGGAAAGCTGGCGGTCGAGGCTTGCGAAATCGTCCTCATGCGCGGTGCGGGCCTTGGCGTTCAACGACCCGATCAGGTCTTCGGAGATCAGCGCGGTCATGGCCTACCTCGTGAACGACACGGCATTGCCCGCGTCGACATTCAGGAAATTGCCGGTGGATTTGGCCGACAGGTCCGAGGCGAAGAAATACACCGCCTCGGCAATGTCCTCGGGAAAGACCGAGCGCTGCAACAAGCTGCGCTTGCGGTAGTGTTCCTCCAGTTCGCCGACCGCGATCTTGTTGGATGCCGCGCGCTGCTGGCTCCATTCGCCCTGCCAGATCTTCGATCCGCGCAACACCGCATCGGGGTTCACCACGTTGACGCGGATGCCCATGGGGGCGCCTTCCAGCGCCATGCAGCGGGCCAGATGGATTTCCGCCGCCTTGGCGGTGCAATAGGCCGAAGCGCCGGGCGAGGCAGCAACACCGTTCTTGGAGGCAATGAACACCATCGACCCTCCAAGGGCCTGATCCTTCATGATCCGGTAGCCCTCGCGACCCACCAGAAAATAGCCGGTAGCCAGAATGTCCATCGTGCGGTTCCACATCGCCAGCGAGGTATCCTCGACCGCCGCCGCCGAGGTGATGCCGGCATTGTTCACCACCACGTCGAGGCCGCCGAATTCGGCCACCGTATATTCCAGCGCGGCGATCACCTGCTCTTCGCGCGTCACGTCCATTCCGACACCGCGCACCATGTCGCGACCGTAGCGCTTGCCGAAGCCTGCCACCACCTCGTCCAGCGCGGTCTGGTCGATATCGGCCAGCACCACGTTGCAGCCGTCGCGCAGCAGCCGCTCGGCACTGGCCGAGCCGATGCCCCCCGCGCCCCCGGTGATGAAGGCAACGCGGCCCTGCATCGGTTTCGGCTTTGGCATTCGCTGCAACTTGGCTTCTTCCAAGAGCCAGTATTCGATGTCGAAAGCCTCCTGCTCGGGCAGGCCCTGGTATTCGCTGACCCCCGAGGCCCCGCGCATCACATTGATCGCGTTGACGTAGAATTCCGCCGAGATCCGCGCCGTCGGCTTGTCCTTGGCGAAAGAGATCATCCCGACACCGGGGATCAGGTAGATCACCGCGTTGGCGTCGCGCATCGGAGGGGAATTGGGGCGTTTGCAGCGGTGAAAATAGGCGGCGTAATCGGCGCGGTAGCCGTCGATCAGCGCATCCAGCGCGGCCGCGTCAGCATCCGCCGGCACGATCAGCGGCTTGATCTTGGTGCGCAGGAAATGGTCGGGGCAAGAGGTGCCCATCGGCGCCAGCGCGGCCATCGTGTGGGAATTCACAAACTCCAGCACCTCCGGCGCATCGGTGAAATGGCCGGCTTTCATCTCGGCTTTGGAAATCCGCCCCCGGATCAGTGGCATCAGCCGCCGCGCGGCGGCCTTGCGGTCAGCCTCGGCCAGTGCCTTGACCTTTTCGCCGCCGAACACGGGCCGCTTGACGTTGGCCTCCAGCCAGACCGCCGCCTTGTTGATGATGCGCAGGGTTTCCTCGTAGCACTCCTTCGCCGTCGCCCCCCAGGTGAACAGCCCGTGGCTGCCCAGAACCACGCCTTTCAGCGCAGGGTCATCCTCGGCCATCCGGCCCAGCCTGATCCCCAGATCAATTCCCGGCCGTTGCCAGGGCAGATAGCCGATCTCTCCGCCAAAGACTTCCGCCGTCAGCCGGACCTGATCCTTCGCCGCCGCAAGGGCGATGACGGCATCGGAATGCACATGGTCGATGTGGATATGCGGCACAAAGCCATGCAGCCAGGTGTCAATCGAGGGCGCGCGGGGGTTGAGGTTGAAGATGCAGTGACCCAGCGCCTCGACCATGGCATCTTCCTGATCCAGCGCGCGGTATTGCGCGCGCAGTTGCATCAGCTTGTCCATGCAGAGCGTGGCGAAGCCGTCCAGCTTCATGCTGCCGATGTCGCCGCCCGAACCCTTGACCCAGAGCACCGTCACATCGGCGCCGGTCAGCGGGTCTCTTGCGGCCACCTTGGCCGAGGTATTGCCGCCACCGAAATTGGTGATCCGCAGATCGGAGCCCAGCAGATTCGAGCGGTAGAGCAACTTTCCCGGCTCATCCAGGGTAGCGGCATGGGCGTCGTCCCAAAGGGACGGAAGGAGCATTTCCTGGGTCATCGGTCCGACACTTCTGGCAATGGATCAACCCGAGGATAAGCGCGAAACGATCACAGTCAATCAAGAAAGAGCATTCTGCGGCGCGGAGATTCTTCTGCAATGCGGCAATACGATTGTTTATTGACGGATATGAGCGATTCTGACTAGCGTCGTGGTCATGATGCATGAACGCGAAAGATGGCAACTGATCCTGTCCCGGCTCAAGGAGCGGGGGATCGTGCGGGTGGCCGATCTGGTCGGGCTGACCGGCGCCTCGGTCGCGACGCTGCGCCGCGACCTGGCGAAGCTGGAGGATTCGGGCCAATTGCGGCGGGTGCATGGCGGGGCGGAATCGGTGGCCTCGGGTCAGACCGCACTGACGGCCACCTCGTTCGACGCCAGCCAGACGATCAACGCCGAATTGAAGCGGGCGGTGGCCTGCGCTGCGGCTGATCTGTGCGAAGACGGCGATTCGATCATCCTGAACGCCGGATCCACCACCTGGTTCATGGCGCAATGCCTGCGCGGCCACCGGATGCAGGTGCTGACCAACTCCTGGCCCATCGCGCAAGAGCTGATCGCCCATTCCGCCAACCGCGTGGTGTTGCCGGGCGGAGAGCTGTATCGCGAGCCGGGCATCATCCTGTCGCCCTTCGACGAAGACGCGATCCAGCATTTCGCGGCCTCGAAGATGTTCATGTCGTGCTACGCGATTACCCCGCTGGGCGTGATCGAAAGCGATCCCCTGATCGCGCGGGCCGAGGCGAAACTGTTGAGCCGCACTGAAAACCTGGTCGTGGTGGCCGACAGTTCGAAGTTCGAGGCGCGGGGCAACATGGTGGTCTGCCCGCTGTCGCGCGTGTCCACCGTGGTCACCGATACCGGGGCGCCGCCGCAAATGGTCGATCATCTGCGCTCGGTCGGAATCGACGTGGTGCTGGCCGATCCGAAGCAAATGAAGGTGCTGTCCGCGGCCTGAGCCCGCGGCAGATGAAACGAAGAGGGAGGAAGACCATGAAGACGACTAAGCTTTCCGGCCTTGCGCTTGCCGCAGGTCTTGCGGCGGGCCTGATGGGAACCACCGCACTGGCCGAAGCGGTGACTGCCGCCCCCGGCGCCGAAGTGAATGCGGTGCTGTTGCCGAAGTTCCTTGGCATTCTGCCCTTCGACCAGGCCAACCGCGGCGCCCAGGAAGCGGCGGCAGAGCTGGGCTCGACCGGCACGCTGGAATACATTGGCCCGACGCCGGAGAATTCCGCCGCCGGTCAGATCGAGATGCTGACCACGGCGACCACGCAAAAGCAGCATGTCGTGATGCTGTCGAACAACGCCGGCGACCAGATCGCGCCGACCGCCGAGGCAGCCCAGGCCGCCGGCACCAAGGTGGTGACCTGGGACAGCCCGATCCCGTCCGGCGCGGGCGAGACGGTGTTCATTGCACAGGTCGATTTCGGCTCGATCGGGGTGGTGATGGCCGACATGGCCTATGATCTTGCCGGCGGTGCTGGCGAGTTCGCCGTGCTGTCGGCCAGCCCGGATGCGTCGAACCAGAACGCCTGGATCGAAGCGATGAAAGAGACGCTGAAGGGCGACAAGTACAAGGACCTGAAGCTGGTCGATGTCGTCTATGGCAATGACCAGTCCGAGGAATCCTACAACAAGGCGCTGGGTCTGGTCGACAAATACCCGGATCTGAAAGTGATCATGGCGCCGACCACCGTCGGCATCGTGGCCGCCGCCAAGGCGATGCAGGACGAGGCGATGTGCGAAAAGGTCAAGGTCTCGGGCCTTGGGCTCCCGGCCGAGATGGTCAGCTATTCGCTGAATGGTTGCGCGCCGCAATTCGCGCTGTGGAGCTTTGTCGATCTGGGCTACCTGACCTATCAGGCCAGCTACGCGATCGCAACCGGCGCCATCAAGGGAGAGATCGGCGAAGAGTTCACCGCCGGCCGGATGGGCAGCTTCACCATCGAGGAAGACCCCGGCCGTCCGGGTGCCAAGCGGGTGCTGATGGGGCCGTTCACCGTCTACACCAAGGACAACGTGGAAGCCGCCGCCAACTGAGCCGGGCCGCGATCGATCTTGCGGGGCTGCCCACGGGTGGCCCCGTTCCCCAAGCCCCGAAGAACGGACCTTGCCCCGTGACCCAACCTGCGGTCCTGGAATTGCGCTCTGTTTCCAAGAGCTTTGCCGCCACGCAGGCGCTGCGGGACATGAGCCTGCAGGTGCTGCCCGGCGAGGTGCACGCGATCGTCGGAGAGAACGGCGCGGGCAAGTCGACGCTGATCAAGATCATGACCGGCGTGTATCAGCCCGACGGCGGCGAGATCATTTGCGACGGCCAGCCGGTCACCCTGCGCTCGACGCAAGAGGCGCAAGCGGCGGGGATTGCGGCGATCTATCAGGAACCGATGGTGTTTCCCGATCTGAACGTTGCCGAGAACATCTTCATCTCGAACCGGACCAAGGGCGCCTTCATGCGCTGGTCCGAGTTGTACCGCGAGGCCGTGGCGCTGATCGCGCAGCTTGGCGTCACGCTGGATGTTCGCCGCGCGGCCTCGGGCCTGACGCTGGCCGAACAGCAGACCGTGGAGATTGCCCGCGCGCTGTCGCTGTCGGTCAAGGTGCTGATCATGGACGAGCCGACCGCCAGCCTGTCGGCGCATGAGGTGGCGCGACTCCTGGCGATTGCCCGCGCGCTGAAGGACCGCGGCGTGGCGGTGATCTACATCAGCCACCGGCTGGACGAGATCTTCCGTATCGCCGACCGGGTGACGGTGATCCGCGATGGCCAGCACATTTCCACCAGACCGATTGCCGAGGTCACCGAGGACGGGTTGGTGCATGACATGGTCGGCCGCGCGCTGGAATCCTTTGCGGTGAAAACGGCGGCCAATCCGCACGGGGAAGTGGCGCTGTCGGTCAAGGGCCTGGGCCGGGCTGGCGTGTTCCACGGCATCAGCTTTGATCTGGCGAAGGGCGAAGTGCTGTGCCTGGCCGGTCTTGTCGGCGCGCGCCGCACCGATGTGGCTCTGGCGCTGTTCGGCATCGCCCCCGCGACCGAGGGGCAGATCTCGCTGGACGGGCAACACGTCGCCATCCGCACGCCCCGGCAGGCGATGGATCTGGGGCTGGCCTATGTCTCCGAGGACCGCCGCAAGCTGGGTCTGGCGATGGCGCTGCCGGTCTTCGTCAATATCTCGCTGGCCTCGTTGAGAAAGCTGCTTGGCACCTTCGGCCTGATCGACCGCAAGGCAGAGGCGGCGATGGCCGAGCGGTATCGCCAGCAACTGGCAATCCGCGCGCCCGATAGCGCGACCGAAGTGGGCAAGCTGTCGGGCGGCAACCAGCAAAAGGTGATGCTGGCCAAGTGGCTGGAGACGCGGCCGCGCATCCTGATCTTCGACGAACCCACGCGCGGCATCGACGTCGGCGCCAAGGCCGAGGTGCATGGCATCATCAGGGCGTTGGCCGCTGAAGGGGTGGCGGTGCTGGTGATCTCGTCCGATCTGCCCGAGGTGCTGGCGCTGGCCGACCGCGTGCTGGTGATGCGCGAGGGGCGGCAGGCCGGCATCCTGCCGATCGAGGAGGCGACGCAGGAGCGCGTCATCGGCCTTGCCGCGGGTCAGTCTTCGGGCAAGGGCGAAAGGACCGCCGCGTGACCCGGTTTCTGGACGGCGTCTCGCCGCAGAGCCTGCGGCTGGTGGCGCTCTTTGTGGCGCTTCTGGCAACGGTGCTGTTCTTCTCGACCCAGATCGACGGCTATCTTAGCCCGCGCATGTTCAACCGGATCACCACTTCGGTTGCCGTGGTGCTGCCGGTGGCGGCAGGCCAGGCCATCGTGGTGATGACGCGCAACATCGACCTGTCGGTCGGCTCGATCCTCGGCATTGTGGCCTATGTCATCGGCCAGATGCTGGGGTCATTCCCCGAGTTGCATCCGGTGCTGGTGGTGGCGGCCTGCATGGGGCTGGGCGCGGTGGCCGGGGCGGTGAACGGAGTGCTGGTAGCCTGGGGCCGGGTGCCGGCGATCATCGTGACGCTGGGTACGCTGGCGCTGTTTCGTACCTTTCTGGTCGAATGGTCGGATGCCCGCACCATCACCACCGCCAGCCTGCCGCAATGGCTGGTGGACCTGCCGCAGGCGACCGCCTTTTCGGTGGCTGGGCTGGATGTGCGGGTGACGGTGCTCTTGGCGGTGGCGGCGTGCCTGGTGACCGGGCTGGCGTTGGCGCGTCTGCGCTGGGCGCGGCGGTTCTATGCCGTGGGCTCCAACCCCGATGCCGCGGTGATGGCGGGCATCAACGCGGGCTTCGTGGTCTTCGTGGCCTTCGTGCTGTCGGGCGCGCTGGCCGGGCTGTCGGGCTTCATCTTCCTGGCCAAGTTCGGCAACATCACCGTCGTCGCGGGCATGGGGTTCGAGTTGAAGTCGGTGGCCGCGGTGGTGGTGGGCGGGGTGTCGATCATGGGTGGATCCGGGTCCATGCTGGGCGTCCTGATGGGTGCGCTGCTGGTCGACACCATCGACAATTCGCTGACCCGCTGGGCCGTGGTCTCGGAATTCTGGCGCGACGCGCTTCTGGGCTTTCTGATCATGGCGGCGGTGACGGTGGACACTGTCGCCAGCCGGTCACTGGCCCGGTTGCGCGCGAAAGGACGGGCGGAATGAGAGCGCTGAAATCATGGGAGGGCGGGCTAGCCCTGGTCTTCGTGCTGACGCTGGCCTGGAACGCCGCCTTCGCGCCCGAGTTCCTGACCGTGCAGAACCAGATCAACCTTTTTCAACTGTCGATCGAGAAGATCATCGTGGCGCTGGTGATGACGCTGATCATCATCAACGCCGAGATCGACCTCTCGGTGGCCTCGGTGATGGGCCTGTCGGCGGCGGTTTTCGGCTATCTGGTGAACAATGGCTGGGGTGGCGGCACGGCGATTGCGCTGTGTCTGGGCGTCGGGCTGGCGGCCGGGCTGGTGAACGCCACGCTGTCGGCGCGGTTCGGGATTCCGTCGCTGGTGGTGACGCTGGCGATGCTGATCGCCTTTCGCGGGTTGGCGCGGGTGCTGGTCAAGGACAACAGCCTGGGCGGCTTTCCCGGTTGGGTCACTGATCTGGGGCAAAAGGGGCTGGTCGGGCCAGTGCCGCTGTCGCTTGTGCTGTTCGTGCTGCTCCTGGCGGTCTTGTGGGTGCTGCTGCATCGCACCGGCTTTGGCCGGCAGGTGGTGGTGATCGGCACCAACGCCGAGGTGGCGCGGTTTTCGGGGCTGAACGTGGGCCGGGTGAAGGCCGTGCTGTTCGTGATGTCTTCGACCGTCGCGGCGCTGGCGGGGGTGCTCTACGCCGCAAGGCTGGGATCGGTGCGCGGCGATTCCGCACTGGGGTTCGAGCTGGACATCATCACCATGGTGCTGATGGGGGGCGTCAGCATCTTTGGCGGCAAGGGCAGCATGGCGGGGGTGCTGCTGTCGATCCTGATCATCCTGAACCTGCGCAACGGCATGGCGCTGATGAACATCACCGGCCATATCCAGACCGGCGTGATCGGAGTGCTGCTGATCGCCTCGGTGCTGTTGCCGAACATCGTGAGTGATCTGCGCGTGCGCCGGGCGCGCAGCTGAGAGGGGGACAAGATGCAACGCCACGCCTTCAAGATGCGGCTGAACCCGGGGGCCGAGGCGGAATACATCCGCCGCCATGATGCGATCTGGCCGGAGCTGGTGGCGCTGCTGAAAGAGACCGGGATCTCGAACTATTCGATCCATCTCGACCGCGAGACGCAGACGCTGTTCGGCTATCTCGAACGGCGCGACGATCACGGCATGGACGATCTGCCGGATCATCCGGTGATGCGGAAATGGTGGGCCCACATGGGCGACATCATGGCGACGAACCCGGATGGCTCGCCGGTGGCCAGCCTTGGAAGAAACCTTCTTTCATGGCGTGACGGCCGGCCGGCGCCTTTGCCCATCCTACGATCGGTCCGCCCAGCGCTTCGCGGCGTGCCCGGCGCGACCAAGGCCCGCCCGCCTTGGCAGCACCGGCGCGGGTCGGGCGCGCAATGGCCAGCGGCCCGGCCAGCAGCGCCGCCCCCAGCCCGGTGCCCGCCCCCTGCCCCGCCGCGATCACCCCGCGCCCGATCGCCGTCGCCAGCATCCGCACGAAAGCCGCATTGCCGCCGAACGGCCCTTCGACGATCACCGGCCCCGCCGCCCCGATCAGCCCCAGGCATTCCGCCCCCATCAGCGCAGCGTAGAACGAGGCCGCCGCGGCCCGTTCCCCCATCGTCTTTCGCCTCCCCCAGCCAGCCGAACCTCAGGCCCGGGAACGGCCCCGTCCCGGGGTGCAGCGAAGGCATCGCCATGACCCCGCGCCGCAGCACCGCTTCCAGCGCCGCCGCATCCGGCGTCACGACATGACCCCCGGTGATCTCGTCGAACTCCCGCCCGGCCATGTAGCGCGCGGTCGGCACCGGCTCTCCGCGCGCATTCACGTTCACCAGAAGATCGCGCGCCCCGTCCAGCGCGACCTGCCCGCCGCCCAGGCCCATCACGATCATCCATGTGCCGGTCGACAGCACCGCCCTTGGCCCGTCTTTTCCCAACCAGGGCACCAGCGACGCGTTTGAATCGTGAATCCCCGAGATCACCGGCGTCCCCGCCGGCAACGCCGTTGCCGCCACCACCGCCGGCAGCACCGGCCCCAGCACGGTCGCCGCCGGCCGCACCGGAGGGAGCAGCCGGCGCCAGCCCATCCGGTCGACCAGGCCCGAGAAATCGGCCGCCCAGGGGTTCCAGAGATCGGTGTGGCAGCCCAGAGAGGTCGGCTCACTGGCCATCACTCCACTTAGCCGGAAGGACCAGTATTGTGGCCAGGTCAGGATGGCCTTCGTCCGGGCAAAACCCTCGGGAAAGCACCGCGCCTGCCAGAAGATCTGCGCGCCCAGATTCAGGCCCATCGGCAGGCGCGGCGATCCGGTCTCGGAAAAACCGGGGCGCAGCGCATCATATTCGGCCGCAAGATCGTCGGGACCCGCGTGTTCGTAGTCCAGCGCCGGCAGCGCCAGCCCGCCAGCGCCATCGAGCAGCACCGCCGCCGCGCCATGCGTGGTGATCGAGATTGCGTCAACCGCCTGCCGCGCCGCCAGCCGGCGCAAGCCGTCGATCACAAACCGCCACAACCCGTCGATGTCATAGTGCGGGTAAGGCCCGTCCGCCAGCACGGCATTGGGCCGCTTTGCCACGCTCGTCTCGGCCCCTGTGGCCAGATCCACCGCCAAGAGCTTGGCATTGGTCTTGCCGATGTCGAACACCGCAATGTGGCGCATTCGTCCTCCTTGCCATGCCGACAAGCCTAGCCTGCCCTGCCGCGCGACCCAAGCGGCAAGTCCGCGGCCAGGACCCCGGAACACACCGGCCCGGCAGGGGCATCGGCATGGCGGACCACGTCGATGACCCCTCCGCAGACGGCAAATAGAACCATCGCCGGCCAGGTTTCCCTATCCGGGCCGTGCAGGGGCTCGCGACGGATCGGCACGGCCCCACCGACCCGGTCGTGCCGGATGTCCGGTGGCGCCGTGCCGATCCCCGATTGCCCATCTTTCCCCCAAGAAGTCCTTTGCGTAGCCCCTGCCGCCTGTGCAGTATTCACCCCGAAGACGACAAAGGAGAGCGCCTTGCCCGGCCATATCTTCCCCCGCTCTGCCAAGGCCCGCCTGCCCGTCGCCACCGGCGGCGATGGCTGCTATCTGATCGACAGCACCGGCAAGCGATATCTTGATGGCTCGGGCGGTGCGGCGGTGTCCTGCCTGGGCCATTCCGATGCCGGCATCCGCGCCGCCCTGCATGCGCAAATCGACAAGCTGGCCTTTGCCCACACCAGCTTTTTCACCTCCGAACCCGCCGAGACGCTTGCCGACGGCCTGATTGACCATGCCCCCGACGGCATCGAACGGGTCTATCTGGTCTCCGGCGGGTCCGAGGCGGTGGAGGCGGCACTGAAACTCGCCCGGCAGTATTTCCTGGAGATCGGCCAGCCGCAGCGCCACCGGGTCATTGCCCGGCGCCACAGCTATCACGGCAACACGCTGGGCGCGCTGGCGGCGGGCGGCAATGCCGCGCGGCGGCTGCCCTTTGCGCCCTTGCTGGTGGAGACCTCCCATATCGCGCCCTGCTACGCCTATCGTGGCCGCGCGGCGGGCGAAACGCCCGAAGCTTACGGCCTCCGCGTCGCGGATGAACTGGAGACCGAGATCCTGCGCCTTGGCCCGGAAAGCGTGATGGCCTTCATTTGCGAACCCGTCGTCGGCGCCTCGCTTGGCGCGGTGCCGGCGGTTCCGGGCTATCTTGCCCGCATCCGCCGGATCTGCGACCGCCATGGCGTCCTCTTGATCTTCGACGAGGTGATGTGCGGCATGGGGCGCACCGGCACCATGTTCGCCTGCCAGCATGATGGCATCAGCCCCGACATGATCACCATCGCCAAGGGGCTGGGCGCGGGATACCAGCCGATCGGCGCGCTGCTGACCACCGCGCGGCTGCATGACGCCATTGCGGACGGGTCGGGCAGCTTCATGAACGGGCATACCTACATGGGCCACCCTATGGCCGCCGCCGCCGCAAATGCGGTGCTGGACGCGATCACCGGGCGCGACCTGCTGGCGCGGGTGCAGGCGCAAGGCGACAAGTTGCAGGCCGCGCTGGAGGCCGAGTTCGGTCAGCACCCGCATGTCGGAGACATCCGCGGTCGGGGCCTGTTTCGCGGCGTCGAGATCGTCGAGGACCGCGAGACCAAGGCCCCTTTCGACCCCGCCCGCGGGATCAACGCAAGGATCAAGGCACTGGCCTTCGAGGCCGGGCTGATCTGCTATCCCTTGGGCGGATCGGTCGACGGCACCCGCGGCGACCATGTGATGCTGGCGCCGCCCTTCATCATCGAAGACGCGCAGATTGACGAACTGGTGGGCAAGCTTGCCGCCGCCATTCGCGGCGCGCTGGCGGCCTGACCACGCTGCCCTGAATTTCCGTTTGCAATTTCCTGCGCCCGGAAGTCCGATTGCAGAAGGCTACGGGGGGGCAGGACGTGCAAGCGCTGGACGGCAGGGCCATTCTGGTGACCGGATCGACACAAGGCCTGGGCGCCGCCATCGCGCTTGAGGCGGCACGACAGGGTGCGCGGGCGGTGGCGCTATCCGGCCGGTCGGCGCACAAGGGCGCCGGGGTGGCGGCCGCGCTTCAGGCGATGGGCTGCAAGGCGCGGGTGTTTGCCGCCGATCTGGCCGGGCCAGAGGCGCCGGCCGCGCTCTTTGCCCAGGCGGCCGACTGGTGCGGGCCGCTGGACGGGCTGGTGAATGCGGCGGGGGCGACGGACCGGGCATCATTCCTCGACGGCACGGCGGCGCTCTGGGACCGGCTTTTCGCGCTGAACGCCCGCGCGCCGTTCCTGCTGATGCAGGCCTTCATCCGGCAGTGCCTGGCGCTGGACCGCCCCGGATCGGTGGTCAACATCCAGTCGATGAACGTCCATTGCGGCGCGCCCGATCTGGCGATCTATGCCGCCAGCAAGGGCGCCTTGCAGGTGCTGACGAAGAACGCCGCCAATGCGCATCTGGCCGACCGGATCCGTGTCAACGGCATCAACATGGGCTGGGCGGCGACCCCTGCGGAACAACTGATGCAGTCGGAAACGCTGGGCAACGGGGCCGGCTGGCAGGCACTGGCGGCGGCGGCGATGCCGCTGGGCCGGCTGCTTGAGGTGGAAGAGGTGGCGCGGCTTGCAGCCTATCTGCTGGGGTCGCAATCGGGGTTGCAGACCGGAACCTGCACGGATCTGGAGCAGCGCGTGCTGGGGGCGCCATGACCGCATCCTACCGGATCGAGGATTTCGAGGGGCTGGTGGCGCATCTGGCCTCGTCCGAGTTGAAGCTGTCGAAACGGCTGCGGCAGGTGGCGCAATTCGTGCTGAACAACCCCGAGGATGTGGCGATCTACAACATCGTCGAACTGGCCCGGATGGCGGGGGTTCCGACCTCGACCATCACGCGGTTCACCAGAGAGGTGGGCTTTGCCGGTTTTGCCGATCTTCAGGCGGTGTTCCGCCAGCGGCTGGTCGGCCCGCGCCTGCGCTATTCCGGGCAGTCGCCTGAGCATGCCGCCGGGGCACTGGACCTCGACAACCCGGACGCGGTGTTCGACACCTTCATCCAGTCCGGCATGGACACGCTGGCGCGGTTGCGCGAGGAAATCGACCGCCCCGCCATGGCCGCCTTCATCGACACGCTGGCCGTCAGCGCGCACGGTGCATATCGTCGCCGCGCGCGGCGCCTTTCCTGTCGGGGCCTATTGCTTCTACAGCCTCAGCCAGGTCGGCAAGCACGCCAATCTGGTCGACAATCTGGGCGCGATGCGGGCCGAGCAGTTGCGGTTCGTCGGGCCAGAAGATGTGGTGCTGGCAATCACCTTCGACAGCTACACGCCTGAAACCATTGCGGCGGCTCAGGTCGCGGCACAATCCGGGCACCGGCTGTTGTCGATCACCGACAACGAAATGAGCCCGATCGCCCGGCTGGGCATCGCCACGCTCTACGTCCGCGAGGCGCGGCTGGGGCATTTCCGGTCGCAGATCCCGGCGATGGCGCTGTGCCAGTCGATCATCGTCAGCGTCGGGCGGCGGCTGTCGCGCGGCGGTCAGGCCTAACCCTTCGCCACCGGCATCGAGCGCATCCGCGCCACCGTCTCGCGCTCGGCCCGCCGGCAGGCGACGGGGGGCAGGCCGCGGGCGATCAGGGCGATGTCCTCCAGCGCCCGTGTGCCAATCTCGCGCAGGGCAAAGCGCAGGGCGCCGGCACGGTGGGGTGAAAACAGCATGTTGGGCGTGGCGCGGATCGGGTCATCTTGCGGCGTGGGTTCGACCGGGAAGACATCGGTCGCAACGCGGATGCGGCCCGCTCGCGCGGCAGCCGTCAGCGCGGGGAAATCGGCCGCCGCGGCACGCGACATCAGCAGCAGCATCGCGCCGGGCTGCATCAGGCCAAGCGCGCGGGCGTCGATCTTGCCGGCGTTGTCGGTGGTGATCGTGGCCATGACGAAGACGAACCGGTTTTCCGCCATCAGCCGGTCAAAGCTGACCGGCTCCACACCCAACCGCCGCAAATGGCCTTCCGGCAGCCAGGGGTCATGCACCTGCACGCGAGGGGCAAAGGGCTGCAACAACCTGTGCAGCGCCCGGCCCAGATCGCCGAAGCCGATGATGCCGACGGTCGATCCGGCCAAGAGTTCGGAGCCAGCATTGCCGTCGAACAGCCATTTCTCGCCGCCTGCCAGAAAGGCCGCATGTTCGCCATGGATGTTGCGCGCCAGCGACAGCGCCATGCCCAGCGCCATTTCCGCGACCGGGGCGGCAAACACCGCGCCGGGGGCCAGCACATGGATGCCGCGGCGAAAGCACTCCTCGTAGTCGACGTTGGGCAGGAAGTTGGTCTCGACGTTGAAGATGGCCCGCAAGGCGGGGGCAAGGGCCAGCCGGTCGGCGCCCATCGACTGCTGCGAGATCAGGATTTCAGTATCCGGCAGGTGGCGGGCGTAAAAGGCTTCGCGGTCCTCACCCTGCCATTCGATCACTTCATGGCTGCGCAGCAGCGTCAGGTCCTGGGCCGAGAATATCTCGTCCGTGGCGCGCGGGTCGGGGTCGTAGAGGATGCGCATGGTCAGTCCCTCAGCAAGGCCGTCATGCAGGGCACGGTGCGGGTGGCACCGCCTTCGCCGGTTATGCACATCGCGGCGTCCAGCGCTGTGATGGAGGCGACCGGCTCGCCCATCGGCCAGTCGATTGCACCGATGACATGGGTCACCGTGGCGAAGCCGCCGGGCACCAGATCCAGCGCGCCGGGGCCGCAAAGGTCGGCCTCGGTCGAGATATCCAGCATATGCGCCGCCGCCCCTTCCTCGACGCCAAGGCACCCGAAATGCCGGCCCGACCAGGGCGCATAGTCGCGACCACCGTTGGAATGCCACAGCATCGTCATCGGCATCTGGCGGGTCTTGCGCAGCGACAGGTAGAGGTCACGCTCGGCCGGGCGGGTCACGGCGGTCCAGCCCAGCCAATGGCCCTTTGCCTCGACCCCCACCACGAAATCCTCGTGCCTGGGGTTCCAGGGATAGCGGGTCAGGTCGCTGGGGCCGCCAGGTCCGGGAAAGTCGCGCGGATCGGTCGCCCGCGCCGGATAGGCCAAGGCCGAGCGGCCACGCGCCGGGTCGCTTTCCTGCGGGGTCTGCGGCGTTTCCCAATGCGACTTGGCCGAGGTGCGGATCAGCGCCCCGTTCGGCACCGAGACATTGGCGTGGTTGGCAAAGCTGATGCGGCCCTGCCCGTCATAGAACAAGTGCTTTTGATAGACGAAAGGGTGGCCGTCGATCACCCAAAGGTCCTTCATCAGCGCGGCACCCTGCACCTTCTTGCCCAGCACGGCCTTCAGATGGCCGCCAAAGGTTGACCGCACGGTCCAGGGCGCATTCGGCGGCCAGCCGTGCAAGGGCGCGCCACCTTCCGCCAGCGCAAAGGGCGCGCAGAAGAAATCGCCGCCCAGATGCGCCATCAGCGGCGCCTCGCCTTCCGGCATCTGCTCATCCGTGCCGACCCAGGGCGCGCGGTGCAATGGCGCGATCCGGCGACCGTTGTCCAGCACCTCGAACCCGTCCAGCAAGCCGGTTGCAGCGCGAAACCCAAAGCTGATGCCCTCGGCCGCGATCCGCATCACAGCGCCACATGGTCGCCGGTGATGACATCCTCGACATCCTGGATGGTCGAGGTCTTCGGGCTGAGGTCATCGGCCACCACGGTGCCGCGCCGCATCACCACCATCCGATCGACCACCTGAAACACATGGTGGATGTTGTGGGCGATGAAGATGCACGAATGCCCCTTGTCGCGCGCCTCGCGCACGAAGCGCAGCACGCCCTGGGTTTCAGCCACGCCAAGGTTGTTGGTCGGCTCGTCCAGAATGATCAGGTCGCTGTCGAAATACATCGCGCGGGCGATGGCCACCGCCTGCCGTTCGCCCCCCGAAAGCGAGCCGATCGGCGTGGTCGGCGGGATGTTCTTGGATATGCCCACCCGCTTCAGCAGATCGCCGGCAATGCTGTTCATCCGGTCCTGGTCCAGCCGGCCCAGCACGCGGCCGCGGCAGAGTTCGCGCCCCAGGAACAGGTTGCGCGCGATCGACAACTGCGGCACCAGTGCCGAGTCCTGGTAGATCGTCTCGATCCCGGCGTCGATCGCGTCGTTGGTCGAGGTCATGCTGACCGGGCGGCCCTTGATGAGGATCTCGCCCGAGGTATAGGGCACCGCCCCCGACAGGACCTTGATCAGGGTGGATTTCCCGGCGCCGTTGTCGCCCAGAAGGCCGACGATCTCGCCCTTGCGGATGGTCAGGTTGACGTCGTGCAGGGCGTGGACGCGGCCATAGTATTTCTCGATGTGGCGCATCTCGACCAGCGGGGTATCGGCAGAGGTCTCGGCCATCGTCAGGTCCCCGCGTTATGCCGGCGTTCCAGCGCGGCATGCAGCGCCATCATGCCCAGGATGATCGCACCGATGAAGATGTTGTAGGCCAGCCCCGGCACCCCGATCAGCACGATGCCGTTGCGCATCAGCCGCAGGATCAACACCCCAGCACGGTGCCGATGATGGTGCCGCGTCCGCCGGTCAGCACGGTGCCGCCGATGACGACCATGGCGATCACCTCCAGCTCGTAGCCGGTGCCCGAGTTGGGGTTGGCGGCCGAGACCCGGATCGACGAGATGATGCCGGCAAAGGCCGCCATGGCCGAGGACAGCATGAACAGGATCACCTTGACCCGTTTCGTCGGCACACCGCGGTTGCGGGCAGCACCGGGGTTGCCGCCGGTGGCTTGGATCCAGTTGCCGAACCTGGTGCGGGTCAAGAGCAGGTGAAGGGTGATGGCCAGCAGGATGAACCAGATCAGGCTCATGTAGATCCGCAAGCCGCCGATGAAGAAATCGCCCACCAGCACCTCGGCCAGCCATTGCTCGCCCGCGTCCCAGGTGCGCTGCGGAAAACCCGAGGTCAGCCACAAGGCGGAGCCGCGCACCACCAGCAGCATCCCCAGCGTGACCAGAAACGACGGTATGCCCAGCCGCGTGACGAACAGGCCCGAGACCAGCCCGATGCCCAGCGCGATCAGCAGCGCCACCACGAAGGCCACCGGCAAGGGCAGGATCCCGGCGTTGAAGAAGGCCCACATCACCACCGGCGCAAAACCGAAGACCGAGCCGACCGACAGGTCGAATTCGCCCGCCGTCATCAGAAGCGTCATCGCCAGCGCGATCAGCCCCAGTTCCACCGTGAAGGTCAGCGCATTGCCGATGTTGGTGATCGAGGCGAAGGCCGGATTGATCGCGGTGAAAACGGCGATCATCACCACCAGCAGCACCAGCGGCCCGAATTCGGGCTTGGCGATCAGCCGCCGGGCAAGCCCCGGTTCGGGCGGATGCGCCCCGGTCGTGGTGGCGGGATCGGTCATCATCGGTCCTGTCGGTGGGGGAAAGGGGGGGCCGCCCCGCAAGGGAGGCGGCCGGGGGCGTCAGTTGCCGCCCATGATCTTGTGATAGACCATCGCCGTATCTTTCTCATACAGCGCACCGGTGATGATGTCGAAGCCGACCGGGATGCCGTCGCCTTCCATCATCAGCACCGACAGGCACATGTAGGACGTCGCCTGCGGGTCCTGCCACATGCCGGCCATGACATAGCCGTCCATCACCTCTTGCGTGGTGTCGAGCGAGTTGCCCCAGCCGACGACCGGAATCTCGCCCGGCTGCACGCCGGCCTGTTCCCAGACCCGCTGGACCGATCCGGTCACCATGTCGCCCAGACCGATCATCGCGCTGATCCTGTCGCGGTTGGCGGTGACGTAGTCGGTCATCCGTGTGATTATCTCGGCCTGGTCCAGCGTGGCGTCGGTGATTTCCCAGGTGATGTTCAGGGGCGTGAACACCTCGGCAATGCCCTTTTCTTCCTCGACACCGTAGGAGGCGCCGGGCACCTCGACCGGCATCCAGACGAAATCGCCTTCCTTCACATGGCCGTTGTCGACCAGATACTGCGCCCAGGACCGGCCGACATACAGCAGATCCCCGCCGACATAGGCGTTCCAGTCCGGCGCCGCGTCGGGCGTGTTGAAGTTGACGATCGGAATGCCCGCCGCGCGGGCCTCGGACACCACTTCGACCATCGAGCCGGGGTCCGGGCTGGTCGAGCAGATGCCATCCGCCCCGGCGGCAATCGCGGCGCGCACCGCCTCTTGCTGGCTGGGCACGTCGCCGGAATGGAACGAGGTGTTGACCGTGTTGCCGGTCTGCGCCGCCCAGGTCTCGGCGCCTTGCAGGAAGTAGGTCCAGACCGGGTCGGCCGGGCCGCCATGCGAGATCCAGTAGTAGGTCTTGGCGTCCTGTGCCGCAGCAAGGCCCGCGCCCAGCGCCAGAACCGCCGTCGCCCCCAGGAATGTGCGTCTCAGCATCTTCGGTTTCCTCTTCTGTTGTTCTCCGGGCGGAATGCCCGGCGTTCGATTTTTTCGACGTCAGCCGGTCGTCGCGCGGCGGCGTTCCAGCCCGGCCATGAACCCGTCAAGTTCGGCCTTCCCCATGTGCAGGATGTGGTCGTCCTGCGGGAAGGCGCCGCCCGCGACATCGTCGGCAAATTCGCGGAAGGCGGCGGTGCGTTCTTCCTGCAGCCTGGCATGTTCGGCGGCAAAGTTGCGGTAGACCTTGGAATGTCGGGGCACATGCCCCTCGGTGTAGCCAAGGATATCGTTGGCAAAGAGATATTGCGCATCGCAGCCCGCCCCGGCCCCCATCGACCACAGCAATATGCCGACACGGGCGGAAATCGCCGCGGCGACCTCGGCCGGGACAACCTCGATCTCCACCGCAAAGGCGCCGGCCGCCTCATAGGCGCGAACCTCGTCGTAAAGCGCCAGCGCCGCCTCGGCCGATTTGCCCACGGCGCGAAAGCCCCCGGTCCATGTCGCGCGCGCGGGCACCAGCCCGACATGGCCGACGACCGGGATATGTTCGCGCGCCAGATGTTCGACCGTGCGCAAGGAGCCCGAGCAATAGACCGCATCGGCGCCCCGGTTGATCGCATCGCCAGACCAGCGCAGGTAGTCGTCCGCCGATCCGGCCTGAAGATGGGTCAGCCCGGTCATCGAAAACACCGAAGGCGCGGCCTGACGGTAGCGCGGGTCCAGCACGATCTCGGCCGGGACCGAGGCGATGTCGATTCCCGCCGCCTCGGCCGCCGCCGCCTCGTCCAGCGAGAAATAGCGCAGCATGGTCAGCTGGCGCCGGCCCTTTGCTGCGCGCAGATCGGCGACGGTGGGCAGAAGGCGGGGTTTGGGCGCGCGGGTCATGCGGGCGCGGTCTCGTCGGCCATCTCGCGGGCGGGAACTGCATCGTGCAGGTCGCCGCGATAGGGCCGGGCGGTCGGCGGCAGATCGTGGCGGATGAAATAGCCCTTCTCGTGCCGCTGGCGCAGGACGGCGTCCCAGACCTCCTTGTAGGCATCGACCATCGAGATGTTCGGCGCCGGCAGGTCGTGCCTGATCGCCTCGTGCAGGCGAGGCAGCGCGTGATAGGGCACCATCGGGAACATGTGATGTTCGATATGGTAGTTCATGTTCCAGTACAGCCAGCGCGACACCGGGTTCATGTAGACGGTGCGGCTGTTCAGCCGGTGGTCCAGCACATCTTCGGCCAGCCCGCCGTGCTGCAGCAGGCCGGTCATCACCATGTGCCAGCAGCCATAGGCCCGCGGACCGCCGATCAGCAGGAACGGGATCGCCGCCTTCCAGCCCAGTCCTGCCGCCAGCATCCCCAGCGCCACCGCGGCGGTGGCGGCATGGATCGCCACATGCACCCGCGCCCAGAACACCGCCTTCGGCCATTCGCTTTCAGGGATATAGTCGCGCTCATCCGCCGACAGGATGCCCGCCGCATTGCGCGCCAGCACCTTGAGCGAGGCCCAGGTGTCGACGATGCCGGTGAAGGCCAGCGCCTTCAGCGCCAGCTTGACCGGGTGCATCCAGACGATCTCGGGATCGCGGCCGACGATGATGGTGTCGGTGTGGTGGCGGGCATGGCTCCAGCGCCAGTTGACCGGGTTGCGGATCACCTGGAACGAGGCGATGTGATAGACCACGTCGTTCATCCATGGGGTGCGGAAGGCCGTGCCATGGCCGCATTCGTGCCAGCGCGAATCGCAGGCCGAGCCGTAAAGCACGCCGTAGGCCAGCCAGAACGGCACCGCGGCCCAGCTGCCCCAGAACCAGATGCCGCCCGCCGCAAGGGCGATGTGCAGCGCGACCCAGAGAAGCGTGTCGCGGATCGCCGGATCGTCGCGGCGCTGCATGAGGTCCTTCATCAGCTTGCGCGGAACCTCAGTGTGATACCACTCGGCCGCGGCCAGACCGCGTTCGACTGCGGCGCGGGCAGACGGACCGGTCAGGGTATAGTCGCGCGCCGGAACCAGGCCGGTTTTGGCATCGGCAGCGGTCATGGTGCAGCCCTGCGCCGCTTCGATCGGTCGTGATGATACAAGAAGTTCCTCCGTCCCGCCGGGGTCCGCATTGCGCGCCGTCGTCTCTTCGGGGACCTTTGCCGACCGCGAAGGCCCCCGATCCTCCGGCATGCGACAGGATGTCGCAACCAGGATTCGCATCAGATCACATCAACTGCGCCTGATTGCCTGGCAGGATGACAGCGCCACACCCGGCGTGCTAGGCCGCATCAAAGCACGGGCAAAGCCATGGGCAAGACCACGATCACCGATATCGCCCGCCGTGCCGGGGTATCCACCGCCACGGTGGACCGGGCGCTGAACAGCCGCGCCGGCGTGTCGGCCGCCAACCGCCAGCGGGTGCTGCAGGCGGCACAGGCCCTGGGCTATCTGCCCTTCGAGGGCATGGTCCCCCTGCCCTCGCGCCCCGCGCATCTGGAGTTCTTCATTCCGTTCCTGAACGCCGGTTTCATGGGCGAGATGGCGGCCAGCATCCGAAGTTTTGCGGCCGGCCTGCCGCTTGTCGCCTCTTGCAGCATCCGCCAGATCGACGGCTTCGGCCCCGAGGCGCTGCTGCCCGCGCTGGAGGGCCTGTCGCTGCGCACCAGCGGGGTCGGGCTGGTCACCGTCGACCACCCCAAGACGCGGTTGGCGATCCGTCGGCTGTGCGAGGCGGGGGTGCGGGTGATCACCATCGCCTCGGACGTGCTGGCGACGCCGCGCTCGGCCTATGTGGGGGTGGACAACGTGGTGGCGGGGCGGACGGCGGCGCTGCTGATGGGGCGGTTGGCCGGGGCGGTGCAGGGGTCGGTCGGCCTGTTCCTCGGTTCGCGCGCCTATCACGGGCATCAGGGCCGCGAGCAGGGCTTTCGTGCGCTTCTGGAGCATGACTTCCCGCATCTGACCTTGTTGCCCGCGGTCGAGACCGGCGAGGATAACGCCCGCTCGCACACCGCGGCGGAGGCGCTGCTGCGGTCGACGCCCGATCTGGTCGGCCTTTACTGCATTGGCGCGGGCCGCACCGGGATCGTGCAGGCCTTGCAAGAGGCCAGGGGCACGCGACCTTTCGTCATCATGCACGACCTGACCAACAGCACCCGCACCTGGTTGGCCGAAGACCTGATCGACGTGGTGATCGACCAGAATGCAAGGCTGGTCGGCGAGCAGGCGGTCATCCGGCTTCTGGGCGCCATCGCCTCCAGCGCTCCCCTGTTGGCGCTGAAGGACATCGAGCCGCGCATCCTGCTGCGCGAGAATGTGCCGCTCCGCTAGTCTGTCCCTCGACCTGCGTCCAGCCGCCCCAGCGCGCCCGTTTGCACCATCTCGCACGTCCGGCGCACCATGCCACGGCCGGTATTGTCAGTGTGACCAGAAACCGTCGCCCGGTCTGAAGGGCCCCCGCCGCCATCGCCGCAACCTCTGCCGGGGTGACCGGCAAGGGTTTGTCGCGGACCACATCGATTCCGGCCCGCAGGAAGACCGCCTCCGGCGCGGGCAAGTGGTGCGGGGTCACGATCACCACGGCCTCGATGCCACCGGGCGCACGGCCTCGGCCCTGGCCACCTCGGTACAGCCGGCAGAGGCCCGGTCGGACGCGACGCCATCCGCCGGCGCAAGGACACCGCACCTCCTTGCTTCCGCCGCCCGATCCACAGCCCGCCTAGAACCCAATTTCCATTTTTTAGTTTGTGAAACGGATTTATCGGGCTAGGCTTTGCCCGGATCAGGCATCCGGGGGAGGGCTGGACGTGGCGCAGCACGGGGTCTTGGGCATCTCTTTCGACCACATGCACATGGGCGATCTCCTGCGCCAGGTGCAGGACCATCCGCAGGCCGAAATCGCCGGCATCTACGACCCCGACCCCGCCCGCATGGCCGGTGCCATCGCCGCCTTCGCCATTCCGCCCGACCGCGTCTTCACCGATCTGGCCACCTGTCTGGCGAACACTGCGGCCGATCTTGCCATCATCTGCTCGGCCACCGCCGAACATGCCAACACGGTGCGCGCGCTGGCGCCGCACGGGCTGAACCTGATGGTGGAAAAGCCCTTTGCGGCCAATGTCTCCGACGCCCGCGCGATGATCGCGGCGATGGCGGGCAGCGGAAAGCGGCTGGCGATCAACTGGCCGCTGGCCTGGTACCCCAGCCACAACACCGCCAAACGGCTGATCGACGAAGGCGCCGTCGGCCAGTTGATCGAGGTGCATTTCTTCGACGGCAACCGGGGCCCGCTGTACCATCTTGCCGACAAGATCGCCGTCTCGCCGGAAGAGGTCGAACGGCAAAAGCCGGACTCGTGGTGGTACAAGAGGGCGGCCGGCGGCGGCTCGCTGCTGGATTATCTGGGCTACGGGACCACGCTGGGCACCTGGTTCATGGGCGGCGCGGTGCCGATCGAGATTGCCGCGATGGTCGACGAGGTGCCGGGGATCGAGGTCGATCAGCACTCGATCACCCTCGCCCGCTATGCCCGTGGCCTGTCGCGGTTCGAGACCCGCTGGGGCACCCTGACCGACCCCTGGACCCAGCAGCCGCAACCGCGTTGCGGGTTCCAGCTGGTGGGGACCGACGGCTCGATCTCCAGCTGGGACTATGACGACCATGTCACCCTGCAGACCCGCGCCGACACGACGCATCGCAAGGTGCCGGTGGACGTGCTGCCACCGGGGCGGCGCGGGGTGATCGAGCATATGCTCGACCTGATCGACCGCGACCTGCCGGTGACCGGCGTGCTGGACCCGCAACTGGCGCTGATCGGCCAGCGGATGATCGACAGCGCGGTCAAGGCGGCGGCGGAAAAGCGCACCGTCGCGCTGGTGCCGTGATGGCTGATGAACCCGATATCGACACCTATGCCCTGACCGCCGCCGAGGTGCCCGAGGTTGCGGCCCCCGATCTGCCCTTCCGCCCGCCCTTGCCAAAAACCTACCGCCCCCGCATCGCGCTGGTCGGCGCGGGTGGCATCTCGGCGGCACATCTGGCGGCCTATCGCACGGTCGGATTTGACGTGGCGGTGATCTGCAACCGTACTCTGGCCAAGGCCGAAGCGCGGCGGGATGAATACTACCCGCTCGCCGAGGCAACCGACGACATTGCCGGCACGCTGGCCCGCGACGATATCGAGGTGGTGGACCTGACGCCGCACCCCGAGATCCGCCTTCCGATGATCGAGGCGGCGCTGACGGCGGGCAAGCATGTGCTGTCGCAAAAGCCATTTGTCACCGATCTGGATGCCGGGCAGCGGATGGTCGATCTGGCCGATGCCCAGAGGGTGAAGCTGGCGGTCAACCAGAACGGCCGCTGGGCGCCCTATCAGTCCTGGCTGCGCGAGGCGGTGGCGGCGGGGCTTTTGGGCCAGGTTCAGGGGGTCGAGTCCACGATGGTCTGGGACCATGGCTGGATCGGCGGCACCCCGTTCGAGGATATCGAAGACCTGCTCCTGTATGACTTCGCGATCCACCGCTTCGACTTTCTGGTCAGCCTGATCGGTGGTGCTGCAACCTCGGTCCGGGCGGTGACGGCCCGGGCGGCGGGGCAGACCGTGCGGCCCGCCCTGACCGGGCGGGTGGTGGTCGAGTATCCCGGCGGGTTGTCGGCGATGACGTTTGACGGCGCAGCCCGGTTCGGCCCCTCGGACCGGCTGGTGGTGACGGGCAGCGCGGGCACGGCGGTCAGCGAGGGCGCCGACCTGAACAGTCACGCGCTGACCCTGACCACCGCCGAGGGCCGCGCCCGGCCCGCATTGCAGGGCACATGGTTCCACGAGGGGTTCATCGGCTGCATGGGTGCGCTGCTCTCCGCGGTCGAAACCGGCACCCAGCCGCAGAACAACGCCCGCGAAAACCTGGCAACCATGGCGCTGACGCTGGCCGCCGTGGCCTCCAGCCGCCGCGGCGGCGGGCCGGTGGCGCCGGGCGAAGTGCGCTCTCTGGCGCAGGCGATGGGAACCGGATGACGCCGCGGCTTGCCCCCGGCATGCTGGACCGGTTGCCGCCCGCAGTCGCGCGGCCAGGCCATGACCGCGCGGGCATGGTCTCGGGCATCGCGCATATCGGCGTGGGGGCGTTTCACCGCTGCCATCAGGCCGAATACATCGACGATCTGCTGGCGCTGCAGCCCGGCCCCTGGGGGATCACCGGCATCAACCTGCGGCCTCCGGCGCTGGCCGATACGCTGGGCGCGCAGGGCGGGCTTTACACCCGGATGGCGCTGGACGGCGACCGGGTGGCGGCGCGGGTGATGGGCAGCATCCTGAAGGTGGTGGACAGCCAGTCCGGCCCCGCCCCTGCGTTGCAGGTGCTGGCCGATCCGGCGATCCGGCTGGTCACCCTGACGGTGACCGAAAAAGGCTACTGCCACCGCCCCGCGACGGGCGCGCTGGACCACGATCACCCCGCGATCCGCGCCGATCTGGCCGCCCCCGAGGCGCCGCGCAGCCTGCCCGGCGTGCTGGTCCGCGCGCTGGAGATGCGCCGCGCCGCCGGCGCGCCGCCGCTGACGCTGGCCAGCTGTGACAACATCCCCGCCAACGGCCGCATCCTGCGCGGCGTGGTCACCGACCTCGCCGCACGGCGCGACGAAGCGCTGGCGCGCTGGATCGAGGCGAACGTCGCCTTCCCGCACAGCATGGTCGACCGTATCGCCCCCGCCGTGTCGGACGCCGACCGCGACCGGCTGGCCACCCTTTACGGCTACACCGACGCCGCCGCCGTGGTCTGCGAGCCGTTCCGCCATTGGGTGATCGAAGACGGCTTCGCCGGGCCGATGCCCGACCTGGCAAGCGTCGGGGTGCAGCTGGTGGCCGATGTGGCCCCCCATGAGCTGTTGAAGATGCGGGTTCTGAACGGCGCCCAGACCACGCTGGCCGCGCTGGGTGCGCTTTGCGGGCTGGACCATACCTTCGACGACATCGAGGACCCGGTGCTGGCCGCCTTCGTCAGCCGGATGCTGGTCGAAGAGACCTTGCCCACCCTGCCCCCGGTTCCCGGCCTCGACGCGCAGGCCTATGTCGGGCAAAGCCTGGACCGGCTGCGCAACCGCGCCATCCGCCACCGCAACCACCAGATCGCCACCGATGCCTCGCAAAAGATCGTCCAGCGCCTGCTGGCGCCGATGGCCGAGCGGCTGCGCCGGGGCCAGCCGGTCGGCCTGCTGTCGGTCGCAGTCGCAGGCTGCATGGCCTATCTGATCCGCGGCGCCTGGCGCTTTGGCGCGCCATGGACGCCCGACGACCCGATCGCCGCTGACGTCGCGGCGATTGCTGACCGCCTGGGCAACGACCCGCCGGCACTGGTCAGGGCAATCTCGGGGCTGGCGGCGATCTTCCCGGCCGAACTTGCGCAGACCCCGGCCTTCAGGACCGAGGTGGCAACGGCGCTGGCGGGCCTGCTGGGGCCGGACCCGCGCGGCTATCTGGCAAGCCGTTGCGGCACGGCGGCGGCCCTGCCATGAATGAAGCGACGAGAAAGGACAGGACGACATGCAACTGGGGCTTCTGACCGCACCGTTCGAGGCGCGCAACCTGACCGAAGTGGCCGACTGGGCCGCCGCGCAGGGTTTTCAGGCGCTGGAAGTGGCCTGCTGGCCCAAGGCCAGCGGCGCGACCCGGCGCTATGCCGGCACCTGTCATATCGACGTGGCCTCGGTCTCGGCGGCGCAGGGCAAGGAGATGCTGGCGGCGTTGAAAGAAAAGGGCATCTCGGTCTCGGCCCTCGGCTACTACCCCAACCCCTTGCACCCTGACCCGGCCCACCGCGCCGAAGTCACCCAGCACCTGAAGAAGGTGATCACCGCGGCGGGGGCGATGGGGGTCGGGCTGGTCAACACCTTTTGCGGCGGCAACGCGGCACACCATCTCGATGACAACTGGGCCGAGGCGCAACAGGTCTGGCCCGACATCATCCGCCATGCCACCGATGCCGGCGTGAAGCTGGCGTTCGAGAACTGCCCGATGATCTTCAGCCATGACGAATGGCCGGGCGGCCACAACATCGCCTACTCCCCGCGCATCTGGCGCCGCATCCTGGAGGAATGGGACGGGGCTGTGGGGATGAACTTCGACCCCTCGCACCTGATCCTGCAGATGATCGACATGGACCGCTTCATCCGCGAATTCGGCCCGCATTTCCGCCATGTCCACGCCAAGGACCTGATGATCGACCGCGACGGGCTTTACGACCGCGGCATCCTGTCGATGGGCATGGGCTGGCAGATCCCGCGGATGCCCGGCCTGGGCGAAGTCGACTGGGGCCGCTTCTTCTCGGGGCTTTACCGGGTGGGCTATGACGGGCCGGTCATCATCGAACATGAAGACCGCCGGTTCGAAGGCAGCGAAGAGGCGGTGAAGCGCGGTTTTCTGCTGGCCCGTGATGTGTTGGCCCCATACATTCATTGACGTGAAGAACGGACGAAAAGTCCGGCAACAGTGGAGGAGATACTGGAAATGAAACTGAAATCAGCACTATCCCTGGCCGTCGCGGGGCTTCTTGCCTCGTCGGCCATGGCGGCAGCCGAAGGCTACAAGATCGGCGTGTCGAACACCGTGCAAGGCAACGGCTGGCGCGAGGAAATGGTCTGCGCGATGAAGGCCGAGGCGCTGGCCTCGGGCAAGGTCGAAAGCCTGAACATCGCGCATCGCAACACCGATGCGGCAGGTCAGCTTGAGGATATCCGCAACCTGATCCAGGCCGGTGTCGATGCCATCGTCGTCAACCCCGCTGACCCCTCGGGCATCAATGCCGCGCTGAAGGAGGCCACCGACAAGGGCATCGTCGTGATCGCCGTCGACCAGGGCGTGACCGAGCCTTCGGCCTATGTGATCTCGAACAACCAGGAGGAATACGCCTATCTCGGCGCCAAGTGGCTGTTCGAGCAGATCGGCGGCAAGGGCAGCGTGGTCTACATGCGCGGTGCTGCGGGCGCATCGGCCGACAGCGACCGCGACGCGGGCTTCAAGCGCGCGCTGGCCGAGTTTCCCGACGTGACCGTGGCGCAGGAGACCTTTACCGGCTGGCAGCAGGATCAGGGCAAGCAGCAGATCCTGGACTACATCGCCACCGGCATTCCTTTCGATGGCGTCTGGACCAGCGGCATCGACAACGTGATCGTCGACGCTTTGGTCGAAAGCGGCGCGCCGATGGTGCCCGTGGTGGGCGCCGACAACGCGGGCTTCGTCGGCCAGCTGATCAACGTCGAGGGCCTGACCGGGGCGGCGGTGACCAACCCCGGCTCGATCGGTGGCGCGGGCGTGGCGCTGGCGATCCAGATCCTCGACGGTGCCAAGCCCGACGCGCAGACCGTGCTGGTCGACCCGGCGCTGTGGACCAACGCGACGCCCGAGGGCAAGGCCCAGCTGGAAGCTGCGGCCGACCCGTCGCTCAGCCCCGAATGGCCGGTGTCGATCTCGATCGAAGGCTGGACGTCCTATACCAAGGAGCAGATCATCGCCTGCAAGGGCCCTGGCGAGTGAACCTTCAACGCGGGCGGGCTGAAAGGCCCGCCTTCTTTCGGGTCAGAACCCTCGGATGACAGCCCAGCTTGACGCCACCGGCGTCGCAAAGTCCTTCGGCCCGGTGGCCGCCCTGCGTAACGCCTCGCTTTCGGTGCGGGCGGGAGAGGTGCATGCCCTGTTGGGGGCAAACGGCGCCGGCAAGTCGACGCTGATCAAGATCCTGACCGGTGCGGTGCGCCCCGACCGGGGCAAGATCCTGGTGCGCGGGGCGGCGCTTTCCATTCATTCCCCGGCGGGGGCGATCCGGGCGGGCATGGTCCCGGTCTATCAGGAACCCGCGATGACCCCCGACCTGTCGGTGGCCGACACGCTGCGGCTGACCGCCACGCCGGTTGCACCCTTTACCGCACTGGTGGCCGATCTGGGCATCGGCAACCTTGACCTTTCCGCCGTCGGGCGCGACCTGCCGCTCGCCACCTTGCGCATTCTCGACCTGGCCCGCGCGCTGGCGCGTGAACCCGATGTGCTGATCCTTGACGAGATGACCGCCGCCCTGCCCGCCGACCTGACCGAGCGGGTGCTGGAGGTGGTCGCCCGGCAGGCCGATGCCGGGCGGTCCGTCATCTTCATCTCGCACCGCTTTGCCGAGATCCAGGCGATCTGCCACCGCGCCACCGTGTTGCGCGACGGCGAGACGGTCGGCGTTCTCGACATCGCGCCGGGGGTCGAGGAAGCCATCGTCGACCTGATGCTGGGAGGCAGGGTCGAACGCTCTGCCACCGTCGCCGCCCCGGCGGCGCGGCCCGCGGGAGAGGCGCCGCGCCTGCGGGTGCGCGGCCTGGCGTGGCCGGAAAGCTGGCCGATGTCAGCCTTGATCTCTACCCCGGCGAGGCGGTGGGCGTGGTGGCGCTGGAGGGCCAGGGCCAGGACGAACTCTTCGACGTGCTGGCGGGCGATCGCCGCCCCAGCATCGGCGGGATCGAGGTCGACGGCACCAAGGCCCACTTCCGCCACCCCGCCGATGCCATCGCCGCCGGGCTGGCCTATGTGCCGGGCGACCGCGCCGAAGCCCTGCTGATGCAACGCTCGGTCCGCGAGAACGTCGCGCTGCCGCTGTCGGCGCCGATCGGTCGCTGGGGACCGCTGCCGATCGGCCGCGAACGCGCAAAGGTCAGCGCCGCGATCGAGCGGCTGCAGATCGAAACCCGCGCACAGGGAGAGGTGCAGCGGCTGTCGGGCGGCAACCAGCAGAAGGTGACGATTGCACGCTGGATCGCGGCGGATGCGCAGACGCTGCTCTGCTTCGACCCCACCCGCGGCATCGACGTGCGCACCAAGCACGAGATCTACCGGCTGATGCGCGATCTGACCGGGCAGGGCAAGGCGATCCTCTACTACACCTCGGACCTGTCCGAAGTGCCGCTGGTCTGCGACCGGGTGCTGGTGATCTTTGGCGGCCGGCTGGTCGGCGAATTCCCCGCCTCGGCCAGCCAGGGCGAGCTGACCCGCGCCGCCTATGGCCTGGCGCGCGAACCGCAGGGGCGGCGCCATGATGCTCTTGCGCCGCAATGGCTGGGTCGCCAGTCTGGCCTTGGTCTTTGCCACGCTGGCCGTGGTGACCAAGCTGATCCAGCCGGCCTATCACGCCGATGATTTCGCATCGCTGGCGGGCGCTGCCCTGCCCTATGCCTTTGCGGTGGCGGCGCAGGCGGTTGTGGTGATCGGCGGCGGCATTGACCTGTCGGTGGCCGCGACCATGGCGCTGACCTCGGTCACCGCGGCGCGGCTGATGGGCGGCACCGGTGAAGAGGCTGCGCTGTGGGTGGTGCCCTTCGTGCTGCTTCTGGGGGCCGGACTGGGGGCGCTGAACGGCATCCTGATCGTGCTGACGCGGGTGCCCGATATCGTGGTGACGCTGGCGACGCTGTTCATGTTCCAGGGGGCGGCGCTGCTGGTCTTGCCCGCGCCCGGTGGCGGGGCTGCCGAATGGCTGAAGGGGCTGATCGTCGGCACCGTTGCGCTGCCGCTGCCCGAGGCGATCACCCAATGGATACCCAAGGCCCTGATCGTACTGGTGGTCTCGCTTTGCGTGGTCTGGATACCGTTGCGCCGGTCGCGGCTGGGCCTGTCGATCTATGCCGTCGGCTCCAGCGAGCTGGCGGCGTTTCGGTCCGGCGGCGGTGTGGTGCGGACCAAGGTGCTGGCCTATGCCATCGGCGGACTTTTCGCGGCGATGGGCGGCCTCAGCCTGACGCTGGCCACCGGCATCGGAGCGCCGATCCCCGGCCCCTATCTGATGGCCTCGGTGGCCGCGGTGGTGCTGGGCGGCGTGGTGCTGGGCGGCGGGCGTGGCGGGCTGCTGGGCCCGATCATCGCCGTCTTCATCCTGCGGCTGGTGCGCACCGATCTGGCGCTGCTGTCGCTGGACCCGAATGTCACCACCATCATCGAGGGCACCATCATGGTCGTCGTCGTCATGCTGGGCGCCTGGATGGCGATGCGGGGGGCGCGCAGATGAGCGACACCGCACCCCCCGGCCCCGCCCTTCGCCTGCGCCGGTTCCTCAAGGATTGGCCGCTGGTGCCGCTGATCGTCCTGCTGCTGGCGCTGGTCGCCGTCTTGCAGATCCTGCAGCCCGGCATCGTCAACGAGCGCTGGCTGGCCAACATGGTCAAGTTCGCCATCCCGCTGGCGCTCTTGGCCGGCTGCCAGACCCTGTGCATGCTGACCGGCGGCATCGACCTGTCGGTCAGCGCCGTCGCCACGATGAGCGCTTTCGTCGTCGCCACCCAGGGCCCCGGGACCGGCCCGGCCATGACCATCGCCATCGCCCTGGCCCCCGCCCTGCTGATCGGGCTGGCCAACGGCATCGGCGCCGGCGTGTTCCGGGTGCATCCCCTGATCATGACGCTGGGCACCAGCCTGATCGGTCTGGGCGTGCTGCAGGTCTATCAGCGCACCGTCATCGCCACCGGCACCAAGGTGCCCGAGGGCCTGGCCTGGCTGGGCACCGCGCTGATCGGCGGCTTTCCCGCGGCCCTGCTGCTGTTCATCCCGGTGGCGGCGCTGATCCTGTTCGTGCAGACCCGCACCGGCTTTGGCCGCGCGCTTTATGCGGTGGGCGACAACGAACGCGCGGCGCGGCTGTCGGGGATCGTCTACTGGAAGGTGATGATCGTGCTTTACCTGACCTCCAGCCTGCTGGCCGGGGTGACCGGGCTTTTGTATGTCGGCCTGATCAAGGCGCCGTCGCTGTCGCTGGTCGATCCCCTTGTGCTGCCCTCGGTCGCGGCGGCGGTGGTCGGCGGCACCTCGATCTTCGGTGGCCGCGGCGGCTATGCCGGCACCATCATCGGCGCGCTGATCCTGACCGTGCTGACCACGCTTCTGACCATCGTGCAGATGCCCGAAGGGGCGCGGCGCATCTGCTATGGCCTTATCGTGCTGGGCGTGACGGCCGCCTATCTGAGTTTTTTGTTGGGTTGGAAGATGGGCGGTTGGGGGGTCCCGGCAACAAGGGGGTGGGGCCCGTTGGTTGCCGGGGTCGTCGGAAACCGCGGGCGGGGGGGGGGGGGGGGGCGGGGGCCGGCCCCGGGGGGGGGGCCGCGGGGGCCGCCGCCGGGGGCGCCCGCGGGGGCCCGGGGGGCGCCGGGGGCCGGCGGGGGCCCGCCCCGGCCGCCCCGGCCGGGGGGGCCCCCCCCCGGCGGGGGCGGGGGGGGGGCCGGGGGGCGGGGGGGGGGGGGGGGGGGGGCCGTCACCCCCCGCATCGTATGGAAGAGCGTTAGTCCGACACCGGCGCATCGGCACGGCGGGCATGGCTTGCCAGAAAGGACCGGAACTCACCGGCGGCCGGGTTCAGGCGGCGACCGGGATTGGTGATCATCCGCAAACCGCGCCGCGCCGGCGGATCGTCCGGGCTGACAAAGCCGAGACCCTCGGGGCAATGCGACAACGCGCTGTCGGGCAGCACCGTCGCGCCAAGGCCCTCGCGCACGAAGGACAAGAGCGCCGTGGTGTTGCGGGCCTGAAGGGTGCATCCGGCGACCAGCGCGGCCACCATCGGGCTTTGCACCAGATCGCACAGCGGGTTGGCGATCAGCGGCTCCAGCTGCAACAGCGCCCAGCCCGGACCGGCCCCTGCGCCCAGCGCCCGGTCGATCGGCCCGCCCAGCCGATAGGCGATGCCCAGCCGGTCGGCCATGATCTCTTCGCCCTCGGCGGCCGGGTCGTCGGCGGCCGCGGTGACGATGCCAATATCGGCCTCGTCCGTTCTGATGCGGCGACGCACCGCGGCGCTGTCGAGATCGCTGATCTCCAGCCGCACGTCGGGGCGGGACTTGCGAAAGGCGGCGATCGCGCCGGGCAGCAGGGTCACCGTCACCGACGGCACCGCGGCGACCCGCACCGTGCCGGCGATCGAGGCGGTGACCCGCCGGATCGCCTCGGTGCTGGAGGCGAAGACATCGGTCGCCCGCACCGCCTCGGCCAGGATCATCTCGCCCAGCTTGGTCAGCCGGTTCTTGCGGTCGGTCTCGAACAGCGGCGCGCCGATCTCGGCCTCCAGCTGCGCCAGCATCATCGACACCGCCGAGGGGCTGCGCCCCAGCGCGTCGGCCGCCAGCGCCAGGGCGCCGCGCTCGGCCACGATGCGAAACACCCGAAGCATCTCAAGCTTGATGTTCATTTCAGATTTCCTGAAATTCAGTTCAACACTTCAAGATTGCCTTAAGTCAGCACCGGCGTCTAGTGTTGCGCCAACAGGGGAGAGAACGCGATGTCATCGACCACAGGGATCCATATCGCCGGCAGGTGGCAGCCGGGCGCCGCGGGGATCGAGAACCGCAACCCCTCGGATCTGTCCGACATGATCGGCAGCTACGGCCAGGCCGACGCGGCACAGCTGGACGAGGCGCTGGAGGCCGCGCGGAAGGCACAGCCGCTCTGGTGGCGCGCCGGGGTGCAGAAACGCCACGATGTCCTGATGGCGATCGGGACAGAGCTGATGGCGCGGGCCGAAGAGATCGGGCAGATGCTGTCGCGCGAAGAGGGCAAGCCCTTGGCAGAAGGCAAGGGCGAGGTCTTCCGCGCCGGCCAGTTTTTCACCTACTTCGCCGCCGAGGCGCTGCGTGGGCATGGCGATCTGGCCGAAAGCGTGCGGCCGGGGATCGAGATCGACGTGCGGCGTGAACCCGTCGGCGTGGTGGCGATCATCAGCCCGTGGAATTTCCCCGTCGCCACCCCGGCCTGGAAGATCGCGCCGGCGCTGGCCTTCGGCAATGCGGTGGTCTGGAAGCCCGCCAACCTGACCCCAGCCAGCGCCGTGGCGCTGACCGAGATCATCTCCCGGCAGGACATTCCGCCGGGCCTCTTCAACCTGGTCTCGGGCCCCGGCCGCGAGGTCGGGCAGCGGCTGGTCGAAAGCCCGCTGGTCGATGCGATCAGCTTTACCGGCTCGGTCGCGGTTGGCCGGGGCATCGCGGCCAGCGCGATTGCGAACATGACCAAGCTGCAGATGGAGATGGGCTCGAAAAACCCGATGCTGGTGATGGACGACGCCGATCTGGACCTGGCCGTCGCCCATGCGGCCAATTCCGCCTTCGGTGGCACCGGGCAGAAATGCACCGCCGCCTCGCGGCTGATCGTGCATCGCGCGGTGCATGACGCCTTTGTCGAAAAGCTGACGGTGGCGGCAAAGGCGCTGAAGGTCGGTCATGCGCTGGAAGCGGGCACCCAGATCGGGCCGGTTGTCTCGGACGGCCAGTTGCAGCAGAACCTTGACTACATCGCCCTGGGCCAATCCGAAGGTGCCCAGCTGCTGTGCGGCGGCGAAAGGCTGGAGCGGCCGACCAAGGGCCATTTCATGGCCCCCGCGGTCTTTGCCGGCACCTCCAACGCCATGCGGATCAACCGCGAAGAAATGTTCGCGCCAATCACCTGTGTCATCAAGGCCGAGGGCTATGACGAGGCGCTGGCCCTCGCCAACGACAGCGCGTTCGGCCTGACCGCCGGGATCATGACCCGCAGCCTGGCCCGCGCCAGCCATTTCCGCGCCAACATGCGGGCGGGCTGCGTGATGGTGAACCTGCCGACCGCGGGCACCGACTATCATGTGCCGTTCGGCGGGCGCGGCGCGTCGTCCTATGGCCCACGCGAACAGGGCCGCTATGCCGCCGAATTCTACACCACCGTCAAGACCGCCTATGTCGCGGCGGGGGCGCCGCAATGACGCCGCTGATCGACGGGCTGCAATATGCCAACTGGTCGGAAAAGGTCTTCTCGCAGATGCGAGCCGGCGGGGTGGATGCGGTGCATGTCACCATCACCTACCACGAGACCTTTCGCGAAACCGTGTTGCAGATCGAGCGCTGGAACCGCTGGTTCGAGGCATTCCCGAACCTGATCTTCCAGGGCCGCACCGCCGCAGACGTGGCCCTTGCCCGCCAGACCGGACGCACCGCGATCTTCTTCGGCGCGCAGAACCCCAGCTGCATCGAGGACGACATCGGCCTGGTCGAGATCCTGCACAGCCTTGGCCTGCGCTTCATGCAGCTGACCTACAACAACCAGTCGCTGCTGGCCTCGGGCTGCTACGAGGCCGAGGATACTGGCCTGACCCGGATGGGCCGCGAAGTGGTGGCCGAGATGAACCGCGTCGGCATGGTGGTCGACATGAGCCATTCGGCCGAACGCTCCACCCTGCAGGCGATCGAGCATTCAACCCGCCCGATCGCCATAACCCATGCCAATCCGGCCAGCTGGCACGCCGCACGGCGCAACAAATCCGACACGGTGCTGCGCGCGCTGGGGCAAAGCGGCGGGATGCTGGGCTTTTCGGTCTATCCGCATCACCTGAAGGGCGGCAGCGCCTGCACCCTGCCAGAGTTCTGCGAGATGATCGCGCGCACCGCCGATCTGATGGGAATCGGGAACGTCGGCATCGGCACCGATCTGTGCCAGGATCAGCCCGACAGCGTGGTGGAATGGATGCGCGTGGGCCGCTGGACCAAGGCCGCCGACTATGGCGAGGGCAGCGCCAGCGCCCCCGGCTTTCCGCCGATGCCGGGCTGGTTCGCCGATAACCGGGATTTCGGCGCCATCGCGGACGGTCTGGCCGCCGTCGGGATGGCCAGGGCCGAGGTAGCCGCAGTGATGGGCGGCAACTGGTTGCGGTTCTTCGAAGCCGGCTTTGCCGCAAGGGCGCTTGCCACCCCGCAGCAGACGGCGGCACGGGCATGACCGGCGCGATCACTCCCGCCGGCCCGACCGCTGCGGCAGCTCTCCGCCCGCCGGAAACGGTGATGCGGCTGGCCCGGATGGGGTCGGCCCACCCGACCCGGCTGTCGTTCCTTCGGGTGATGCTGCGGCGGATGGCCAACGAAGGCTGGCACTTTGACCGGCCGGTCTGGGAGGTGGACGCAAGGGGCGTCGGCCGTGCGGTCTATCGCGCCATCGGGCCGGTGCGGAGCTACAGCCTTGTCGCCTTTGCGCATGACCTGCCCGACGAGATGCGCTCGGACCGGGTGATCGCCACCGCCTGGGACGCGACCTTCGCGCTGGTCGACGGCACGCCCACGCCGGCCGATCTGGACCGGCTGCAGGCCAACGTGCCGCTGCAGGAGGCCGGGCGGATCACCCCGCGCGAGCTGTCGCTCAGCCGGGCCAACCGGTCGGTCCGGCTATGGGCGCATGTCGTGGACCGGCTGGCCGCGGGCCGCCAGCCCGACCCGGTCGAGATTGCGGCGGTGGGCTACCTGATGCGCACCACGGCGGTCTATGGCGCGGGCAAGTTCGGCGCCGCCGACCGCGCGGTGATTGCCGACCGGGCAGAGCTTGCGGCCCCCTTTCAGGCCGAGATGCTGTCGGTCTGGCTGACCCGGCAGTTCACCGTCGACATCGTCGAGCATCTGGCGGCGGCAAAGGGCGGTGCCGCAGCCGTGCGCATGGCGCCCGCGATCAAGGCCCGCCTGGGCGTCGGCAATTCGACCGGGCTGGGCATGGCGCCGTTTCTGGTCCGCCATCCGGTGCTGCTCAACAACTGGATGGCGGCGCGCGAAACCGCACTGGCGCGGGTGCGCGGGTTGCCAACGGCCACGCCCGATGCGATCGCCGCCCTGACCCGCGCCTTAGCCGAGGCCCGCGACAATGCCGCCAGCTGGCGCTCGAACCATCCGATCCAGATCGCGAAGCTGGCCGACCTGCGCATGGACCTGGACCACATCGGCAAACGGCTGAACAGCTTTCCCGGCGATGCCGCGCGGCCCTGGGACGCGCTGTGGCGCTGGGGCGAGGCGACCCTGACGCTGGAAGGGCAGGAAATGCTGTTCGCCCTGGTGCTGGAACCGCATGGCGCCGTCGTCGACGACCTTGCCGCCACGATGAGCGCCGACGAAAGCGCCAGCTTCCGCATCGACGGCGCGATGCCAGTCGCCGGGCTGCGCGCGATCATGCAGGAGCGTTACGGCTGGGCCCTGCGGACAGACTTCGCCCGGCCAGAGAACCACGCCCGCTTCTGGTATGTGTCGGAAGAAAAGCTGGAGCCCCGGCTGGGCGAGCGCGCCACCGATGACGGCGCCGAACGCGAGCAGCCGCTGTGCACCGCCCGCGTGGCGCAGGACCTTGACGCCGCGCTGGACGGCTGGCCGGAAGATGCCACCGTCGCCGCCTTTCTGCTGCGCCACCCCGAGCACCGCTTCATGGCGCGGCGCGCGCAGATCGCCGCGCGCCACCCCTACGGCGAAGTGCGCGACAACCTGATCGCCGCCGACATGCTGCCGATCGACCTGATGCGCTGCAAGCTGGCCTTCTTCGGTGCCAGCCATTTCGACCCGCGCTCCGACAAATGGGTGCGGATCAGCCTGTTCCAGGGCGCACCCTACCCGCTGGACCTGACCGACGAGGCCAAAGGATGAAACCTGAACCCAACGATCCGACCCAATCGGGCACCTTTCATCCGGCCACCCCGGCCCGACTGTCGCGCAACGAGATCGAATCGCTCTGCACCAAGGCTGCCCGTGGCGCCGGGATGAGCTGGGGCATGGCCGAGGAGGCGGGCTTTGCCGCCGGGTGGTTGTCGGAGCATGGCCTTGACGGCCCGGCGGCGCTTTTGGCGCAACTGACAGCAGAGGCAGGCAAGGCCTGGCGCGACCTGGCGCCAGAACCCGGGCCGGGCCAGTGGCGCGCCGCCTCCGGGGGCAGGCTTTGCCCGATCGCGCTGGGCGCCACGCTGGGCGATCATTGCGGCCTGCCCGAAGCGGCGCTGACGGCGGGCTTGACCCTCGGTCCGGTTGGCCGGCCGGTTCTGCTGCTGCCCTTCCTGGCAGGCATCGCAACGCGGCTGGGCTGCGGCGTCACCCTGAAATGGGAGGGCAGCACCCTGCGGCTGGACGGTCGCGGGGCGATGGCGGGCGATCTGACGGATCTCGCGGCGCTGCAGGCGGCGACACTGACCCTGGCCGCCGATGCGGCCCCGCTGGCCGGCACCGCGCGAGGGGCGGCGCAGGGCTGCGATGCCGCGACACTCGCCGGGCTGAACGCGCTGGCGATGCAGACCACCGTTCCGCCTTCAAAGCAATCGCGCGCCGGAGCCGGCAGCGCCGGCAGCGACAACGAATAGCCCCGGAAAGGACCGCCCATGACCGCCACCCACCATCGCCCCGGCCCGAGGATGAGCGAGGCCGTCCGCGTCGGAGAGATCGTCTTTCTCGCCGGGCAGATCCCCGAGGATCTTGCCGCCGGTATCAAGGTCCAGACCCGGCAGGTCCTGGATGCCATCGACAAGGTGATGGCAGATCTGGGCGGCAGCAAGTCAGATGTGGTTTCGGTGCAGGTCTGGCTGGCCGACATGGCCGATTTCCAGGGCATGAACGCAGTCTGGGATGCCTGGGTCGACCCCGGCACACCGCCCGCCCGCGCAACCTGCGGCGTGGCCCTGGCCCGCCCCGGCATGCGGGTCGAAATGGTGGCGGTGGCAAGCCTGGCGGAACGCTAGGCCCGCCGCCGCCTGCGCCGGACCTCAGAAATCGGTCGGCGCGCCGCCTTCCTGCTTGCGGCGTTCGACAAAGCGGATCAGCGCTTCGTGGTGCTCGCCGTTCATCGGTGGCGGCTCGAACTCGGCCATGATCTGCTTGTAGATCCGGTGCGCGCGTTCCTGCGTCCAGACCGAGCCGTCCAGCTCCCAGGCCTCGTAGTTGCGCCAGTCCGACACGAAGGGCTGATAGAACGCCTCCTGATAGCGGTCCTGGGTGTGCTGGATGCCGAAGTAGTGCCCGTTCGGCCCGACCTCGCGGATCGCGTCGATGGCGATGTCTTCCTCTTCGGTGGCGAAGGTCGCCTCTTCGAAATAGCGCTGGATCATCTGCAGGACCTCGCAGTCCATGATGAACTTCTCGGGGGATGCGATCAGCCCGCCCTCCAGCCAGCCCGCCGCGTGGTAGACCATGTTGGTGCCCGACTGCACCGCCGACCACAGCGAGTTGCAGGTCTCCCACATCGCCTGGCCGTCCGGCACGTTGGCCGCACAGACACCCGAGGCCCGCATCGGCACGCCGTAGAACCGCACCAGTTGCCCGGTCATCTGCGTCGCCCGCATGTATTCCGGGGTGCCGAAGGCCGGTGCGCCCGACTTCATGTCGACGTTGCTGGTGAAGGTGCCGATCGCCACCGGGCAGCCCGGCGCGATGTATTGCAGCAGCGCCAACGCCGCCAAAGCCTCGGCAATCGACAGCGTCACCGCGCCCGACATCGTCACCGGCGCCATCGCACCGGCCAGCGTGAAGGGCGTGATCACCACCGGCTGGCGGCGTTTGGCCAGCCGCATCGCGCCGTCCAGCATCGGGTAGTCGTGCTTCAGCGGCGAAACCGAGTTGATGTTGGTATACATCCGCGGTTTCGCCTGGAATTCCGCTTCCGACAGCCCGCCTGCCAGGCGCACCATCTCCATCACATCTTCGACCCGCTCGGCACCCAACGAATAGGCGTGGCAGACCTTGTCGGTCAGCACCAGCTTTTCACGGACGCAGTCCAGATGGCGGACCGCGGGGTGGATGTCGATCGGCTCCACCGGGTATCCCCCGGCGACGTGGATGCAGTTGAAATACTGCGTCAGCTTGATGAAGTCCTTGAACGTCTCGAAATCGCCCGAGCGTTTGCCGCGCTCCATGTCCCAGGCGTTCGGCGGCGACGAGACGTTGATGAAGACCATGTTCTTGCCGCCGATCACGATCTCGCGCTCGGGGTTGAGCGGCGTGATGGTGCAGGACGCCGGCGCCCGGCCCACCATCTCCATCACGAAATCCTCGTCCATGCGGACGTTGGTGCCGTTCACCACGCAGCCTGCGGCTTTCAGATGCGCCACGGCGTCCGGGTTGAGGAATTCGATCCCGATGTCCGACAGGATGCGCATCGCGCCCTTGTGGATGCGCTGCACACCCTCGGCGTCCAGCGGTTCGGTCGGGCGGTCGGGGTTGACGGGGATGCGCCACGGCATCTGGTCGATGGCGGCAGACCCTGCGCGGATCTTCATCCCGGCACGCCCCCCGGCGCGGCGCTTGCGGCCCGGCTCTTCGGTCATCGGTAGGTCTCCTGTCCTGAGCCGCAGGATGACGGAGGAAAGGCCGCAATGCGCGCTGCGGCAGCGACGTGAATTGGTCGTTTTTCGCCCATGGATGGGCTTTGTCAGGCCGATTGCGTGTCCAGCCAGGCGGGAAGCGCGCCGATATCGGGCAGCACCACCTCGGCATGCGGGGCCAGGTCGGCAGCGCGGGCGATGCCGGTCAGCACGGCCACCGGCCGCATGCCGGCGGCGCGGCCGGCCTCGAGGTCATGCCGGCTGTCGCCCACCATCAGCACCTGCGCCGGGTCAAGCCCGGTGACCGAGGCAAAGGCCAGGCACATGCCCGGCCCCGGCTTGGCGCCATGCCCGGAATCGTAGCCGGCGATGAAATCCAGCAGGCCAGTCAGGCCGTGCTGCTGCAGATGTGCCTTGGCCGGAACCTCGCTGTCGTTGGTGGCAACCCCCAGCTTCAGCCCGCGCGCCCGGAAGGCGGTGAACAGCGGCACCAGCGGCACTGCTTCCGCCATTGCCACGACCGCGGCGGCATCGTCGATGGCCTCGGTCAGGCTGGCCAGGTCGTGTCCCTCGACATGCGGCAGCAGGGCCGCGGCGATATCGGCGGCGGTGGCCGCAATGACCGGGCTGTCGGGCTGGAAACTTCCGGTTTCGGGCAGAAAGCCGATCGCTTGCGCCAGATCGCGGGCATGAGCATCGTCGCGTGCCAGCCCGGCGATGAAATCCGCCGCCCAGCGCCCCCAGCTGGCCTTGAAATCGAACAACGTGCCGTCCTTGTCGAAGACGATGCCGCGGATCATCGCGCACTCCCTGCCCTGCCCCGGCGCCAGTCTTGCCGCGCGCCTGCGCGAATGTCCATCAGGTCCAGAACGGCACGTCGCCACCGGGCAATGCCGCGCGCGCCTGCATCGGCGTCTCGGGCGGCAGGCCGGCCTCGGCGCAGAACTGCAACAGCGCTGCCTCGTCCGCCAACAGGAAATCCAGCACCGAGCCCAGCATCTCGGGGTCGGCGGCGCGGGCCCTGACCTCGGCCGCACCGGTGCCGCAGGCCGCCAGGAAGGCGTGGAACCTTTCGTCCTGCCCGGCCAGCCAGCCAAGTGCCTGCAGCGCCAAAGTTTGAGCGGAATCCTGCCGCAAAGCCATGTTATCCCCAAGATACCGGCAACTTGTAGCTTATATGGGTCGCCTTCGCCCTAAAACAGAAAGGATTTCTTAACTTTCCAAGTAACAAACTGCTTACTGAATTGATGATGGCAATCGCGGCAAGTCAGGCACGGCAAATTTAGAGATGCATGGACGTATCCTCATCGTAGATGACGTGGCGACAAACCGCATCATCTACAAGGTCAAGCTGGACGACGCGTTCTATGAACCGTTGTTGGCAGCGGATGGCCGGTCCTGCCTGGCGATCGCCAGAGAGCAGCGGCCCGACCTGATCCTGCTGGATCTGGTGCTGCCCGACATGCCGGGAACCGATGTCCTGCGCGAGTTGCGGGCCGACCCGGTGACCCGGCCCATTCCGGTGATCGTGCTGACCGCCTCGCGCAATGCCGAGGAACGGCTTGCCGCGCTGTCGGCCGGGGCCGACGACGTGATGTCGAAGCCGGTGTCGGACCAGATCCTGATGGCACGGGTGCGCAATCTTCTGCGGTCGCGCGGAGAAACCGGCTTCGTCTCGTCGACCTGGGGCATGCCGGCGCATTCCGTGCTGGGCCTGGCCGAGGCGCCGTCGGGATTCGAGGTGGCCGGGCGGGTCGCGCTGGTGGCCTCGCAGCCCGAAAAGGCACTGCGCTGGAAGCACGAGATGCAGGGCGTCATGCGCGATACGCTGGTGGTGATGTCGCGCGAACAGGCGCTGGCGATCTCATCGCCTGGCGAAGTCGGTGGCCAACCGGTGCCCGATGTCTTCGTGATCGAAGCCGGGCTTGACGGCCCCGCGGGCGGGCTTCGGCTGATGTCGGAACTGAACAGCCGCCCGGCGACGCGGCATTGCGCCTTCTGCATCGTCTCGGCCGAGACCGAGGGCAAGGATTTCGGCATCGCCTTCGATCTTGGCGCCGACGACGTGGTCGACCAGGGCATCGCCGCGCGCGAACTGGCCTTGCGGTTGCGTATCCTGATCCGCCGGAAACGGCAGGCCGACATGCTGCGCGCCTCGGTCGAAGACGGGTTGCGGCTGGCAGTAATCGACCCGCTGACCGGCATCTACAACCGCCGCTATGCCCTGCCGCGGCTGGCCGGCATTGCCGCCCAGGCGGCGCAGGAAGGGTCCGATTTCGCGGTGATGGTGGTGGACCTGGACCGGTTCAAGTCGGTCAACGACCGCTTCGGCCATGCCGCCGGCGATCACGTCCTGTCGGAAGTCGCCCGCCGGCTGTCCGACAATCTGCGGATCAGCGACCTGTTGGCCCGCATCGGCGGCGAGGAATTCCTTGTCGCCCTGCCGCAAACCTCTTTCGCCGATGCTGAACGGGTGGCCGACCGGCTTTGCGCCGTGATCAGCGAAACGCCGATCCGCCTGCCCGATGGTCAGGGCCTGCGCATCACCGCCTCGATCGGGGTGGCGATGGGTCCGTCGGCGGGCCATGGCTCGAATGCGATCGCCGCGCTGGTGGACAAGGCCGACCGCGCGCTCTTGCAGTCGAAATCGGCCGGGCGAAATCAGGTCACCTTCAGCCAGACCGCCGCCTGAGGGCCAGGGTCGGCAGGGTCAGTCGTCGTCCCTGTCGTCTTCGCCATCGCCCCGGCGCCCGAACCGCGGAATCGCGCGTTCCAGCCGGTCGGCAAAGGCGGTGCGTTCGGCACTGTCCATCGCCTTCAGCCGCTCTGCCACCAGATCGCGGCCCGTGGACAGCAACTCGGCATTCCTTTGCGCGATGGCCGCCAGCGCCGCATCCAGCGCCGCCGGGTCGAACGGATCGGCCCGCAGAACCGCCAGAAGGGCCGCGAAATCCGCACGCATCGCCTTGCGGTCGCCGCGGATATCGGGATGGCGCTGCAAGAAACCATCGCGCAGGGCGCGGCGATCCTCGCGGGTCAGCGCCTCGCTCAGCGGGCCAAGGCCCAGGTCGGCGCGGCTGTGCGGCGGGCCGTCGCGCAGCAGCGCCCCCACCGCCAGCCCGGCCACGGCCAGGTTCAGCGCCACCGAAACGGCCAGCGCAATCCGCAGCCGGCGCCCGCTTTTCGGGGCGGGGCCAGGTGCGGGCGGGGTGATCGGGGGGCGGGTATCGGTCTGGGACATGGTTCAGCCCTCGGTCAGGAAAAGATCGGCGGCAGAAAGCAGCTCATAGCTGTCCGCGCCGGATGGCGACACTGCGCCGGCCAGCCAGTCCAGCGCCTCGGGGCTGGCGTAGCCGAAGAACAGCCCCGCCGCCGCCGCCGGCCAGCCCGCGACGGCGCCCGCGCCGCCAAGGCCATCGACCATTGCCGCCAGCAGAAGGCGCCAGCCAGGCCGGGTCACCGCGGCTGCGGGGGCTGCAGGCGCGGGCAGCGGTTGCGCCTCATAGGCATCGGCCAGCACTCGCGCCATCAACCCCGCCGAGGGCGCGGGTGCCGCGGCCCGTGCCACACCGAACAGGTCTTCCAGGATTTGGTCGCTCATCTCAGCTCTCCTCGTATCCAGGGCCGCGCGCTGCCCCGCCAGGGCCGCGGACAAGGCCGCTTGCCACGCGCCGTCAGGCTTTCCACGGCCTCTACCCCGACGCCAAGGACCTCGGCGATCTCGGGGTTCGACAGGCCTTCGATATGGCGCAGCACCACCGCTTCGCGCTGGCGGTCCGGCAACTGGCCCAAGGCCGCGTTCAGCGCCGTCAGCCGGGCATCGTCAAGCATCCGCGTCTCGGCCCCCGGCGCTTCGTCCGCCGCGTCGGGCAGGTCGTCACCCATCGGCCGGGCGCGACGTCTGCCGCTGCGCAGCCGGTCGGTGCACAGGTTGGTCACCACCCGGTAAACCCAGGTGGAGACCCTGGCCTCTCCCGCCCGCCACTCGGGCGCGATTCGCCACAGCCGCAGCATCGCCTCTTGCGCGACATCCTCAGCCTCGGCCCGGTCGCCGCCCAGGATGCGGCTGGCATAGCCCAGCACCCGCGGCACCAGCCGCTCGGTCAGGACGCGCGCCGCCAGCCGGTCTCCCTTGGCGTAAAGCGCCAGCAGGTCGTCGTCCGAAACTGCGGTCATTGCGTCGAATGGCATGGTCATCCCGACAGGTTCTATCCGATGAAGCGGGCGGGACGCAAAGCCCCGCCCGCCGCCGCGTGATCCGGGTCAGTTGGCGTCCATCCACCACCAGCCGCGCCCGTCGCCATCACGGCCGCCGTGCTTGCCATGCTTGCCGCCCCGGCCGCTGCGGTCGCCCATCTTCTTCAGCGCCGTCTCGGCCTCGGCCTTGGTGATGGCGCCATCGCCATCGGCGTCTGCGCGCTGGAAGGGCGACTGGCGCTTGCCCATCGCGGCCAGTTCCGCGGCCGACAGCTGGCCATCGCCGTTGTCGTCCAGCCGCTCGAGCATCCGCTGCGACCGCTGGGCCATGCGGGCCTGCATCTGCGCCATCTGCATCGCCGACAGCTCTTCGGCCGACAGGCTGCCATTGCCGTCCAGATCGGCGGCGGCAAAGCGGGCGTCACGGAAGGACGCAATCTCGGCTTCGGTCAGCTTGCCGTCCTTGTCGGCGTCGATCGCGTCGAACTGTTGCAGCATCATGCCGCCACGCGTCCCGCCATCGGGGCCACGCTCGGCCATCACGGCGGTGGCAAGCGCGGCCGAGGCGATGCCAGCCAGCGCCAGCGCGGTGAGGGTCTTGTTGGTCATCATCATCTCCATGTCCTTGGGATGGGGCGGCACATCCGCCCCTGATGCCTTCCAAACGGGCCAGCCCCGGTTTTCCGTCGCCCGCCGTTGCGACATCGGGACACAGAGGCCCGCGGGGCCTTTGGATTCCGCCCGCGACCACCTAGTTTGCGGCAAACCGCCAATGGGTGCTTGCGTGCCCGGTCAATCCCCTTCACGGTCCGCCGGACGCAGGCCCTGCGCCGCCCGGACCCGTTTCACATGCTGCAGCAGACCGACATGCCGAACCCGACCGCCCCGGAAGACAACGACCGCCCGCTGCGCCCGGCGCTCTTGCGTGGCTGGCGCTGCCGCTGCCCGAATTGCGGCGCCGGGCCGATGATGCGCGGCTATCTGACCGTCCGCGACGCCTGCCCGGTCTGCAGCCAGAACCTGCACCACCACCGCGCCGACGACGGTCCGGCCTATCTGACGATCCTGATCGTCGGGCACCTGATGGCGCCGCTGATGCTGTTCGTCTTCACCCGGTTCCGGCCTGATCCGCTGATCGCGGCCTCGGTCTTTTCGGTTGGCTGCGTGGCGCTGTCGCTGTTCCTGCTGCCACGCCTGAAAGGGGCAATGGTCGCGGTGCAATGGGCCAAGCGGATGCACGGTTTCGGCGCCGACGCCCGTGACTGAGCCGATCCGCCCGGCCGCAACGGTGATCCTGACCCGCCGCAACGGCGACGGGCACCAGGTGCTGATGGGCCAGCGCGGGGCGGCGGCGGTGTTCATGCCGTCGAAATACGTCTTTCCCGGCGGTGCGGTGGATGCGGGCGACGACCATGCGGCCCCCCTGCCGCTGTCCGCCGAGTGCGCGCGCCGGCTGGCGCTTTCCGCCCCGCCCGGCCCTCTGGTCGCCGCAGCACTGCGCGAATTGCATGAGGAGACCGGCCTTTCCTTGCGTGCTGACCGGCCATCCCTGCACTTCGTTTTTCGCGCCATCACGCCGCCCGGCCGCAGCCGCCGCTTCGACGCGCGGTTCTTTCTGGCCGATGCCGCCGACGTGACCGGCGATGCCACCGATTTCCGCGACGCCTCGGACGAGCTGTCGCACCTGCACTGGATCGGCCTGGCCGAGGCCCGCGCGCTGGACCTGCCCTTCATCACCGAAGTGGTGCTGGCCGAGGTAACCAACCTCTGCGCCGGCGGCAGCCAGCCCGGCGTGCCTTTCTTTGACAATTCGGGCGACGTTCCCACCTTTCGGCGGATCGACTAGGCCTATTCGGCGGCCTTGACCCCGTCACACGACGGGGTGTCCGCAGGGGCCTTTTGCACCGGCCAGATCGGATGTGGCACCGGATCCTTGGCGCGCAGGAAATGGTTGCGGAAGATCTGGCCGTAGCTGCGGTAGACATAGGCCTCGTTGCGGCGCAGGTAATGGTCGCGGTTGCCGCGGTAAAGCGCGGGAAGATCGTACCAGGCCACGTTGGGATGGCAGTGGTGAACCACATGCAGGTTGTTGTTCAGAAACAGCAAGGACAGCGGACCGCGATCCTCGACCACCACGGTGCGGGCGCGGAACGCCTCGTGCGCGCGGTGTTCCAGAAAGGTGCGGATCTTGATCAGCGAGTTGCCGCCATAGGCCGCCAGCAGATAGGCCCAGACCGGCATTTCGGCCACCAGCGCCAGCCACAGCGCCAGCAGCGCCAGCCCCGCAGCATGCAGCGCCCAGTCGCGCCGCACCGCCCGGTCGCCGCTCAGCATGGCGGCGAAATCCGCCCTGACGAAGGCCAGGCCGCCGATCGCGGTGCCCAGCAGGATGCGGCCCAACAGCGTGTTGTTCGCTTTCAGCAACACCCGGCGCGCCGGTGACATCCGCGCCCAGACCGCCGGGTCCTGGAAGTTCGATTCCGGATCATCGTAGGGATCGGTCAGGTTCGGGTCGAAGTGATGCGCCAGATGCAGGTCGCGGAAGCGGCCGTAGGGATAGATCAGCCCGAAGGGCACAAAGACCAGCGCCTGGTTCAGATGCGGATTGGCGAAGGGGTGGCCATGCAGCGCCTCGTGCTGAAGGGAGGATTGCTGCGCCACCGCCAGCATGGTCAGGATCACCGCCAGAACCGGAGAAAAGGACCAGAGCGCCGTGGTACCCAGCGCCCACAGCCCATAGGTCGCCAGCAGAAGAAGGATCGTCGGCCATTCGACGGCCCGGTCGGTCGGCTCGGTTCGCAGCAAGGTCAGTCCTCATCGCTGGATTTCCTCATCGGCTTAGCACTTGCGCCGAAGGCCGGGAATCCGGAAGATACGCAGCATGAAGTCACGCTTGTTGTGGAAAACCACCATATGCCGGAAATGATGGACAAACGCGACCGTGCCGCCCTGTTCCGCCTGCGCCTGGCCGAGGCGATGGCCCGGCGCGGCATCAGCCAGTCGGCGCTGGCGCGGGCCTGCGGGGTGGATCGGTCGACCATCTCGGCGCTGCTGTCGCCCACGGTCAGGATGCCGAACGCGCAGCTGGCGGCCGATTGCGCCGCTGCCCTGGGCGTGTCATCGGACTGGCTTCTGGGTCTGTCACCCCGCCCCGAGTCCGTGGCCGACCTGCTGGCCACTTCCCTGACCATCACCGAAGCGCCGCGCGCGCTGATCGACGAGACGATCTTTGCCTGGCACCGCGAGGCGGCGGGCTACAAGATCCGCCATGTGCCGGCCACCCTGCCCGACATGCTGAAGACCCGCGCCATGGTCGATTGGGAATATGCGCCGCAACTGGGGCGCAGCGCCGAACAGGCGATCGGCGCCTTCGAGGACCGGCTGGCCTGGATGCGCGGCGCGCGCTCAGACTACGAGATCGCCCTGCCGCTGCACGAGATCGACGCCTTCGCCAGCGCCACCGGCTACTACCGCAGCCTGCCGGCCGAGATAAGGGCCGCGCAGATCGACCGCATCGCGGACCTTTGCGACCAGCTTTACCCCTCGCTCAGGCTGTGCCTGTTCGACGCGCGGCGGGTATTTTCGGCCCCCGTGACGGTGTTCGGGCCGTTGCTGGCGGTGATCTATCTGGGCCGCAGCTACATCGCCTTCCGCGACGCGCTGCGAGTGCAGTCGATGACCGATCACTTCGACTGGCTGGTGCGCGAGGCCGATGTGGGCGCCCGAGATGCCGCACGCCACCTGCGGGCGCTGAAGTCGCGGTTGTGACGGCTTGGGGTCAGAACGGCTGCAACCGCCCCCGGACATAGCCGTTGAAATCGAAAACCTCCGCCGCCGCCGCCAGCCGGTCCGCGCCGATCCGGCCGCGGTCCAGGACGAAGCCGAAGCTGCCGTCCGGCGTGGCGATGGCCAGCGTGCGGTAACCGCTGTCGACCCAGATCACCCACCAGTCGGCCATGTCCGACACCGCCAGGCGGCCCGGCCCGGTCACCCCGACCGGCCCGGTCACGCTGCGTTCAAGCCCGTTCAGGCACAGCCGCGCCGCGATCTCCAGCCCCTTCGGGCCACGCCGGAATTCGGCCCCGCCCGCCGCGCAACCGGGGCCTTCGCCGGTCGAGAAGGCGGCGACCTGGCTCCAGCGCCCCTCCAGCCGGGCCGCATCGAAGGCCGCAGCCGACCAGATCGGCGCACCGGCGGGACGAAAGGCCGATACCTGTTGCGGCGCGGTCTGCACGCAAGCCGCCAGAAGCAGGGCCAAAAGCAGGGTCAGTCGAGGCACAGTGTCACCCGGCGGCCATCGTCTTGCAGGATCTCGTTGCAGCCGAACAACGGCGTGAACGGCGCGCAGGTGCCCGAGCGCGCCAGGCACAGCCCCTCGCACTGGGTGCCGCGGGTGCAGCGCTTGCCGCTGTCCCTGGTGCGTTTCACGCAGGTATGGGCAGAAGAATTGCCGGCCTTTGCCCACAGATCGCCCTTCTTTTCGCAAGCGATCCGGGCGGCGCTTTTCTCTTCTTCCGGCACGGCCGCGGCCGGTTCCGGGGCGGGCGGCGGCGGCGCGGCGGCGGCCTCGGTGACCCTCTCCGGGCGCGGCTTCGGTTTCGTTCCAGGTTTTTCGGCCGGGGGCGCGGCTTCGGGCGCAGCGACCTTGATCCCCGCCTTGCCGGGCTTTGCCGCGGGGGCCGGATCGTCCAGCGGAGTCACCTCGATCTCGCCTCCGGTCACCGGGTTCGGCACCTTGGCCTTGCCGCTGCCCGGTGCCTCGAGCACACAGGCCGACAGCAGCAGAATGCCGCAGATCGCCATCAGCCTTGAAAGGAATGCCCGCATCGGCCCGCCCGTTCTTGCCCAGCCCGCAACAGGACATGTGCCCTGATCCGGTGCGCACCGCAAGACCTAGTAGGGCATCGGGTGCTCCCGATGCGCTTCGCCGATCTCGTCCAGCACCTCCGCCGAAAGCGCCAGACCGGCCGCGCCGAGGTTGGCCTGCAACTGCTCCAGCGTCGTGGCCCCGATGATCGGGATGGTCGGAAACGGGCGCGAGCGGCAGAAGGCGATCGCCATCTGGCACGGGTCCAGCCCATGGCGCGCAGCGATGCCAAGATAGGCGGCAACGGCGGGAAACACCCGCTGCGTGATCCGTCCACCCAGATCGGGCGTGTGCATCCGGCGGGTGTTCTCCGGCGTCACGTCGCCGGCGTATTTGCCCGACAGAAGGCCGCAGGCCAGCGGCGAGAAGGCCAGCAGCGGCATGTCCTCGATCATCGAGAATTCTGCCCAGTCGGTGTCGAACTGCCGGCACAGCAGGCTGTATTCGTTCTGCACCGATGCCATGCGCGGCAGGCCCAGCGTGTCGGCCAGATGCAGCCAGCGCGCGGCACCCCAGACGCTTTCGTTCGACAGGCCGATGGCGCGCAGCTTGCCCTCCTCCACCAGCGCCTTTGCGGTGGTCAGCACGTCTTCCATATGCGCGGTCTCGGCCGCGCGGTCGGCGCCATGCGGGGCATAGCGCCATGCCTGCCGGAAGTGATAGCTGCCCCGGTTCGGCCAGTGCAGCTGGTAAAGGTCGATGTAATCGGTGTGCATCCGGCGCAAGCTGCCTTCGACCGCCGCCCGCATGCTGCGCCCGGTGATCGGCTCTCCGGGCCGCACCATCCGGCCCTTGCCGCTGATCTTGGTCGCCAGCACCAGCCGCGACCGCCCGCCCCGGTCGGCCAGCCATGACCCGATGATCTCTTCGGTCTGTCCCACCGTTTCCGCCCGCACCGGGTTGGTCGGATACATCTCGGCACTGTCCCAGAAGGTCACGCCATGCTCCAGCGCCATATCGGCCTGGGCGTGGCCTTCGGCTTCGGTATTGTGGCTGCCCCAGGTCATCGTGCCGAGGCAAAGTTCCGACACGGTCAGCCCCGATCGTCCAAGCGGGATCATCTTCATTGCGGATTCCTTTCTGATCTTCACACTAGCGGGCAAAGCGTGGCTGGCAAGCGAGGGGAATTGAGAACATAGGAAGAACATTGTAAGCTTCCCGCCATGTCGCTGCCGATTCCGCTGGACCGCCGCATTCCGCGGCCCTTGCAACCCCTGCCGGGCGGGCCCGACGGGGGGCTGGCGCTGCTGCGCGGGCGGGTGCATGAAGTCTGCGGCCCGGCGCGGGCCGTGCTGGCCGCCATGGTGATGGAGCGCAGCGAGGGGCCGGTGCTCTGGGTCTTTCCCGGCTGGCTGCCGGACCGGATCTATCCTGGCGGGCTGGTGGAATTCGCCAACCCGGCGCGGCTGATCATGGCCCGCGCCCGGCGGCCCGAGGATATCCTATGGACGGTGGAAGAGGGCCTGCGGTCGGGCGCGGTGCCGCTGGTGGTGGCCGAACTGCCCACACCCCCGGCGCTGACCCCGGTGCGCCGGATGAACCTGGCCGCCGAGGCCGGGGCCGAAGTCGCGCATCACTGGCGCCGCATCGCCCCGCTGGGCCTGCTGCTGACGCCCCAGGATGGCGGCGCGCAAGGGGCGGAAAGCCGCTGGCACATGGATCATGCGCTCTCGCGATCGACCCTGCTGGAGCGCCATCATGCCTGGACCCTGTCGCGCCGCCGCGCCCGCAGTGACCCGCCCGCGGCCTGGCACCTCGCACGCGACGAAGACGGCCGGACCGAGATTTCCCCCATCGCCGCGACGTGAGCCCCGAAGCCCGCCAATCCGTGCTAGGGTGCCCGCCAGGGACAGAGGCAGGGGCGGGCGATGGACAGACCAGGACTTGCGGCGCTGGCCGTGCTGATGCTTCTAGCTGCACCGCCCGCCGGGGCCGCGCCGGTGGCCTATGACCTGCAGCCCGACGCCTCGAACGTCACTTTCGAGACCGATTTCGGCGGCGCGCTGATCACCGGCGACATCCCGCTGGAGGCGGCCGATCTTGTGATCGACTTCGACCGGCTGGCCAATTGCCGGATCGATGTCACGCTGAACGCGGCCAAGGCCGGGGCGTCTTTCCCCTTTGCCGCCGATGCGATGAAAGGCGCCAGCGTTCTGGACACCCGGGCGCATCCGAAGATGCGCTTCACCTCGACCTCGGTCGCCGCCAGGGGTGACGGGGCATCGGTCAAGGGCAACCTGACCATCCGCGGGGTCACCCGCCCGGTCACGCTGGAGGCGCGGATCTGGCGCCAGCAGGGCACCGAAACCGGCGACCGTTCGCGCCTGACGATCCAGCTGACCGGCGCAGTGCATCGGTCGGACTTTGGCGCGACGGGCTTTGCCGACATGGTCTCGGACCGGGTCCGCATCACCATCACCGCCCGCATCATCCGGCGCGACTAGGCGGCGCCCGCAAGGCCCCCGTCGCGTCTGGCCCTTCGCCCCGCCTTGCGCTAAACCGTCGCAAGCGACGATAGCGAGAGGCAAATGGCCCGAATTCTGATCACCTCTGCCATTCCCTACATCAACGGGATCAAGCATCTGGGCAACCTTGTGGGGTCTCAGCTGCCCGCCGACCTCTTCGCCCGCTACAAGCGCGCGCGGGGAGACGAGGTGATGTTCATCTGCGCCACCGATGAACACGGCACCCCGGCCGAGCTGGCCGCCGCAAAGGCCGGTCGGCCGGTGGCCGAGTATTGCGCCGAGATGCATGCCGTCCAGGCCGATCTGGCGCGCGGCTTCCGGCTGTCCTTCGATCATTTCGGCCGGTCCTCCAGCCAGCGCAACCACGCGCTGACCCAGCATTTCGCCGGCCGTCTGGCCGAGAACGGGTTGATCGAAGAAGTCAGCGAAAAGCAGGTCTACTCCATCGACGACGGCCGCTTTCTTCCCGACCGCTACATCACCGGCACCTGCCCCAACTGCGGCTATGACGCCGCCCGTGGCGACCAGTGCGAGAATTGCACCAAACAGCTGGACCCGACCGACCTGATCAACCCGCGCTCGTCGATTTCCGGCAGCACCAACCTTGAAGTGCGTGAAACCAAGCACCTCTACCTGCGCCAGCGCTCCTTGCGCGACAAGCTGGAGGCCTGGATCGACAGCAAGACCGACTGGCCGGTGCTGACCACCTCGATCGCCAAGAAATGGCTGAACGACGGCGACGGGCTGCAGGACCGCGGCATCACCCGCGATCTGCACTGGGGCATCCCGGTGAAAAAGGGCGATCAGCCCTGGCCTGGGATGGAGGGCAAGGTCTTCTACGTCTGGTTCGATGCCCCCATCGAATATATCGCCGCGACCGCCGAATGGGCCGATGCGCACGGCAAGCCCGATGCCGAGTGGGAACGCTGGTGGCGCACCGACAAGGGCGCGGCGGACGTCACCTATTACCAGTTCATGGGCAAGGACAACGTGCCCTTCCACACCCTTTCCTTCCCCGCCACCATCCTTGGCTCGGGCGAGCCGTGGAAGCTGGTCGATTTCCTGAAATCCTTCAACTACCTCAACTACGACGGCGGCCAGTTTTCCACCTCGCAGGGCCGCGGCATCTTCATGGACCAGGCGCTGTCGATCCTGCCCGCCGATTACTGGCGCTGGTGGCTGCTTTCCCACGCCCCCGAGAATTCGGACAGCGAGTTCACCTGGGAGAATTTCCAGGCTTCCGTAAACAAGGACCTGGCCGATGTGCTGGGCAACCTCGTCTCCCGAGTCACCAAGTTCGCCCGGTCGAAGTTCGGCGAAACAGTGCCGGCGGGTGGCAGCTTCGGCGCAATGGAGACGGCGTTGATTGCCGACCTTGACGCGCGGGTCCGCGACTATGAAGCCTGCATGAAGGCGATGGAGGTGCGCAAGGCCGCGTCCGAACTTCGCGCGATCTGGGTCGCGGGCAACGAATACCTGCAGGCCGCCGCCCCCTGGACCGTTGTGAAAACCGAACCTGATCAGGCCCAGGCGCAGATCCGTCTAGCGCTGAACCTGATCCGCCTTTACGCCATCCTGTCGCGCCCTTTCATCCCCGACGCGGCCGAGGTGATGATGCAGGCAATGGGCTCGACCGACTGGACCTGGCCCGATGACGTGTCCGCCACGCTGCGCCAACTGCCCGCAGGCCATGGATTCGCCGTGCCCGAGAACCTGTTCAGAAAGATCACAGACGAAGAGCGCACCGAATGGCAGGCGAGTTTCGCCGGAAAACGAGGGTGATCTGGTGTGCCACTCGCGCAAGGGTTGCGCAACACGCCAGATTCATGGGGTTTTCCCGACCCCCGCCCAACATGACAGCCAAATTCATTTGCCCGCGTCGCGGCGCTGAGGCACTCTCATCCCACAGCAAGCCCACGGGGTCGATTGGATCGACAGGCGGGAGATGCTGACCAAACATTACTGGGAGAATCACAAGATGAAGCGTTTCCTTACTGCCCTCGCCCTTTCGGCCGCCGTCTTTACCGCAGCCCCCGTTCTGGCCCAGGACGCACCGAACCCGGTCGCCCAGGCGGAAGCAAAGAGCACCCTGACCACCGCCAACGCGATGATCAACTATGGCCGGTCGCACAAGGATGCGCTGGCGATGATCGCCGGCGTCCAGATGATGGTCGCTGTCGCCGAAGGCACCACGATCGAATCCGGCGGCACGGCGATGGATCTGGGCGCCGTCCTGGACGAGGCGGTCGCGATGGCAGGCGATGATGCCCTGGTCGTCGCCAAGGCCGAAGCCCTGCGCGACGACGCCGAAGCCAAGTCGCGCGGCGCCTGCTACTGGGAATACTGGTGCGACTGGTACGGCTACTGCGAGTACTGGTACATCTGCTACTGATCCCCGTCAAAACGGGCATCATTGGGCCGGTCCGGACATTCCGGGCCGGCCTTCTGCTTTGCGCCGGCAGGCGGAGTGACTCGCTGCAGCACGGCAGAATGCGGAAATGTTCCCTTCGCACCCGCAGCAACCGCCCCATCCGGGACATTATTCCGCCTATTTGGCGGATTGCCAGACCAATGTTCCGCGCACACGCATAAGATGAGGAATCTCAACCGCTGCTGCGGTGGTAATCTGACGCCATCGGCCCCAACGAGCTGCCCCGAAGGGAGACCCCGTCATGACCGAGATTCTGCGCCCGCGACGCCCGCTGTCGCTTGCTGCGATCGCCCTGTTCTTCATCGCCTATGCCGCTGTCATCATCCTGATGCTGGCCCCGAAGGACATGTTTTCTGCCATTCCCGGCAGCTTGATCACTCAGGACGAATGATCGTCGACGAAACGGTCGCGCATGCGCATCAAGCCATTGGTGCTGCGGCGCCGAGGACATGGTTCGCCCCCCGGCGCGCGACGGCGGTGCCCGCCTTGCAGCGACTTTGTCCGTAGCCCGGACAAGGTCGCCGTGCTGGTAAGGTTCTCATACAGGCTGCCAATTGAGCAGACAGGCCTCATTCTGCTATGCTGGCCTTCGGTGCGGTAGCAAGTACCGTGCCCCTTTCTTTCATTTCTTGCTTGATCGGAGTGAACCATGCGCTGCCTTGCAATTTCTGCCACGCTGATCGCCTTTGCCGCTTCAACCTCTACCGCAACCCTTGCCGAAGTGATTTCCGGAACCGCCTTCAGCTCCGGAAACTGGGAAGGCGCGGCCGAGACCGATGCCAATGGCGCCTTCTCCAACTGCTATGCCACCGTCGGTTTCGTCAGCGGCGAAACGCTGTGGTTCAGCCTGTACCCCAACAACACGTTGACGCTCTATGCCTCATCTCCGTCGGTTCCCCGGACACCGGGGCAGGAGATGGAGACCCAGGTCATGGTCGAAACCGGCTTTCCGTGGAGCGGGGTGGCCACGGCGGTCGATCAGAGCTACGTCGCGCTCGATTTCGCCAACCTTGACGAGGCGACCGACTTCCTGACCCAGGGCAGCTATCTGCGGATGATCGGCGTGGGCATGGATCAGGCGTTCGAGGTCCGCGGTCTGGGCGGGGCGCTGGCGCAGGCGCGCGGCTGTCTTGCCAAGCAGCAGGCAACGGCGATGGCTGGCGGCAACCCCGCGCCCGCAGCGCCTGCCGGCCTCAAGCCTATCCTGGGCACCGGGGGCGCAACGACGCCGGTAACCCAGATGCGCCGCCCCGAGGGTTTGGCCGGCCCGACCACAGCGCCTTGATCGCAGAGCAAGACCACCGCGAAAGGGCCGCGCCTGCAAGGCCTTGACCCGGACTGTAGTACCTGGGGGCGTCTCGACCAGAGACGCCCCGCACGCAGCCTATTCCGCCGCCTCGGCATAGCTTTCGACCGGCGGGCAGGTGCAGACCAGGTTGCGGTCGCCCCAGACGTTGTCGACCCGCCCCACCGGCGGCCAATACTTGTCGACCCGGAAGGCGGCCGGCGGGAAGCAGCCGGACTCGCGGCTGTATTTGCGGTCCCACTCGCCCACCAGAGCCGCCACCGTATGCGGCGCGTGGCGCAGCGGGCTGTCTTCGGCCGCGATCTCGCCCGCCTCAACCGCACGGATCTCGTCACGGATCGCCATCAGCGCGGTGATGAAGCGGTCGATCTCGGCTTTGGTCTCGGATTCGGTCGGCTCCACCATCAGCGTGCCGGAGACCGGCCAACTCATGGTGGGCGCGTGGAACCCGTTGTCGATCAGCCGCTTGGCGATGTCATCCACCGTCACGCCCACTTCGGCAAAGGGCCGCGTGTCCAGGATGCACTCATGCGCCACCCGGCCCTTGTTGCCCATGAAAAGAATCGGGTAAGCCCCCGCCAGCCGCGCCGCGATATAGTTGGCGTTCAGGATCGCCACCCGCGTCGCCTGCGTCAGGCCGGAACCGCCCATCATCAGGCAATAGGCCCAGGAAATCAGCAGGATCGACGCACTGCCATAGGGTGCCGCCGACACCGGCCCTTCGTCGCCGCCGGTTTCCGGATGCCCCGGCAGATGGGGCGCCAGATGCGCGCCCACCCCGATCGGCCCCATGCCCGGCCCGCCGCCGCCATGCGGAATGGCAAAGGTCTTGTGCAGGTTCAGGTGGCTGACATCGCCGCCGATCTTTCCAGGCTTCACCAGCCCGACCAGGGCGTTCATGTTGGCCCCGTCGATATAGACCTGGCCGCCGTGGTCATGGGTGATCTTGCAGACCTCGCGCACGGTTTCTTCGAACACCCCATGCGTCGAGGGATAGGTGATCATGCAGGCCGCCAGCCGGTCGCCAGCCGCAGCCGCCTTGTCACGGAAATCGTCCAGATCCACGTCACCGTTGGGCGCGGATTTGACGACCACCACTTCCATCCCCGCCATCTGCGCCGAAGCCGGGTTGGTGCCATGCGCCGAGGTCGGGATCAGGCAGATCTTGCGCTCCGGGTGGCCCTGCGCCCGGTGATAGGCCAGGATCGTCAGCAAGCCCGCGTATTCGCCCTGCGCGCCAGAGTTGGGCTGCATGGAAAAGGCGTCATAGCCGGTGATTTCGCACAGCTTTTCGGTCAGATCGTCGATCGCCTCGCGGTAGCCCGCCGCCTGATCGACCGGCACGAACGGGTGCAGCGATGAAAACTCGGGCCAGGTTATCGGCATCATCTCGGCCGCCGCGTTCAGCTTCATGGTGCAGGAGCCAAGCGGGATCATCGCCCGGTCAAGCGCCAGGTCGCGGTCCGACAGGCGGCGCATGTAGCGCATCATCTCGGACTCGGCCCGGTTCATGTGAAACACCGGATGGGTCAGGTAGTCGGTCTCGCGCAGCATCTCGGCCGGGAAGCCAAGCGAGGCGCGATGCGGCGGCACGCCATGGATGCCGAACGCCCGCAACACGCGGATCAGCACCTTTTCGTCGGTGGTCTCGTCAAGGCTGATGCCGATGCGGTCGTTGCCGATGCGGCGAAAGTTCAGCCCCTCGGCCCGCGCGGCGGCCAGGATGCCGGCCTGACCGACACCCACATCAACCGTGATGGTGTCGAAGAAGCCTTTCGGAGAGACCTTTGCCCCTGCCGCCTTCAGCGCCCGCGCCAGCCGCTGGGTCAGGAAATGCACCCGCTCGGCAATCGCGCGCAAGCCATTCGGGCCGTGGAACACCGCATACATGCTGGCCATCACCGCCAGAAGCGCCTGCGCGGTGCAGACGTTGGACGTGGCCTTTTCGCGCCGGATGTGCTGCTCGCGGGTCTGCAGCGCGAGCCGGTAGGCCTTGCCGCCCTGCGCGTCGATCGAAACGCCGACGATCCGCCCCGGCATCTGCCGCTTGTGCGCATCCTTCACGGCCATGAAGGCCGCATGCGGGCCGCCATAGCCCATCGGCACGCCGAACCGTTGCGACGAGCCGATGGCGATATCGGCCCCCATCGCGCCCGGCTCTTTCAGCAGGCACAGCGCCAGCAGGTCGGTCGCCACCACGGCCACCGCGCCCGCGCCATGCAGCGCCGCAATCTCGGCGGTGTAGTCGCGGACATGGCCATAGCTGCCGGGATACTGGAAGATCGCACCGAAGACCTTTGTGGGGTCCATGTTCTCAACCATGTCCTCGATGATTTCGACGCCCAGCGGCAAAGCGCGCGTGCGGATCACTTCGATGGTCTGTGGATGACAGAAACGGTCAACGAAGAACGCCCGCGCCTTCGATTTGGCCACCCGCTCCGCCAGGGTCATCGCCTCGGCCGCCGCCGTGGCTTCGTCCAGAAGGCTGGCATTGGCCACGTCCAGCCCGGTCAGGTCGCAGACCATGGTCTGGTAATTCAACAGCGCCTCCAGCCTACCCTGTGCGATTTCCGGCTGATAGGGCGTGTAGGCGGTGTACCAGGCGGGGTTTTCCAGGATATTGCGCTGGATCGCCGGCGGCGTGACGGTGCCGTAATAGCCCTGCCCGATCAGGCTGGTCATCACCCGGTTCTTCGCCGCCACGCTGCGCATCTTTTCCAGAAGCTCATGCTCCGACAGCGCGCCCCAGGACAACGGCGTCTTCTGCCGGATCGAGGCCGGAACCGTCTCGTCGATCAGGGCCGCAAGGCTGGTCACGCCCACGGCGCGCAGCATCTCGTCCATCTCGGCCGGTGATGGGCCGATATGGCGGCGGTTGGCAAAGTCGTAGGGGTTGTAGTCAGTGGGCGTGAAAGCCATGGGAAGGACCTCGGGCATGGGGCAGACAAATCCCTTCGAAGGAATTTGCAATTTTCTTCGAAGGAAATCGTCCGGAATTCTCGAAAATTCCGGGGCGCGGAACGTCAGCCGATCAGATCGTTGTACTCGTCCTCGTTCATGAACTGGTCCAGCACCGACAGATCGTCGATCTTCATCTTGAAGAACCAGCCGGCGCCCGTCGGGTCTTCGTTGACCAGCGAAGGACTGTCGGACAGCTTTTCGTTCACCGCGACAATCTCGCCATCCACAGGGGCCAGAATGTCCGAGGCGGCCTTGACGCTTTCGATCACGCTGATCTCATCGCCCTCGGCCACCTGCGTCTCGGTCTCGGGCAGTTCGACGAAAACCACGTCGCCCAGCTGCGTGGCGGCGTGTTCGGTGATGCCGACGACGACCAGATCGCCCTCGACGCGCAGCCATTCATGTTCCTTGGTGTATTTCATAGCGCAACCTCAGCGTTTGTAGGATGTTGAAAAGAAGGGCATTTCGACAATGGTTACGGGCAGGCGCTTGCCGCGGACCTCGCCCTCCAGCCTTGTGCCGGGGGTGGACAGGGCAGACGGCACATAGGCCATGGCAACCGGCGCCTCGACCGAAGGGCCGAAGCCACCCGATGTGACCGTTCCGACGGCGCCTTCGCCGTCGAACAGCACCGTGCCGTCGCGCATCGGCGCGCGGCCTTCGGGGGATAGCCCCACGCGGCGCCGAGCCGGACCGTCGGCCAGTTCACGCAGGATGCGCGCGGCACCGGGAAAGCTACCCTCGCGCACGCCACCCTGACGGCGGGATTTCTGGATCGCCCAGGTCAGGCCGGCCTCGACCGGGCTGATGGTCTCGTCCAGTTCATGGCCGTAGAGGCAAAGCCCCGCCTCCAGCCGCAGGCTGTCGCGCGCGCCAAGGCCGATCGGCATCACCTCTGCCATCGCCAGAAGCGACCGGGCAAAGCCCTCGGCCCGCGCCATCGGCACCGAGATCTCATAGCCGTCCTCGCCGGTATAGCCAGACCGGCTGACCCAGAGGTCGCCGAACACCGCCACATCCATGAACCGCATCGCCGCGACGCCCGGCTCCAGCCGTGCCAGCGCTGCCTCGGCCCGCGGCCCCTGCAGCGCCAGAAGCGCTCGGTCGGTCACCTCGACCACCTCGGCCACCGCAGACAGGTGCCGCGTCATATGGGGAATGTCGTGGCGCTTGCGCCCGGCGTTCACCACCACGAACAGATGATCGCCGCGGTTGGCGAACATCAGGTCGTCAAGCACGCCGCCAGCCTCGTTGGTGAACAGCCCATAGCGCTGCCGGCCTTCGGCCAGGCCAGCCACATCGACCGGCATCAGCGCCTCGAACGCGGCCACCAGTGCGGCCATCCCCGCCTTGGGCCGCAGGATCACCTGGCCCATGTGGCTGACATCGAACAGCCCCGCAGCGGCCCGCGTGTGCAGATGCTCCTTCATCACGCCGGCCGGATACTGCACCGGCATCTCATAGCCCGCGAAGGGCACCATCTTCCCGCCAAGCTCCACATGCAGATCGTGAAGCCCAAGGCGCAACAGGTCGGACAAACCGTCTCTCCCTCTGTCTGGCCGGAGAAAACCCGGCACCGATCACGGCAGTTCCCCTGCCGCCCGGTGCCCCCTCTGTCCTTGCCCTTCCCCGTTTCCGGTTTGCGGGCGCCTGAGATCGTTATCCCTTCGGCGGGCGCCTGCGCGCCACTCTCCAGAGTTTTCAAGTGCCAGAACGGTCCCTTGCGCCTGAGAGTTTACCGGGGCGGTTGCTCCTTCGGCACCGGGTCTCCCGAAGGGCCCGGATTCTCCCGATCTGACGCTTCTTGGTTAGCCGAACCGCCCCCCGGCGGGCAAGTGAAAAACGGAATGCGACCGTATACCGCGGCGCGATCTCAGGATCGGCGAGGCGACAGGCGCGGTGCGGCAATCACCCGCAAGGCCAGCCAGACCGCCAGAAGGCCGAACAGGACGCCACCCACGGCCTGCCCGATCAGCACGCCCTGCGCGCCCCAGTAGCCGCCCCGCCAAAGCGCGAAGCGCACGGTCCCGCTGGTATGGCGCCCCCAGTTCACCAAGGTCGACCAGAACGGCCGGCCAAGGTTGTTGCAGGCCGCATTGCCGACGAAGATGACGCCGTTGAAGAACCACAGCAGCGCCAGCGGCCCGCAAAACAGATAGACCAGGTCGCGGGTCAGCCCCTCGGCCCGGAACAGATCGGCAATCGGCGCTCGCAACACGAACAGCAGGCCCGAGACCGCCACGATCACCAGCCCGGTGAATATCAGCGCATCAAGGAACGCCCGGCGCACCCGGTCCATCCGCCCCGCGCCGACGTTCTGCCCGATGATCGGCCCGATGGCCCCGGTCAGCGCGAAGATCACCCCGAAGGCGACCGGCGTCAGCCGCCCGGCAATCGCCATGCCGGCCACCGCCGCCTCGCCATAGGCGGCCGTCGCGCGGGTGACGAAGGCCTGGCCCACCGGCGTCGCCACCTGGGTCAGCACCGCCGGCACCGCCAGCGCCAGAACCGGGCCGGCATCGGCCAGCACCTGCCGCAGCGAAGGCCGGTCGAAGCCGCCATGAAACCGGATGATCGCCTGCAATGCATAGAAGGCGATCACCACCCGCGCCGCCACCGAGGCCAGCGCCGCCCCGGTCAGATCCCACCCGAAGCCGAAGATCAATACCGGGTCCAGCGCCGCGGTCGCCACCGCACCCCAGACCGTCATCATCATCGCGCGCCGCGCATCGCCATGGCTGCGCAGCACCGCGCCGCCGATCATCCCCACCATCAGGAGGGGCTGCGAGGGGATGACGATGGCCAGATAATGCACTGTCAGGTCATGTGTCCGGCCCGTGGCCCCCAGTGCCGAGGTAATCGGCTCCAGCGCGATCCAGACCAGCGCCGCAAAGACCCCGCCAAGGACGATGTTCAGTGCCATCCCCGTCGTCGCCTTCTCGCGCGCCGCCGCCGGATCGCGCGATCCCACCGCGCGCGACACCAGGACGCTGACCGCAATCGACATGCCGATTCCGAACGACGTGGTGAAGAACAGCACCGCCCCGGCATAGCCGATAGCCGCCGCAAGCTCTGCCCGGCCCAGCCACGAGATGTAGACCATGTTGATCAGATCGACGAAGAACACCGCCATCAGCCCGACCGAACTGGTCAGCGCCATCACGGCGACGTGGCGAAAGAGGTTGCCTTCGACGGACCTGGCCTTCCGCTCCTGCACCCGAAGCCCCTTCATCTAGGCAGAAAATACTCCACGGGGGTCCGGGGGTGTGAAACCCCCGGTGCGCGGCAATTGCTTCAAAGGGCCGGAAACCTGCGCAACAGCGGCATCAGGTCGGCCATCTCCGGTCCGGCGTCACGGCCCGTCAACGCGCGGCGCAAGGGGCGGAACAGGTCCTTTCCCTTGCGGCCCGTCGCCGACTTCACGGCGGCGGTCCACTGGCCCCATGTCTCGGCCGTCCAGGGCTGCGGCGGCAGCATCGCGAAGGCCTGCGCCACGAATTCGCGGTCAGCCTCATCTACCAGCGGCGTGGCGCCATCGCGGATCAGCGCCCACCAGTCACCCAGATCGTTCAGAACGGTGATGTTGCCCTTGGCCACGGCCCAGAACGTCCCGGTCTGGCTTTCCGGCACGCCCATGGCGGCAAGGCGGTCCTTCACGGCACCCAGCGGCAGGCCCTGCACATGGGCGCGGGTCAAGGGGAACAGGTCTTCGGCGTCGAACTTGGTCGGGGCAGCACCGAAACTGCCCACATCGAAGCCTTCGGCCAACTCGTCGATCGACGCGGCCAGTTCCACTGGCTTCGACGACCCCAGCCGCGCCATCAGGGACAAGAGCGCCATCGGCTCCACCCCCCGCGCGCGCAGGTCGCGCAGGGAAAGCGTGCCCAGCCGCTTCGACAGCTCTTCACCCTGCGCCCCGGTCAGAAGCGAGTGGTGCGCGAACTCGGGCGGCGTGCCGCCCAGCGCCTGCATGATCTGGATCTGCGTCGCGGTATTGGTCACATGGTCGGCGCCGCGCACGATATGGCTGACGCCCATCTCGATGTCATCGACCGAAGAGGCAAAGGTATAAAGCACCTGCCCGTCGGCCCGGATCAGCACCGGATCGCTGACGCTGGCGGCATCTATCGACAACGGCCCGATGATGCCATCGGTCCATTCGATCCGGTTCTGGTCCAAGAGGAAGCGCCAGTACCCCGGCGTGCCGGCAGCGCGCAGGGCCTCCTTCTCGGCCTCGGTCAGCTTGAGGCTGGCGCGGTCATAGACCGGCGGGCGGTTCATCGCGGCCAGTTTCTTGCGCTTCAGGTCCAGCTCTGTGGGCGTCTCGAAACACTCGTAGAACCGCCCCTCGGCGCGCAACCGGTCGGCTGCGGTGCGGTAGCGGTCGTAGCGCAGCGACTGGCGTTCGACCCGGTCCCAGTGCAGGCCCAGCCAGTCGAGATCGGCCATGATCCCATCGACATATTCCTGCTTCGAACGTTCCTGGTCGGTGTCGTCCAGCCGCAGGATGAACTGGCCCCCGGCCTTGCGCGCGATGAGGAAGTTCATCAGCGCCGTGCGCAGGTTGCCGACATGGATGTAGCCGGTGGGCGAAGGGGCGAAGCGGGTGATGACGGGACGGGACATGGGTCTGGCTCCTGGAACCCGCACCTCCTGTCATACGGCCCCGGTTTTGTCCAGTTGCGCCCCGCGCGCGTCCATGGGGGCCGGGGGGTGAAGCAATTGCGCAGCCTTGCGGCTGCAAGCCGTTTTCCTGGTCCCGGCCCCGGCACGACGCCCTTTTTTCGATGCCGCGCCTGCCGCCGGTTGTGGATGCCTCCGGCGGGAGTATTTGGGCCAAGATGAAGGACCGGGACAGGCTGGGTGGCGCGCGGCATTCCGCTTTCGTAACGGGCGGGGCGGATGTATCTTTTCGACATGACAAATCCATCTCCGGACACCATCGCCCCGTCGCTTGCCCTGATCGAACAGCTGGCGCATGAGGCCATTTCCACCCTGCCCGAGCCCTGGCGCCGGCCCGCCACGCAAGTCGTGCTGCGGATCGAGGATTTCGCCCCCGACGAGGTGCTGGAGGCGATGGACCTGCACGATCCGTTCGAGCTGACCGGGCTTTACGAGGGCATTCCGCTGACCGAGAAATCGGTCGCCGACCAGCCCATGCATCCGGATCTGATCTGGCTTTTCCGCCGCCCGATCCTGGACGAATGGGCCGAGCGCGGCGATGTCTCGATCGGAGAGCTGGTCACCCATGTGGTGATCCATGAGCTGGCGCATCACTTCGGCTGGTCGGATGAGGACATCGCCAGGATCGACCCCTGGTGGGAATGACACACAGGGCCTGTGCGGGTCTGCACAGGCAATGACGGGGCTGTGATCCGGTTTGCCACTGCGCCAGCCTATCTTTTCCTTTGACCGCAACCCGAAGGAGGACTGCATGATCCCGATTTCCCGTCGCCAGGCGCTTCTGGCCGCCGCCGCACTTCCCCTGGCCCCCGCGATCCTGTCGCGCCCCGCCGAGGCGCGGGCCGAGATGCAGGGCAAGAGCCTGAACCTGTTCAACCGCGTCCGCCTTGGCAGTTTCGAGGTGACGACGCTGCTGGCCGGCACCCGCACGGTGGAAAAGCCCACCGAGATCTTCGGGCTGAACGCCACGGCCGAGGACTTTGCCGCCGCCTCGGCCGCCGCCTTCATTCCCACCGACAAGGCGCAATTCTTCTTCACGCCGACGCTGGTGAACACCGGGGCCGAGTTGGTGCTGTTCGATACCGGGCTTTCGGCCGAAGGCATGGGGGCCGCGCTGGCCGCCGCCGGGATCAGCCCCGACCAGGTCGATGCGGTGGTGCTGACCCATATGCACGGCGACCATATCGGCGGGCTGATGGGCACGGACGGCACGACGCCGTTCTATCCGAACGCCCGCTATGTCACCGGGGCCGTCGAACACAACCACTGGTCCGCCGCCGGAAACGAAGGTTTCGACAAGAACGTGAAGCCCTTGAACGACAAGATGGCCTTCCTGGACGACGGCGGCAGCCCGGCGCCCGGCATCACCGCGATGATGGCGCCGGGCCATACGCCGGGCCACTTGGCCTTTGTGCTGGAAAGCGGCGATCAAAGGCTGGCGATCACGGCGGATGCGGCGAACCATTACGTCTGGTCGCTGCAATACCCCGATTGGGAGGCGAAGTTCGACGCCGACAAGGCGATGGCCGCTGCCACTCGCAAATCGCTGTTCGGCATGATCGCCGCCGACCGCATCCCCTTCATCGGCTACCACATGCCCTTCCCCGGCATGGGCTTTGTCGAGGCGCAAGGCAGCGGTTTTCGCTATGTGCCCCTGTCCTATCAGATGATGCTGGAAGGCTGAGGCCTATTGCTTCGTCGGGATCTCGGTATCGACCGCGATCTCGACCGAAAGCGGCGGGTCGTCGGTCGCCGTCGGCTCGCCCGCGGCATAGCCCTTGGCCCGCTGCGCCTGCCCCGCCAGTTTCAGCGACAGCCGCGCGCCGTCGAAGACGAAATCCGACATCTCCGCCTGCCCGATTTCGCCATCCATCAGGATCGGCATGTCGAACCCCTGATCGAAGATTTCCGCCGAGAGGAAGGTTGCACCGCTGCCGTCCGGCTGGGCCATCACCGTCACCTGCACCAGAGGAGATCCGGGCACGCCTTCGGCGTTGACCGTCTGCCCCACCACGTTCAGGTTCATCCTGCCCATGATCGCCCTGGCTTCGGCCATTGCACTGTTGCCGGACAGGTCCCTGGTCACGACATATGTGGTTTCGCTGCCGTCGGCGGTAATGGTGACGGTGCCGATCTGCTCATATCCGGAGGCAAGGTCCTGTGCCGCCGCGCCAGGCGGCAGAAGCAGGGCCAACGCCATGACTGCGGCAAAAGGGCGTCGGATCATAGGTCTTTTCCTTTGGAAACATGCGCTTCAACGCGGCAAGGCTAGACCGGCGTTTCCCCGAGGGCAAAGACAAAAGCCAGCGCGCGCGCCTGTCTGCACCGCGCGCTGATGGCCGTCAGGCGGCCAGTTTCGCCGCGATCTCGACCAGACGGCGGGTCTGATGGCCGATGGCGGCCCGTGCCTTTTCGTCGAAGGCAGCCCCTTGCGTGTGGCTGTAGCCATAGGGGTTGCCGCCCGCCGCAAAGATTGCCGGATCGGTATAGCCGGGGGCCGCGATGATAGCGCCCCAATGCAGGAAGGTGGTGTAGAGGCCCAGAAGCGTCGCCTCCTGCCCGCCATGCGGGTTCTGCGCACTTGTCATGGCGCTGGCGGCCTTGTTGGCCAGCCCGCCCTTCGACCAGACCCCGCCCAGCGTGTCGATGAAGGCGCGCAGCTGGCTGGGCGCCTGGCCGAACCTGGTCGGGGCCGAGAACAGGTAGGCATCGGCCCATTCCAAGTCCCCGGGCGTGGCAACCGCGACCTTTGCCTGCCTTTCCGCAGCAGCCTTCCAGCCGTCCTGCGCGGCCACAACCGCCTCAGGTGCCGTCTCGGCCACCCGCAGAAGCCGCACCTCGGCCCCAGCCGCACTTGCGGCCTCGGCGGAGATTTCGGCCATGGCATGGTTGGTGCCGTAAGTGGAATAATAGACGATGGCGAGCTTGACCTTGGGCATTGATGCCTCCTGGATTGACGTTACGGACATAAACTGGGCGCACCGGGGCCGGGCGGAAACCCCGCACCGCCGCGCAGGACCCGTGCATGCACGCAGAGTCACAGGTAGGTGTTCACCCCGGCGCCGGTTCACTGTATGGTAGCGGTAACATCAACAGGTGCCCGCCATGCCCGACCCAAGCCCGATCCTGACCCTGACGCTGAACCCCGCGCTCGACATGGCGACAGAGGTGCCCGAGATCCTTCCCGGCCAGAAGCTGCGCTGTTCCGACCCGCTCTTGGACCCCGGCGGCGGCGGGCTGAACGTCAGCCGCGCGATCCGGGCGCTGGGTGGCGACAGCCTGGCACTGGTCGCCATCGGCGGGCTGACCGGCGACCGGCTGGCCGGGCTGATCCGCGCCTCGGGTATCACCTTCCTGTCGATCCTCGGCCCCGGCGAGACGCGCCAGTCGCTGACCGTGACCGAAGAAACCACCGGCAAGCAATACCGCTTCATGCTGCCCGGCCCGGTCTGGAGCGAGGCCGAGCGTGCGCATGTCTTCACGCTCCTGCGCGCCACCGCGCGGCCTGGCGGCATCTCGGTGATCTCGGGCAGCCAGCCGCCCGGCGTGCCGGTGGACTTTCCGGCGCAACTGGCCTTGTCGATGCCGGGCAGCCGGGCGGTTCTGGATACCTCGGGCAAACCATTGACCGAGGCGGTCCGGAACCCGATCTCGGGGCTTGAGGTGCTTCGGATGGACAGCGAAGAGGCCGAAGGCCTGACCGGCCACGCGCTGACGAGCCGCGCCGATACGGCGAAATTCGCGCAGGACCTGGCCCGCAAGGGTGTGGCGAAGAAGGTCGTGATCGCGCGCGGCGCCGATGGCAACGTGCTGGCCACCGCCGACCGCCGGCTCTTTGCCCCGGCGCCGAAGGTGCGGGTCAAGTCCACCGTGGGCGCCGGCGACAGCTTCGTCGCGGCGCTGGTGCTGGCGATGGCGCGCGGCCTGCCGGACGACGAGGCGCTGGCGCTGGCCGCCGCTTCGGCCGCCGCTGCGGTGATGACCGATGCCACCCAGCTCTGCCGCCCCGAAGACGTGATGCGCCTCTTGCCCGATTGCGCCGTGACGGTGCTCTAGGCGGCGCCGAGCCGGTTGGCCGGAACGGCCAGAGGCGAGACATCAGGCTTGCAGCCGCGCGCGCATGCGCGGCTGCGCGGTTGCCTCACCCGCCACTGCGCCGCGGCGTCAGAACCGCAGTTCCGCCACCACCGCCCGATGATCCGACGGCCAGGGCATCACCTTGATGTCGCTGCGCAGCCCGTCCTCGCCCACAATGGCGGCGTCCGTCACCGTCAGGCCTTCGCCCCTGGCCATCACGAAGTCGATCTTGTCCGGGTGATCGTCGGTCGCCGTCTCTTCGTATGACGGCGTCCAGGTGAAGGCCGGCTTTGCCACCGGATCAGGGAAGACGACGCGGTAGGTATCGACAAAGCCCTGATCGGCCAGCCGTCTGGTCGTCGGCCATTCCACCTTGACCGGATGGGTGCCCTTGGCCACCGCCGCATCGGTCCATTCCAGATAGCCCGGCTCGTTGAAATCCCCGGTCACGAAGACCGCCGCTGCCCCCTTCGGCCGCCTTCATGTCGGCCTCCAGCAGGTCCATTGCCGGCCCGCGGGTCTTCTTCGCCCAGTCCACGGCCTCGGCCTCGGTCTTGATATAGGGCGCGGGGCCGTACTCGATGCCGGTCAACTGATAAGGCTGATAGGGTTCGTCATCGAGATGAATGTTGAACAGCCAGACCTTGCGGCCGTCGACGTCGATCTCCACTCCCAGGTCAGAGGGGCTGCTCGCGCCGATCGGGTAGTTCGCGATCACCGCATTGGCCCAAAGTGCTTCGTTTTCCTGCGTCTGGTCGTGGTAGTTCCAGCCCAGCGCCTCGGCGATCGCCTGCGCCGCCGATGGGCCCACGGCAGCACATTTCTCGGCAGTGCAATCCTCCGGCTCGGCACGGGTTTCCTGCAAGCCGACGATATCGGCGCCCGAGGCGCGGATGGCGGCCACCGTCTCCTCCACCCCCTTGCCTTCGTTCACCCCGCCACCCCAGATGTTGAAGCTCATCACCCGCAGCGTGGTTTCTGCCCCCACAGGGGCCGCAAGGGCCAGGCCCAGTCCCAACGCCGCTATCGCGCATTTCATCCCCGCACCCTCCCCCGGTGGAACCGGTGAAAGCCTAGCACACGGATCGCAACCGCGGCGCAGGAATCGTGCCGATCAGCCGCCCGAGCCGTCACGCCAGCGATTGGCAATCGGATAGCGGCGGTCCAGCCAGAACGCCTTTTGCGTCAACCGCGTGCCGGGCGCGGATTGAAAGCGTTTGTATTCCGCGATGTAGAACAGGTGTTCGACCCGTTTCACGGTTGCCGGATCGAACCCTTCGGCCACCAGCTCGGCCACCGCGCAATCCCGCTCCACCAGCCCTTCCAGGATCGCGTCCAGCACCTCGTAGGGCGGCAGGCTGTCGTCGTCACGCTGGTTGGCGCGCAGCTCTGCCGAAGGTGGCTTGGTGATGATCCGGGCAGGAATCACCTCTCCCGCCGGGCCCTTCATCCAGGGCCGGTGGTTCTCGTTGCGCCATTGCGCGGTCAGGAACATGCGGGTCTTGTACATGTCCTTGACCGGGTTGTAGCCGCCGTTCATGTCGCCGTAGATCGTGCAATAGCCCACCGCCATCTCCGATTTGTTGCCGGTGGTCAGCAGCATCTCGCCGAACTTGTTCGACAGCGCCATCAGCATGACGCCGCGCAGGCGGCTTTGGATGTTCTCTTCCGTCACCCCCGCTTCGGTGCCTGCGAACAGCGGTGCCAGCGCAGCCCCCACCGCCTCTTGCGCCCCGGAAATCGGGATCGAGTCCAGACGGCAGCCCAACGCCTTGGCACAGAGTGCCGCATCCTCCAGCGAATGGGCAGAGGTGAACTCTGACGGCAACATCACGCAGCGCACATTCTCGGGCCCCAGCGCATCGCAGGCGATCGCCGCCACGATGGCGCTGTCGATGCCGCCCGACAGGCCAAGAAGGGCCTTCTTGAACCCGCATTTCGCCATGTAGTCGGCCAGGCTCATCACGCAGGCCCGGTAGTCGGCCTCGCCGATCGGCGGGATCGGCGCGATCTCTCCGGCGTCGGCCTTCCAGCCATCGGGGCCGCGGCGGAAGGTGACCTGCGTCACGTTCTCGTCGAACTGCGGCATCTGAACGGCCAGATGCCCGCCCGGGTTCAACACCAGGGAAGAGCCGTCGAATACCTGATCGTCCTGCCCGCCCACCATGTTGAGGTAAACCAGAGGCAGCCCCGTTTCGACCACGCGGGCGACCATCAGATTCAGCCGCAGGTTCGGCTTGCCGCGGTGGTAGGGGCTGCCGTTCGGCACCAGCAGGATCTCGGCCCCGGTCTCTTCCAGCGTCTCGGCCACATCGGCGTGCCAGGCGTCCTCGCAGATCGGTGTTCCGATGCGCAAGCCATTGATCATGTAGGGACCGGCCACATCGGCCGAGGCGAAGACGCGCTTTTCATCGAAGACCGCATCGTTCGGCAGGTGGTGCTTGAGTACCGTCGCCACCGCCCTGCCGCCCTGCAACACCCACCAGGCATTGTAGAGCCTGCCGCCCCGCAAGGCCGGCCCGCCGACTCCCAGCGCCGGACCATCGGCGCAGTCGCGCGCCAGCGCCTCGATCGCGGCGATGGCGGCGCGGTGGAAGGCGGGCTTCAGGATCAGGTCCTGGGTCTGGTAGCCGGTGATGAACATCTCGGTCAGCGCCAGCATGTCGGCACCCGCCGCCTTGGCCTCGGCCCAGAAGTCCCGCGCCCTGGCGGCATTGCCGATGATGTCGCCCACCACGGGGTTCGCCTGCACCAGCATCAGCCGGAAAGTATCGGTCATCTGAGGGACTCCATCAGCCTGACCGCAAGTTCTAGTGCCCGCCGCGGCAAGAGGAAAGCCCGCGAGGACGCCCGACTTGCCAGCCCTTGCCGCGGCATCATACCCTAGTCCCCGGATTCGCCCTTTGGAGTGCCACGCAATGCGCATCATCCCGGCATTGGCCATCGCCACCGCCCTTGGCCTCGCAGGCCCGGGCATCGGCCCCGCCGCCGCGCAAGCCGACGGCGAGGTCATCACCAAGCAGTATGACGACGGATCGGTCTACGAGGGCACGTTCCGCAACGGGCGACAGGACGGCACGGGCACCTACCGCCTGCCGAACGGATACGAATACAGCGGCGATTGGGTGGCGGGCGAGATTCGCGGCCAAGGCGTGGCGAAATACCCCAATGGCTCGGTCTATGAAGGCGCCTTCGAGAAGGGCCAGCCGCAGGGCAAGGGCAAGATCACATTTGCCGATGGCGGCACCTACGAGGGCGACTGGGCGACCGGCAAAATGACCGGAGAGGGCCGCGCCGCCTATGCCAACGGGGCAGTCTATACCGGCAGCTTCGTGAACGGCCAGCACCAGGGCAAGGGCGTGATCGAGAACCCAGGCGGCTACCGCTATGACGGCGACTGGGTCGCCGGCGTCAAGGAAGGCATCGGCAAGATCACCTATCCGGATGGCGCCACCTATGAGGGTGGCCTGGTCAAGGGCGAGAGGGCGGGCAAAGGCACGCTGATCATGCCGAACGGGCTGACCTATGTCGGCGACTGGCAGGGTGGCCAGATCAACGGCATCGGCAAGCTGACCCAGCCGGGCGGCGACGTCTATGAGGGCCCCTTCGTCAACGGCCAGCGCGAGGGACGCGGCCGCGTCACCCATGCCTCGGGCGATGTCTACGAGGGCGACTTCAAGGCCGACCGCCGCCACGGCACTGGCAGCTTCGCCGCCAAGGACGGCTTTCGCTACGAGGGTTCCTGGGTCGAGGGGCGGATGGAGGGGACCGGGTCGGTCACCTATCCCGACGGCTCGGTCTATGTCGGCGCGATGCTGAACGACCAGGCGCAGGGCCAGGGCGCGATCACCTATCCCGACGGCTCCACCTACAGCGGAGCATGGCAGGGCGGGGTGATCCAGGGCAAGGGCCGCGCCACCTATGCCAACGGGCTGGTCTATGAGGGCGATTTCGTGTCGGCCCGGCCCGAGGGGGCCGGCACGATGACCTATCCCGACGGCTACCGCTATGAGGGTGACTGGACGGCCGGACAGCGCCAGGGGTTGGGCACCGCGACTTATCCCGACGGCACGGTCTACAAGGGCAACTTCCGTGCCGGCTTGCGCGACGGCCAGGGCGAGATCACCATGCCCGACGGCTTTTCCTATACCGGTGGCTGGTCGGCGGGCGAGATCGACGGCACCGGCAAGGCAACCTACCCTTCGGGCGATATCTACGAAGGCACGTTCCGCGCCGGCAAGCGCAACGGTCAAGGCAAGATGACCTATACCACCGGCCAGGTGGCCGAGGGCATCTGGCAGGACGGCATCCTGACCGCGGCCCCCGAAGGCACGCCCGAAGCCCCCGCCGACGGCGCAGCGCCCGCCGAGGCAGCGGCCCCAGCGGAGCCCGACCCCAACCCCTGAACGCGGCGCCAGCCGGCGGCGGTGAACCAATTGCGCGCCTGGCGGCGCAAGGCTTTTCGATTTGTCCCTGGCGTGCCGGCATCCGGCCTTGGCCGATGAGGGGCGCTGCCCCTCAAACTCCCCGGAGTATTTGGGCCAAGATGAAGAGTTCTTCGTCTTCATCTTGGCCCAAATACTCCGGCGCGGCGCGCATCTGCCATCGCCACAACCGCGAGGTCCGCGTTCAAACCCCCTTTCCTTCACCGGAATCGTCCGTATAGTCGCCGCCATGACCAACGGACCGCAGAACCTCAGCGCCACGCCGGGCTTTCGCCCGATGGCCGTCGTTGGCCTCCTCCTTCTTAGCCGCCTCTGAGCGTGCCCGAGGGCGCGACCGCTCGGAGGTGACCTGCGCCCAAATCTGGCAACCGGCTGAGACCCAAGGATTCACGAGATGACCGATAGCAAAACGCAACCCCGCGTCCTGATCTTCGACACCACCCTGCGCGACGGCGAACAAAGCCCCGGCGCCACCATGACCCATGAGGAAAAGCTGGAGATCGCCGGTCTCCTGGACGAGATGGGGGTAGACATCATCGAGGCCGGCTTTCCGATCGCCAGCGAGGGCGATTTCACCGCCGTCAGCGAGATCGCGAAGCGGGCGAAGAACTCCACCATCTGCGGCCTCGCCCGCGCCAATCCGAAGGATATCGACCGGTGCTGGGAGGCGGTACGCCATGCGAAATCCCCTCGCATCCACACTTTCATCGGCACCTCGCCCCTGCACCGCGCCATTCCGAACCTCGACATGGACCAGATGGCGGAACGCATCCACGACACCGTGACCCATGCCCGCAACCTGTGCGACAACGTGCAATGGTCGCCGATGGACGCGACGCGGACGGAGCATGACTATCTGTGCCGGGTGGTCGAGATCGCCATCAAGGCCGGCGCCACCACGATCAACATTCCCGATACCGTCGGCTATACCGCGCCGCGCGAAAGCGCCGATCTGATCCGGATGCTGCTGGAACGGGTTCCCGGCGCGGATCAGGTGATCTTTGCCACCCATTGCCACAACGATCTGGGCATGGCGACGGCCAACAGCCTGGCCGCGGTCGAGGCAGGCGCGCGGCAGATCGAATGCACGATCAACGGTCTGGGCGAACGCGCGGGCAATACAGCGCTGGAAGAGGTCGTCATGGCCCTGCGCGTGCGCAACGACATCATGCCCTACCAGACCGGCATCGACACCACCAAGATCATGGGCCTGTCGCGCCGGGTCGCCACCGTGTCCGGCTTTGCGGTGCAGTTCAACAAGGCCATCGTCGGAAAGAACGCCTTTGCGCACGAATCCGGCATCCATCAGGACGGCATGCTGAAGAACCGCGAGACGTTCGAGGTGATGCGCCCCGAGGATGTCGGCCTGTCGGGAACCTCGCTGCCCCTGGGCAAACACTCAGGGAGGGCGGCACTGCGGGCGAAACTGAAGGATCTGGGCGTTGATCTGGCCGACAACCAGCTGAACGACGTCTTCGTGCGGTTCAAGGCCTTGGCCGACCGCAAGAAAGAGGTCTATGACGACGACCTGATCGCCCTGGTCTCGGATGAGCAGACCAACGACGCTTACGAGTTCCTGCAGCTGAAAAAGCTGCGCGTGGTCTGCGGCACCGATGGTCCGCAAGAGGCGGAGATGGTGCTGACGGTCGACGGGGTCGATCACAAGATCGACGCCACCGGGGACGGGCCGGTGGACGCGGCCTTCATGTGCGTCAAGATGATCTACCCCCACAAGGCACGGTTGCAGCTGTATCAGGTGAATGCGGTGACCGAGGGCACCGATGCGCAGGCGACGGTGAGTGTGCGGCTGGAGGAGGACGGACGGATCGTCACCGGCTCGTCCGCCGATACCGATACCATCGTGGCCTCGACCCGCGCCTATATCAACGCGCTGAACCGGCTGATCATCCGGCGCCAGAAGACGGCGCCGGGCGAGGATGTGAAGACGGTGAGCTATCATGGGGAGTGAGGGGGGGGGGTGTCCTGGAGGCGGGGCGCCCTTTCCACGCAAGAGATTCCAAGTGGTTAGGAGTGGCGTTAGGGTTTGTTGACCCGATTGCAGCGGCCATCACGCTACGACTGCCTTGCGGACGATGCTGCCGTCATTGCAGGTGCCAAATCAGCCTTTGTGGTTGTTTGCCCGACTTAGGCAAGGACCGTGGTTGCCTTCTGTTGCCTGGTGGCGATGATCTTCTGCATCAATGCGATGAACTGGCCCTGTTCGGCTTCCGACAGACCACTGAGGGCAGCGGCATTTTCCGCCATCGCCGCATTGACGGCCGGCCCGTGCAAATCACGCGCGCAATCAGTCAACCAGATACGCTGCACCCGCCCGTCGCTAACATCCTTCTTGCGGACGATCAGCCCGTCGCGTTCCATCCGCGCCAGCGTGTTGGCCATGGTCGCCTGTTCGATGTCGAGCCTGACGACCAGCTCCTTCTGCGTCAGACCGTCCTTTTCCCAAAGCTCCAGCAGCGCCGGAAACGTGCCGGTGGTCAGACCCAGCGGTTTGATCCGCGACGTCAACCCACGCGCAAACAGCCGCGCCATGTGGTTTGCGAGATATCCCGCCGATTGATCCTTTACGAACTCCATGCCCCTTGCCTACTACTTGAATAGTTTGCTATGCAATTATAAATAGCCTACTATATAAAATTGCTCGATCAAGGAGCGCTGCAATGACCAAGACCATTCACCCCATCGCGGGCGGCATCGCTCTGCTGATGATCCTCACCTTCTGGCTGTCCACTGCCCTGTCAGAGCTCTTCGCGAACGCCGCCGTGGTCACAACAGTGAAAACCCTGATCCCGTGGGGCTTTCTGATCCTGATACCGGCGCTGGCGGCGGTGGGCGGTTCGGGGTTCCGACTGTCGAAAAAGCGTCGCGGCCCCCTTGTCTCGAAAAAACAGAAACGCATGCCCATCATCGCCGCCAACGGCATAATGGTCCTGATCCCCTCGGCGCTCTATCTCTCGTTCAAGGCGCAGGCGGGGACGTTCGACGCCGGGTTCTACGCCATCCAGGTGCTGGAACTGGGCGCGGGTGCGGTGAACATCGCGCTGCTGGGCCTCAACATGCGCGACGGACTGCGGATGACAGGCAAGCTGCGTCGTCCCGCGTGATCCGAAGCTCAAAGCAGGCGGAGAAGTCCGATGAAAAACATTTCCATGGGGGCAGAAGCTGAAACCTCACCTTCTGCATACTGACTGCGCGACATGGCAGAAAGGGCTCAAAGCCGCCGGCGACTAGGCCCGGACCCGCTGTCAGAACGTCAAATCGGCCCGAACCCCCTCGCCACCGCCTTCGCATGCTCCGCCAACGCCGGCACCCTCGCCCATTGTGCCAGAACGTCCACCCAGCGCACCGGGGCGAACACCACGTCGTCGCCTTTGACGGCATTGGCGAAATGGGTGATCTCGGTCTGGTGGCGGACGATGGCGGCGGGGTCCACCGGTTTGCCGTTGGCCCAGTCTCCGGGGCTGGCGTGCAGATAGACCAGCACGGCCCCCCGCGCGCGTTTCAGGGCCTGGGTGCGCAAGCCGCAGGCGTGTTTGACCAGTTGGGCGGCGTCGAGGTGGCGGTAGGTCTGATCGCCACTGACCAGCGCGCGGCGCATCGCGGTATAGCGGGCCATGCCTTGGCCCCAGTCGCGGGTCTCGAACGCATCGGAGAACTCGGTCTTCTTGCCGGGGCGGAAGGGCTCATAGCGTTTGGATTCGACGCCGACCAGGGTGGTGGGCGTGGTGATGGCGACGTCGATCCAGGGATGGCGGCCGCCTTGCCAGGGGAAGTGCATCTCGACCGTCAGGTCCACCTCGGTCGGCTGGGCCATCGGCACGCCGGGCAGCGGCGGCAAGTCGGCGGGGCGGTTCAGGAACCAGCCGAAGGCGTTGGCCACCAGCGCCGCCGAAGACTCGGGGCTGGCGAATTTGCCCGAGGCGATCTCATTGCCAGGGCTTCGGCGCAACGCGGCCAGAAGCGCCTCGGCCGGAACGCCGGGAAGGAAGCTGGGATCAGTCATGTGCCTTCATCTCTTGCAAGGTGTTGCCGCCGTCTACCACCAGCATCGCGCCGGTGACATAGCTGGCCTCTTGCGACGCAAGGAACACGGCAGCGGCGGCGATCTCGTCAGGTGTGCCGGGGCGGCCGGCGGGGGTGGCTTGTCCCGCGCGGATTTCGCCGTCGGAAGAGCTTTCGGTGGCGATCCAGCCGGGCAGGACGGCATTGCAGGTGATGCCTTGACGCCCGTATTCCAGCGCGATCGAGCGGGTCATGCCGGTGACGGCGGCCTTGGCGGTGGCATAGGCCGAAGAGCCGTCGATGGTGACAACGGGGCCGGTGACCGAGGAAATGTTGACGATGCGGCCATAGCCCTGCGCGGCCATGGTGGGCAAGGCGGCGCGGCAGCAGTGGAAGGTGGTGTTGATGTTCAGGGCCATGTGATGCGCCCAGGCCGCATCGGACCAGCCGGCAAGGTGCTGGCGGTCGATGTCATGGCCGCTCTGCACCATGCCGGCGTTGTTCACCAAGACCTCGACCGGGCCCAGCTTTGCTGTGACGGCAGCGAAGAGGCTGGCGACCTGCGCGGTGTCGGTCAGGTCGGCGATGTGGGACATGCAGCCCAAGGTCGCCGCGCGGTCATGGATGCGCGCGGTGGTGGCAGTGACGCAGACCTTTGCCCCGCCAGCGACCAGCGCGCGGGCGATGGCAAAGCCGATTCCCCCCTCCGACCCTGCCCCGGTAACCAGCGCCACGCGCCCGTGAACCCCTGCCATTTCCGCCTCCATTTCTTCTGCCTTTGCAGCCCGTCCCCGACCTTATGTCAGATCATGTCAAATCCGTGCCAGATTTCGCCATCAGTCACGCCCGAAATACAGTGTTTCTGCAAGCAAGTGATTGTGTAGGCGGCCCCCCGCGCGCCGTGCTACAAGGCCTTTCGCTTGGTGGCGCAGGTCCTTATATGAAGGCGCCCGCCTCAGACCCTGAGTCGCGGGGAGAAAGCTGCTTGCATGTGGGGATCCCTGATGTCGATACTCTCCGGCCTGTTCTCGTCTGACATGGCGATCGACCTCGGCACGGCCAACACGCTGGTCTATATCCGCGGCAAGGGCATCGTGCTGAACGAGCCCTCGGTGGTGGCCTATCACACCAAGGACGGCAAGAAGGTGGTGCTGGCGGTGGGCGAGGATGCCAAGCTGATGCTTGGCCGCACCCCCGGCAGTATCGAGGCGATCCGCCCCATGCGCGACGGGGTGATCGCCGATTTCGAAGCGGCGGAAGAGATGATCAAGCATTTCATCCGCAAGGTGCACAAGCGCACGACCTTCAGCAAGCCGAAGATCATCGTCTGCGTGCCGCACGGCGCAACACCGGTGGAAAAGCGGGCGATCCGAAACAGCGTATTGCAGGCCGGTGCACGCCGCGCCGGGCTTATTGCCGAGCCGATCGCCGCAGCCATCGGGGCGGGCATGCCGATCACCGAGCCGACCGGCAGCATGGTCGTGGATATCGGTGGCGGCACCACCGAGGTGGCGGTGCTGTCGCTGGGCGACATCGTCTATGCCCGGTCGGTCCGTGTCGGCGGCGACCGGATGGATGAGGCGATCATCTCCTATCTTCGTCGCCACCAGAACCTGTTGATCGGCGAATCGACGGCCGAGCGCATCAAGACCTCGATCGGCACGGCGCGGATGCCGGACGACGGACGTGGCTCCAGCATGCAGATCCGCGGCCGCGACCTGTTGAACGGCGTGCCGAAGGAAACCGAGATCAACCAGGCCCAGGTGGCCGAGGCCCTGGCCGAGCCGGTGCAGCAGATCTGCGACGCGGTGATGCAGGCGCTGGAAGCGACGCCGCCGGACCTGGCGGCCGACATCGTCGACCGCGGCGTGATGCTGACCGGAGGCGGCGCGCTTCTGGGCGATCTGGACCTTGCACTGCGCGAACAGACCGGGCTGTCGATCTCGGTCGCCAACGAGTCACTCAATTGTGTTGCCTTGGGCACCGGCAAGGCACTGGAATACGAAAAGCAGCTGCGGCACGTCATCGACTACGACAGCTGATCCCGCCCTGAAGAGAGGCGCGCGTGACCAGGACCCGCATCGGACCGGAAGACTATTCCCGCCCCCTCCGGCGTTTGCTGGTGGGGTTGCTGGTGCTGGTATTGCTGGGCCTGTTCCTGTTGTGGCGGATCGACAGCCCGCGGGTGGAACGGTTCCGCGCCGCGCTGGTCGACGCGGTGGTGCCCAACATGGAATGGGCGCTGGTGCCGGTGACCAGGATGATGGGCATGGTCGAGGATTTCCAGTCCTACACCCGCATCTATGAACAGAACCAGGAGCTCAAGCGGGAATTGCAGAAGATGGTTGCCTGGAAGGAGGCGGCCCGCCAGCTGGGCGAACAGAACGCGCGGCTGCTGGACCTGAACAAGGTGCGGCTGGACCCCAAGCTGACCTATATTACCGGTCAGGTGCTGGCCGACTCGGGCAGCCCGTTCCGCCAGTCGGTGCTGGTGAACGTGGGCGCGCGCGACGGTATCCGCGACGGCTGGGCCTGCATGGATGGCCTGGGCTATGTCGGCCGCATCTCGGGCGTGGGCGAACGCACCAGCCGGGTGATTCTGGTGACCGATTCGAACAGCCGCATTCCGGTCACGGTGCAGCCTTCGGGGCAAAGGGGCCTGTTGTCCGGCGAGAATTCCCCCCTGCCGCTCCTGGAGTTCATCGAGACCTCGGATGATGTCAGCCCCGGCGACCGGGTGGTAACCTCGGGCGATGGCGGGGTGCTGCCGGCAGGGCTCCTGGTCGGCCAGGTGGTGCGCGGTACCGACAAGCGGCTGCGGGTGGTGCTTTCGGCGGACTATCAGCGGCTGGAGTTCCTGCGTGTGCTGCGCAGCCACGAGTTGCAGCCGCTGAGCGACCCTGGCGCGCTGGTCGCGCCGCCCCTGTTGCCCTCGGCTCCCGCCGCCGATGTGGATGCCGAGGCCGAAGCTGCCGCACCCCCGGTGGAAGGCGGCGGCGATGTCGGCGAGACGGGCTCGGGCGATGCCGAGGGTCAGGCCGCGGCCACCGAGGGCGCCTCTGGCGCGGCAAGCGAATGATGGATTTCTGGCGGGCCGCGCATTGGGGCTACCGGGCGCTGTTCCTGGCGCTGGCGCTGTTGCTGCTGTTCGTGCGGCTCTTGCCGCTGGGCGGCGCGGCAGGCGCCCTGCCCGGCCCCGACCTCCTGCTGTGCCTGATCATGGCCTGGGTGATGCGGCGGCCTGATTACCTGCCGCTTTGGCTGATCGTCGTGGTGGTGCTGGCCGAAGACCTGATCCTGCTGCGCCCCCCGGGGCTGTGGACCGCGCTGGTGGTGCTGGCGACCGAATTCATCCGCTCGCGCGCGGCCTTGACGCGCGAGTTGAACTTCGTCGTCGAATGGTTGCTGGTCACCGGGTTGATGGTTGGAATGCTTCTGGCATATCGGCTGGTCTTCCTGCTGGCGCTTCTGCCGCAGCCGCCCTTCGGCTATGCTGCAGTGCAAGTGCTGTGGTCGGCTCTGGCCTATCCGCTGATCGTGGGGGCGTCACGGCTGGTTCTTGACCTGCGCAAACCCGCCACCGGCGAGACGGACGATTACGGGAGGCGGTTGTGAGACGCACCCAGAAAGACACCGAGGACTGCGCCCGCACCGTCACCCGGCGCGGGTTGATGATGGGCGGCGCAATGACGGCGATGGTCATCGCCCTGGGCACACGGCTGCGCTATCTGCAGGTCGACCAGGCCGACGAATTCCGACTGCTGGCCGAGGAAAACCGCATCAACATCCGTCTGATCCCGCCGCGCCGCGGGTTGATCTACGACCGCAACGGCAAGATCATCGCCGAGAACGAGCAGAACTACCGCGTCGTCATCACCCGCGAGGATGCCGGCGACGTCGATCTGGTGCTGGCCCGGCTGGCCAGCCTGATCCCGATGACCCCCGAAGAGCTGGAAGAAACCGCCGCCGCGGTGAAAAAGCATTCTGCCTTCGTGCCCGTGATCGTCAAGGACCGGCTCGTCTGGGACGATTTCTCGAAAGTTGCGATCAATGCGCCGGCGCTTCCCGGCGTGGTGCCCGAAGTGGGCCTGTCGCGGCAATACCCGCGCGATGCCGACTTCGCCCATGTGGTCGGCTACGTCGGCCCGGTGTCGGAAAAGGACCTGGAAGCGACCGAGAACCCCGACCCGGTGCTGCGCCTGCCGAAGTTCCAGATCGGCAAGATCGGCGTCGAGAAGTGGATGGAAGACACTCTGCGCGGCACCGCCGGCACCAAGAAGATCGAGGTCAATCACGTCGGCCGCGTCATGCGCGAGCTGGAGCGGCAAGAGGGCGATCCGGGCGAGGATATCCGCCTGACTATCGACGCCGACGTGCAGAATTTCGCGCAAGCCAGGCTGGGAGAGGAATCCGCCGCCGCCGTGGTGATGGACGTGACCAACGGCGACATCATCTGCATTGCATCCTCGCCGTCGTTCGACCCCAATCTGTTCGTGCGCGGCATCAGCCACACCGACTATGCCGCGCTGACCGAGCATGACCACCGCCCGCTGGCCAACAAGGCGGTGTCTGGCGCCTATCCGCCGGGATCGACCTTCAAGATGGTAACGGCGCTGGCAGCGCTGGAGTCTGGGGCAATCACCGAAGCTCACAGGGTCAGCTGCCCCGGTTTCATCGAGATCGGCGGCCGCAAGTTCCACTGCTGGAGCAGGCGCGGACACGGCACCGTGGGGCTGACCCGGTCGCTGACCGAAAGCTGCGACGTGTTCTACTACGACGTCGCGCAGAGGGTGGGCATCGACCAGATCGCCGAAACCGGCCGCAAGCTGGGGCTCGGCCACCGCCACGACATTCCGATGTCGGCGATCACCGAAGGGACCATGCCTGACAAGGCCTGGAAGGCCGATCGCTACAAGGAAGACTGGCGGATCGGCGACACGATCAACGCCTCGATCGGCCAGGGCTATGTGCTGACCTCGCCCCTGCAACTGGCGGTGATGGCGGCGCGCATCGCCTCGGGGCGGGCGGTGGCACCGCGGCTGCTGCGGATGGTCGGCACCTTCGAGGTGCCGGTGGCCGAGGCGCCGCTCCTCGACATTCCGCCCGAGGTGCTGCAGGCGGTGCGCCACGGCATGCACGAGGTGGTGAACGGCGACCGCGGCACCGGCAAATCCAGCCGCATCGTCGAGCCGACGATGGTGATGGCCGGCAAGACCGGCACCAGCCAGGTGCGCAACATCACCGCCGCCGAACGCGCCCGCGGCGTGGTGTCGAACGACCAGCTGCCCTGGAAGCGCCGCGACCATGCGCTGTTCGTGGCCTTCGCGCCCTATGACGCCCCGCGCTATGCGGTGTCGGTGGTGGTCGAACATGGCGGCGGCGGCTCGACCGCGGCCGCACCGATTGCGCGCGACATCCTTCTGCGGGCGATGTCGCCCGGCCTGCCACCCCTGTCTGCCTATCCCGCCAGCCAGCGCGGAAGGATCGAGACCATGCTGAAGGAATTGCCGCTGCGCGACCCGGCCACCGGTGCTGCGCCCGAAAGCTCGCGCGCATGACGGGGCGGGCGCAATGAGCTTTCTGGAAAGCCGCATCAAGCAGGTACCGACCGGCCTTCGAAAGGTTCTCTACCTGAACTGGCCGGTGATCGTGCTGCTGGCTGCCGTGGCCTCGGTCGGCATCCTGATGCTGTGGTCGATTGCGGGCGGCGATTTCGAGGTCTGGGCACGCCGGCAGTCCCAGGTCTTCCTGGCAGGGATGCTACTGATGTTCGCCGTGGCCATGGTGCCGATCTGGTTCTGGCGCAACATGGCGGGGGTGGCCTATCTGGTCTCGTTCGCGCTGCTGGTCTTCGTCGAGTTCAAGGGCAAGATCGGCATGGGCGCGCAACGCTGGATCGAGCTGGGGCCGATCAACCTGCAGCCCTCGGAGATGATGAAATTCGCGCTGGTGCTGCTTTTGGCCTCCTACTACGACTGGCTGGACACCCGGCGCATCTCGCGGCCCTTGTGGGTGCTGTTGCCGGTGCTGCTGACGGTGGCGCCGACGATCCTGGTGCTGATTCAGCCGAACCTCGGCACCTCGCTGATGCTGATCCTGGGCGGCGCAGCGGTGATGTTCGCGGCCGGAGTCAGCCTGTGGTATTTCGCGGCCGTGCTGTCGCTGGCCGTCGGTGCGGTGGCGGGGGTGTTCATGACCCGCGGCACGCCCTGGCAGTTCCTTCACGACTACCAGTACCGCCGGATCGACACCTTCCTCGACCCCGCCGCCGACCCGCTGGGCGCGGGCTACAACATCATGCAGGCGAAGATCGCGCTGGGGTCGGGCGGCTGGTCGGGCAAGGGGTTCATGCAGGGCACGCAGTCGCGGCTGAACTTCCTGCCCGAAAAGCACACCGATTTCATTTTTACCACGCTGGCCGAGGAGTTCGGATTCATCGGCGCGTTTTCGTTGCTGCTGCTATACGCACTGATCATTGGTTTCTGCCTGGTCTCGGCAATGCAGAACCGGGACCGGTTCTCGTCGCTGCTGATCATCGGGGTGGCCGCAAACTTCTTTTTCTACCTGGCGGTGAACCTGTCGATGGTGATGGGCATGGCCCCGGTGGTGGGTGTGCCCTTGCCGCTGCTCAGCTACGGCGGATCAGCGATGCTGGTGATCCTCGCAGGATTCGGTCTGGTGCAAAGCGCGCATGTGCATCGCCCGCGATAGCGCGGGTAAGCAATTGCGCGCCTGCCGGCGCAAGGCTTTTCAATTTGTCCCTGGCGCGCCGGCATCCGGCGTCGGCCGATGAGGGGCGCTGCCCCTCAAACTCCCCGGAGTATTTTGGCCAAGATGAAGGGCAGAGGCGCGTTCCGGTTTCATCTCGGCAAGAATACTCCCGCCGGAGGCGCGCAAGGAGACGTGCGCAAGCATGTCGACGAGACAAGGGACCTGCGCCGCAAGGCGCGCAATTGCTTCGCCGTCAGAAGAAACTCTGCGGGTCGATGTCGATCGCTAGGCGGACGTTCGGCGGCAGCCGAACTTGCGCCGCCCAGCTGGCAAGGGCGGATTGCAGCGATGCCGATTTGGCGGCCTTGACCAGAAGCCGCACCCGGTGGCGACCGCGGATTCGGGCGATGGGCGCCGGGGCGGGGCCGAAGATTTCGGCTCCGACGGCGCGCAAGGGCGCATCACGACGGGCCAGTTCTCCGGCAATGTCGAAGACCTGGCCGATATCGGGGCCCGACAGGATGATCCCCGCCATGCGGCCGTAGGGCGGCGCGTTCGCCGCGCGTCGCTCGGCCGCTTCGGCGCGCCAGAAGGCTTCCTCTTCGCCCGACAGGATGGCGCGGATGACCGGATGTTCGGGCTGATGGGTCTGCAACCACGCCTCGCCCGGTTTTTCTGCCCGTCCGGCCCGGCCCGCGACCTGTCGCATCAGTTGAAAGGTGCGTTCCGCCGCCCGCAGATCCGACCCTTGCAGGCCCAGATCGGCGTCGATCACGCCAACCAGAGTCAGATGCGGAAAGTTGTGGCCCTTCGCGACGATCTGGGTGCCGATGATGATATCGGCAGCCCCTTCGGCGATGGCCACGATCTGTTCTTTCAGCGCGCGGGCCGAGCCAAACAGGTCTGATGACAGCACCGCCAGCCGGGCCTCGGGGAAACGCATCGCCACTTCTTCGGCCAGCCGTTCCACTCCCGGCCCAACGGCGGCCATGCGGCCTTCTACCCCGCAGGCGGGGCAGGTGGCAGGCAGGGGTTTCGTCGCGCCGCATTGGTGGCAGACCAGCCGCTTGAGGAAGCGGTGTTCGACCATACGCGCATCGCAGTCATCGCACCCGACCTGCGCCCCGCAGGCCCGGCACAGCGTCACCGGCGCATAGCCGCGGCGGTTGAGAAACAGCATCGCCTGTTCACCGCGCCCGATGCGGTCGGCCACGCCCTGCGCCAGGGTGGGCGAAATCCAGCGGTTCGCTGCAAGGCTTTCGGCACGCATGTCGATGGCCCGCATCTTGGGCATCTCGGCGGCCCCAAAGCGGGCACCGAGGTCGAGCCGGGTGTATTTGCCGGCTTCGGCATTGGCCCAGCTTTCCAGGGAGGGCGTGGCCGATGACAGCACCACCGGACAGCCGGTGATCGCGCCGCGCAAGACCGCCATGTCGCGGGCGTTGTAAAGGACGCCGTCCTCCTGCTTGTAGGAGGTGTCGTGCTCCTCATCGACCACGATCACGCCAAGTTCGCGGAACGGCAGGAACAGCGCCGAGCGCGCGCCGACCACCAGTTGCGCCTCGCCCTGCCCCAGCATCTTCCAGACCCGGCGCCGTTCGGTCAGGGTGACGCCGGAGTGCCATTCGGCTGGCCGGGCGCCGAATCGCGCCTGAACGCGGGCCAGGAAATCCGCCGTCAGGGCAATCTCCGGCAAGAGGACCAGCGCCTGGCGGCCGCGGCGCAACGCCTCGGCCACGGCTTCCAGATAGACCTCGGTCTTGCCCGACCCGGTGACACCCTTCAGCAGGATCGCCTGAAAATCCTCGGCGGTGACAGCATGGACCAGCGCGTCGCCGGCAGCCACCTGATCGCCCTCCAGCCGCTTCAGGCCAGCGGGGTCGAGATGCGGAAAGGGCAGGTCCTTGGGGGCCTCCTCCTCGGTCACGACGCCCAGCTTGACAAGGCCCTTGACCACGCCGGAGCCGCAGGCCGCGGCCTCGGCCAACTCTCCCAGCGTCACCGCGGATCCACCGAAGGCGCGCAGCGCCTCGACCACGCGGTGGCGGGCATCGGTCAGGGTGTTGGGCACCGCGCCGGTCAGCCGGTAGACGCGGCGCATGGCGGGAGGGTCGGCCAGCCCCGGCGCACGGGTGGCCAGCCGCAGCATCGCGGGCAGCGGCGTCAGCGTGTAGTCGGCGGCGCGCGACAGGAAGAGGCGCAGTTCGTGGCGCATCGGAGCCACGTCGAGCACGCGGTTGACGGCGCGCAGCTTCGCCGGATCCCACTTGCCCTCGCCCGGTCCCCAGACCACGCCCAGCACGCGGCGCGGGCCCAGCGGCACCTCGACGAAATCACCGGTGCCGCAGCCGCCCTCGGGCGCCTTGTAATCCAGCACGCGGCCCAGGGGTTCGGTCGTCAGAACCGCCACCGTCTCGCCTGTCTGGAACTGCCGCTCGCCCACTGTTAGCGCTCTCACCTATTTGCCCGGCGCATCTTTCGCCCGCGCCCGTCTTGCGGTAATACCGCCGCGATCCCTTCACCTCCACCCCGCCAGAGCCAAAGGACATCCGCCATGAAATTCTTCGTCGATACCGCCGATGTCGCCGCCATCCGCGAGTTGCACGATCTCGGGATGGTGGATGGCGTGACCACCAACCCCTCGCTGATCCTGAAATCGGGGCGCGACATCCTGGAGGTCACGAAAGAAATCTGTTCCTTCGTCGAAGGCCCGGTGTCGGCCGAAGTGGTGGCGCTGAAGGCCGACGCGATGATCGCCGAGGGCCGCAAGCTGGCCGAAATCGCGCCCAACATCGCGGTGAAAGTGCCCCTGACCTGGGACGGTCTGAAGGCCTGCAAGGTGCTGTCAGGCGAGGGCAAGATGGTGAACGTGACGCTGTGTTTCAGCGTCAACCAGGCGCTTCTGGCAGCGAAGGCGGGGGCCACGTTCATTTCGCCCTTCATCGGCCGGCTGGACGACATCAACCTCGACGGGCTGGAGCTGATCTCTGACATCCGGCAGGTCTATGACAATTATGGGTTCGAGACGAACATCCTTGCGGCGTCGGTGCGGACGGTGAACCATGCGTCGCAATGCGCGCTGATCGGGGCCGATGTGATGACCGCGCCGCCTTCGGTGATCAAGGCGATGGCCTCCCATGTGCTGACCGACAAGGGGATCGACCAGTTCATGGCGGATTGGGCGAAGACCGGCCAGAAGATCCTCTGATCGCAGGCGGGCGCCGGGGGCTTTGCCCCCGCGCGCGAAGGCGTGCCTTCGCGCTACCCCCGGAGTATTTGCACCAAGATGAAGGGCCTTGCGGTTTTCCGACAGCCGGTCGGATGGTGCGGGGACGTGCAGCCTTGCAACGCAGGGTGCGAAAAATCCCGGAAGGGGCGGGAAAGGTTTGCCGATCCGAAGTGGGGGGCTGTTATAGTCGCGGGCAAATCATCAAGAAACAGCCGGGCAGATTTTGAATGATCGAACCAGACCTGCGTGACCGAATCCTTTCGGAGCCCGAGACGATTCTGGAAGACCGCGACCTGATGAACGCACTGGTCTCGGCCAATGAGCGTGCCATGGGAGCGAATATCGTCGATCTGCGCGGTATCGCCATGCAGCGGCTGGAGACTCGGCTGGACCGGCTGGAGGATACCCACCGCAGCGTCATTGCCGCGGCCTATGAGAACCTGGCCGGCACCAACCAGGTGCATCGGGCGATCCTGCAGATGCTGGACCCGCTGGGGTTCGAGGACTTCCTGAAGACCCTGACGACCGATGTTGCCGCCACCCTGCGGGTGGATTGCGTGCGACTGGTGCTGGAATCGGTGCAGGATGCCGAGGATGCAGCACTCCGCCGTCTTGGCGATGTGCTTTATGTGGCCGAGCCGGGCTTTGTGGCCGACTACGTCTCGGGCGGGCGCAACGTGCCCTTGCGCCCGGTCACGCTGCGCCAGGTGATGCCGGACAATGACGCGCTCTACCGCGACCGGGCGGGCTATGTCCGGTCCGAGGCGCTGCTGCGGCTGGATTTCGGCAAGGGCCGCCTGCCCGGCATGCTGGTGCTGGGGGCCGAGGACCCGCACCAGTTCAAGCCCACGCAAGGCACGGATCTTCTGGCCTTTTTCGCCGGCGTCTTCGAACGGACGATGCGCCGCTGGCTGTCATGAGCAGGGCAGTGGAATGACGGGGGGGCTGGCGATCTCGGCCGAGGCCCGCGCGGCCCTGACCAACTGGCTGGCGCAACTGAGTGCGCTGAAAGGCGCAAGTGCCAACACGATCACCGCCTATTCCCGCGATGTCGCTCGGTATCTCGCTTTTCTGGCCGATCATCGTGGCGGGGCCGAGGGGTTGCACGCGGTGGTGCAGACCGGGCAATCCGACCTGCGCGCCTGGATGGCGCATGAACGCGGGCGCGGACTCGAGGCACGGTCACTGGCTCGCGCCCTGTCGGCGGTCAAGTCCTTTGCCGCCTGGGTCGCCGACCGCGAGGGGCTGGAGGCGACCACCCTGCTGTCCGCCCGCGGCCCGAAATATCGCCGCAAGCTGCCGCGCCCCCTGTCGGTGGAAGGCGCGGCCGAGATGATCGATACGGTGGCGCTGCAGGCCCGCGACGACTGGCAACAGGCGCGCGATCAGGCGGTTGTGGTGCTGCTCTACGGCTGCGGGCTGCGGATTGGCGAGGCTTTGGGCCTGACCGGCGCCGCGCATCCCTTGCCGCAGGTGCTGCGGATCACCGGCAAGGGCGGCAAGACAAGGCTGGTGCCGGTGTTGCCCGCCGCCGCCGAGGCCGTGGCACGTTATGTCGAGGCCTGCCCCTACGATCTGCCGCGCGACGGGCCACTGTTTCGCGGTGCCCGCGGCGCGGCGCTGAACCCCCGGCTGATCCAGCTGGCGATGGAGAAGGCGCGGTTGCAGTTGGGCTTGCCGGCCACTGCAACGCCGCATGCGATGCGCCACAGCTTTGCCACCCATCTTCTGTCGGCCGGAGGCGATTTGCGGGCCATCCAGGAGTTGCTTGGCCATGCCTCTCTGTCCACCACCCAGGCCTATACCGCCGTCGATGCCGCGCGGCTGATGGAGGTCTACGACCGCGCCCATCCGCGCGCCCATTGACAAAAAACCCCACCTGCTGACGGATTGCACCGGCGCGGAAATTGGTTCATCAAAGTTTCATGTCAGATCGTCTCAATGCCCTTTCGGTTCACCTCTTCACTGCCACCGGCGCGGTGCTGTCGATGTTCGCCATGCTGGCCGCCGTCGAAGGCAAGTGGAGCCTGATGTTTCTCTGGCTCGTGGTGGCGCTGATCGTCGACGGGATCGACGGGCCGCTGGCGCGCAAATACGAGGTGGAGAAGAATTTCCCGAACTATAACGGCGTCCTGATGGACCTGATCATCGACTTTCTGACCTATGTCTTCATCCCGGCCTTCGCGCTGTTCCAATCGGGGCTGTTGCCTGGTTGGCCGGGCTGGTTGGCGATCATCGTCATCACCTACGGCTCTGTCGTCTATTTCGCCGATACGCGGATGAAGACCAAGGACAAGAGTTTCGCGGGCTTTCCGGCCTGCTGGAACATGGTTGTTCTGGTGATTTTTGCCGTAGAGCCGGAGAAATGGGTGACGCTTTTGGTGGTGATCGGACTGACGGTGGCGATGTTCACCAACCTCAAGTTCATCCACCCGACGCGGACGAAACGCTGGCGGCCCTTGTCGCTGGCCATCTGCATCCTGTGGATCGTCTTTGCCGGCTGGGCAGCCTGGGTGGATTTCGCCGAAGGCAGCCTGGCGCATTGGGGACTGATCGCGACCTCGCTCTACCTGGTGCTGGCGGGAATCGTGCAGCAGATCGTTCCCGAAGGCATCCGGCGGGTCAACTGAGCGCGCGGCGCGCGTAGGGTGGGTGGTTCTTCCCGGCACGGGCAGGTTCACCCGCCACCCGCTCAAAGCCGCGACAGGACCACTCCGGCCACGATCACCGCCGCCGCCAGTGCCTTTTCCCGGCCCATCCGTTCGCCGAAAACCAGCCAGCCGATCAGCACCGCGAACAGGATCGAGGTCTCGCGCAGCGCCGCCACCAGCGCGATGGGCGCAAAGGTCATCGCCCAGATCGACACCGCATAGGCGCCGTAGCTGGCCGCCGAAGCAACTGACCCCAGCCGCCAGGCGTGCAGGTTGCGCGGGATCACGTCGATACCGCGCAGCGCCACCATGCCGAGGGTGAAAAGGCAGCCGTCGGCCACGAACACCCAGGCCACATAGGCCACCGGGCTGCCCGAGATCCGCGCCCCCATGCCGTCGATCATCGTATAGGTCGCCGTCGCCAGCGCGCTTCCCAGGGCAAAGGGCAAGAGCCGGCGGTTCTCGCCGCTGGTGAAGACGCCGCGCGCCATCAGCAGGATGCCCAGCGCCAGCGCGGCAATCGCCGCATATTGCCGCCCCGTCACCGCGTCCTTCAGGATGAAGGCGCCGACCAGCGCCACCAGCATCGGCGCCGCCCCGCGGGCGATCGGGTAGACGCGGCTCAGGTCGCCCCGGTCATAGGCATAGGACAGGAAGAACTTGTAGGCGAAATGCGTGCAGCCCGCAGCGATCACCCAAGGCACCGCCGCAGGGTCGATGGCCGGGGTAAAGCACACCACGGCCAGCCCGATCGGCACCTCGACGATCGACAGGATCACCATCCCGCCCACCTTGGAGGTGCCCAGCTTGATCAGCGCGTTCCACAGTGCATGCAGGAAGGCCGCTGCCATCACGGCAAGAAAGACGCCAAAGCTCATGCCGCGACCCGCATCAGCCCGACGCCCAGCAGGATCAGCCCGCCCGCCACCACCTTGTCGCGGCCCATCCGTTCGCCGAACAGCCGCCAGCCGATCAGCATGGCGAACAGGATCGAGGTCTCGCGCAGCGCGCCCACCAGCGCGATAGGCGCCTCGGTCATCGCCCAGACCACGACGCCATAGGCACCAAGCGAGGCCATGGCGGCCAGCGCCCCATGCCCCAGCCACGCGCCGGGACACGAAAGATCGCCGGCCCGGCGCAGCGCCGCCACGGTCAGCCCGAAGAACAGCCCGTCCAGCGCGAAGGTCCAGCCCAGGAACATCAACAGGTGCCCCGCCGCCCGCGCGCCAAGTCCGTCAACCAGCGTATAGCCCGTCGTCATCACCGCCGTTGCCAGCGCCCAGGGAATCAACCGGCGATTCTCGCCAGAGCGCAGCGCACCAGCGGCCATGGTCAGGATGCCCAAGCCCAGCACCAGCACGGCCGCCACCCCTGCCCCGCTCAGCACATCGGCCCCGACCACGGCCGAGGCAACCAGCACCATCAGCGGCGCCGAGCCGCGCGCCAAGGGATAGACCCGGCTCAGGTCGCCGTGGTCATAGGCCACGGACAGGCACAGCTTGTAGCCGGTATGCAGCGCCGCCGCCGCGACCAGCCAGGGCCAGACCGCAGCGGGCGGCAAGGGTGCCAAGGCCAGCAGCCCGACGCCGATCATCCCCTGCACCAGCGCCATGACCAGCAGGTTCTGCAACCGCGACCCGCCCGGATTGCCGGTGCGGATCAGCCCGTTCCAGGCCGCATGCAGGAAGGCCGCGCAAAGGACAGCCAGAAAGACGCCTAGGGTCACGTCGCGCGCCCGTTACAATTCCGTCCCGGACAGGGCTACAGGGGCGGCGTTGCCGACGCAAGCGCCCGCCTTTGCCCCACCCCCGTCCTGGTCTCGCGCCGTCAGACCCGGCCCTGCTTTGCGGCCAGCTTGTCGCGCGCCTTGATGGCGCCCTTGGCGCCCATGCCGACGAAAAACCACGAGACCACCCAGGTCAGGACCGTGGCAACGGCAAGTATGATCACCAGCCAGTTCTTCAGATCGGCGGCAAGGCCGGGATCTCCGGTGAACATCATCGCCAGGTTGTCCATCGAGAACGGCACCCGGTAATAGGCGAAAAGACCGATGTAGAACGCCGCCGTGACGGCCAGCGAAATCGCCGTGGCCGCCAGCGCGAAGCGGGCCTTCTCGCCGCCGGTCATCACCCGATCGGCGACCTTGGCAAAGCTCTGCCCGGCGGCAATGGATGCGGCCATGATGATGATCATGCCCGTGCTCGACGGCAGGTCAAAATCGGGGAAGGCAAGGCCGATGCCGAGAATGGCCACCTGCCCGGCAATCATTGCCATCGCAAAGTTGAAGAGGGCACGGCCCATGCCCGAGGTGCGAGGTGTTCCGTCCATTGAAGTGACCTCCTGAAATGGTTCGGATATCGGGATGCTGCGCCCAGGGCGCGGCTCTGGCAAGTCGGGGAGTGATGACCCCGCAGGGTCAGATAAGCAACCCCGCCGCCCCCTCATGGCGCAAAAGCGCCACCTTGGTCTCGACGCCCCCCGGCGCGGAAAAGCCGCCCAGCGTCCTGGCGCCCAGCACCCGGTGGCAGGGGATCAGGATCGGGATCGGGTTCGCCCCGCAGGCCTGACCCACCGCCTGCGCCGGCGCACCGACCGCCCGGGCGATGTCGCCATAGGTCCGCGTCTCGCCGAAAGGAATGCCGGCCATGGCGCGGCGCACCCGTTCGTGCAAGCCCTGGCCCCAATCCAGCGGCAGATCGAAGACCTGCCTTTCCCCCGCAAAGTACTCCGCCAGCTGGCGCAGCCCCTCGGCCTGCAACGCCGTTGCGGCCCCCTGCCCCGGCTGCCAGTCCAGCGCGGTGATCCGCTGGCCATCATCGCGCAGCGAGATCGGGCCGAACGGCCATTGCAGCGTCGCCGTCATGTCGCTCCCCATTCGGACCCGCCAGGATGGGGGCTGGTCAGCGGCGCGAACGCCTCGCGCAGTAGCGCCGCCATCCCCTCGACCGCCGGAGAGGTGCCGCGCGGATTGCGCCGCAGCAGGACACGGGCGCTGTCGACCATCGGAAAGCCATCACCGGCGGTCAACTCGCGGCAACCGGGCGGGATGGTACTGCGCGACAGGGGCGCGATCGCCATGCCGTTGACCACGGCCACCCGGAAGCCGCCCGCCATTTCGCAGGTCCAGGTCCGGTGCCAGTCGATGCCCTGCCGGTTCAGCGAGGCCTCGGCCCAGTCCCGCGACCAGACCGAGTTCCGGTATCCCGCCACCGGCACCGGCCGCCGCAAATGCTGGGAATGCGCCAGCGAGGTTGTCCAGACCGTCGGGTCGATGCACAGCACCTCGCCTTCCTCGACAAAGGCCCAGTCATAGATCACCGCAAGGTCCATCTGGTCCGCCAGCAGGGCCGCGACCAGCCCGGCGCTGTGGTCTACCCGGACCGAGACCTGCACCCCTTCGTGCCGCTCGTCAAAGGCGGCAAGGGCGCGCGGCAGGACGGTGCCGGAATATTCATCCGGGATGCCCACGCGCACCGGCCCGGTCAGCGGTTTTTCCCGCAGCGCGATGGCGGCCTCGTCGATCAACCCGACGATGCGGCGGGCGTAGGGCTCCAGTTGCTCGCCCCGCGGCGTCAACTCCACCCCGCGCGCAAGGCGCCGGAACAAGGGCTGGCCCAGCACCTCTTCCAGCCGCTTGATCTGCAATGACACGGCCGATTGCGTGCGAAAGAGCCGCGTTGCGGCCGCGGTGACCGACCCGGTATCGGCAACTGCCAGAAAGCTGCGCATCAGATCGCTGTCGAGGGATGCTGCCATGGCCCACCCATGAGTATCGTAAATAATACTCATTAAACCTATTCGTTTGTGAAATGTCAAAACAGATGTCAGAAGAGGCGCTGACCAAAGGAGGCCGCCATGTTCACCCGTCTGTTCGCCCGCATGCAGTTGCGCCGTTCGACCGCATTCCTGCTGTTGCGCACGGATGACCGGCTTCTGGACGACATCGGCCTGACCCGCACCGAGATGGAGGCCCTGCACCTGGGTCTGCGTCCGCCGGCGGCGATCGACGCGACGCGGCCTGGCTGGGCACTCCCTGTCCTTCTCCGGGCCTGACCTGCCGTAGGATGGGCAACATTGCCCATCCTACGGGCCTTTCGGAATATCCGCTTTCAGCCCAGCGCCTCGTTGCAGCGCTTGCAGGTTCCCGCATGGGCATGGGTGCCCACATCCGGCAGGATCTGCCAGCAGCGCTGGCATTTTCCGCCCGGCGCAGGTTCGAAGACCACCGCGATACCCGGCACTTCGGGCAGGCGGAAAGCCTCCTGCGGCTCTGGATCGGCGGTCAGCTGCACCCCGCTGGTGATACACAGATTGGCGAAATCCACCGATCTCAGCGCAGCCAGGATCGCCGTGTCGGCCACATGCACCACCGGAGCTGCCTCTAGGCTGGCGCCGATCACCTTGGCCGTCCGCTGCACTTCCAGCGCCCCCGTCACCACGCGGCGGGCGGCGCGGATGCCCTCCCACTTCGCCGCCAGCGCGGGGTTCAGCCAGTCGGCGGGCGTCTCGGGGAAATCCTCCAGATGGACCGAACCGTCGCCATCGTTGCGACACAGCCAGACCTCTTCCATGGTGAAGGTCAGGATCGGGGCCAGCCAGGTCGTCAGCCGTTGATAGAGCAGGTCCAGAACCGTCCGGCTGGCGCGACGGCGGGTGCTGCCGGCCGCGTCGCAATAAAGCGCGTCCTTTCGGATGTCGAAATAGACCGCCGACAGATCCGTGGTGCAGAAGGCAAAGAGCCGCTGGAACACGCCCTGGAAATCATAGGCCGTGTAGCCTGCCCGCACCTCGGCATCCAGTTCCGCCAGCCGGTGCAGCACCCAGCGCTCCAGCTCCGGCATGTCCCTTGCGTCCACCCGCTCGGCGTCGCTGAACCCCGCCAGATTGCCCAGCATGAATCGCAACGTGTTGCGCAAGCGGCGGTAGCTGTCGGCCACGCCTTTCAGGATTTCCGGCCCGATCCGCTGATCATTGGTGAAATCGACCAGCGCCACCCAGAGGCGCAGGATATCGGCGCCGTATTGCTGGACAACCGTCTCGGGCACGATGGTATTGCCGAGGCTCTTGGACATCTTCATGCCCTTCTCGTCCAGCGTGAAGCCGTGGGTCAGCAGGCCCCGATAGGGCGCGCGGCCCTTGGTGCCGCAGGCTTGCAGCATCGAGGAATGGAACCAGCCGCGATGCTGGTCGGTGCCTTCCAGATAGAGATCCGCAATGCCGTCCGCCGCGCCATCCTCACGGTCGCGCAGGACGAACGCATGGGTCGAACCAGAGTCGAACCAGACATCCAGCACATCCATGACCTGTTCATAATCCGACGGATCGACCAGGCCACCCAGCATGCGCTCCTTGAATCCTTGCACATACCAGACATCGGCCCCATCGGCCTCAAACGCGGCCACGATCCGCGCGTTCACCTCCGGGTGGCGCAGCAGGAAGGCGTCATCGGTCGGCTTGGCGCCCTTCTTGACGAAGCAGGTCAGCGGCACGCCCCAGGCGCGCTGGCGGCTCAGCACCCAATCGGGCCGCGCCTCGATCATCGAGTAAAGCCGGTTCTTGCCCGACTCCGGCGTGAAGGTCACCAACTCGCGGATCGAGGTCAGCGCGCGCTCGCGGATCGTCGCGCCATAGGCCCCCTGCCCGTCGTCGATCGGCCGGTCGATGGCGGCAAACCATTGCGGCGTATTGCGGTAGATCAGCGGCGCCTTGGACCGCCAGGAATGCGGATAGCTGTGCCGCATCTTGCCCTTGGCCAGCAGCGCCCCGGACCAGGCCAGCTGCTTGATGACGGATACGTTCGCCGGGCCTTCCTTGCCATCGGGCAGGACGATCGGCTGGCCGCCGAACAAGGGCAGATCGGCGCGGAATGACCCGTCCGGCTCCACGTTATAGGTCATCGGCAGGCCGAACTTCTGGCCCAGCTGATAGTCATCGTCGCCATGGCTGGGCGCGGTATGCACAAACCCGGTACCCGCTTCATCGGTCACATGATCACCCGGCAGCATCGGCACGTCATAATCCCACTCGCCCTGCGCCGCCTTCGACGCCACGCAAAGGATGCGACAGCACCAGCCCGGCCAGATCGGCAGCCGGAACATCGGCCAGCCGCCGCACCATCCCTTCGCCCAGCTTGGCCGCCGCGAATACGCTTTCGGCCAGCTTGTCGGCCATCAGATAGCGCATCCCGATCGTCGCGTTGCTGTCCTCGGGACGCGCGATCACCTCGTAACAGCCATAGGAAATCGCCGGGTTGAACGCCACGGCCCGGTTCTGCGGAATGGTCCAGGGCGTGGTCGTCCAGATCACGACCTGGGCTCTTTGGTGCAAGTTAGCCATTGCCTGCGCCCGGCCGCCGGAGGCGTCGCGTCGCCACGGGAACGCCACCCAGATCGTGTGGCTGGTATGGTCGTGATACTCCACCTCCGCCTCGGCCAAGGCGGTCTTTTCCACCGGCGACCACATCACGGGCTTCGAGCCCTGATACAGCGTGCCGTTCATCAGCAGCTTCATGAACTCGTCCGCGATCACCGCCTCGGCGTGGTAGTCCATGGTCCGATAGGGGTCGTCCCATTTGCCTGTGACACCCAGACGCTTGAATTCCTCGCGCTGGATGTCGATCCAGCCCTCGGCGAACTTGCGGCATTCCTGGCGGAAGGCCACCACATCCACGGCGTCCTTGTTCAACCCCTTGGCGCGGTATTGCTCTTCGATCTTCCATTCGATCGGCAGGCCGTGGCAATCCCAGCCCGGCACATAGCGGGCATCGCGGCCCATCATCTGCTGGCTGCGCACCACCATGTCCTTGAGGATCTTGTTCAGCGCATGTCCGATGTGCAGGTGCCCGTTGGCATAGGGAGGGCCGTCATGCAGCACGAAAGGCGCCCGCTTTCCGCCATCGGGCCCCTTTTTCTCGCGCAAGCGGTCATAGACCCCGATCCGCTCCCACCGGGCCAGCCAGTCGGGCTCGCGCTGCGGCAGGCCAGCGCGCATCGGAAAATCGGTCTCGGGCAGGAACACGGTGTCGCGGTAGTCGGGCGCGGTGGAGTCAGGAGTCGTTGCGGGCGTATCGGCGCACATGGCTGGGCTTTCTTGCGGATGTCTGGGAAAACGAAGGCTTTACCCGGCGGCTGAGGGTTTCAGCCCGCCGGGCCGCTAATTCGCCGTATGCCAAGCCCGTTTCGCATGGCCCGCCTTATAGGCGCGGGGGGGGCGCGGGTAAAGGGGCGCGGACTTGCACGGCCAGCGGCGCGGGGGCATGGTGCCCGGGATGCCGCAGGTGCTTTCCATCGCCATTGCCGGGGCCGGGATCGGGGGCCTGACGGCGGCTGCGCTCCTGGCGCAGGACGGGCACCGGGTGACGGTGTTCGACCAGTTCACGCAGCCGCAGCCGGTCGGCTCGGGGCTGGTGATCCAGCCGGTCGGGCAGGCGGTGCTGCGGCTGATCGGGGCCGAAGCGGCAGCACAGGGGCTGGGCCGAAGGCTTCACCGCATGGCGGGAACCGAGGCCGACAGCGGGCGCACCGTGCTGGACGTGCGCTATGACCGCAACGGCGGGCCGCGCCATGGGCTGGCGATCCACCGCGCCGCGCTGTTTGCGTCGGTTCATGCGGCGGCCTTGCAGGCCGGTGCGTCGATCGTGCCGGCGACGCGCGTCTCCGCCACCCGCCCCTGCCGCGACCGGCGCGAGGTGTCTGGCGCCGATGGCGCCGCCCTTGGCCGGTATGATCTGGTCGTCGATGCGGCGGGTGCGGGCTCTGCCCTGTCGCCCCTGAAGGCACGTCTGCTGCACTATGGCGCGGTCTGGGGAACCGTGCCCTGGCCCGCCACCGACCTGCGACAGGACGAATTGCGCCAGCGCTATCGCCGCGCCAGCAAGATGGTCGGCGTGCTGCCCCTGGGCCGGATGGCGGCGGATGGGCCGGAGGTGGCCGCCCTCTTCTGGTCGCTGCCCCGCCCTGCGCTGGACCATTGGCCACAAGCCGACATCGCCGGGTGGAAGACCGAAGTCACCGCCCTCTGGCCCGAAGTCGCGCCGTTTCTGGCCAGCATCCGCACGCCCGCCGACATGACGCCCGCGCGCTATTCGCATGGCACCTTGCACAGGCCCCATGCCAGCAATCTGGTCCATATCGGCGATGCCGCGCATCGGGCCTCGCCCCAGCTTGGACAGGGGGCGAACATGGCACTGCTGGATGCGCTGGCCCTGGCGCTGGCGGTGCGTGGCGAGGGGGCCGATCCGGGGCCGCTCTATGCGCGATTGCGGCGCTGGCATGTGCGACTCTATCAGGTGATGAGTGCGGTCTTCACCCCGCAATACCAATCCGACAGCCGGATGCTGCCGGTGCTGCGCGACCGGCTGTTGATGCCACTGTCGCAAACCTGGCCGCTGCCCCGCGTGCTGACCCGGCTGGTGGGGGGCGATCTGATCCTGCCGCTGGCGGGGGTGGATTTTCCGCCGCGCCCGGTCCATCCTGCGGCCCTTGCCCCGGCAAAGGACAGGCCATGAAGGAACCCTCGCTGAACGTCCTGGGCGGCGCGCTGGAGCCTTGCTCCCTTGACCCGGTCACCGGCTTTTTCCGCGACGGCTGCTGCAATACCGGCCCGCACGACCGCGGGCTGCACACCGTCTGCGCCGTGATGACGGCGGAATTCCTGGCGCTGTCGAAATACCTTGGCAACGACCTTTCGACCCCACGCCCCGCGTTCGGCTTTGCCGGACTGAAACCGGGCGACCAGTGGTGCCTTTGCGCCGGGCGCTTCGTGCAGGCGCATGACGAAGGCGCCGCCCCGCAGGTGCGGCTGGCCGCCACCCATGCCAATACCCTGCAGGTGGTACCGCTGGAGGTGCTGCAGCTTTACGCTTTGGCGGCGAACTGAACTGCCGCATTTAGGCTTTGCCGCACTCGCCAACGGGCGTAGTCTGTTGCCCACGTCAACCTGTCATGGGACCGGGCGCAGGCCTGTCGGCTTCCCGGTCGGAAGGGAGATCGGCATGCAAAGGATCCTGCTGACATTGATATTGTGCCTCGCGGCCGCTGCCGCCGCTGCCGAGGCCTATCTGACCGTGCACAACAACACCGACGCAACGCTGAATGTCGAGACGGTGAACATATACGATACCGCCGTCTATTCCGACGCGGTGACCATCGCCCCTAACAGCAGCTTGCGGTTCCCTGTGCCGATGGGGCAATCGCGCTTGCTTGTCGAGGCGTCGCGGATGAAACCGCCGCTCAACATCTCCCGCGAGATATCGTTCCTGCGTACCGGCGAATATCAGGTGGAACTGTTCGCCGCGGATTTCGGCACGTCGTTCATGGCCGACGCGCCCGGCGCCGCAGCGACCCCGGCCCTTGAGGCCGACGGATGCAACGTGCTGATCGGAACCTGGGCGTGGTTCGTGAACGGCGATGTCGTCTTCCACCCGGATGGAACCCATGTGCAGGGCACCAATCGCGGCACCTGGACCTGCGATGGGGCGGACGTCACCATGACCTGGTCGCACGGCTATTTCGACACGTTGACCCTTGCCGGCACCCGGCTTGACGGCACCGGACGCCCGGAGCCGGATACCGGCGGCCGCTGGGCGGTGTGGGGCGAGCGCCGGGACTAGGACGCCTCTGGCCCACCCTCACTTCGCTGAGGCGAAGACCGGCGCCGGCGCTTCGGCAAGGCCGGGCCGGATGGTGCCGTCATCGCGCATCAGATCCTCGATGAACAGGCTCAGCAGCTGCGGTCGTCCGCTGACCTCCGCCTTGCGGTAGATCGCATTGGTCTGCGCCTTGACGGTGCCTTCGCTGGTCTTGCGCAAACCGGCAATCTCGGCGGTCGACATGCCCTTGATCGCGAACAGGGCCACGTCGCGTTCGGCCATGGTCAGCCCCCATTCGCCGAACCGCTCTTCCATCAGATCGGCGAAGGCGCCCGAGGCGCGGCGCAGGCTTTCCTCGGCGCGGTGCCGGTCGCGCAAGGCCCGGCGCAGCGCCAGTCCGCCCAAGCCCACGCCGATGATCAGCCCGAAGGCCGCGCCCACCTCCAGCAGTTCGCGCAGTTCCCAGGGCATCGGCCCGATCGGCAGGCCGAAGACCGAGGCAAGGATGTCGCCAACGAAGAACAGGGCACAGGCAAGCTGCACCACAAAAAGCACAAGCAGGGTCCAGTACCGCTTCATGCTCCGGCCCGAAGCCGCCGGTCGGGATCAATCATCATCCTCTCCGCCGCCGCCCTTTCCCTTCCCGCTGTCGCCGCTGCCGTTGTCGTCATCACGGTGATCGCGATCATCGTCGCCGCCATCATCGTCATCATCACCGCGATCGTCCTTCTCGCCCCCCCCGCCACCGGTTGCATCGTTCAAGGACCCTGCATCGAAGCCGCCGGCAACCCAAAGGTCGCGCAGGATTTCACCCGTTGCGGGGTTCAGGATGATCTCGCGCTCGCCCCGGTTCTTGGCCGCCCGGATCCGAACGCGCCCCAGAAAGGTGCGGGTGACGCTGACGATTCGATACCCGCCGCGGCGCAGTTCCCTCACGATATCCTCGGCATAGTCGCGTGCGAAGGCTGCCCCGGAAGAGGCCAGCAGCGCCGCAAGCGAGGTCACGAAGGTCCGGCGGTTCATCAAGGGTCTCCCAACTGGCCCGCGCCTGTTCACATCATGGGCCGGCAGCACCCCCCCGGCAAGGCCGGGAGGGGCGGGGGGCCGACATGCCCGGTCGATCAGTCGTCATCGCTGTCGCCACCGTGATCGTCACCCTGGTCGCCACCGTGATCGCCACCATGATCGTCGTCACCGCCATCGTCACCGCGGCCTCCGTTGCCGTCGTCATCGTCGTCATCGCGGCCCTGACCCCGGTCGCCATCCTCGTCGTCATCATCGTCGCGGCCCTGGCCAAGATCGTCATCTTCGCCATCATCGTCACCGTCATCGCGGCCGATGCGCAGGAAATCACGGTTGCGCACCCGCTCGCGCACTTTCACGCCGATCCGGGCCTGTTCGGCGGCGTTGGCATCTTCGGTCTCGGACCTCAGGATTGCACCGGTCTCGGCATCGATGATCGTCTCGGTCTTCGAGGTGCCGCGCACCGCCTCGATCTTGATCTGGGTCGGCCCGCGCTTCACCTCGATCCAAGTATAGCCCTCGGCCTGCAGGTCCGCGACCAGTTGCTCGGTCGTCACGGCCGCCATGGCCATCGAGCCGGACAGCACCAGGGCCGCCACCATCAGTTTCATCTTGGTCCTCATCGGTATCCCTTTCGTGATCGGGGGTCCGCCGTGGCCGACCCGTTTCCCGCCGCGCAATGTGGCGACAAGGACAAGAAAGACGGTGCCAGCCTCGAAAGGATATTCGCCCAGGGTTTACCCCGCCGCCCATTGGCCAGCAGCTTAGGCGCCTAAACCTGGGTTTACGGCGGCGTGAAAAAGGCCCCGCCGCGGATGCGGCAGGGCCTTTCCAGGGGCGAGGCTGCCTTGGCCGGTCAGACGGCCACCTGCACCCCCAGATGCTTGGCCACGGTGAAGATGTCCTTGTCGCCGCGGCCGCACATGTTCATCACGATGATATGGTCCTTCGGCAGCTTCGGCGCGATCTTCATCACATGGGCGAGCGCGTGCGAAGGCTCCAGCGCGGGGATGATTCCCTCCAGCGCGCAGGATAGCTGGAACGCCTCCAGCGCCTCGGCATCGGTGATCGAGACATATTGCGCCCGGCCGGTGTCGTGCAGCCAGGCATGTTCCGGCCCGATGCCGGGGTAGTCGAGGCCCGCCGAGATCGAAAACCCTTCCAGGATCTGCCCGTCGGGGTCCTGCAGCAGGTAGGTGCGGTTGCCGTGCAGCACGCCGGGGCGGCCGCCGGTCAGGGATGCGCAATGCTGCATCCGGTCATCAACGCCCTTGCCGCCGGCCTCGACCCCGATGATGTTGACCGAAGGGTCGTCGAGGAACGGAAAGAACAGCCCCATTGCGTTCGAGCCGCCGCCGATGGCAGCCACGACCGTGTCGGGCAGCCGCCCTTCGCCCTCCTGCTCGGCCAGTTGCCAGCGCACTTCCTTGCCGATGATCGACTGGAAGTCGCGCACCATGGCCGGATAGGGGTGCGGCCCGGCAACGGTGCCGATGCAATAGAAGGTGTCGCGCACGTTGGTGACCCAGTCGCGCAACGCATCGTTCATCGCGTCCTTCAGCGTGCCGCGACCCGAGGTGACGGGAATCACCTCGGCGCCCAGGAGTTTCATGCGAAACACGTTGGGCGCCTGGCGCTCGACGTCATGCGCGCCCATGTAGACCACGCATTTCAGCCCGAACTTGGCGCAGACCGTCGCGGTGGCGACACCATGCTGGCCCGCGCCGGTCTCGGCGATGATCCGGGTCTTGCCCATGCGGCGGGCCAGAATGATCTGGCCCAGCACGTTGTTGATCTTGTGCGCGCCAGTGTGGTTCAACTCGTCGCGCTTCATGTAGACCTTCGCGCCACCCAGATGCGCGGTCAGCCGCTCGGCATGGTAAAGCGGGCTGGGGCGGCCAACGTAGTGCTTCCAGAGGTCATCCATCTCGGCCCAGAACGCGGCGTCGGTCTTGGCATGCTCGTAGCGCGCCTCCAGCTCCAGGATCAGCGGCATCAGGGTTTCGGAGACGAAGCGTCCGCCGAACATGCCGAAGCGGCCCTGCTCGTCGGGGCCCGTCATGAAGCTGTTCACACCGTCCTCGGCCATGGCTATCCCCTTGCGCTGATCTGATCGGTGTAGCGCCCTTGGGAAGCGTCGGAAAGGGGGCGCTGCCCCCCGGCTTCGCCTCCCCCCGGAATATTTTTCCCGAGATGAAATCCTCGCAGCTTCATCTTGGTCCAAATACTCCCGCGCGGAGCGCATCCACCGCCAAGGCCGGACGCGTCCCCTACCGCAGGATCGGAACCTCCGAGGTCTCGCCATGGGCCGCGGCGACGAAGGCGGCAATGCGGGCGGGGTCCTTCACCCCCGGCGCGCTTTCCACGCCGGACGAGACATCGACCTGCCGCGCGCCGGTCAGGCGGATTGCTTCTGCGACGTTGTCGGCGGTCAACCCCCCCGCCAGCATCCAGGGCCGCAACCAACGCCGCTGCGCCACGAGGCGCCAGTCGAAGGGCAGGCCGTTGCCACCGGGCAGCGCGGCACCCTTGGGGGGTTTGGCATCGACGATGATCTGGTCTGCCACCAGCGAATAGTCGGTGACGGCGGCCAGATCGGCTTCGTCCGCCACACCTACGACCTTCATCACCGGCAGCCCATAGCGCGCGCGCAATTCGGCGACGCGATCCGGGGTTTCATGGCCGTGCAGCTGCAACATGTCCAAAGGCATCGCCTCGACGATTGAATCCAGCGTGGCATCATCGGCATCGACTGTCAGCGCGACCTTGCACAGACCCGCGGGTGCAGAAATGGCCAGAGAACGAGCTTCATCCAGCGTCACAAATCGTGGCGATCCCGGAAAGAAATTCAGGCCGATATAGGCCGCCCCTGCCGCCGCCACGGCCGCCACATCATCAAGCGTCCTAAGGCCGCAGATCTTCACCCGCACGTCGGCCATGGCCTAGCCGCGGCCCTGGTCCAGCAGCGCCAGAACATCGTCCTTCGGCGGCTCCTTGGTGTCGCGCAGCACCGCCAACTCGCGCTCCAGCCGCGCCACTTCACGGGTCTTGCCGCGGGCATCCGTGCGGATGCGCATCTCGCGGAACCATTCCCAGACGAAGCCGATCAGAACGCCCGCCGCAACCGCCCCCAGGATCACCAGAAAGAGCGGCACCTCCCATGCGGTGGAAAGCCCCAGGAACAGCGCCAGATCCTCGGGCAGCAGCCGCACCGGAACCGCGGCCCGGTTGGCCAGCGCGATCGTCAGAAGCACCAGGCCCGTGACGGCGATGAAGATGAGTCGCAATGTGCGCAGCATGGTCTGACCCGTTCGTTGTCCGGCCCTTTATCGGCCGGAACCATCGCCCATGCAAGGCAGAGCACCGCCCGGCACGGGGCGGCAAAGGGTCACTTGCCGTTCAGACGGTCGCGCAGGAGCTTGCCGGTCTTGAAGAAGGGCACTTTCTTGTCATCGACCTGCACCGCCTCGCCGGTGCGCGGGTTGCGCCCCACCCTTGCGTCGCGCGCCTTGACCGAGAAGGCGCCGAAGCCGCGCAGCTCGACCCGGTCGCCCTTGGCCAGCGCCTCGATGATTTCCTCGAAGACCGTGTTGACGATGCGCTCGACATGGCGCTGCGTCAGGTGCGGGTTCTCATCCGCGATCTTCTGGATCAGTTCCGAACGGATCATCCGTATCCCCCCTGTGGTCGGTCCTTGAGGGCAGCGGCCGCCACGTTGTTTTTCTGGACCGACTATAAAAGCAGAAATCGCCCGCTGACAAACAAAAACCGGCACTTGGCCGCGGAATGAGAAAGGCCCCGCACATCGGCGGGGCCCTTCGGTTGCATCAACTTGCCGGAAAGATCAGCTGCGGTCCTTCAGCGCGGCGCCGAGGATGTCGCCCAGCGACGCGCCCGAATCGGACGAGCCGTACTGTTCGACAGCATCTTTCTCTTCGGCGATCTCGCGCGCCTTGATCGACAGGCCCAGTTTGCGGGTCTTGCTGTCGACGTTGGTGACGCGGACGTCCACCTTGTCGCCGACCTGGAACCGCTCGGGGCGCTGGTCGGCACGGTCGCGCGACAGGTCGCTGCGGCGGATGAACGACTTCATGCCGTTGTAATCCACCTCGATCCCGCCGTCTTCCACGGCCGAGACCGCGACGGTGATGATCGAGCCGCGCTTCACGCCGTCAACCGCATCCGAGAAGGTGTCTTCGCCCAGCGCCTTGACCGACAGCGAGATGCGTTCCTTCTCGACATCCACTTCGGTGACGGCGGCCTGAACCACGTCGCCCTTGCGGTAGTTCTGGATCGCTTCCTCGCCGCGCTGGTCCCACGACAGATCCGAAAGGTGGACCATGCCGTCGATGTCGCCATCGAGGCCGACGAACAGACCGAATTCGGTGATGTTCTTGACTTCGCCTTCGATGGTGGTGCCGACCGGATACTTCTCGACGAAGACTTCCCACGGGTTGCGCATGGTCTGCTTCAAGCCCAGCGAGACGCGGCGCTTGGCAGAGTCGATCTCCAGCACCATGACCTCGACCTCCTGGCTGGTCGAGACGATCTTGCCGGGATGGACGTTCTTCTTGGTCCAGGACATCTCGGAGACGTGGACCAGGCCCTCGACCCCCGCTTCCAGCTCCACGAAGGCGCCGTAATCGGTGATGTTGGTGACGCGGCCCTTGTGGACCGAGTTGATCGGATAGGCCTTTTCGACCGCATCCCACGGATCCGACTGCAACTGCTTCATGCCGAGGCTGATGCGGTGGGTTTCCTTGTTGATCTTGATGACCTGGACCTTGATGGTCTCGCCGATCGCCAGGATTTCCGAAGGATGGTTGACGCGGCGCCAGGCCATGTCGGTGACGTGCAGCAGACCGTCCACGCCGCCCAGGTCAACGAAGGCACCGTATTCGGTGATGTTCTTGACCACGCCGTCGACGACTTGACCTTCGGTCAGGTTGCCGATGACTTCGGCGCGCTGTTCGGCGCGGCTCTCTTCCAGGATGGCGCGGCGCGAGACAACGATGTTGCCGCGGCGACGGTCCATCTTCAGGATCTGGAAGGGCTGCTTCATGCCCATCAGCGGGCCGGCGTCGCGCACCGGGCGCACGTCGACCTGGCTGCCGGGCAGGAAGGCCACGGCACCGCCAAGGTCGACCGTGAAGCCGCCCTTGACGCGACCGAAGATGGCGCCATCGACGCGCTCTTCCTTGGCGTAGGCTTCCTCAAGACGGTCCCATGCCTCTTCGCGGCGGGCCTTCTCGCGGCTGATCTGGGCTTCGCCGCGGGCATTTTCCACGCGGTCCAGATAGACCTCGACAATGTCGCCCACATTGATGTTGGGCTGCTCGCCGGGGTTGGCAAATTCTTTCAGGTCGATGCGGCCTTCCATCTTGTAGCCGACATCGATGATGGCCTGGCCTGCCTCGATGGCGATGACCTTGCCTTTGACAACCGAGCCCTCTTCGGGGGTGTCAATCTCGAAGCTTTCCTTCAAGAGGGCTTCGAATTCGTCCATAGCGTTTTTCGCGCACATATGCAGTTTGTTCCTTTTTCATGGTTTTCTGGCCATGCGGTTGGCTCCGCCGGTCTTTGGCTTTTCCCGAAAGCAAAAGGCCCCCGCCCGGCGAACCGGCAGGGACGAGTCCTTTCAGGATGCGCGGCCTATAGCGGGTTGGGCGCGGCTGGGCAAGAGGCAGGGTCAGGCGCAGGCCGCAATAAGCTGGCCGATCTGGCGGGAATAATCGGCATAGATCGGACCGTCCGGCTCCGCCCCGCCAGTTTCGCGCAGGAACAACGTGCGGCTGCGGGTCTGGCGGCGCAGGTCGGCCAACCTTGCGCGCAGCATGGCGCGCGACCAGTCGGCCGGCGGCAGAGCGGCAAATGCGCCCTGCATCGCCACGGCGTCCTTGCCCGCCAGCGCCCGGCGGAAGGCCCCTAGCGCCGCCAGCGTCGGCGTCTCGCCGGCTTTCGCCAGCGGCAGATCGAGACGATGGTGCTGCCAAAGCCGGGCGGCCAGGATGTCATGCACCAGCACCGGGTGATAGGTGGCAGTGATGCGCGCCGGATCGGTCAGGATGTCGAAGCCCGCCCGCATCGCGGCGCAGGCGGACAGGGCCTCGGCCAGCTCCTGTTCGGTCAGATCCTGCGTCAGCAGGCACAGCGCCAGTTCCCAGACCAGATCCACATCCGACCGCTCTTGCGCCTCGTCCAGCCGCAGCCTCGCCATGCCCTTCACGAACGGGTCGGGCCGGCGGATCGCGGCGAAATCGGTGCCGAACAGCACGACATGGGTGAACGCATACGAGAGATCGCGGTCGAAGGCCCAGGCCGCCCGCGCATCGCGCAGGATCGCCGACCCGCGCCAGCCTGGCAGGGCGCCCAGACCCAGCCTGGCGCGCAGATAGGCGCGCTCGGCCCGGCGATAGGGAGTGACTTCGGTCAGGTCGGGCCGGGTGGCGGCCCAGATCGCCAGCACCCGCTCCAGCGCAGGCAGCCGGGGGCCGATGTCGCGCAGGAAGACATAGGGCGTCAGCGCCTGCACCATCTGGAACGGATGGCCCAGCATCGCCAGATGCCCGTCCTCCAGCAGCCGCGCTGACAGCACCCCGGCCAGATCGCACAAGCCGCGCTGCGGACCATGCGCCTGGGCCAGGAAATTCACCGCCATGGCCAGTTCCGCCACAGCCTTCGTCGCCTCGGGCGACGGCGTGCCCAGAGCCTGCAACAGCCCCGGCGCCAATGCCAGCATTGCCTGCATGGCCCGTCCTTTCGGGTTGCCCGTCCATTCGGGGTTGAAAGCCGGGGGCGGCGGACCACCCCCGGCCAATGCCTTCAGCGGACGATCACGCCCTGATCGACCTTCACCGCATCGTCGCCGGTGTAGACGTAGTTCGGGCTGATGAAGGTCCAGGCAGCCAGCGAGCCGGGGTTCAGCGTCTCCAGCTTTGCGGCGTGCTCCAGCATTTCGCCCAGCGTCATCTTGGTGTTCACGACACCGGACTTCTGCAGATACTCGATGGATTTGGCACGGTCAGCCATCTTCAAACTCCATTGTGAAAAAGTGTGGTTGCAAAATGGTCGGAGGATCATCCTGCCGACGCATTCATGCTACTTCAGGTTGCACCAGGGCACGCGTGATTTCTGCGTCAGTCCGACGTCAGGCCTTGCGCGAAAGGTCTCTGTCAGCCGGTCTGCGCCGACTCATTCCGGCTTGGGCGCCAGCCCCTGTCGTTCCAGCGCTACCACCACCACCGTGCAGGCTGCCTTCACCGCCTCGACAATTTCCATCGCGCTGGTGTCGATCACCACTGCATCCACTGCGGCCCGCAGCGGTGCATCCGCCCGGCCAATGTCGCGGGCGTCGCGCTCCCTCACCTGGGCCAGCACCTCGGCTGCGTCGCCGCCGACCTCCAGCCATCGGCGATGGGCGCGGATTTCGGGACTGGCGGTGACATAGAGCTTCGCCTCCGCTGCGGGGCAGATCACCGTGCCGATATCGCGTCCATCCAGCACCGCGCCGCCGTCACGGCGCGCGAACCGGCGCTGGAAATCGACCAGCGCCGCGCGCACCTCGGGCAGGACGGCAACCCGGCTGGCCGCGGCGCCTGCCTCTAGCGTGCGCAGGTCGTCGCGCAAGAGATCGGCAGCGGTCAGCCTGCGCGCGGCATCAACAGGATCACCGCCCATCGCGCCGACCGCGCGGTAGAGCAGCCCGGTATCCAGATGCGCAAAGCCGAAGCGCGCCGCGACGGCCCGCGAGATCGTGCCCTTGCCCGCCGCCGCCGGCCCGTCGATTGCCACCGTGAAGATCATCGCCGCAATACCTCTGCCCCTGGCCGATGGTGCATGCCTCCGGCGGGAGTATTTCGAAAAGAGCAAGACGAAAAGACCGAATTCCGTGCTTGCTCTCTGGCAGATGCTCTCACCGGGGGCCGCCCCCGAAGTGGCGGCTTGCCAGTCGCCACGCTTGTCGCCAGGGTCTGCCCTTGCGCATCACGCTGCTGAACCCGCCCCATACCGCCATCGGCTCACGCGTGCCGGGGGAGTTGCTGCCGCCGTTGAACCTTCTGGCGATCGGCGGCCCCCGGATCGTTGCGGGGCATGCGGTCGATCTGCTGAACGCCGATCTGGCACCGATGCGGCCCGAGGCCATTGTCGCCGATCTGCAGCGCCGAACGCCCGAGGCGGTGCTGATCGGGCATTCCGGCTCCACCTCGGCGCATCCGACAGTGCTGCATCTGGCCGCGCTGATCCGCGCCGCGCTGCCCGATGCGCGGATCGTCTATGGCGGGGCCTATCCCAGCTAACACTGGGCCGAGGTTCTGGCCGAATGCCCCGCCATGGATGTGATCGTGCGGGGCGAGGGCGAGGTGACGGCGCAGCACCTGATGAACGCGCTGGCGGCTGGCGCCGATCTGGCCGCAGTTCCGGGCGTTGCCTTTCGCCGTGAGGGCCAGCCCCACGCCACCGCCCCGGCGCCGATGCTGGAAGACCTGGACTCGCTGCGCATCGGCCGGGAGTTGGTCGACCTCGCCGACTATTCCTATTGGGGCGGCAAGCGGGCGGTGGTTCTGCAATTCCCGCGCGGCTGCCCGCATCTGTGCACCCTTTGCGGCCAGCGCGGGTTCTGGACCCGCTGGCGCCACCGCGACCCGGTGAAACTCGCCGCCGAGATCGCCTGGCTGGTGCGCGAAGAGGGGGTGGAACCGGTGGATCTGGCCGACGAGAACCCCACCTCGTCGCGCCGGGCCTGGGAAGCGTTCCTGCATGCGCTGATCGCCACCGGCGTCAAGGCCAACATCGTCGGATCCACCCGCGCCGACGACATCGTGCGCGATGCCGACCTGTTGCCGCTTTACAAGTCAGCGGGCTGCCTGCGCTTCCTGCTGGGGCTGGAGGGCACCGACGAGGCCACGCCGGCGACGGTGAAGAAGGGCGGCACGCGGGCCAAGGACCGGCAGGCGATCGGGCTGTTGCGCCGGCATGGCATGATCGGGCTGTGCACCTTTGCGGTCGGGTTCGAGGAAGAGACCGACGCCGACTACTGGCGCCTGTTGCGGCATCTCTTGGCCTATGACCCCGACCAGATCATGTCGGTCTTCGCCACCCCGCACCGCTGGACGCCGTTCTTTGCCCAAAGCGCCCATCGCCGGGTGCTGACCACTGACCTGCGGTTGTGGGACTACAAGCATCAGGTGCTGGAGACACCGCGGGTTCCGGCCTGGCGGGTGTTCCTCTGGGTCAAGCTGATCGAGGCCGCGCTGCAACTGCAACTGCAACTGCGGCCGCGCGTGCAGTGGCGGATCCGGGGGCAGAAGGACGCCGAGTTGCGCCATGCCCAGGCCTGGTACACAAGCATGGGGCGCGGCGTCTGGCTGGCCGAGTGGCGCGATTTCCTGACCCGCCGCGCAGGGCCGGGGCCGAAAGTGGCCGAGGTTCTGGGCCGAGGCCCTGCCGGAAATGGCGCTTTCCGCTGCCCGTCAGGCCCGCAAAGCGGCAAAGTGACCCCGCCGCCTCGCGCGGAAGCGACGCAGCCTCAACCGCGGCGCACCTGCGCACCAAGGCCATTCATCAGCCCTTCGAAGATCGGGAAAGAGGTGACGATCGGGCTGCCGTCATCGACCGAAACCGGCTTGCGCGCCGCCATGCCCGCGACCAGGAAGGACATCGCGATGCGGTGGTCCAGATGGGTGGCGCAGGTGGCCCCGCCCGGCATCCCGCCCGGCCCCATGCCATGCACGATCAGCGTATCCTCGTCTTCCTCGATCCGCACGCCGCAGGCCTCAAGGCCGCGTGCCATGGCGTCGATCCGGTCGCTTTCCTTGACCCGCAGTTCCTTGACGCCGCGCATCACGGTCTTGCCCGTCGCGAAAGACGCGACAACCGACAGGATCGGGTATTCGTCGATCATTGAAGGCGCACGTTCGGGCGGCACCTCGATGCCCTTCATATCGCCGGAAAAGCGTACGCGAAGATCTGCCACCGGCTCTCCGCCCTCGGTCCGCGGGTTCAGGAAATCTATCCCGGCGCCCATCTCGACCAGCGTCAGGTAAAGCCCGTTGCGCGTCAGGTTCTGGCTGACCCCCGGCACCATGATGTCGGACCCTTCGACGATCAGTGCGGCACCGGTCGGGAAGGCAGCGCTGGACGGGTCGCGCGGGACGGCAACGCTTTGCGGGCGCAACTCGAGGCGGCCGGTCAGGGTGATGATGTGGCCCTCGGCCACTTTCTCGACCAAAAGCTGGGCGCCGAAGCCGACGAGCATCCGTTCCGAATGATCCCGCGTCGGCTCACGCTCGATCACCACGGTCTCGCCCGGCGCGTTCAGCCCCGCCAACAGCACCGCCGACTTGACCTGGGCACTGGCGACCGGCAGCGCATAGCGCACCGGGACCGGGTTCTCCGCGCCCACAACGGTCATCGGCAGACGCCCCCCCTTGCGGCCATAGGCTCGCGTTCCGAACAGCGAAAGCGGGTCGGTCACCCGCCCCATCGGCCGCTTGCGCAAGCTGGCATCGCCCGTGAAGGTGGCGGTGATCGGCGTTGTCGCCATGCAGCCCATGATCAGCCGCACCCCGGTGCCCGAGTTGCCACAGTCGATCACGTCCGACGGCTCGGCAAAGCCGCCCACACCCACGCCCTGCACCGACCACGCCCCGGCCCGGCTTGCGTGACCGTGGCGCCGAACGCACGCATCGCATTTGCCGTGTCCAGCACATCCTGGCCTTCCAGCAAGCCGGTGATCTTCGTCTCCCCCACCGCCATGGCGCCGAGAATCAGCGCCCGGTGCGAGATCGACTTGTCGCCCGGCACCTCGGCCACACCCGTCAGCGGCCCGCATTTGCCGGAGATCATCGGTTGCGCTTCGCCATGGCCTGACATCGGGATCTCCTGAGCGTTTCCGCCCGCCTGATAGCGCAAGCGGTTCCAGCCGTCCATCCGGCGCGCTGACAGCATCTGCGGACGCTCCGCGAGGAGTATTTCTGGCAAGATGAAGCGGCTTTCACCTTGGCTCAAATACTCAAAACCAGTCAGACACGGCGGAACGTCAGGTAATGGGGCGCCCGGCCTTCGCGCAGCGCCTTTTGTTCGTAGCGGGTGGACAGCCAGTCCTCCCAGGCGCCGCCCTGCCCGGCCTGGCGTTCCAGCGCAAAGCCCGCTTGCGGCACTTCTTCCAGTGTCTGGCGGACGTAGTTGGGGATGTCGGTCGCCACCCGGAACTCGGCCCCGCTGGCCGTCACCCGCGCCAGCGCCTGCAGGTATTCCGGCGTCACGAAACGACGGCGGTGGTGGCGGGCCTTGGGCCAGGGGTCGGGGTAGTTGAGAAAGACCCTTTGCAGGCAGCCATCCGGAAGCACGTCAAACAGATCGCGCACATCGCCGGGGTGCAGCGCCAGGTTGGTGACCCCGGCGGCGCGGATCTTGCCCAGCAGCATGGCGATCCCGTTGACGAAAGGCTCGGCCCCGATCAGGTGGGCCTGCGGGTTCAGGGCAGCCATATGGACCAGATGCTCGCCACCACCGAAGCCGACCTCCAGCCAGATCGGCTTGCCGGCGGCAAAGGTCAGGTCCAACGGGGTGCGGTTGGGGTTAACAGTGGCGGTCACGCCTTTCAGCGACAGGGGGCCCAGGTCGTCGGCGAGGTAGGTCTTCTGGCTGGCCCGCGGGGTCTTGCCATGGGTGCGGCCATAGAAATTGCGGCGGGGGTTTGGGGCGTGTCGGTCATGGGCGGGGCCTTAGCGGCGCCCTTCGGGGGTCAAGGCGTCCCTGAGTCGGGACGCTGGGGTGAGGCGAGTGATATCAAGTGGTTGCGGTTTCATTTTAGGGGATTGTTAACTTCTGAGCCCTTCAGCGCCCCCTCAAAACGTGTCCTTGGCGATCATCCGGCCCTTCGAGATATCGTTGAAGAACCAGATCAACTGGACGGCAAGG
>JADJAB010000011.1 GCA_016704435.1 Rhodobacter sp. | reverse complement strand
GAAGAGATAGGTCCTTCGCAACTGCAGCGCAACATACTTTCGTCCGGAATCGCATTGGCGAATGAAAGTGTCGCATCCGATTACGATACCGCCCCGCAGGCCTCGGTGATCTCGGGCAGGGCGGCGGCAGGGACGATTTCGAATTCGGCATGGTAAAGCCGCACCTCGCCATCCCAGACCTCGAAGGTCCAGAGGCCGGGGACCAGTTCGTCGTCTGTGTCGAACCGAAAGAAGGCCAGCGAACTGCCCGCATCGGAAAGCCCTGTCGCCCAGACTTCGGGCGTGGCACGGCCGGGGCGGGTCACCCGCGCCTCTGCACTGGCGGTGGCAAAGCCGGGGACGCCGGTGACCCTGACCCCGAAGGCCAGACCGATGGCGGCGGGCACCACCTGGCGGTCAGGCCAGTGAAAGCGGATCTCGGTCGTCGGCACATGGATCCATCCGGAGGCCGTGCCGGGCGCGGGCATCCGGTCCATTGCCTGCAGGGCGCAGAAGATACCTACCTCCAGCGTGCCGATTTCCGGCCCGTGGACGGGATCCGCGGGGGCGGCACCGCAAGGGGTTGCCAGCAGGGCAAGGGCAAGAAGCGCGCGGATCATCGGCACAGCAAACCACGCGGCGGGGGCCGGCTCAATCCCCCATGCCATCACGACAGCAGGTTGCAATCCGACCCGATGCCCGGCAAGGCCGACGGGGGCACCACCTCGAAGTCGATGCTGTAGAGCCGGGTTTCGCCATCCCACGCCTCCATCCGCCAGAGGCCGGGGATCAGCTCAGCCTCGAAATCGAAGGAATAACCGCGCATCGACGGAACGTCGGCGAAGAGGTCGGAATACCAGATCTCCGGCACCCCCGCGGCCTGGCTTCCGTGTTTCTCCATATGCGGACTAAGCCGGGCCACGGGCACGCCAGCTTCCACCACCAGCCCGAACGAGACGCCTGCCGGGCGGGAACCCGCTGTTGCTAAAGCGGAACTCGGGCAGGCCGGAAAAAGACAAAGATGCCCAGCGAGGTCATCCCAGCCGCTTGGAAGCCTTCGACGTCGGGGCGGCAATAGATGCCGTATTCGACGATCGTGACCAGTGGTGTCGCCAGCGGCGGCGCGGGGTCGGCCAGCACGGGGAGGGCGGCAGCGACGACGGCCGCACAGATCGGAAGGGTCGGCCGGATCGCGGGCATGCGTCGTCTCCTTCGGGCTGGCGCGAATGAAAGGGCAGTCCGGCTGCAAGGTCAACCGGCGCATGGTTTTCAGATGTTGCGCCCCTTCCGCTTTCGGCAATCCGCTGCCACAAGGCGGCGAAGGGAGGCGGGCATGGATCAACTGATGGCGGGGCTTGACCCTGCGGTGCCCTGGCCGGCGCTGACCGTGACGCTGCTTGCGGTTTCGTGAAGGGTGTGGTGGCTTCGTCATGCCGCCGATCATGATGTCGGCGTTTTCGGCCTTCCTGCCGCCCGATCTGGCGCGCTGGCCGGGCTGATCCTGCCGATGCTGGCGACTTCAACCAGCGGCCAGGCCCTGCGCCGGTCTGGCCCCGGCGATAAAACGGCGCTGACCTACCGCTGGCCGCTTCCCCGATCGACGGTAAACCATCGTGGTCTCTGCGCAGGTGTTCTCGAGTGGATCCCGCGGATGGCCTATCTGCTGTTGCTGGGCGTGCCGGTGACGGTCTTTGCCGCCTTGCAGCTGGCCGGCATTCCGCTGCGGCTGCGGCTGGAGCACCGGGCGCGGGCGGAATGGCTGCTGGGGATCATCGGTGGGCTTTATGGCGGTGTGTCAGGCATCTGGGGGCCACCGCTGCTGGTGCTGCTCCTGTCGACCGGCGTGCCGAAGCTGGAGATGGTTCGCGCGCAAGGCGTGGTGTTCCTGATCGGGGCAGTGGCGCTTTTGTCGCGGGCGCATCTGGGCACCGGCTGGCCAGCGGCGACCGGCTGGTCTTTCCGGGCAGTTCTTTGGTCTTGCTCCGCGATGGCTGGGATGATCCTTGGTTCTCGGGGCAGGGGCCGGCTGACCGTGCGCGGTTCCGGCGCTGGACAAAGGGTTTGCTGGTAGTCAGCGGCTGAATCGTCTGGTGCGGCAGGCGCTGATGTAGCGGGCAGCGTCACGGGGGTTTCACACCCCCGTACCCCCGTGGAGTATTTTCGCCAAGATGAAGCGGCTGGGCCGCGGGCTGTCAGCCAATGGCGGCAGCCTTCACGTCGTCGTCGATATAGGGCACATACTGGCCGAAGTTCTTCATATAAACATCTCGACAGCTTTCGCCCCAGTTCAGGTGCGCTTGGCCGCCCGTAGTTCGCGCGGGTTCAGCAAGGGGCCGTCCACGCCTTCTGTAACTACCGGCACGTCGAAGCCGAAGTCAGTCCCGGCGGAACTCGGCCTCGCTCACCATTGTCCAGCGCCGCAGGCAGTCAACAGCGCACGGCCGCCTTTGATCGGCATCCGCTTGCCGGTGCCGTAGGCGCCGCTTTGGTCCAGCCGGTGCTTTCGACCAGTTCAGCAGACAAAGTGCCGTGGCGGTTTATCTTTCCCGCAAGAGCTTCGCTATACTGACTCTCGACGGGCGTTATGAACGGGGCGCCGAAGAAGTGGAAAAGGTGGGCTGCGGCTCGGTGAGTCCCGGGTTCGGGTGCCCGCAACTTTGGAGGTGAAGCCCGACAGGAAATGATACACTCCTGTGCCGGCGACAGCCGTGTGATATGGCAGTACGCCGAACGCGTGTCGCAGGTCAGCATCACCATGCTAGTGCTCGCCCAGCGCCGTGTCCGGTGCGTTCGAGATCGCCTCCATCGGATAGGCGCAGCGGAAGTTGTCGGTCCGGCTGTTGTCGGCGAAGTCCAGATCCAGCGTCTCGATCGAAGACCACGTTTCCGATCACGGTGCCGAAGCGGCTGGTAGTGGCGTAGATTTCCGGCTCGGCCTTCGGGTCCGTGCTGATAAACCCGGCGCAGCAGCCGCCCTCAGGGCGGAAGATGCGCCGCGATCCGACCAGCCGTGCCTCGTCATCGCTGATCAGCGGACGGCGTCGGGGCTTCTGCCGACAAGGTGGTCTTGCCGGTGCCTTTGAGAGGCCGAAAACAGACGGCGGCATCCACCGGGTTTCCTGATGGCATGGTTGGCGCGCAAGCCCTCGCCATCACGCCATTGCCGGGCAGGATGTAGTTCAGGATGGTGAAGACTGACTTCCAGTTCCCGCCAGCATAGGCGGTGTTGCCGATCAGCACGATCTTTCGTCGAAGTTCAGTGCGATGACAGTGCCAGAGCGGCAGCCGTGCTTCGCCGGGTCGGCCTTGAAGCTGGGCACGCTGAGAACAACCACTCCGCATAAAGTTGTCCAGCTCCTCTTCGCGCTTGGCGGAAAAAGAGGTGGTGGATGAACAGGCCATGCCAGTTCCGTCACCACCGCAGATCGACCTGGTGCACCGAGTCGGCGCTATAGAGGTCCTGCACGAAAAGATCGCGGCCCTTCACATGCTTCCAGCATGTCGGCCGTCAGCTGGGCGAAGGCGGCGGGGTCCACCGGCGCGTTGTTGTCCCGACCAGATGCTGCCCTCCACTGACGGGCGTGCGGACGACGAACTTGTCTTCCGGCGACCGCCCAGGCAACCGCCCGGTGGTGCACAGGAAAGCGCCGCCTTGCCCGACGTAGCCTCCCGCCGCGCTGCATCGGCCTGTTCCACCAGCGCCGGCTCGATCAGGTTGTAATAGACGGCGGCCGCCCCACTGATACCCTGGTTTTCCAAAGGCTTCTGTGGGTTCACGCGTCCTGTGATCATCCTGGCTGCTCCCGATGCCGCGCGGGCTGCGCGGGTCCTTTATAGCATCAATTCAAGACACCCGGGCCATGGGTGCCGGGACGCGGCGCAAGAGGCGCGTCTCTATCGCGGCTATAACATGGCGGATTTGCACGGGAACAGGGCGCTTTGGCACAGTTAGCGCAACCACCTGCAGGTTAGCGCAACCAATTGCGTCTGCTTTGCCGAGGTGAGGCATATTAGTCATTGATCTGGAAATTTCGTGTTCCCGAGGCCCCGAGGCACGCGGTGACGCGTTTTGGTAAGCGATCTCCTCGCCCGGTTTGCGGAGAATGATGGAAAACATAACCAGAGCAGGAACAAAGAACATGTCGAGGATCGTCCTTGTGGACGACGACAGGAATTCCTGACGTCCGTCTCGATGACGCTTGAGGCCGAAGGCTTCGAAGTTGAAACCGTTAAAGCGACGGCCAGTTCGGCGCTGGACGCCCCCACCGTCGTCTTCCCGACATGGCGGTGCTGGACATCAAGATGCCCCGGATGGACGGGATGGACCTGTTGCAGAGGCTGCGGCAGAAACCTCGATGCCGGTGATCTTCGAAAGACGATGAGATCGACGAGGTTCTGGGCCTGCGTGGATGGCGCGGACGATTATGTGAAAGCCCTTCAGTCAGCGCTCTCTGGTCAGCTGATCTCACTGCTTAAGCTGGCAGGAGAACACCACCAAGTAAAGTGTCGATCAATCAGAAACCAAGTTAATCATGGAACGCGCGGCAGCCCGGTGATGGAACGCGTCGCCATTCCGTGATCGGAAGGGCGGCGACGGACCAAGGACCGGTCACGGAATTCTCTTGTTTGCGCGGCGCAGCGCCCGTGGCTTCTTGTTAAATCGCGACGCTCGCCGATGGACGCGGTTTAAGATTTGACCAGTCTACGTCGATGACCGCACCATCGGTTGTTGCTATCAAGTGGCCGCGCGAAGATGCGCACGCTTTGGTGGACGATGATTCTGGCGGACGTAAACGTTTTTACGGCATCGGCTATCGCTACAACGGAAGAGTGACGGCCCAGACTAGCCGCTGAACGACCGCCGCGCATCGTCATGGATTCTCCGCCATTCAGAAAGACCGGAGAGGGTCCTTCCTGGTGAAGATCACTTCACCCCGATGCCACGGTCGGGGGCCTGCGCGGAAACCCGCACCCGCGCCCCGGTTTTCGCTGGAACGCGGCGCCCGGCGCGCAAGATCATCATCTTCAAACATGATGGCGCTGGTGATCCCGGTTGTCGGCAAAGCACCCGAACCAATTCCGCGACAGTCCGGTACTGGCAACGCGAAGCTGGCCGATCCGCGAGGCGTGGAACTCGATCGCCGATGGGGGCGAAGCGCAGAACCAAACCTCGACGCTCAAGCTTTGACTACGCCGCGGGGCTGGGTCGGGCGGTGACTTGGGCGCGCGCAGAGGCGTTTGCTTCTCGAACCGGCGGGCGGCCTGGGCGCTCAGCCGCGTCGGTCCGGCCGCTGACCGAAGGCGATACGCCCGGCGGCGTGAGATCCACCGTGATCACCGATTTCCCGAATGCGGTCTGAACCGGCGTTTCCAGCATCCTGGGCTTCGGCGCGCCGATCAGCCTGCAAAAATCGGACATTCCCAGCCCTGGCCCGCGGGCAGTCTTTCCTGCCGCGCGGGCGGGCGAGACCGGTTGCACACTGGCGCGATGCCGATGGCGGAACGCCACTCTCACATCGGCACGCCGATCTGGTCGGCTGGCGAAGTATGGGCGGGACGGCGCTGACCTCGGCCGAGGGTGTGAGATCGACCGCCTGGTGCGCTATGAACGCGAACAGATCCCGCGCAGATGTTCGTCGGCACCGTTAAAAGTCGCTGGCGTCCCAGCCTCGTGTTGGCCTCTCGACCATCGCCAATCCGCTGTCGGGAACCTCGGGCCGCCGCGGCCCTAGTGCCGTGGCGCGACCGCCATAACCGCAAGGTCAGCCCCGCAGGGTGCGCATCCTCGACCTGCGGCGCGGCCCGGATGAGATCGCTCGCCGGTCGGCGTGATGCGCGGCATGGTGGCGGGGCGCTGGCGGACCGGGATCGACGCCACCCAGAACACCGCCGCCGATGTGGCGCATGAACTCAAGATCCCCGTTTCTGCGCTCGGCCGTGGCAGCATGCGCGGCGTCAAGAAGGAAGCAACAGCGCGAGAAACTTCTGGACGGGATCGAGCATGACGTGCGCCGCCCGGACCGTCTGGTCAGTGACATCTCCAACGCCTCGCGGTTGGACCTGAACTGGTCAAGGAGGACGGAGGTGAATCGTTCAACCTGATGTTACCGTCGCATCCGGGGTCAGCATCTGGGCCAGCAAGCAGCGGAAAGGGCGGGGATTTCATCATCGACCTTCCCGCCGAACCAAATCACGATCCGCGGCCTCGAGGCGCGGCTGGCGCAGGTCTTCGTCAACCCGATCACCAACGCGATTTCGTTTCAGAATACGGCGACGCGCGTGTGCGCGTCTGGTGCGGCGGCGCGACAACCTCGTGCTGGTGGCAGTGGAAGATACCGCCCCGGTGCATCCCCGGAACAGGCGCTGACCAAGGTGTTCAAGCGGTTCTACTCCGAACGCGCCCGTCAGGCGATCTCGGCAACCATTCGGGTTCCGGCCCGGCGAGCGCGAAGCAGATCGTCGAGGCGCATGGCGGCGTGATCTGGGCAGAGAAACATCCGGCCCACCGCCGCCGACGCCGGATTGTTGAGTTCCGGAGCCCCGCTTGTGGTCGGCCTCCGTCTGGTTGATGGCGCGGGCGTGACGCCGGCAGGCGATTCTGAAATCCTTCACGCCTCCTGCAGGTCGCGGACGAATATCGTGGGCGCTCTGATCATCATTCTTCAGGCGCCGGAAAGTCCGTCTCCTGGCGCCGTAATTGAGGCGCTCGGCCTAATACGGTGTCCGACGACTGGACTGCGCGGCAGGTTGTGCCTCGGCGGCTCCCACGGTCGCGCTGCCCTGCCCCGGCGATCCGCGGATATCGATCGAGGCGCGCGGCCCTTTGGCCTGCTGCGGGCGGAGCTGCTGGATTACGGCACAAGTGGCATTGGTCGCCGATCTGTCGTAAAGACGATCGCCGCCTGCCACCCCACCGCGCAATCACGATCCTCGGTTGCAGCCTGCCGCTTGTGCCGCGCGTGCAGAATGACCATTTTACCGCCGCACTGATGCTCTATCTTCGGGGTGGACGGCAAAGCGAAGGGCGTATGACCCAGATCCCACACTGGTGAACATCGTCTTGTCCTCGGATCACCCGCCTTCGGGCGCCGGGCGGTCGACGGCGATCCATATGCTGGAGGATCTAGGCGAGAGGGATCGACAACATCCCGCTGCTCGGATCCCGCTTCTGCTGGACCCGCCGCTGGGCCGCCCCACGCAATCTGGCCACCGCAAGCAACCGCGATTTCAACACCACCCGCTTGATCGAACTGATCGACAGCCTGACCCGCGACCCCGCGTCAGCCTGGAGGTGCTGTATCCTGGACTGCGCCCCGGGCGAATTGGATCCGGCGACTTTTCTCGGAAACCCGCCGCCGCCACCCGCTGGCCCGGCTGAAACCCCGACCGAAGGGATCGAGCGCGAGATCGACCTCCTGGCGCCGATCCGGGTGAGGGCGGACCCATCGATCAACACCCCAGCGACCAGCCCGCATGACCTGAAGGCCGAAATCGCGGGTTAGTTCGAGCCGGCGCGACCGGGCGGCTGGCCGTCTCGGTGCAGTCCTTCGAAGCTACAAGCGCGGCGTGCCGCGGGCGTCGACATGATCTTCGACTGCCGGTTTCCTGGCCAACCCGCATTGGGACGCCGCCCTGCGCCGCTGGATGGCCGCGATGATGGCCGGTGATGGCCTTCGTCAGAGGCCGACCCGAAGACCGAGAGTTCTTCCGCCGGTTGCGTACTCTTCTGTTGATGCTTCCCGCAATCTCCGAGGAAGGCAAGGCGCATCCCTTTCGATCGGATTTACGGTTACCGGCAGGGCAACACCGGTCGGTTGCCGTTGCGGAAACGCTGGGCGCAGCCCTTGCGGAAGCGGGCTGGCCGGTGTCAAGACGTCACCGGGAACTGGAACGCAAAGGGGCGACTCCCGCCCCAGCTGAGCGGGCGTACCAGGGGCTTGATCGGATCGTCATCGTCGCTCATGGAGGGCTGGCGCGGGAATATCTTTCCGGTCGAGCATGTTGTGGCAAGCAGCAAGGGCGTGCGCGCCATCGCCATCGAGGATGTGCATGACCGGGCCGAAAAACAGGCCGAGATCAGCGCCGCCGCAAACGGTGGATCAAGGGGCGAGGGCGTGGTGGTAGTGACCGACATGTTCGGCGGCACCCCTCCAACCTGTCGCTTCCGGCCTGTGCGACCTCCGGTCGCCGCATCCTTTACGGCGCAAACCTGCCGATGCTGATCAAACTGTGGCAGTCGCGCGACACGCACCGGTGCCCGAAGCCGTCGCGGCCGCCCTTGACGCCGGGCGCAAATACATCAACAGCCTCGACCTTGGCGGTGGGGCCTGAAAGGCTGGCATGGTGACCCGAACCATCCGTATCATCAACGAAAAGGGCCTGCACGCGCGGGCCAGCGCCAAGTTCGTCGAAGTGGTCGAGGCCCATGATGCCCGGGCGCTGGTGATGAAGGACGGATGGAGTTTTCGGGGATCGATCAGGGGTCTTTTGATGCTTGCCGCCTCTCGCGGACCGCGATCGACGTCGAGACAAGTGGCGCGAGGGGAGAAACTCGCCGATGCGCTGGAAGCGCTTGTTGCGGCGAGGTTCGAGAGAGTCATTGAGGCATATCGCATAGCCCGCGTCCGAACATCTTTCGGTCAGCGGGCGGCATGGGTAAGGCCCAGAACCGTCGCAGATCCCGGTTCGGTGCGTATCGCGACGCAGGCACAGCGCCTGTAAGGACCGTCCCTTGGCGATGTGGCGACTTTCCCCTACGCGGGGACGTTTCCGTAACCCGGTCACGGCAAACAGGATCCGTATGATCGAATGGCTGACCGCGGAAGTGCAGCTATGCGCCTGATCCGCAGCTTCGAAGAAATCCGGCGCCCTTTGGAGCACCGTTCTGGCCCAAGGCGATCCGCCAGTGGGGATCCGGATCGACACGCCCGCCGAAGAGATCGCCGCATCCCGGCCACCGGCCCGGTGGTGGTGGTGGCGAACCATCCGCATGGGCTGGTCGACGGCATGGTGATGGCGGATCGTCAATCGCGTCCGGTCGGATTTCAAGATCCTGACGCGGTCCTTGCCGACCGGCATTCCCGAGGTCAGAGAATTCACGATCCCGGTGCCCTTTCCCGCATGAAGAGAACGCGCCGCGAACTGGGTCTGCAGATGCGCGGCGACACCATCGCGCATCTGAAGAACGGGGGGGTGATCATCCTCTTCCCCGGCGGCAAGGTGGCGATGTCGGAGGGCTGGTTGGCCCGGCGGTGGAGCGGGAGTGGAACTCTTTACCTACAAGATCGATAAATCCTCGGGCGCGACAATCCTGCCGATGCGATTCACCGCCAAAACAGCCGCACCTTTCTGATCGCCAACAAGCTGACCGATACGCTGCGCCAGGGTCTGCCTGCTTACGAGATCAAGCGCGCGTTGTTCTAGCCGCAGCGCCCGCATGTCGGCGCGCCGATCCTGTCCTGATGAACCAGCAATGGGATGGCAACCCCGCGGCTTCTTGCCCGGCTGCGCCAAGTGTGAAGCCTCTGGCGTCTGGGGCGGGACCGTGCGAGGCGAAGCGCAGGAGGGCGCTCGGCGCTCGGCACCGGTGTCTCGCCCGGTAATCGTAAAGCCCCGCTGGGTTTGCGGCCCAGCCAGCCGGCTACTCGACATATTTCGTCAGCAGCGGGCAGGGGCGGTATTTGGTATCGGCCAGCCCTTCGTGCAGCACGTTCATGATGGCCAGGCAGGTGTCCAGCCCGATGAAATCGGCCAGTTCCAGCGGCCCCATCGGATGGTTGGCCCCAGTTTCAGCGATCTGTCGATGGATTTGACCGAGCCGACGCCTTCATAGAGCGCGTACACCGCCTCGTTGATCATCGGCATCAGGATGCGGTTGACGATGAAGGCGGGAAAATCCTCGGCACTGGCGGCGGTCTTGCCCAACTTCTCACCACCTCGTGCAGCGGTTCCTGGGTGTCCTGATCGGTGGCGATGCCGCGGATCAAGTTCCACCAGCTGCATTACCGGCACCGGGTTCATGAAGTGGAAGCCCATGAATTTCTCGGGCCGGTCGGTGCGGCTGGCAAGGCGCGTGATGGAAATCGAAGAGGTGTTCGAGGTCAGGATCGTGGTTGGTTTCAGATGCGGCAGCAGGTCTTCGAAGATCGCCCACGTTTACCGCCTCGCGTTCCGTCGCGCCTCGCCCCGCCGATCAGTCCGTCCCCCAGATCACCAGTTCGGTGGTCCCGACCCGCTCCTGTGTTGTCGCCGGCGCCACCGGCCCCGCCCCGGGCCTTCTCCGCGTTAGCCCTTTGCCTGAGGCCATGAGGTTTGCATCTCGAAAGGCCGGCCCTCAGTCCAGCAGACGTCTGGTCACTGGTGTCACGCCCCGCCCGCCCGCGGCCTGCGCGGTGGGCGATGCCGTGCCCATCTGCCCACTCCCCGGCGAAGATCCCACCGTCCTCTGACCACCGCCCCTCCTCCGTGACGTCGGCCGCCGAACCTTACGAGGCGGCCCGCCAGGGGGCAGGGCGGGGGCCACAAGCGGCGAATTGATCGGAAACGCCTAGATTGCAAATGCCCCGACTTAGTCCTTTGGAAAGCCTTGTCGGGCAGTCTGGTTCCTGGGTGTATGACTATATGGGTGGCTAAGATGGCTTTCGTTCATGCGGGCGATGGGGCGCTCGACTATTTTCCATGTCATTATGGCAGTTCCAGGTTGACGTTCCGGGGCCCCCGAAGGGACCTGAGCGGCGAATACCTGGCGATGCTGGGCGGGACCGAGACTTACGGGCGATTCGTGACCGCGCCCTTTGCGGCACTTGTGGAAGAGGCGATCGGAATTCCGGTGGCCAATCTGGGTTGCCAGAACGCTGGACCGGATGTCTATCTGGCCGACCGCCCGGCGCTGGAGGTGGCGGGCGCGGCGCATCTGGCGGTGCTGCAACTGACCGGCGTCACCAACATGACGAACCGCTACTACACGGTGCATCCGCGCCGGAACGACCGGTTCATCGCCGCGACGCCGCTTTTGCGATCGATCTATCGGGACGTGGATTTCACCGAGATTCACTTCACCCGACACCTGATCCAGGCACTGGCCACGCGCGGCGCCGACCGGTTTGCCTTGATCGCGGCCGAGTTGAAGATGCTGTGGGTCGACCGGATGAAGGCAGTGCTGCAGCGTCTGCCGCGTCGGGCGGTGTTGTTGTGGCTGGCTGACCGTCCACCGCCGGACAAGGGTCAGGACGATGGGCTGGACACCCGGCCCTGGCTGATCGACCGGCAGATGATTGCCGCGTTGCGGCCCCATGCCGCCGCGGTGGTCGAGCATGTGATCAGCCGACAGGCGCGGGACGAGGGCGTGCAGAGCATGCGCTTTTCTCCCGCCGAGGAAGGCGCCGCGCTGGGCCTGCCAGGGGCGGCGGTGCATCACGAAGTGGCGCAAGCGCTGCTGCCCGTGATCGGGCGCATGCTGTAACGAAAAAGGGCGTCCCTTGCGGGACGCCCGGTGGGATGGGCAGTACTGTCCGCCCTGCCTTTCAAAGCTTCGAGGTCAGCTCCGGCACAGCCTGGAACAGATCGGCCACAAGGCCGTAGTCTGCAACCTGGAAGATCGGCGCCTCTTCGTCCTTGTTGATGGCGACGATGACCTTGCTGTCCTTCATCCCGGCCAGATGCTGGATCGCACCCGAGATGCCGCAGGCAATGTACAGGTTCGGCGCCACGACCTTGCCGGTCTGCCCGACCTGCCAGTCGTTCGGGGCAAAGCCCGAATCCACTGCTGCCCGCGACGCACCAACGGCCGCATTCAGTTTGTCGGCCAGCGCCTCGATGATGTCGAAGGATTCCTTCGACCCCACACCACGGCCGCCGGAAACGACGATCTTGGCGCTGGTCAATTCGGGGCGGTCGCTGGCGGCGACCTTGTCTTCGACCCAGGACGACAGGCCGTCGCCGGTCGGTCCCGAAGCCGCCTCGACCTTCGCCGAACCGCCCGCGCCGACGGCGGTGAAGTTCGCGGTCCGCACGGTAAAGACCTTCTTCGCGTCGCCCGACTTGACGGTCTGGATCGCGTTGCCGGCGTAGATCGGGCGCTCGAAGGTGCCTGCATCGACCACGGCGGTCACATCCGACATCACCATCACATCCAGCAAGGCCGCAACGCGGGGCATCACGTTCTTGCAAAACGCGGTCGCCGCGCCGCAGATATGCTCATACCCACCGGCCAGCGACACCATCAACGCCGCAATGGATTCGGCCAGGCCGTGGTCATAGGCGGCGTCGGCGGCGTGCAGAACCTTGGCCACACCGTCCAGCTTGGCAGCCTCGGCGGCAGCGGCGGCAGGACCCGGCACCAGCAGATGAACCTCGCCCAGACCCTTCACCGCGGCGATGGTCTTGGCCACGGAATCGGTGGCTAGCGTGCCGTCATTCACATCGGCAAGAAGAAGAACGGCCATCAGATCACCCCCGCTTCGTCTTTGAGTTTCGCAATCAGCTCGTCGACCGATCCGACCTTGACGCCCGCCTTGCGGCCCACCGGTTCCACCGTTTTCACGATGGTCAGCCGGGGCGCCACGTCCACGCCGTAGTCGGCGGGGGTCTTGGCGGCCAAGGGCTTGGCCTTGGCCTTCATGATGTTTGGCAGCGAGGCATAGCGCGGCTCATTCAGACGCAGGTCGACGGTGATGATGGCGGGCATCTTCAGGCTGATGGTCTGCAGGCCGCCGTCAACTTCACGGGTGACCGTGGCCTTGTCGCCGTCGATCTTCAGTTCGGAGGCAAAGGTGCCCTGCGACCAGCCCAGCAACGCTGCCAGCATCTGGCCCGTCGCGTTCATGTCGTTGTCGATCGCCTGCTTGCCGGCCAGGACCAGGCCGGGGGCCTCTTCGCGGACCACGGCGGCCAGGAGTTTCGCCACCGCCAGCGGCTCGATGTCGGTATGCACATTGTCGGTGGCTTCGATCAGGATCGCCCGGTCAGCGCCCATCGCCAGCGCGTTGCGCAGGGTTTCCTGCGACTGCTTGACGCCGATGGACACCACGACAACCTCGGTCGCCATGCCCTTTTCCTTCAGCCGGATCGCCTCTTCCACGGCAATCTCGTCAAAGGGGTTCATCGACATCTTGACGTTGGCCAGATCGACACCGCTTCCGTCCGCCTTGACGCGAACCTTCACGTTGTAGTCGATCACACGTTTGACAGGCACAAGGACCTTCATCGGCGCAAATCTCCCATTAGGGGGCCAAGGCCCCTTTCCCAAGCTCTCTGGCCGGGGTGTTACCGCAAGGCACGCCGTAGCGACAGAGCAAATGCGACGAAAACCCGCGTCCCTACGTCGCGTTTGCGCCGCTCGGGCTTCAGCCCTCGCGCGTCAGGCCGGGCACCCAGAGGACATCTGCCTTGCCGTCGTCATTGGCGATGCGCCCGGCAACGAAGAACCAGTCCGACAGGCGGTTGAGGTATTTCACCGCCTCGGGGTTCACGTCTTCCATGGCGGCCAGTTCAACCACCAGCCTCTCGGCCCGGCGGCAGACAGTGCGGCACAGGTGCAATTGCGCGGCCAGGGCGCTGCCGCCCGGCAAGATGAAGCTGCGCAGGGGCTGCAGCTTCGTGTTCATCGCGTCGATCTCGCGTTCCAGCCGCAGGGTTTGCGGCTCAACCATGCGAAGGGGGGTGTAGGACAGTGTCTCGTCCAGCTGGCGATCGGGCGTGCAGAGATCGGCACCCAGATCGAACAGGTCGTTCGAAATCCTGGCCAGCATCACGTCCATCCCGGCGGTCGCGTGCTGGCGGGCGAGGCCGACGGTGGCATTGGTTTCATCGCAAGTGCCATAGGCCGACACCCGCAGGGAATGCTTGGCCACCCGCGCCCCATTGCCCAGCGCGGTTTCACCGGCATCACCGGTTTTCGTGTAGATCTTTGACAGGACAACCATTTCTCAGCCTTTCGAGCGCAGCCAGGCAAAGCCGACGATCAGGATCACGGCGATGAACTGGGCATAAAGCCGCCAGCGCATGATGCGGTTGCCATTGCGCCGGTTGAATTCTCCGCCCTTGGCAAAGCTGCCGATCCCGAAGATCAGGATCGCGGCCACCGCAAGGGCGGCAATGGCAGCAAGAAGGAACATCGGGTCTTTCAACAGCATCGGCGGGCTCCGTTCCGGTCAGTCGGATGTAGGACAGATGACGGAGAAAGCGAAGTGAAAATCCGGCCTCAGCCCTTGGCGATCAGCCAGTCCAGCGCCCGCGTCGGCAAGATCCGGCGCGCCAGACCCATCAGATGCGTGGGTGTGGTGACGTAATAGCGGGCGCGGGGACGTCGGCTTTCGCAGGCGTGGATCAGCTTTTTCGTCACCGCACTTGCCGGCAGTTCGAACCGGTCGGGCGCAGTCTTCGCCTGATACAGCCGATGCAGCAGGCTGCGGTATTCCCCGGCGCGGGGCGACGCCTCCCAGTCCACCCATTTCTCGAAATGCGGCACCGAATTTTCGCGGATGCGGCTGGTGATCGGCCCCGGCTCGATCAGGATCACCTCGATCCCGGTGCCCTTCATCTCGATCCGCAGGACATCGGTCAGGCCCTCCATGGCGAATTTCGTCGCCACATAGGCGCCGCGCCATTTCATCCCCACCAGCCCCAGAACGGACGAACAGTTGATGATCCGCCCCGCGCCTTCGGCCCGCATCATCGGGATCACCCGCGCCGTCAGGTCGTGGGTGCCGAAGAGATTCGTCTCGAAGATTTCCCGCAGTGCGCCGCGCGGCAGGTCTTCGACAGCACCTGGGCAGGCGAAGGCGCCGTTGTTGTACAGCACGTCCAGCCGGCCTCCGGTGCGGTCCTGCACCGTCTCGACCGCCGCCGCTATGCTGGCCTCGTCAGCATAGTCCAGCCGGAAGCTTTCCAGCCCCTCGGCCCGCAGGCGGTCGCAATCGGCCTCCTGCCGGCAGGTCGCAAAGACCCGCCAGCCGCGTGCCTTCATGCCCCGCGCGGAATCAAGTCCGATGCCCGAGGAACACCCGGTGATGAGAATCGACCTGTTCATATGCCTGCCCGCCTTTTTCCCAAGCCCTAGGGGTTGGGGGCGACCGCGTCAAATGAAGACGGAGAGGGGGCTCAGGGCGCTTCGGGCGAAAGGAAGCGCAGGGCGACATAGCCTTCGAGCCCATCGCCCTGTATCGTCACCTTCGCCCATTCCGAGCCTTCCTCGAAGGCTACCAAAACCGCCTCGCCGCGCTTCAACTTGTCGACAACCGAGGTTTCGGTCGAAGGGCCCTCGCGGACGTTGACGCTGCTGACGGTGACATACCAGACAGCGCCCGCGGCGGCCGCGGGCGCGGCCGGGGCAACGTTTTCCACCACCGGGTCGACGGTGACGGTCGGCAGCGACGATAGGGTAAAGACCGGCTTGGGTGTGACTTCGCGGGGCGTCTCGGCCGGCGTCTCGGCCGGCGCATAGCTGGCCACTTCGACAGCAGGCTCGGTCGCGGGTGCGGCGACAGCGGAAACGACCGCCACGGGTTCGGCCTCGGCAATCGTCACCGCCGGAGCCCGCCGGCGTTCAAGCACGATGATCTCTTCACCCTCGGCAACGGCTTTGGCCAGACCGGGACGCATCTGCCCCTGGTCTTCGCCCGCGATCAGCAGGGTGACGAACATTGCAGCACAAAGAAGCACCGAAAGACGCAGCATATGAAGGAACCGATACTTGGCAGAGCAGAATTGGCAGTATGGGCCTCTTAACACATTCCCGCCGCATTCTTAGTGGGAAAATCCAGTCAAATCCGTCCGTTCCCTTCGGTGTTGCGGTTTGGCCGCGCGAAGCCGCTGGACCCTGCCGCGCGTGCGGATTACACAACATCCATGTCCGCCGAAGATGAAACCGACAAGACCTATGGCATGACCGTGGCCGAACCGCTTAGCCGCGCGATCGGCGAGCGGTACCTGACCTATGCCTTGTCCACCATCATGCACCGCGCCCTGCCCGATGCGCGCGACGGGCTTAAGCCGGTTCACCGCCGAATCCTCTGGGCGATGCGGCGGCTGCGGCTGTCGCCGACCGGGGGATTCCTGAAGTCGGCCAAGATCGCGGGCGACACGATGGGCGATTTCCATCCCCACGGCGACGCCGCGATTTATGACGCGATGGCGCGGCTGGCCCAGGATTTCAACATGCGCTACCCGCTGGTCGACGGGCAGGGCAACTTCGGCAACATCGACGGCGATAACCCCGCCGCCTCGCGCTACACCGAGGCCCGCATCACCGCGCTGACCGAGGCGCTTCTGGAAGGCATCGACGAGACGGCGGTGGATTTCCGCCCCAATTACGATGGCCGTCTGGAAGAACCCGTCGTTCTGCCCGCCGCCTATCCCAACCTTCTTGCAAATGGCTCCAGCGGCATTGCCGTGGGCATGGCGACGAACATCCCGCCGCACAACCTGGACGAGTTGATCCTCGGCTGCCACGCGCTGCTGAAGACCCCCGAAATCTCTACCGCCGACCTGGTGGCCCATATCCCCGGCCCCGACTTCCCGACCGGCGGCGTGCTGGTCGAACCGCGCGAGTCGATCCTCGAGGCCTATGAAACCGGCCGCGGTGCCTTCCGTACGCGGGCGAAATGGCAGGTCGAGGATCTGGGCCGCGGCACCTGGCAGATCGTCGTCACGGAAATCCCCTATCAGGTCGCGAAGTCCAAGCTGATCGAGAAGCTGGCCGAACTGATCCAGCTGAAGAAAGTGCCGCTGCTGGCCGATGTGCGCGACGAATCCGCCGATGACGTGCGCATCGTGCTGGAACCCCGCTCCCGCACCGTCGACCCCGACATGCTGATGGGAACCCTGTTCCGCAACAGCGATCTGGAGACGCGGTTCAGCCTGAACATGAACGTGCTGATCGACGGAAGGGTACCAAAGGTCTGCGGGCTGAAAGAGGTGCTGCGCGCCTTCCTCAACCACAGGCGCGAAGTTCTGCTGCGGCGCGCAGAACACCGGATCGAGAAGATCGACCACCGGCTGGAGGTGCTGGAAGGCTTCATCATCGCCTATCTGAACCTCGACCGGGTGATCGACATCATCCGCTATGACGAAGACCCCAAGGCCGCCCTGATGCGCGAAACCTGGGGCCACGACCACCCCAGGGCGGTCTCGGAACGCGATTATCGCACGCCACCTCCGGGCGAGGGCGAGTTGTCCGACGTCCAGGCCGAGGCGATCCTGAACATGCGGCTGCGCAACTTGCGCCGTCTGGAAGAGATGGAACTGCGGGCCGAGCGCGACGCCCTGATGCACGAGCGCGCCGGGCTGGCCGATCTTCTCGACAGCGACCGGCTGCAATGGCGCAAGATCGGCGAAGAGTTGGAAGACATCCGCAAGAAGTTCGGCAAGGGCACGCCCGGTGGCGACCGGCGCACCCAGTTCGCAGAAGCTGGCGAGGTCGAGGAAGTGCCCTTCGAGGCGATGATCGAGCGCGAGCCGATCACGGTGATCTGCTCGAGAATGGGCTGGATCCGGGCGATGAAGGGCCATGTCGATCTGGCCGCCGAGCAGAAGTTCAAGGACGGCGACGGCCCGCGCTTTGCCTTCCATGCCGAGACCACCGACAAGATCCTGCTGGTCGCGGAAAACGGCCGCTTCTACACGCTGATCGGCGCCAACCTGCCCGGCGGGCGCGGCATGGGCGAACCGGTGCGGCTGATGATCGACCTGCCGAACGATACCGGGATCACCGATCTGATCCGGTTCCGCCCGGGCGTGAAATTCCTGGTCGCCTCCAGTGCCGGAGACGGCTTTGTCGTCCCGGCTGAAGAGCTGGTGGCGCAGACGCGGGCGGGCAAACAGGTGCTGACCGTTCGCGACAGCGTGAAGGCATCGCTTTGCGTAGGGGTTCGCGGCGACAGCGTCGCGGTTGTGGGCGAGAACCGCAAGATGCTGGTCTTCCCGCTGGCGGATTTGCCGGAAATGGTGCGCGGAAAGGGCGTCAGGCTGCAGAAATACAAGGACGGCGGCCTGTCGGATGCAATCACGTTCAAGCTGGCCGAGGGCCTGTCGTGGAAGGACCCGGCCGGCCGCACCCGGCTGGAAATTGACCTCGCCGAATGGCAGGGCGCCCGCGCCTCCGCCGGCAAGATGGCTCCCCGCGGCTTCCCCAGAGACAACCGATTCAATTGAACGCCTTGCGGCGCAAGTCTCTTGTCTCGGCTCTGGCGCAAGCGCCAACCGCCTCGGGGTTGCGCGCCGCGAGGGGAGTATTTGGACCAAGCTGAAGGCCTAAACCGCTTCATCTTGGTCCAAATACTCTGGGGGTTTGGGGGCAAGGCCCCCATCAGCCGACAGCAGGTCCGGGCGCCATGTCACCCGACCAAGAAAGCCTTGCGCCGGCAGGCGCACGATTGCTTCACGTCCGGTCGGCCTTCAACCAGACGCCGCCCTCGGGACGTAGGGTAAGGATCATCACCGGTTTCGGCTCCTTGCCCGGCACCGGACTGAACCGGAACCGCGCCAGCAGCGTGGCCAGTATGATCACTGCTTCCTGCAGCGCAAAGCTGGCGCCGATGCAGATCCGCGGGCCATCGCCGAAGGGCAGGTAGTGGAACCGCGGGATCGCCTTGGAGTCGACAAACCGTGACGGGTCGAAAGCCTCGGCGTCGGACCATAGCTTTCGGTGCCGGTGCAGTGCATAGATCGGCAGGATCACCGTATCGCCGGCGCGGACCTCGCGGCCGCAAAGCTCATCCGGCGCTTGCGCCGTGCGCGACAGGAAGGCCGCCGGCGGGTATAGCCGTAGCGCCTCGTCCACGATGCGACGGGTCAGCTGCAGGGCCGGCAGGTCTGCGGCGGTGGCTGCACGATCGGCCAGAACCGCCTGCACCTCTGCCCTTGCGGCCTCCTGCACGTCTTGATCGAAGGCACAGAGATAGAGCGCCCAGGACAGCGTCAGCGCCGTCGTCTCATGCCCCGCGACGATGAAGGTCAAGAGGTTGTCGCGCAATTCCGAGGTGGTCATCCGCCGCCCGCTTTCAGGGTCGGCGCCCGCCATCAGCAGGTCCAGCAAGTCGGGCGGCAGATGCGGCCCCTCGGCCCGGCGCGACTCGATCGCGCGGTCAGCCAGCCGCTTGGTCTGCCGCATTGCTGCACCGGTGAACATCCGCCCCGGTCGCGGCACCCAGCCTGGCAGACCCAGGATGTCGAAGAGCGAAACCCGTGCCGTCTGGCTGATATAATCCTCGATCGCGCGGTGGACGGCGGCGCGGTCGAAGGTCTCGCCCCGAAAAGGTGACATCCGAGATCACCTCGAAGGTCGCCGTCACCATCTCGTCAAACAGGTTCGCCGCCCGCCCCGGCACCAGCCGCGCCGAGACGCGTTCGGCGGCGGCAGTCATAACCGGCGCCAACGCCGCCACGTTGCGATGGGTGAAGACCGGGGCTGCCGTTCGGCGCTGCCACTTCCACTCTGCCCCTTCGGCGACGAACAGGCTGTCGCCGATCGCCGGTTCAAGGATCAGCTTGGTCACCATCGACTTCGGGTAATCCTCCACCCGGTCGCGCAGCACCCGCTTCAGCGCTTCGGGGTCCATCACCATGTGCCAGCGCTTGCCCGTCGCCCCCGAGATGATCGGCGCATCCAGCGCGATCTCCGGGATCAGCTCCAGCACGTTGCGGCGACCGGCCTGCAGGCTGCCCCAGATGCCCAGTGGCCGCGACGCCAGCGGCACGCGGACGGGAAGGCGGGTCCTGGCGGCGCAGATCTGGCCCATGCAGCGATGATAGCGCAAATCCAGCGAACGTCACGCATGGTTGCGGGGACGAGTGTCCTTCGCTATGGCTTTTCGTCAGCCGCCAAACGGAGTGTCCGATGCTGCGCCTGATCGTTGCCGCCGCCCTTTTCCTGCTTGCCGCCTGCTCCAACAACGACCTGGCCCGGCCGCCGGTCCCGCTGGGCGACTTCGGCCTGGGTCTGAATGTCGCGGTGGCCGACAACGTGCAGATGGTGCCGATCAGCCGCCCCGCCACCCCCGAAGACTGGGAAGGCGCAATCAGCAAGGCCGTAGACGACCGTTTCGGCCGCTACGAGGGCACGAAGCTCTACAACATAGGCATCTCGATCGACGCCTACGCTCTGGCGCCGCCCGGCATCCCGGTCGTAGCGGCGCCGAAGTCGATCCTGGTGGTGACGGCCAACATCTGGGACGACGCGGCGGGCAAGAAGCTGAACGCCGAGGGCAAGCAGATCACCGTTTTCGAAGGCCTTTCGGGCGAGACCGTGATCGGCACCGGCCTGACGCGGACGAAAAAGCAGCAGATGGACGCGCTGTCCTACAACGCCGTCAAGCGGGTCGAGGACTGGCTCCTGGAGAACCCCGAATGGTTCGGCATGACGAAGGTCGAATTGGAAGCCGCCATGGCCGCACGTGCTGCAGCAATGAAAGCCGCGCCTCCGGTCGAACCGGTGGAAACAGCGGCGGTGACGCCGCCGCCCAAGTGAGGCTTGATTTTCCCTGGCCATGCCATTAAGCCGCCGCCCGAGTGGACCGAGGCCCCCTTCCGGGGCCCAAGAGAGCAAGGGCGCCCGACATGGCAAAGGCAAAGTTTGAACGCAACAAGCCGCATGTGAACATCGGGACCATTGGTCACGTTGACCATGGCAAGACGACGCTGACGGCTGCGATCACCAAGTATTTTGGCGAATTCCGCGCCTACGACCAGATCGACGGCGCACCGGAAGAGAAGGCGCGCGGGATCACGATCTCGACCGCGCATGTGGAATACGAGACCGCGGCACGCCACTACGCGCATGTCGACTGCCCCGGCCACGCCGATTATGTGAAGAACATGATCACCGGTGCGGCGCAGATGGACGGCGCGATCCTGGTCTGTGCCGCCTCGGACGGCCCGATGCCGCAAACGCGCGAGCATATCCTGCTGGGTCGCCAGGTCGGCATTCCCTACATGGTGTGCTACATGAACAAGGTGGACCTGGTCGATGACCCGGAACTGCTGGAACTGGTCGAGATGGAAGTGCGCGAGCTGTTCTCGTCCTACGACTATCCCGGCGACGACATCCCGGTGATCAAGGGCTCGGCGCACCAGGCGATGATCGGCGAGCGCAAGGACATCGGCGAAGACTCGATCCGCGAGTTGATGAAGGCGGTGGACGAGTATATCCCGACCCCGGCGCGGGCGATCGACCAGCCGTTCCTGATGCCGATCGAGGACGTGTTCTCGATCTCGGGCCGCGGCACGGTTGTGACCGGCCGGATCGAGCGCGGCGTGATCAACGTTGGCGACGAAGTGGAAATCGTCGGCATCCGCGACACCAAGAAGTCGATCTGCACCGGTGTCGAGATGTTCCGCAAGCTGCTCGACCGTGGCGAGGCTGGCGACAACGTCGGCATCCTGCTGCGCGGCATCGACCGTGAAGGCGTCGAGCGTGGCCAGGTGCTGTGCAAGCCGAAGTCGGTGAACCCGCACACCAAGTTCGAGGCCGAAGCCTATATCCTGACCAAGGAAGAGGGCGGCCGTCACACGCCGTTCTTCGCCAACTACCGCCCGCAGTTCTACTTCCGCACCACCGACGTGACCGGCACGGTCGAGCTGCCGGCCGGCACCGAGATGGTGATGCCGGGCGACAACCTGAAGTTCGAGGTCGAGCTGATCGCCCCGATCGCGATGGAAGAAAAGCTGCGCTTCGCCATCCGCGAAGGCGGCCGCACCGTCGGCGCAGGCGTCGTGTCCAAGATCATCGCCTGATCGCGACCATCGCATCGGGAACAGGGCCGTCTTCGGGCGGCCCTGTTCATGTGCATGCCCCCGCATCCATTCCTGCCCTGCCACGCAGCGGTCGCGCAAGGCGGGTCAACCCTCTGCCAGACCGTTCTCCTCCAGCAGGGTCCGTCCTGCCCGGTCTTCCACCTCGATGATCCAGAGGTCGGGATCCCGCGCGCCTTCGCGCGCCAGGGCGGCATCCACCGTCGCCTCGTCACCCTCGGCCAAGATCGTCCAAAGCCTTGTATCCGAAGCAAAATCCCACCGCCGCACGAAGGCCCGGGCGTTGCCATCCAGCGTGGCCAGTTTCACAATCACCGCGCCAGCGGTGTCGTCACCCCGCCGCGCCAGATAGGCCGGGATAGCCGCCAGCCGCAGCCGCGCCAGATAGGCCGACACCCACAGCCCCGACGCCAGCCGCGCCGTCACGCGCCAAATTCCTTCGAAGGAATTTGCAAAATTCTTCGAAGAATTTTGGCGCCCGGCTCAGCCATCGCCGTCCTTGAAATCCAGCCCCATCTCGGAATAGCGCTCGGCCTCTTCCAGCCAGTTCGGCCGCACCTTCACGGTCAGGAACAGATGCACCGTCCGTCGGCAGATCGGCCAGCTGGTCCTCGGGGTAATACCACGGGCTTTCCGGCAATTCCCCTGCCAGCCATTGCTTCAGATCCTCGACGCCATAGCCCTTTTCAGCGGAAATCATGAAGGTCTTGGCGAAAGGAAACGCCTCGTTCATCTTTTCGGCCAAAGCCAGCAGGGTTTCCGCCTTCACCCGGTCGATCTTGTTGATCGCCAGCGCCACCGGCTTGCCCTTGGGCATCTGGTCGCGGATCCGGTCGATGATCGCCTGGGTGCCGCTGGTCAGCCCGCGATGCGCCTCGATCAGCAAGACCACCACATCGGCATCCGCCGCGCCCCCCCAGGCCGCCTTGACCATCGACCGGTCCAGCCGCCGCCGGGGCCGGAAAATGCCCGGCGTATCGACGAACACGATCTGCGCCTGCCCCGCCATGCAGACCCCGCGAATGCGCGCCCGCGTCGTCTGCACCTTGTGGGTGACGATGGAAACCTTCGCCCCGACCATCCGGTTCAGCAAGGTGGATTTGCCGGCGTTCGGCTCTCCGATCAGGGCGACAAAGCCCGCGCGCGTGTTGTGGGTCATGGGCAGGCCTCTGTGCAATGCAGCCTGCCTTACGGGATTCGAGCCCGGAATTCCAGTTGGCATTCAAAGGGGCAATTTGCATTCTCGTCGTACGCAAGGTATCATGGAGTATCTCTCTTGGGACTTGTCGGATCTCTCCTGCGCGCGCTTTTTCCAGCTCCGGGGAAGAAGCGGGTCATCCGGACCTATCCGACGCCTCTGTCCGAAAAGCTGGCAAGGCACACAGAGGCAAATGCGCGCCGCGGGCCTGAAATCTAGATCATTCGCGAAACGGTATACCAGGGACGGTCCTGGGTGATCGATGGCGATACGATCGACATCGAGGGCACGCGTATCCGTCTGGCAGGCATCGACGCGCCGGAATTGGAAGATCCGTACGGCAAGCAGGCGCGAAGCGCACTCATCCGTCTGTGCCACGGCGCGGAAATGCGCGCTGTCGCAGAAGGGGAGCAGACTCACGTCCGATTGGTCGCCACCTGTTATTTGCCTGATGGACGGGATCTGTCTGCAGAAATGGTCAAGGCCGGACTTGCAATTGATTGGCCAAAATTCTCATCCGGAAAAGTTGGAGAGGCCAGCGCGCCAAAACGCCCCCCCCGCGGGAGCCTGAGAGCATTCTCGAAAAGCTGCGGAGATGCAAAGCGCGTGGCACCGCAGGCGCCGGGAGATGTCAACGAGATGCCTGGGCCGAGAGCTTGCTCGATTTGAAAGCGCGGCGGCCGACAAAGGGAAGAGCGCCGTCCTCACTTCCGGACTAGTCCGCACGTGCCTCCATCCTGTCCAGCAAGGCCTTCGCCGCAGCCTGTTCGGCCACCCGCTTTGACCCCGCCGTGGCCTCGGCGGCCTCGCCGTTTTCCAGCCGCACTTCAACTGTGAAGACAGGCGCGTGATCCGGGCCTGAACGCCCCGTCTCGGCATAGTCCGGTGGCGGCATGCCGCGCGCCTGGGCCCATTCCTGAAGCGCGGTCTTCGGATCGCGGGCGTCTTCCTCGACCCGGCCGATCCGCCCGCCCCACAGCCGCAGAACCATCGCCCGCGCCGCCTCGAAGCCAGCGTCAAGATGAACGGCAGCGATCACCGCCTCCATTGCATCGCCCAGAAGTGCCTCTTTCCGCCGCCCGCCCGACAGCATCTCGGACCGGCCCAGCTTCAGCACGTCGCCCAGGCCGACCTCGCGCGCTACTTCGGCGCAGGCCTCCTTGCGCACCAGCGCGTTGAACCGTGGCGCCAGCAGGCCTTCGGGCGCCTTCGGGTCGGCTGCCAGCAGCGCCTCGGCCATCACCAGACCCAGAACCCGGTCGCCCAGGAACTCCAGCCGCTGGTTGTCGGGCCGCGTCGGCGCGCTGATCGAGGCATGGGTAACGGCGCGGATCAGCAGATCTCGGCTTGCGGGAAGGCATGCCCGATGCGGGTCTGGAACGGCCAGAAGATCCCGACAGAAAGCCGCACCGGCGCCGTCCTATTCGATGGCCTTGAAGAAGCGATCCGAGCGCCAGGTCCAGAAATACCAGATCCGGCTGCCGGCCGAAGAGAACACGATCCGGTCGGCCCGTCCGATCAGGTTTTCCGCCGGCACGTAGCCGACGCCGCCCGCCTTCGGATCGATCCGGCTGTCGGCCGAATTGTCGCGGTTGTCGCCCATCACGAAATACTTCCCCTCGGGGACGGTAAAGACATCTGTATTGTCGGGCAGGCCCGGCGAGGATTCGATGTTCAGTACATTGTGCCGGGTGCCCTCGGGCAGGGTTTCCACCGTACGCGACTTCTGGCAGATCGCACCGTCGCCCACGACGCCGTTTTCGCAGCGCGGGCGGCCACGCATCGGGCCCTGCGGCTCCATCACCTCCTCGAAGATGCCAGCCGGCTCCTGCGGCACTTCCTTGCCGTTCAGGTAAAGGATACCCTCCTTCATCTGCACCGTATCGCCGGGCAAGCCGATCACCCGTTTGATCAGGTCATTGCCATTGGCCGGATGGCGGAACACGGCAACATCGCCGCGCGCCGGGTCCGAGCCGAAGATACGGCCCGAGATCGGGCACATCGCGAAGGGGCATGAATAGCGCGAATAGCCATAGGCCATCTTGTTGACGAACAGGAAATCGCCAACCAGCAGCGTGTCCTTCATCGAGCTGGACGGAATCCAGAACGGCTGGAAGAACAGCGTGCGGAAGACACCCGCGATCACCAGCGCCCAGAACACGGTCTTTACCAGTTCCATCACGCCACCTTCGGATTTCGCTTTCGCCATGATGCCTGCCTTGCCCTTGTCATTCGCTCTTGTCATTTGCCCGCGCTTCTTGCGCGCAAGCGTCGCGACGAGTCAAGGCGCGGCGGCGACAGACTGCCGGTCAGTCGTGCAGGGGAACTGCGATCCCGGTGCAGAAATCGGGGCCGGGGGTTGGCGCGGTCACCGTCAGGGTCCGGTGACGGTCGATTGGCGGGTGGTCCCCGGCAATGACCTTGCGCATTCCCGGCACATCGATAGTGACGCGCGCGCGGTACTGCGCCGCAGATTGCCGGGTGAATCAAGTTCAAGCACTGCCGCACCGAAGAAGCATCGACGCAAAAGCCGGACAAGCGCTTTTCCCGCGAACCAAAGGCTGGCGGCGACCAGGGCCGGCGCCATCAGCGAGAGCGGATTGATGAAGTCACGTAGGCTCACGTCAAAGCCTTCGGGCCACCACAGTCGCAGACTCAGCCAAACCGCCGCCCCAGCGCAAAGGACCGCAATTGCCGCTGCGCCGCATGCCTGGCTGGCGGGGGAGGACCGTTCATGGTTGGGCGATTGCCTGGACTCCGACCGCGACGGGCCTTGCTTCGATCACCACGAAAGCCTGCGCCCATGGGTGATCGTCGGTCAGGGTGACATGGATCACGGTCTCAAAGCCCGCAGGTGTCATCTGCGCCAGTCGCTCGGCCGCCCAGCCTGTCACATGCATGACCGGCTGGCCGGAGCGCAGGTTGCTGACCGCCATGTCCTTCCAGGAAATCCCCATGCGAAGCCCGGTGCCGAGCGCCTTGGAGCAGGCCTCTTTCGCGGCCCAGCGCTTGGCATAGGTGGCGGCGGTTTCGCGTCGGCCTTCGGCCTTCCGCTGTTCGCGTTCGGTGAAGACGCGGTTGCGGAAACGGTCGCCAAAGCGGGCCAATGTGGCCTCGATCCGCTCGATATTTGCCAGATCGGTACCGATGCCCAGGATCACCGCCAGCTCCCTTTGCGGGCCGAATTCCTTGAGCAAGGAATTTGCAAGATTCTTGCGAAGAAATCCTGGGAGGCACCCGGCATGGACGTCAGGCCTCGCCTCGGGCCGCGTCCATCCGGCGGCGCATCTCCTCGATCGCCCCGCCCAGGCCGCGGAAGATTGCCTCGCCCACCAGGAAATGGCCGATGTTCAGCTCCATAACCTCGGGCATTGCGGCCACCGGCGCGACATTCTCATAGGTCAGCCCGTGCCCCGCATGCACCTCCAGCCCCAGTGACGCGGCCAGCGCCGCGCCCCTGCGCAGCGCAGAGAGTTCCGCCTCGGCCTCGTCCAGCCGGCTCTCGGCATGCAGGTCCGAGTAGTGGCCGGTGTGCAGTTCCACCACCGCCGCGCCAATCCGGGCCGAGGCCTCGATCTGGCGCGGATCGTGGCCGATGAACATGCTGACCCGGCAGCCAGCATTGCGCAGGGGTGCGATGTAGCTGGTCAGCCGCGCCTCGTCGCCCGCCACGTCAAGGCCACCCTCGGTCGTGCGCTCTTCGCGCCGTTCCGGCACCAGGCAGACGGCATGCGGTTTCAGCCGCAGCACGATGGCGGCCATTTCCTCGGTTGCGGCGCTTTCGAAGTTCAGCGGAATGCCGATCCCTGCCCGCAGTGCCTCCATGTCGGAATCGCGGATATGGCGGCGGTCTTCGCGCAAGTGGGCGGTGATGCCGTCGGCCCCGGCCGTTTCCGCCAGGATCGCGGCGCGCAGCGGATCTGGCCAGACCGCGCCGCGGGCGTTGCGCACCGTCGCCACATGGTCGATGTTGACCCCAAGCCTCAGGCTGCCCCTGCCCTGCATCTTCTGCCTCTCCTGCAATTCCGCGGCAAGACTAGGGCGAACCGGGTGCGTCGTCACCATTGGTTTCACCCTGCTCGCCCCGATGCTTCAACCGGTGCGCCGCCTTGGCCACCGCCTCTCTCAGCCGCTTGCGTTTTTCCTTGCGCTCGCCCGCCTTGGCGGCGCGGGTCTTCTGATACGCCTCGACCAGCGGAATGGTGATGTAATAGGCGATCACGCTGAGCACGATGCCCGGCCCCAGTGCACCGATGAAGTAGGGCCAGTAGATCTCGTGCCAAAAGCGGATCAAGCCACCCCAACGCGTATGCTCGGGGCCGAACATGGCCTTGAAGTTGAACCACAGGTCGCCGCCCGCGACCGCGAAGGCATGGCCGATGTATTCCGCCGTCAGCGGGGCCTCTATGCCGAGGATCCAGTGGCCCAGCGTCATCGCCAGCACGGCAAAGAACGGCGTCGTCACCGGATTGGTGTTGAACGTGGCCAGAAGGGCCGCCAGAAGGTTGCCATTGATCGCCCGGCTGGCCAGCCAGGCCGCCACGAATTGCAGCCCCGGAAGCGGCAAAAAGCCGATCAGCGACCCGGCGAAGACCCCGCGCGCCACCCGATGCGGCTGGTCGGGCAGTCGGCGCATGCGGTGGATCACATAGCGCGTGGCGCGCTTGAACCCCGCGCGCGGATAGACCTGCTCGCGCAGCCACGCGCCCCAGCCCATAGGTTCCCGCCGCTTGAAGACCAATGCCTCTTCCTTCCCTGCCGGGCGCCTCTGGCCCGGCCTTTCCCGGCAAGCCCCGCTCAGGGCTTGCGTGTCAGATCGCGGTGACGGCCGACCTGGGCCACATCCGTCTCGGCCTCGAGCGCGGTCATGACCATGTGCAGATGTTCGACATCACGCAGGTCCACGTCAACGATCAGCCGGTAAAAATCCGGTTTGCGGTCAATGAACCTGAGGTCCGAGATATTGGCCTTCTGCTCACCGATCAATGTACAAATGCGCCCCAGCACCCCCGCGTCGTTGGAAATAGTGATTTCCAGCGACACCGTGTTGACCGCAGCATGCCGCCCGGCCTTCCAGTGCAGATCGACCCAGCGTTCGGTCTGGCTTTCGAACTCCTCCAGCGCCGGACAGTCGATGGCATGCGCGACCACGCCCTTGCCGCGATAGGTGATGCCGACGATCCGCTCGCCCGGCAGGGGCTGGCAGCAGGGCGCGCGCTTCAGCGACTGGTCGGCTTGCAGGCCCACGACGGGGCGCTTTTCGTCCACCTCTTCGGCCTGCGCCAGGGCCAGTTCGGGATAGAGCAGCTCCACCACCCGGCGCGCGGCGACTTCGGCGCTGCCAAGGCGCGCCAGCAGATCCTCTTCATCGGCCAGGCCCATCATCTTGGCCGCCGTACGCAGCGCCTTGTCGGTGGCCTTCTTGCCGACATGGTCGAAGGCCGCCCGCGCCAACTCATGGCCCAGCTTGACGAATCGTCCCCGATCTTCGGCCCGGAGGCTGCGGCGGATCGCGGCCTTGGCGCGGCCGGTAGCGACGATGTCGATCCAGCTGGCCTGCGGACGCTGGCCTTCGGCGGTGATCACCTCGACCGACTGGCCGTTCTTCAGCCGCGTCCACAAGGGCACCCGGATGCCATCGATCTTGGCGGAAACCGTGCTGTTGCCGATGCGGGTATGGATCGCATAGGCGAAGTCCAGCGGCGTCGCCCCGCGCGGCAGCTGGATCACATCGCCCTTGGGCGTGAAACAGAACACCTGGTCCGAATACATCTCAAGCTTGACGTTCTCGAGAAACGCGTCGTGGTCTTCCTCGTCCAGACGCTCGGTCAGGCTGGCGATCCACTTTGCCGGGTCCACCGCAAAGGGGTTCTGCGCGCGCACGCCCTCGCGGTAGGACCAATGCGCGGCCACGCCGGCCTCGGCCACTTCGTGCATGTCGCGGGTGCGGATCTGCACTTCCACCCGCCGGCCCTCGCGGCCCGAGACCGTGGTGTGGATAGACCGATAGCCGTTGGTCTTGGGCTGGCTGATGTAATCCTTGAACCGCCCCGGCACCGCGCGCCAGCGCTGGTGGATCACGCCGAGAATCCGGTAGCAATCGGCGACCGAGCCGCAGATCACGCGGAACCCGTAGATGTCGGAGAGGCGCGAGAAGGCGAGCTGCTTTTCCTGCATCTTGCGCCAGATCGAATAGGGCTTCTTGGCGCGGCCATAGACATCGGCCTCGATCTGGGCCTTTTCCAGCTCGTGCCGGATGTCGGCAGTGATCTTGTGGACCACATCGCCCGCCTCGCGCTGCAGGGTCACGAAGCGGCGCATGATGGAATTGCGAGCGTCGGGGTTGAGAACCTTGAAGGCCAGATCCTCCAGTTCCTCACGCATCCACTGCATGCCCATGCGCCCTGCCAGCGGCGCGAAGATCTCCATCGTCTCGCGGGCCTTCTGGGCCTGCTTGTCCAGGTTCATGCTGCGGATCGTGCGCATGTTGTGCAGCCGGTCGCCCAGCTTGACCAGAATCACCCGCAGGTCCTTGGACATCGCCATGAACAGCTTGCGAAAGTTCTCGGCCTGCTGGCTGCCGGCGTTTGACAGCTGAAGATTGGTCAGCTTGGTGACGCCGTCGACCAGTTCGGCAACTTCCTCGCCGAACAGCGCGGTAATCTCGCCGTAGGTCGATCCGGTATCTTCAATGGTGTCGTGCAACAGCGCGGTGATGATCGTCGCGTCATCCAGCCGTTGTTCGGTCAGGATGGCAGCCACCGCGACGGGGTGGGTGAAGTAGGGCTCGCCCGACTTGCGGATCTGGCCTTCGTGCATCTTCAGCCCATAGGAATAGGCCCGCCGGATCAGGTCGGCGTTGCACCGCGGGTTGTAGTTGCGGACCAGGGCGATGAGGTCTTCGACGTCGATCATCAGCGCCCTGCCTGCAGGGGTCTGGCCCCGATCAGTGCTCGCCCTGCGCTTCCATCAGCGCGCGGAGGAGCTTCTCTTCCGACATGTCGTCGACCACCGGACGGTCGATCTCGCCGGTCATCAGAAGCGCCATCTGGTCGTCTTCCGGCTCGTCCACCTCGATCTGGGTCTGGTGGGATTCGATCATCCGCTCACGCAGGACATCGGCGCTTTGCGTTTCATCGGCGATCTCGCGCAGGGCAACGACGGGGTTCTTGTCGTTGTCGCGGTCGATCGTCACGGGCGATCCGGCGGCGATTTCGCGCGCACGATGGGCGGAAAGCAGAACCAGTTCGAACCGGTTCGGCACCTTGTCAACGCAATCTTCGACCGTCACGCGGGCCATCGGGCACCTCTGTCACATGGGCTAGGAAGGCGCCTATCTATGCCGGAAGCCGCTGCTTGACAAGCGCTCAATCACGCAAATCACAGCGGTTTCATCGACAAAGGCGGCACTACAGCGCCACCACCGCCCGTCTTTCGCCCTCGGGCAGCGCTGCCAGCATGTCGGTTACCGTCAGGCCAAGCCGCGGATGCACCCAGTCTGGTGCCACCACGGCCAACGGCACCAGCACGAAAGCGCGATCCTGCAGCCGCGGATGCGGCACGATCAGCTGGTCCGGCGCCGCGCGCAGCTGTTCTTCGGGCAGCAGAAGCCGCCAGCGATCCTGGGTCCTGGCATCAGGCAGCACCGAATCGCCCAGCGCCAGAAGATCGAGGTCCAGCGTCCGCATCCCCCAGCGCAACTGGCGTTCTCGCCCGAAACCGGCCTCCACCCGATGCAGCGCCGCCAGTACGCCGGCTGCGTCAATCCGTCTCGGCAGGAAAAACTGCGCAGCCGCGTTCACATAGTCCGGCTCTGCCCCGGCCGGAAAGCACGGCGTGCGGAAAAGCCCGCTGAATCGGCCAAGTTCAAACCCTTCGGCCTGCAGCCCCGCCAGCGCCGACGCGATCGTCGCTTCCGGCGGCGCGTCGCCAAGCGGCAGATTGGCGCCGAACGCAACCAAAGCGTGTTGAACTTCTGTATCCTGACGTCGGGTCATACCGTATAGTTCACTTGTCGCGCCGCTCGTCGGGCGCTATCCACGTTTGGTTCCCCAAGGGATTTCAGTAATCCACATTGAACAGGCGCGGAAGTCCATTGGCGGAACGACATTAGTCGAGGGGAAATCGGTTATGTTCTACAAGGACGAACGGCTTGCGCTGTTCATTGACGGGTCAAATCTTTATGCCGCCGCCAAAGCGCTGGGTTTCGACATCGATTACAAGCTTTTGCGGATGGAATTCATGCGCCGCGGCAAGCTGCTTCGGGCCTTCTACTACACGGCCCTGCTGGAGAACGAGGAATACTCGCCGATCCGGCCGCTGGTGGACTGGCTGCATTACAACGGCTTCACCATGCGCACCAAGCCTGCCAAGGAGTACACCGACAGCCAGGGCCGCCGGAAGGTGAAGGGCAACATGGACATCGAGCTTTGTGTCGATGCGATGGAGCTGGCACCGCGGGTCGATCATGTCGTGCTGTTCTCCGGCGACGGGGATTTCCGGCCGCTGGTCGAAAGCCTGCAGCGGCAGGGCGTACGGGTCTCGGTGGTGTCGACCATCCGCAGCCAGCCGCCGATGATCGCGGACGAGCTGCGCCGCCAGGCCGACAACTTCATCGAGCTGGACGAACTGCGCGAAGTCATCGGCCGCCCGCCGCGCGAACCCCGGCCGGTGACGGTCGAAGACGCTTCGGTCGGCGCCAAGTGAGTCCGGAACGGGCGGCGCGTTCCCGGCGCCCCGCCCGATGCGGCGTCCTGTTGCCGTCCTGCGGAAGATGGCCGGGCTGACCCCTGAGATGCACGCGCCTTGACCGGTCTTGCCGGACTGTTCCTTGCGGCATTCCTGGCCGCCACCCCGGTGCCGATGCAATCCGAGGTGGTGTTCGTTGCGCTGCAGGCTGCGGGCTGGGGCCTGGTGCCGCTGGTCATCGTCGCCTCGCTTGGCAACACGCTTGGCTCTTGCGTGACCTATGCCTTCGGCCGCGCGATCGAGCGGCTGAAGGATCGCCCCTGGTTTCCCCTGCCGCCCGAAAAGATGGCACGGGCCGAGGCGTTCTGGGCGCGCTGGGGCCTGTGGTCGCTGCTGATGTCCTGGGCGCCGGGCGGCGATGTGCTGGTCGCCCTGGCGGGGGTGATGCGGGTGCCGGTCTGGCGCTTTCTCGCGCTTGTCGCGCTGGCCAAGACCGGGCGCTACATCGTCCTGGCCGCCGCCGCTGCCGCGCTGATCTGACGGGTCGGGACATCGCGGCTTTACGCAGCCGCGCAACCCCCCTACCTCTGTCCGAAACGGAGCATGCCATGCCGAATCCTCCCCTGACCCTCTTCCTCGCCGCCCCGCGCGGGTTTTGCGCCGGGGTCGACCGGGCGATCAAGATTGTCGAGATGGCATTGCAGAAATGGGGCGCGCCGGTCTATGTCCGGCATGAAATCGTCCACAACCGATTTGTCGTCGACGGCTTGCGCGCCAAGGGGGCGGTTTTCGTCGAAGAGCTGTCCGAATGCCCCGATGACAGGCCCGTGGTATTCTCGGCCCATGGCGTACCGAAATCAGTGCCGGCCGAGGCAACACAGCGTCGGATGATCGCCGTCGATGCCACCTGCCCCTTGGTTACCAAGGTCCACAGCGAAGCCGGTCGGCACCATGAGGCCGGTATCCAGCTGGTCTACATCGGTCATGATGGCCACCCCGAAACCGTGGGCACCATGGGCCAGCTGCCACCCGGCGAGGTGCTGCTGGTCGAAACCGTGGCCGATGTGGCCCGCCTTCAGGTCCGCGATCCGGCACAGCTGGCCTTCATTACACAGACCACCCTGTCCGTCGATGACACCGCCGAAATCGCCACCGCCCTGCAGGCGCGGTTTCCGCTGATCCATGCGCCCGCGCATGACGACATCTGCTATGCCACCACCAACCGCCAGGCCGCCGTCAAGGCGATGGCGCCGAAGATCGCCGCGCTGCTGGTGATCGGCGCGCCCAACTCCTCGAACTCCCGCCGTCTGGTCGAGGTGGGCAGCGCGGCGGGCTGCCCCTATGCCATGCTGGTGCAACGCGCCGCCGACATCGACTGGCGCGCCCTTGGCACCGCCCATGCCGTTGGACTGACCGCCGGGGCATCGGCCCCCGAGGTGCTGGTGACCGAAGTGATCGACGCTTTCCGCGCCCGCTTTGTCGTGACGGTGGAACTGGTCGAGACGGCCGTGGAAGATATCGAGTTCAAGGTGCCGCGCATTTTGCGGGAACCGGCATGAGCCACGACGACCGGACCATCGCCGTCTATGACGCAAAGGCGGCCGACTATGCCGATCACTTTGCTTCAGCCGGCCCGGACCCGCATCTTCAGGCCTTCCTTGCGGCCTTGCCGTCGTCGTCCCGCGTTCTCGACATGGGTTGCGGGCCAGGACAGGCCTCGGCCTTCCTGCGCACGGCGGGGCATCGCCCCGACCCGGTGGATGCCTCGCCCGCCATGGTCACGCTTGCCAATGACCGCCACGCTATCGGCGCAAGGCTGGCAAGCTTCGACGATCTGGATGCCCTGGCCCGCTACGATGGCGTCTGGGCGAATTTCTCGCTACTCCACGCCCCGCGCGCCGACTTGCCCCGGTATATCGCGGCTATCCACAAGGCTCTGAAACCGCAGGGGATCTTTCACCTTGCCCTGAAAACCAGCACCGGCGAAGGCCGCGACCGCCTCGATCGCCACTACACCTTCGTCACTCGTCACGAGATCACCGACCTCCTCGCCTCCGCCGGCTTTTCGCTTCTTGCCACCCACGAGGGCGAAGAGCGCGGGCTGGCCGGAACGCTGGATCCGTTCATCGTTCTTCTGGCCCGGGCCTGAACGCCCGCCCCGCCGCAACAGAAAGTGAGTTCGCCATGTCCCCGGAGTTTCTGCTGACCGCCTTTGTCGTCTGCCTGACCCCGGCATCGGGGTGGTTTATACCCTGTCGGTCACCCTTGGCGGCGGTTTTCGCGCCGGGGTCTGGGCCACCATCGGCTGCACCCTGGCCACCGTTCTGCACATGGTCGTTGCCATGGCCGGGTTGGCCGCGGTGCTGCACACCTCGGCGGTGCTGTTCCAGACCATCAAATACGCCGGCGTCGCCTACCTCTTGTGGATGGCCTGGGCGGTGCTGCAATCCACCGGATCGCTGGCGGTGCAGGCTGCCGATGGCGGCTCTCCCGCCCGCCTGGTCACCCGCGGCGTGCTCTTGAACATCCTCAACCCCAAACTGCCGCTGTTCTTCGTGGCCTTCCTGCCGCAGTTCCTGCCGGCCAATGCCGGCCTGGCCGAGCTTGCAACCCTTGGCGCCGGTTTCACCGCGCTGACCTTCCTGACCTTCCTCATGTACGCCGCCATCGCCGCTTCGGGGCGCAAGGCCGTCCTGTCCTCGCCCCGCATCCTGACCTGGATGAAACGCGCATTCGCCGCCTCTTTTGCCGCCCTCGGCGCCCGGCTGGCGCTGGAACGGGCCTGAGTGGCAGTTGACCCGACCGGCACTGACGAATAGTCGGGGCGAAACCCCGCCTGCGGAGATCGCATGCCTGACCTCTTTGCCTATACCGACGGAGCCTGCTCCGGAAACCCTGGCCCCGGCGGCTGGGGCGTGCTGCTGATTGCGCGCGACGCCGGGCAGGTCGTCAAGGAACGCGAACTGGCGGGCGGCGAGCCCGACACCACCAACAACCGCATGGAGCTGATGGCGGCGATTTCGGCGCTGGAAAGCCTGACCCGGCCTTCCGCCCTGACCATAATCACCGACTCTGCCTATGTGAAGAACGGCGTAACCGAATGGATTCACGCCTGGAAGCGCAAGGGCTGGCGCACCGCTGGTGGACCGCCGGTAAAGAATGCCGAACTGTGGCAGCGGCTGGATGCCGCTCAGGGTCGCCATCAGGTGACCTGGCGCTGGATCAAGGGCCACGCCGGGCACGCCGAGAACGAACGCGCCGATGCGCTCGCCCGTGCCGGAATGGCGCCCTACAAGAAACCGGCATGACCCCGGAAAGCGTTCTGCAGATGCTGGACTATGCCGCCGTCGCGGTCTTTGCGGTGACCGGGGCGCTGGCCGCCTCGCGCTCGCAACTGGACATCGTCGGTTTCATCTTCATCGCCTGCCTCACCGCCACCGGCGGCGGCTCCACGCGCGACGTGATCCTTGACCGCGACGTCTTCTGGGTTGCCGATCCGGTCGTGCTGGCCGTGGCCAGTGCCGCCGCCGTGGCCGTGTTCTTCGCCGCCCATCGTCTGGAAAGCCGCTACCATGCGCTTTTGTGGATCGACGCCTTCGCGCTGGCCATCGCCGTGCCCGCAGGCGTCGCCGCCGCATTCGGCATGGGGCAAAGCTGGCCCATCGTGCTGGTCATGGGTATGGTCACCGGCTGCCTCGGTGGCCTCATGCGCGACGTGGTGTGCAACGAAGTGCCGCTGGTCCTGAAGCAGGGGGAGCTCTACGTCACCTGCGCCTTTGCCGGGGCCGCAGGCGCCGTCTTCGCTGCCCGAAGCGGGGCAGGAGAGATGCCCGCTCTGCTGATCTGCGCCATCGTCACGCTGACCCTGCGTGCCGGCAGCCTGGCCTTCGGCTGGCGCCTGCCGGTCTACCGCACCCGCCCGCCCCGGCCGGAGGCGCCCAAGCGCAAGGGTTGAATCCGACCGAACGTTCGTTTATGTTTCTGCGATGTCCCGCAAGAAAACCATTCCCGACGAACAGGTTCACGCCGCGATCCGCCAGCTTCTGGCGACAGGAGGCGACAAGGCCGTCAGCTTTGGCGCCGTCGCCCGTGCCACCCGGCTTGCGCCCTCGACCCTTGCCCAGCGCTTCGGCACGGTCCCGGCGATGCGCGCCGCTGCCTTGCGCCAGGGCTGGCAGGCCCTGACCGAGGCGACCACCACCGCCATGGACGCCGCTGCCGGAAAAGGCCCGCAGGGTCTCTTGAAGGCGCTGGACGCCGTGGCAGCGCCGGTCATCGGCCTGCTGCGCGTCGCCACCGATGACGAAAGCCGCGCCCTTGCGGCTGGCTGGCGGCAGATGGTGGAAACCGCCCTGTCGCTGCGCATCGGCCAAGGCGAAAAGGCGCGCGAGGCCGCCGCGATCCTGTTCGCCGCCTGGCAGGGCCAGCTCTTGTGGGGGGGCGAGGGCTTTCGGCTGAAAGACGCGGTCAAGCGCCTGACCTGAGCGGCGGTGCCCGTATTCAGCGCCTGTAGGTCTGCCACAGCCAGATCAGCGCCAGTGCCCCGAAGAACGCACCGACAAAACCCGCCGCCGCGCCCAGCGCGACGATCAGGAACCGCAGCAAGAGCCCGCCGATCAATGCGCCGAAGACGCCGATCGCCACGGTGGTGGGGATGTCGGTGTCCAGCCGCATCACCCGCGTCGCCAGAAATCCGGCCGCCGCGCCGATGATGATCAGATAGACAAAAGGCATGGGACCCTCCCTGCGCTGTCGCCCCATTCATATGGGAACGCGTGCCGGCCCGCGCCAGAGCCTTGCGTCAACCCAATTGCGCGGGCAGCACCAGGCCGCGCAGGACCTCGGCCGCTGGCAGCGGCCGCTTGCCCTCGCGCTGCGCCTCCAGCACCTCGACCGCGCCGGTCCCGCAGGCGATGGTGAACCCGTGCAGCACCTGCCCCGGCGCGCCGGCACCTTCCGCCATGCGGCAGCGGAGCAGCTTGACCCGTTCTCCCGCCACCTCGATCCATGCCCCGGGAAAAGGCGACAACCCGCGGATCAGCCGGTCCACCACCTCGGCAGGCTGGGTGAAATCCACCCGCGCCTCGGCCTTGTCGATCTTGGCGGCATAGGTCACTCCCGTCTCCGGCTGAGGCTCGGCCGGCAGCGGCAGCCTGTCCAGCGCCTCGATGATCGCGGCCGAACCCAGCGCCGACAGCCGGTCATGCAACTCCGCCATCGTCTCTTCCGGGCCGATCGTCAACGCCCGCCGCATCAGCACCGGCCCGGTGTCGAGGCCGGCCTCCATCTGCATGATGCAGACGCCGGTTTCCGGATCTCCTGCAATGAGTGCGCGATGGATCGGCGCCGCCCCGCGCCAGCGCGGCAGAAGGCTGGCATGGATGTTCAGGCAGCCGAAACGCGGCGCGTCCAGCAGCGCCTGCGGCAGGATCAGACCGTAGGCCACCACTACGGCCGCGTCCGCCCCCAGGGCCGCAAAGGCTGCCTGCTCCTCAGCCGCTTTCAGCGAGGTCGGGTGCCGCACCGGCAGGCCCAGCGCCTCGGCCGCCACCTGCACCGGGCTTTTCCGGTCGGCCTTGCCGCGCCCCGCCGGACGCGGCGGCTGGCAATAGACGCAAAGAACCTCATGCCGCGCCGCCAGCGCCTGCAACACCGGCACGGAAAACGCCGGCGTGCCCATGAAGACCAGCTTCATCCCCGCCTCCGCAGCTTTTCCGCCTTGGCAAACAGCATCTTGCGCTTCAGGGGCGACAGGTTGTCGAAATACATCCGGCCCGCCAGATGGTCGATCTGGTGCTGCACGGATGTCGCCCAGAGGTCGACGAAATCCCGGTCCTCGAGCGCACCTTCGGCATTGAGAAACCGTACCGTCACCGCCCGCGGCCTGCTGATCACGGCCGAGACGCCGAACAGATTCGGACTCGATTCCTCATGCTCGCGGGGCTGGGTGCTGGCATGCAGCACCTCCGGGTTGGCCATCAGGACGGCCTGCCCCCGCTTGGCCGAACAATCCACCACCGCCAGCCGCAAGGGCACCCCGATCTGCACCGCCGCCAGGCCATAGCCCGGCATCGCCTCCATCGTGTCGACCATGTCGCGCCAGATCACGCGGATCTCGTCGGTGATCGCGGGCACATCGGCCGCCGGCGCCTTCAGCATCGGGTGCGGCCAGCGCAAACAGGCGCGCGCGGTCATGCCAGCACCTCTGCCTCGGCCCGTGCCCGCGCTTCGGGGCCGATCCGGTCCAGTGTGAGGATTCCGTCAAGATGGTCGATCTCATGCTGCACGCAGACTGACGCGAAGCCCGCGAAGTCCTCTTCGCGCGCAGCACCATCCAGCCCGGTCCAGCGCAGTCGTACCTCTGCCGCGCGCTCCACCACCGTCAGCGGGCCGGGGATCGACAGGCAGCCCTCCGGCCCCGAAGCGCGCTCGTCCGAGACCCGGAGAACTTCGGGGTTCACCATTGCCACCGGCGTCCGTGCGCCATCCTTCCAGCCGATGTCCATCACGAACAGCCGCACCAGCCGCCCCACCTGCGGAGCGGCCAGCCCCCGGCCTTGCGCGGCATACATCGTCTGCAGCATGTCTTCCGCCAGCGCCTGCAACGCGTCGGACAGGACAGCGGGGGCGCAAGTGGTGGACAGGCGCGCATCTGGCCAGCGCAGGATGGGCAGGATCATCAGGAAACCCTCAGGTGCATTCTCGGCGAAATAGCGCTATCAAGACGCAAAGTCACCCCCGAGGCCATCATGATCCGCCTTCTTGCCTGCCTTGCCCTGATTGCTACGCCTGCGTTGGCCGATGGCGCCGTGACAGTCAAGCTGCCCTCCGCCGAAGCTGTGGCAAAGGCCGCCAGTGCCGATTTCCTGACCCGACTGGTCATGGCAAATGTTGCGGGCATGAATTGCCCCGGCTATGCGCTGTCCGATGGCGAATGGGCGCTGATCACCGGCACCGCCGACAAGGTGGCGGCCGCGCTGAAGCTGGACACCGGCACCTATGACGACCAGTTCTATGCCCCGGCCTTTGCCGCCATCGACCAGCCCGGCACCTGTGATGCCGAAGGGCCGAAGATCGCCCCGCTGATCGACAGGCTGAGGTCGATGGGCGGCGGCACCGATCCGATCGGCTGACCCATCCGGCGGGATGCGCGGCTCTAGATCGCCCGCGCCCGCTCGCGCTTCAGCTTTTCCATCTTGCGGGTGATCATCTGGCGCTTCAGCGGCCCCAGATAGTCGATGAAGAGCTTGCCATCCAGATGGTCCATCTCGTGCTGCACGCAGGTGGCCCAGAGCCCTCCGAAGGTCCGCTCCTCCTCGGCGCCATCCAGCCCGGTCCACCGCACCGTCACCGCCGACGGCCGCTTCACCTCGGCATATTGATCCGGGATCGACAGGCACCCCTCTTCATAGGTCGAGACATCCTCGGAGGCCCAGACCGTCTGCGGGTTGATCAGCACCATCGGTTCGGGCGGGCCGTCCTTGATGCAATCCATCACCAGCACCCGCCGTGTCACCCCCACCTGCGGCGCGGCAAGCCCAATGCCCGGCGCGGCATACATCGTCTCCAGCATGTCTTCCGCCAGCCGCTTCACCTCTTCGGTGATGTCGGTCACGGGGTCGCATGCCTTCTTGAGACGCGGATCGGGATGGATCAGGATGGGGCGGATCATGGCCCGGATTTAAGGGATGCAAGCGGCTTGGCGCAAGAGGCAGACGGAAACGGAATGATGTCCTGTATTCGTCTAATGAAATAGTATGCTGTTCCGGTTAACAGTATTGAAACGGTATATTATCCCATGTATCCATTGCAATCAGGAATGCACATCCACCATAGGCGCAGCATGAACTTCGATACTCCGGTCAACCGCCTCGGCTCCCATTGCGTGAAATGGGACATGATGCAGGCCCTTTACGGGGTTTCCCCCACCGAAGGCATCGCCATGTGGGTCGCCGACATGGAGTTTGCGCCCCCCGTCTGCATCCAGGCCGCCCTGGAAAGCATGACCGCCCACGGCATCTATGGCTATTTCGGTGACGATACCGCCTATCTGAACGCGATCCGCTGGTGGATGGAGACGCGCCACGGCTGGACCGTCGATCCCAGCCACATCTTCACCACCCATGGCCTCGTCAACGGCACCGGCCTTTGCCTTGACGCCTTCACCCAACCCGGTGACGGCATCGTCCTGATGACCCCGGTCTACCACGCCTTCGCCCGCACCATCCGCGCAGCGGGGCGCGAGGTGGTAGAGTGCCATCTGGCCCTGACGAATGGCCGCTACGAGATGGATTTCGCCGCCTGGGATGCCCAGATGACCGGCCGCGAAAAGATGCTGATCCTGTGCTCGCCGCACAACCCCGGCGGCCGGGTCTGGACGCTGGACGAATTGCGCGCCACCGCCGATTTCTGCCGCCGCCACGACCTGATCCTGGTCTCGGACGAGATCCACCACGACCTGGTCTTCTCTGGCCACAAACACCACGTCATGGCCAACGCCGCCCCCGAGATCGCCGACCGTCTGGTGATGATGACTGCCGCCACGAAAACCTTCAACATCGCCGGATCGCACACCGGCAACGTGATCATCGCCGACCCGGACTTGCGCAAACGCTTTGCCGACCGGATGGCGGCCTTGGGCATCTCGGCCAACTCCTTTGGCCTGCACATGGTCACCGCCGCCTACTCTCCCGAAGGCGCGGCCTGGGTCGATGCGCTGGTCTCCTATCTCGACGGCAACCGCCGCCTGTTCGACGACGGCCTCAACGCCATTCCCGGCGTTCGGTCGATGCCGCTGGAGTCCACCTATCTCAGCTGGGTCGACTTCACCGCCACCGGCATGGCGTCCGCTGAATTCATCGCCCGGATCGAGAAAGAGGCGAAGGTTGTCGCCAACCACGGCGCCACCTTCGGCGCGGGGGGCGAATCCTTCCTGCGCTTCAATCTTGCCGCGCCGCGCGCTCAGGTGGCCGAGGCCGTCACCCGCCTGCAAAAGGCCTTTGCCGACCTGCAATAGCGCTGCCGGCCGCTTCGGTTGCGCCCCGCAGCGCATCCGCCGGAAAGGCGATCTGAGGCCTAGCTGCAAGGCCCTTTGCAGGCAACCGGCCTGGGCGTTACCCTGCGCCATGCGCCGCATTGCCCGCCTCTTTTCCGCCCTTGCCCTTCTCGCCCTGATCGGCGCGCTGGGGCTGATCTGGGTGCGGCCCGCGCCGCCCCCGGACCGCCCGCCCGAAATCGCACTCTCCGGCCCGCTGGACGGCATCCTGATCGAGAAATCCGCCCGCCGGATGACCCTTTTCCAGAACGGCGCCGCAGTGCGAATCTGGCCCATCGCCCTTGGCTTTTCCCCGAGGGGCGACAAGGCACGCGAAGGCGATGGCCGCACCCCCGAGGGCAGCTTCGCCATCGCCCGCCGCAACGATCAGAGCAGCTACCACCTGTCGCTGGGCCTCGATTACCCGCAGCCCGCAGACATCGCCGCCGCCCGCGATGGCGGCTATTCTCCCGGAGGCGACATCATGATCCACGGCCAGCCCAATTCGTTGCCGGAGGCGCTGATGATGCAAGGCGATTGGACCGCCGGCTGCATCGCCCTGACCAACGCGCAGATGCGCGATATCTGGGGCCACGCGCCGGTTGGCACCAAAGTCGAAATCCGGCCCTGATGATCGGTGCCGCAGCCCGGCGTCACGCCCGCGGCAGATAGCCCACCGGCGCATTGGCGTCGCGCCAGTAATCCAGCGGCGCCGTCTCGGTCACCGCCGTCGCCCGCTTGAAATCACAGACCAGCTCACCGTTTTCCAGCCCCGAAGCCACGATCAGGCACTGGAACACATGCCGCGAGCCGTCGAACACATCCACCAGCCCGCGCAGCTTTCCCGGAGACAGATCGGCATCCAGCGCAAAGCCGTCGTGCCAGAACCGCAGCACCGGAAAGACCGCCTCGCCCACCTGAACCCGCAGGCGGGACTTGCGTTTCAGATCGCGCTTGCGCGCGGCCTCCAGCCCCTCTCGCACTTCTTTCGGCAGAAATTCCAGCATCGCCGCACCCTCCGTCGCCTCAAGTCTGTGCCCGAAATGGTTAAAATCAAGGCAAGCTCTTGATGCCGCCGGGCTGTTGCGAAATTGTGAATGCTGCGTGACGGTTTTGCCTCAGTTCGCCACACGCTATGGGCGAGTCACGCCTTGCGCAGCGCTCCGGTTTAGGGTCCAACCTCCGCTACCCGCAACCGGACCGCCGCATGACCGCCCCGATTCTCGCCCTTGCCCTGACCATCGACGCGCTGCTCGGCGAGCCCGACTGGCTCTGGCGCCGCCTGCCGCATCCGGCCGCGCTGATGGGCCGCCTGATCGGAAACCTTGACCGCCGCTTCAACCGCCCCCCGGCCGCGCGCCGCAATGGCATCGCAGTGGCCGCCGCACTCGCCGTCTCAGCCGCCACCCTTGGCTGGCTGATCCACCTGATCCCCGACTACGGCATTCTGGAGACCCTGACCGTCGCCATCCTGCTGGCCCAGCGCAGCCTGGTCGACCACGTCCGCGACGTGGCGCGCGGCCTGCGCCGCAGCCTCGTCGACGGCAAGGCCGCTGTCGCCCTGATCGTGGGCCGCGACATCGCCCCGATGCGGAAAGCCGACGTCGCCCGCGGCGCCATCGAATCCGCCGCCGAGAACCTGTCCGATGGCGTGATCGCCCCTGCCTTCTGGTATCTGGTGGGCGGCTTGCCCGGCATCCTCGTCTATAAAATGGCCAACACCGCCGACAGCATGGTCGGCCACCTGACCCGCGCCACCGCGACTTTGGCTGGGCCTCGGCCCGGTGGGACGATCTGCTGAATCTGGTCCCCGCCCGTCTGACTGCGCTTCTTATTGCCCTCACGCACGGCTGGCGCGATCCCCGTCCGGTGCTGCGCGACGCACCCAAGCACCGCAGCCCCAATGCCGGCTGGCCGGAATCCGTTCTCGCACCCGTGCTGGACGTCGCCCTTGCCGGGCCGCGCAGCTATGGCGGCGCGGTGACCGATTACCCCTGGGTCTGGCCCGAAGGCCGCCGCGACCCCGGCGCGGACGATATCGACGCCGCCTGCGCCGCGCTTTGGCGCACCTGGGCCGGGATGCTTGCCCTTGTCACCCTCCTCGCCCTAACCTGCCCGACATGCGCGCCCTTGTTCTAATCGCCGCCCTTGCGGCCTCCCCCGCCACCGCCACCCCCTGTGGCGGCGATTTCACCGCCTTTCTGGCAACCATGGCCGAAGAGGCGCTGGCCCAGGGCCTGCCCGAGGACGCGGTTCAGAGCTTTTTCAAGGGTGCCCGCCAGGACTCCAAGGTCCTGAAATCCGATCGCACGCAAGGCGTCTTCCGCAAGACCTTTCTGGATTTCTCCGGCGCGCTGATCTCGAAGTCGCGCCTCTCCACCGCACGCACCAGGGCGCTGGACCTTGACCCGATCCTTGCCCGCGCCGAGGCCGACTACGGCATCCCGCGCGGCATCCTGCTGGCCTTCTGGGCTTTCGAGACCGATTTTGGCCAGGTGCAGGGCGATTTCAACACCCGCAACGCCCTGCTCACCCTTGCCCACGACTGCCGCCGGCCCGGAATCTTCCAGCCCCAGATCTTCGCCGCCATCGCCTTGCATGCCAAGGGCGAGTTGCCCATTTCCACCACCGGTGCCTGGGCGGGCGAGATCGGCATGGTCCAGATGCTGCCCCGCGACATCCTTGACCGCGGGGTGGATGGCGACGGCGACGGCCATGTCACGTTGAAAACCTCGGCGCCGGACGCGCTGCTTTCCGGGGCCAACCTCTTGCGCTACCACGGCTGGCGCGCCGGAGAACCCTGGCTGACCGAAGTCACCCTGCCGGATCGGTTCGAGTGGTCGCTGACCGGTCTGCACACCGAACAAGCGGTCGAGGCCTGGGCCGCGCTGGGCGTCGCCCCGCGCGAAGGCACGCTGCCCCCCGGCCTTGCCGCCTCGTTGATCCTGCCGCAGGGCCGCAAGGGGCCAGCCTTCCTGATCTACCCGAATTTCCGCGTGCTTTTCGAATGGAACAAGAGCTTCACCTATGTCCTGACCGCCGCCTATTTTGCCACCCGCATCGAAGGTGCCGCGCCCTATGCCTCCGGCAGCCCGGACCCGGCGCTGACGACCGACCAGATGGAACTGCTGCAACGTCGCCTGGCAGCACTTGGCCATGACGTGGGAAAGATCGACGGCATTCTTGGCGCCGGCACCCGCGACGCGGTGCAGAAGGAACAGGCCCGCCTCGGCCTGCCCGCCGACGCCTGGCCGACGCTTGAGCTGCTGAACGCGCTGTGATGGCACCGGCGATGGAATGGGGCCTCGTCAGCACCGTCAAGGCCGCGCCGGAAAAGGTGCTGGCCTTCGTGGCGCATCATCTCTCGCTGGGCTGCGCACGGATCTGGCTGTACTTCGACGACCCCGATGACCCGGCCTTCGACCTGGTGGCCGATCTTGCGCAAGTCACCCCCATACGCTGCGACGAAATCCGCTGGGCCACCGCCGGCAAACGCCCCGAGCGGCACCAGAACCGCCAGTCGCGCAATGCTCAGGCCGCCTATCGCGCCTGCCGGCTGCCCTGGCTGGGCCATATCGACGTCGACGAATTCCTCTGGCCCTCGATTCCCGTCGCCGAGATCCTGGCCTCTGTTCCGCCCGAGCAATGGACCCTGCGGATGGAACCGCATGAGGCGATGCATGACCCGTCCCTGCCCGATGATATTTTCACTGCTAGGCAGTTCCGTGGCCCGCTGAAGCTGCGCTATGCCCACCTGCGCGTTCCCGTCCTTGGTGCCTATGCCGGGATCCTGCCCGAAGGGCATTTGTCGCATACCAACGGCAAGTCGTTCTTCCGCACCGGAATTCAGGGCCTGTCGCCGCGCCTGCATTCGGCCTTCTACCGGAAGGAGCGCCTACCCGGCCCGCCCTTCGAACGCCGCCTGCGCCTGTTGCACTTTCACGCACAGGACCGCGCCGCCTGGCTGGACGCGCTGCCCTTCCGCCTGACACGCGGCGCCTATCAGTACCACCCCGAGCTGCAGGCCCATCTGGAAACTGCCGGCCCCGAAGAGATCGGCTATTTCTACGACCGCACCCAGTCCCTTTCCCCCGACCTTGCCGCACTTCTGCGCGAGGAAGGCCGCCTGATCGAGGCCGACCTGACCCTGCGCGCCAAGGTCGAGGTCCTGATCCCGCCAGCATAGCGGTGCCCATACGGGGCGGCTGTTCCCCATGCCCTGTCGCGGGCCTTGCGGGCTCAGGGCACCCATATTCCCAGCGCCGACGGCTGCTGCCAGCCCCCCGCGCTGGGCCGCCCGCCCTCTGCCACTGACAGAAAAGCCCCGACAACCGCAGCAATCAAGATCAACGTCCCGTTCATGGCGACCTCAAGGCAAATGTTCCTGCCTTGTTCTCATCCGATTCCGGTAAACATCGCGTAAACCACGACGCGATCAGGCCACCAGCGCCTCGGCCCGCTTCAGATCGACGCTCACCAGCTGCGAAACCCCCTGCTCGGCCATCGTCACCCCGAACAGCCGGTCCATCCGCGCCATCGTCACGGCATGGTGGGTGATCACCAGAAAGCGGGTTTCGGTGCGCCGGGTCATCTCGTCCAGCATGTCGCAGAACCGCGTGACGTTCGCGTCATCCAGGGGCGCGTCCACCTCGTCCAGCACGCAGATCGGTGCCGGGTTGGCCAGGAACACCCCGAAGATCAGCGCCAGCGCGGTCAGTGTCTGCTCGCCGCCCGACAGCAGGCTCAGTGTCGCCAGACGCTTGCCCGGCGGCTGGCACATGATCTCCAGCCCGGCCTCAAGCGGATCGTCTGACTCAACCAGGACCAGCCGCGCCTCGCCACCGCCGAAAAGATGCGTGAAGAGAGCGCCGAAGTTGGTGTTCACCTGCTCGAAGGCGGTCAACAGCCGCTCGCGGCCTTCCTTGTTCAGCCCCGCAATCCCGGCCCGCAGCTTCTTCACCGCTTCCTCAAGATCCGCCTTTTCAGCTGCCAGAGCGGAGTATTCCGCGTCCACCGCCTTTGCGTCTTCCTCGGCGCGCAGGTTCACGGCGCCCAGTGCCTCGCGCTGCCGCTTCAGCCGCTGCACATCGTTGTCCAACGCCTCTGCCCCCGGCATCTTGTCCGGATCCACCTTCAGCGACGCCAGCAATTCCTGTGGCGTCCGGTCCTCTTCCTCGGCGATCCGATCAGCCGCCAGCGATACCGCCTCGCGCGCCGCGTCCAGCCGCGCTTCGGCCCGCGCCTTGGCCTCGCGCGCCTCGCCCGCCAGCCGCTCCGCCTCGCGTTCGGCCATCGCCGCTTCGCGCTGCGCCAGCTCGGCCGCCGCCAATGCCTCCGCCGCCAGCGCACGCCGCGCCTCCACCGCATCCAGCGCTTCGGCCAACTCTTCGCGCTTCGCCGCGATCTCCTCGGGCGCATCGCGCGCCTCGGCCAGTTCCGTTTCAGCCTCGACCCGGCGTTCTGCCAACTCGTCCGACCGCCGTTCTGCCGTCGCCAGCCGGTGCTTCCAGCCCGACAGCTCCTTCACCGCTTCCTGCCGCCGCCGGACCCGCGCCTCGCCCTCGCGACGCACCTCGTCATGCCCGGACCGCCGCGTCAGCATGGCGATCCGCGCCGCCTCCACGGCCACCTTCGCCGCTTCCACCTTGTCGCGCGCCGCCTCCAGATCGGGCAGATCCGTCACCGCCGCCTCGGCCTCGCGCAAGCGGCCAAGCGCCGCCATTGCCTCATCCTCGAACCGCGCGACCGACAGCTTCGCCGCTTCCAGCTTGCCCACGGCGATCGAGCGGTCGGCCTCGGCCCGCGCCGCCGCCCGGTCCGCCTCGGCCAGCCGCTGATCCGCCGCCCGCCGCGCATCTCGCGCGAGTTGATCGGCCCGCGCGAGGTCCTGCAAGCGCGCCTGCAACGCTTCATGCGCCTGACGCGCGCCTTCTGCCGTGGCCGAGACTTCCTCCAGATCGCGCTTCAGTTGCACCAGCCGGTTCAACTGCTGCAACCGCAGCGCCGCAGCCGAAGGCGCATCCTCCGCCCCGGCCCGGAACCCGTCCCAGCGCCACAGATCGCCATCCAGCGACACCAGCCGCTGTCCCGGCTTCAATTCCGCCTGCAGGGCAAAGCCCTGTTCGCGACTGACCAGCCCGATCTGCGACAACCGCCGCGCCAGCACCGCCGGCGCTTCGACCCGGTCCGCCAACGCCTCGGCGCCCGCCGGCAACGGTTGAGGGCTCAGATAAGGCTCCAACACGCACCAGCCAGACCGCTCTCCGGCGCCCACTTCCGGCGCCCGCAGATCATCGGCCAAAGCCGCTCCCAGCGCCATCTCATAGCCCGGTTCCACAACCAGCCGATCCAGCAGCTGATGGCCGGCCTGCGCTTCCCGCTCGACCAACCGGGCCAGAGCCTGCACTTCGGCCCGCAAGGCCGAGGCTTCGCCCTCCGCCTCCGACCGTACTGCCCGCGCGTCCGCTTCGCGTCCCTGAACCTCGCCCCGCGCGTCCTCGGCGGCAACCAGCGCCTCTTCCGTCCGTTCCACCAGTTCCGCCGCCGCCTCGCGCGCCTCTCCGGCGGCGACAAAGGCTTCGTCGGCCCCCGCCACGGCCGCCTCCGCGCCTTCGACCGCTGAACGCGCCCGCGTGGCCTCGCTTTCGGCGCGCTCCAGCGTCATTTGCGTGTCCTGCACCATCCTGACCGAGGAATGATGCCGCGCCGCCAGCCGCGCGGCATCCTCCGTCGCCTCGGACAAAAGCGTCTCGCGATCCGACAGGATCACCCCCGCTTCCCGCGCCGCCTCGAACGCCTCGGCCAGCCGCTCGTCATGCCCATCATGGGCGCGGGCGACCTGCTCGATCTCCCACTCCAGCCGCCCGATGACCTCTCCCGCATCGCGGTTCAGCCCGGCTTCGCGCTCGATGTCGGCGCCCAGCTGCGCGATCCGCCCCGTCAGCACATCGATCCGCTGCATCGCCCGCGCGGCCTCGTCGCCCAGCGCATCGCGCTGCAAGCCCAGCCGCTGCAATACCGCAGCCGCAATCGCCTCCTCCTCGCGCTTGGCGGGCAACCCGGCCTCTGCCGCCTCCCGCAGGGCCCCAGCGGCCCGCGCCGCCCGCTCCGCCTCCGCTGCGGCCACCAGCCGCTCGCGCAGCGCGCCTTCGGCAGCACCCCGCGCCTCATCCGCCTCGCGCCAGCGCCGGTAAAGCAGCATCCCTTCGGCCAGCCGCAATTCCTCGCCTATTTCGCGGTAGCGTGCCGCCTGCCGCGCCTGCCGGGTCAGCAGAGACAACTGCTGCGCCAACTGCTCCAGCACGTCGTCGACCCGCAGCAGGTTCTGTTCCGTCCCCGCCAGCTTCAGCTCCGCCTCATGTCGCCGCGCATAAAGGCCCGAAATCCCCGCCGCCTCCTCCAGCACCCGCCGCCGCGCCTTCGGCTTGGCGTTGATCAACTCGGAAATCTGCCCCTGCCGCACCAAGGCAGGCGAGTGCGAGCCGGTCGAGGCGTCGGCGAACAGCATCTGCACATCGCGCGCCCGGACCTCCTTGGTATTGGCCTTGTAGGCCGATCCCGCATCGCGCGTGATCCGCCTGACAATCTCGATCTGGTCCGCATCGTTGAAACCCGAAGGCGCCAGCCGGTCCTGGTTGTCGATCACCAGCGCTACCTCGGCAAAGTTCCGCGCCGTTCGCGTGGCTGCGCCGTTGAAGATCACATCCTCCATGCCGCCGCCGCGCATCGCCGTGGGGCGGTTTTCGCCCATCACCCAGCGGAGTGCCTCCAGAAGGTTCGACTTGCCACAGCCGTTCGGGCCGACGACACCCGTCAGCCCGTCATGGATCACCAGATCCGTGGGGTCCACGAACGATTTGAACCCGTTCAGCCTCAGCTTGGTGAAACGCACGCCACCCTCACGACTCGCAATGCGCCATCCTCAGCCCTTCGCCTGCCCCGAGTCAACCGCCACACCCCCACCCATGGCAGGCTTCCCCGCCTTATCCCCAACATCTTGGGTCATCGGGCGCCGGTCACACGCTGCGCGTCAGGCCACCATCCACCCGCAGGTTCTGCCCAGTGATGTAGCCCGCGCCCTCGGACAGCAGGAACCCGACCGTCGCGGCGATTTCCTCGGAGCGGCCGTAGCGACCCATCGGCACCATCTCGCGTCGCTCTTCAGTGGCTGGAAGACTGTCGATCCAGCCGGGAAGGACGTTGTTCATGCGGATGCTCTTGGCCGCGTAGGTGTCGCAATAGACCTTGGTAAAGGCCGCCAGCCCCGCCCGCGCCACCGCACTGGTGGGGAACATCGCCGTCGGCTCGAACGCCCAGGCGGTCGAGATGTTGACGATGGCGCCGCCGCCCTGCGCCTCGAAGATCGGTGTCACCAGACGCAGGGCGCGCACGACGTTCAGGAAATAGACCTCCATGCCGCGCAGCCAGTCGGCATCGGAAATCTCCAGAATCGGGGCGCGAGGGCCGTGGCCGGCGCTGTTCACCAGCCCGTCGATCCGGCCCCAGCGGTCCATCACCGCGTCGACCGCGCGCTTCAGGTCGGCCTCGTTCTGGTTCGATCCGGTGACGCCGACGCCGCCCAGCTCTGCCGCCAGCGCCTCGCCCTTGCCCGAGGAGGACAGGATGCCGACCCGCCAGCCCGCCCCCGCCAGATGCCGCGCCGAGGCGGCCCCCATGCCCGACCCGCCTGCCGTGACCAGAACCACCTTTTCCTCTGCCATGTGCCGCCCCTTTCGCGAATGATTCCTGTTGCGCCGAGTCTGCGCTTTACGGGCGGAAAAGGTAAGCCTTGCGCCATGGTTTTCCCGATGCCCTCGAAGTCGCCGGCTTTCCGAAGGGTCTAGCCCAGTGCCTGCCAGATCAGCCGCAGCGCCATGGCGGACGAGGTCACTACCAGAAGTGGCCGGGTCAGCCGCGCGCCTACCCGCATCGCCATCCTGGCGCCCAGCGCAGCACCCGCGACCTGCGCCGCCGCCATGGCCAGGCCGATGGCCCACCAGGTCGCACCGGAAAAGGCAAAGACCGCCAGCGAACCCGCGTTCGAGGCGAAATTCAGCAGCTTGGTATGCGCCGTGGCCTTCAGCACGCCATACCCCGCGAGCAGGACGAACCCCATCATGAAGAAACTTCCCGTTCCCGGCCCGAAGAACCCGTCATAGGCCGCGATCAGCGGAACCGCGGTGAAAGCGAAGACCGCCGGCCGCATCCGCCGCACCCGATCGGCATCGCTCAGCCCCTTTTTCAGGGCGAAGAAGGCAGCCACGGCGATCAGCACGACGGGCATGATCACCCGCAGCGCCTCGGCCGGGATCAGATGGGCGACCATGGCCCCTGCCGCCCCGGCAAGGCCAGCGACGGCGGCCATCGGCACCTGGTCGGCCAGCCGCACATGCCCGGCCCGCGCATAGGACAGGGCGGCGGTGGCCGAGCCGAAAGTGCCTTGCAGCTTGTTCGTCGCAAGCGCCTCCACCGGGTTTGCGCCGCAAAGGAGGAGAACCGGCACGGTGATCAGCCCGCCGCCGCCCGCAATGGCATCGACAAATCCGGCAAGGAAGGCGGCGAGGATCAGGATCAGGGCGAGGTGGGTTGCGATCTCGAACATCCGGGACTTGTCGCCTTTCGCGGATACGGCGGCAAGGGGGAGCCGCCTCGGGGCCCGTCGAGGGCCCGCTTGGCGGCGTTGCCACGGAAGACATGGCCCGGCAGGCTACAGATCGAACCGGCGGGAGATGCGACCAACGCGGGTGCCATCGTCGAGGCACCAGTCGGGATCGGGAGCGTAGTCGGCAAAGCCGATCCGGTCATAGTAGACGAGGCCGGGGCATTGTCGCCGCGAATGGTGGCATTGAGGGTGGTCAGCCCTGCCGCCCGAGCAGCGCCGCGAGTTGCGGCGAAAAGCGTCTTGCCGATGCCCCTTGCCTGCAGGCCTGGCGCCACGAAGGGGCCGATGTAGACCCATCCTGCGGGCAGAAAGGACCAGACCCCGACGTCCTGAAAGCCGATCACCCTGCCCGCATCTTCGGCCACCAAACAAATCAGCGCCTCGCGGCCGTCGATGTAGTTGGCACGGACTTGCGTTTCGGTCTTTTCGTGCTGGTGCGCGGTGGTGCCGCCGATGCCGATGATCCGGTTGAGAAGGGCCGTCATCGCGGCTGCGTCGGCCGGGGTGGCGGGGCGGATCAGCACGGGGCAAACTCGTCGCGGCTGTAGCCCTGCAGATAGAGAAGGGCCGTCAGATCGCCATGGTTCACCCGGATATCGCATTGCGCCTGAACCCGCGGCTTGGCGTGCAGCGCGACGCCGGTGCCGGCGGTCTCGAGCATCGGCAGATCGTTCGCCCCGTCGCCCACGGCGATGGCGTCCTGCGGTGAAAGACCCAGCTGCGCTGTGATCTCTTGCAGCGCCTGCACCTTGGCCTCTTTGCCGAGGATCGGTTCGGCCACCTTGCCCGACAGACTGCCGCCTTCGGTCAGAAGCACGTTCGCCCGGCTTTCGTGAAAACCCAATCGGGCCGCAATGGCCGAGGTGAAGGCGGTGAACCCGCCCGAAACCAGTGCCGTATGCGCACCGTTCGCCTTCATCGTCGCCAGCAGCACGGGGCCGCCGGGCATCAGGGTGATGCGGTCGGCGATGACGCGGGCGATCACCGCCTCTGGCAGGCCTTTCAGCAGGCCGACACGTTCGCGCAACGCCGCTTCGAAATCCAGTTCGCCATTCATCGCGCGGGCGGTGATGGCGGCAACGTGAGCGCCCACCCCGGCCTCATCAGCCAGCTCGTCGATGCACTCCTGGCGGATCATGGTTGAATCCATATCGGCGATCAGCAGGCACTTGCGCCGACCCTTTGCGGGCAGCACGGCCAGGTCGATGCGCAAAGCCTGCAGGTCTTGCCAGACTTGCCACCGATTGGCGGCAATACGCGCCACCGCGAATTCCGCCGCCACGCCGGGATCGAGCCAGTCCGCATCGCCACCGCCCCAGGCATTGCGCAGCGTCTCCACCGTGGCACGGTCAAGCGCCGGCATTTCGGGGTTGGTCAGCAGCGAGACGATGAACATGCGGGCTTTCGTGGCCAATCCGGACGGTGTCGCTTTCGCGCGACGATGCGGCGCATTACCGCGATTTTCCGGCTTGTGCCAGACCGTGCGGACGATTATTCCCAGCGGTGGGACACCCCTCCCCAACGAGGGGCTCTTAGCTGGAAGGCTACCATGACAACGATCTCGACGCCGGCTGCGCGGCCGGAAAACCCGCGTTTCTCTTCGGGCCCCTGCGCCAAGATCCCCCATTATTCGCTGGATATGCTTTCCGACGCCCCCCTGGGCAGGTCGCATCGTGCCGCTGTGGGCAAGGCCAAGCTGAAAGAGTCGATCGACCTCACGCGCGAGATTCTGGGCGTGCCTGCGGGGTATCGGATCGGGATCGTCCCAGCTTCGGACACCGGCGCGGTGGAAATGGCGATGTGGTCCCTTCTGGGCGCGCGTCCGGTTGAAATGCTGGCCTGGGAGAGCTTTGGCGAAGGCTGGGTCACCGATGTGGTCAAGCAGCTGAAGCTGGACGCCAAAGTCAAGATCGCGCCCTATGGCCAGATCGTCGATTTCGGGACGGTGGATTTCGACTCGGACGTGGTGTTCACCTGGAACGGCACGACCTCCGGCGTGCGGTTGCCGAATGGCGATGCCATTCCGGCCGGCCGCAAGGGGCTGACGATCTGCGATGCGACCTCGGCGGCCTTCGCGATGGACCTGCCGTGGGACAAGCTGGATGTGGTGACCTTCAGCTGGCAGAAGGTGCTGGGCGGCGAAGGCGCGCACGGGATGCTGATCCTGAGCCCGCGCGCGGTGGAGCGGCTGGAGAGCTACACGCCACCCTGGCCGCTGCCAAAGATCTTTCGGCTGACATCGAAGGGCAAGCTGATCGAGGGGATCTTTGTCGGCGAGACGATCAACACGCCCTCGATGCTGGCCAATGAAGATTACCTCGTGGCGTTGAAATGGGCCAGGTCAGTGGGCGGACTGAAAGGCCTGATCGCGCGGGCAGAGGCCAATGCCGGGACGGTCCGGGATTTCTGCTCGGCGCGGGACTGGATCGCCAATCTGGCCGAGGACCCGGCGACGGCGTCAACCACCTCTGTCTGCCTGAAGTTCACCGACCCGCGGATCACCGATGGCGCGGCTTTTGCAAGAGCCGTCGCGAAGCGGATCGAACAGGCGGGCGCGGGCTTCGATCTGGGCGCCTATCGTGACGCGCCGCCGGGCCTGCGGATCTGGTGTGGCAGCACGGTGGAAACCGCCGATGTGGCCGCGCTGATGCCTTGGGTCGACTGGGCGTTCCACGCCGAGATCGCCGCCCTGACCGCAGCCGCGTAACCGGGGCGGGCGCATCGCCCATCCCGCCTCCCGACATTCCGCAAGATGGCAATGCGCCCATCCCCCCGATTCTGAAAGGACCGCCCATGGCCCCTCGCGTTCTCGTTTCCGACGACCTCTCCGAAACAGCCGTCCAGATCTTCCGTGACCGCGGCGTTGACGTCGACTACCTGCCGAAACTCGGCAAGGACAAGGACGCGCTTCTTGCGGCCATAGGTCCTTATGACGGACTTGCCATCCGATCCGCCACCAAGGTGACCGAAAAGCTGCTGGCTGCGGCGACGAACCTGAAGGTCATCGGCCGCGCCGGGATCGGGGTCGACAATGTCGACGTGCCGGCGGCGTCGAAGAAGGGCGTGATCGTGATGAACACGCCCTTCGGCAATTCGGTCACGACCGCCGAACATGCAATCGCGATGATGTTCGCCGTGGCGCGCCAGTTGCCCGAGGCCAATGCCTCCACCCATGCCGGCAAGTGGGAGAAATCGCGCTTCATGGGGGTGGAGCTGTTCAACAAGACGCTCGGCGTGATCGGCGCGGGCAACATCGGCGGCATCGTCTGCGACCGCGCGGTAGGGCTGAGGATGAAGGTCGTCGCCTATGACCCTTTCCTCAGCGAGGAACGCGCGACGGCGATGGGCGTCACCAAGGTAGAGTTGGGCGAGCTTCTGGCGCGGGCCGATTTCATCACCCTGCATGTGCCTCTGACCGACAAGACCCGCAACATCCTGGGCCGCGAGGCCTTGGCCAAGACCAGGAAGGGCGTGCGGATCATCAATTGCGCGCGGGGCGGGCTTGTCGACGAGAGCGCGCTGAAAGATGCGCTGGACAGCGGTCAGGTCGCCGGGGCCGCGCTGGATGTGTTCGAGGTCGAGCCGGCCACCGACAACCCGCTCTTCAACCACCCCAACGTGGTCTGCACCCCGCATCTGGGCGCCGCCACCACCGAGGCGCAGGAAAACGTCGCTCTGCAGGTCGCCGAGCAGATGTCGGACTACCTGCTGACCGGCGCGGTGCAAAACGCGCTCAACATGCCCAATGTCAGCGCCGAAGAGGCTGCCGTGATGGGCCCCTGGGTCAAGCTCGCCAGCCATCTGGGCGCCTTCATCGGCCAGATGACCGACGAGCCGATCAAGGCGATCAACATCCTCTACGACGGCCGCGTGGCGGAAATGAACGTGGCGGCGCTGAACCAGTCGGTGATCGCGGGCGTGCTGCGGGCGCAGAACCCGGATGTGAATCTGGTTTCCGCACCGGTGGTGGCAAAGGACAAGGGCATCCAGATCTCGACTACCCGCCAGGACAAGTCCGGCGTCTTCGACGCCTATATCAAGGTCACCATGGTGACGGACAAGCGCGAACGCTCCATCGCCGGCACCTGTTTTTCCGATGGCAAGCCGCGTTTCATCCAGATCAAGGGCATCAATATCGACGCCGAAGTGGGCGAGCACATGCTCTACACCACAAACGACGATGTGCCGGGGATCATCGGCCTTCTGGGCATGACCATGGGCAAGAACGGCGTCAACATCGCCAACTTCACGCTTGGCCGGTCGGGCGTGGGGAAAGAGGCGATTGCGCTTCTGTATCTGGATCAGGCGATCGACCCGAAAGTGGTGGATACGCTGGAATCGACGGGCATGTTCCAGCAGGTCAAGCCGCTGGTCTTCGAAGGCGCCTGAAATCGCGGCGGGGGCGCCGCCTCACCGCAGGCGGCGCTCTGTCTCGGGGTCGAAGAACAGCGCATCGGCGGGATCGAAGCCGACCTGCACCGAGGCGCCTTCCGCGATGACCGCGTCATTGCGGGATTCGGCGACGAGGCGCTCTCCGGTGGCAGCCTTCAGATAGTCGTAGGACACCCCGCCCAGCCGTTCACGCAGGTCAAGCGTGATGGCCGACGGCCCCTCGGCCACCATCAGTTGCGACGGCCGCAGGCCGACCAGCACCGGCTGCCCCTCGGCCGGCAGGGCGACCGGGGTGGCGATCAGCGCATCCGACAGGGCCGGCACACGCACCTTGCCGCCTTCGACCTTGCCTGCCAGAAAGTTCATCGCCGGCGAACCGATGAAACCTGCCACGAACCTGTTGTCGGGATCGGTGTAAAGCTGCATCGGCGCGCCGACCTGTTCAATCTTGCCGGCACGCAGGACGACGATCTTGTCGGCCAAAGTCATCGCCTCGACCTGATCATGGGTGACGTAGATCATCGTCGCGCCGATTTCCTTGTGCAGGCGGGCGATCTCGACCCGCATGTCGACGCGCAGCTCGGCGTCGAGGTTCGACAGCGGCTCGTCGAACAGGAACACCTCGGGGCCGCGGACGATGGCGCGGCCGATGGCAACGCGCTGGCGCTGGCCACCCGAAAGGGCCTTGGGCTTGCGGGCAAGGTAGGGGTCAAGCTGCAGGATGCGGCTGGCCTCGGCCACCTTGGCCTGGATCTCGGCCTTCGGGTGGCCGTTCATCTTCAACCCGAAGCCCATGTTCTCGGCCACCGTCATATGCGGGTAAAGCGCGTAGGTCTGGAACACCATGGCGACGCCGCGTTCGGCGGGGTCGGCCGTGGTGACATCGCGCGCACCGATGGCGATGCTGCCCGCAGTGGTCTGCTCCAACCCCGCGATCATCCGCAGCAGGGTGGACTTGCCGCAGCCCGACGGGCCGACAAAGACGCAGAATTCGCCGTCGTCGATGGTCAGGTCGACACCGTGGATAACGCCCACGGGGCCGAATTTCTTTACGACATTGTTCAGGGTGACGCCACTCATTCCGGTCTCCGTGCTTCGGTGCGTTCGGGAAAGCGCCAGCTTTCGACATCTTCAGCGATGCGGGCGGCAGTGGCGATCAGCGTCGGTGCCAGCTGGTCGAGGTCCTGCAAGGTGCTGCGCGCGGTCGAGGTGGTCAGCGACAGCGCTCCCAGCACCTGCCCGTTGCGGCTGAGGATGGGCGCGGCACAGCAGATGATGCCCGGCTCGTGCTCTTCGCGGTCATAGGCGTAGCCGCGGGCACGGATTGCGGCCAGTTCGGCCTTCAGCGCCTGCGCCGTGGTCAGGGTGTTCGGCATGTGTGGATAGAAGCTTTGCGCCTTCATCGCCTCTTCCAGCGCGGGTTCGTCAAGATAGGCCAGCATCGCCTTGCCGACGCCGGTGCAATAGGCGGGGCCGACCTTGCCGGCCTGGGCGAACATCTCGATCGCCTGGCGCGCGTTGCGCTTGTCGACATAAAGGACGTGGCCGCGGTCCAGCTGGGCCAGGTGGATCGTCTCGCCGGTGTCGCGCGACAGCTGGTCGATATGCGGGCGGGCCAGCGGCGCGATGGAGCTTTGCGCCCAGGCGTGATGGGCCAGGCGGACCAGCCGCAGGCCGGGGGCGTAGGTCTGCCTGTCATCGTCATAGGCCAGCATGCCCTGCGAAGTCAGTGTCTGCAGCAGACGGTAAAGCGTGGCCTTGGGGAAGGGCGAGCCGTCCAGCAGTTCGGTAAAGCGCACCGGGCGGCCGAAGGTGGCGACACGGTCCAGAACCTCGACTGCCTTGCCGACGGTCCCATCCATCTTGTCCGGGACGACGATGTTCATTCCGGCACCTCCCCGCTCTGGCGGCCCGTTCCGCGCTGTTGACAAGCTTAGGCGATTCGCGATTATGATTTCAATATTCAAAAATCGGTTTCACATAATGAAACCAACTTTGACTGCAACGAAGGGAGGAAAACCATGTTGCACCTGAGGACGGGCGCCTATGCGGCGCTTGCGGTTCTGCTTGGCACGACCGCGATGGCCCAGCAGCGGACGCTGAACTACTATGCCGACTTCGATCCTGCCCCCCTGGCGGCTTTCGAGGCCGCAATTGCCGATTTCGAGGCTGCGAACCCCGATATCGACGTGGTGCTGCAGAACTTCGACCACGAAGGCTACAAGACCGCGATCCGCAACTTTCTGACCACGGATGCGCCGGATCTGGCCAACTGGTATGCCGGCAACCGGATGGCGCCCTTTGTCGCGGCCGGGCAGTTCATGGATGTCTCGGACGTCTGGGCCGACAACGGGCTGGATCAGTCGCTGGGCTCGGCGCTGGCGTCGATGACGATCGACGGAAAGCAATGGGGCGTGCCCTACACCTATTACCAGTGGGGTATCTACTACAACAAGGACGTCTACGCCCAGGTCGGCGTCGAGGTTCCGGCAACCTGGGACGCGTTCGTCGCCAATTGCGAAAAGTTCAGCGCGGCCGGTATCGACTGCCTGACCACCGGCACCTCGGCGCTGTGGCCCGGAGCGGGGATCTTCGACTATCTGAACCTGCGCACCAATGGCTATGAGCATCACATGAAGCTGACCGGCGGGGAAATCCCGTGGACAGATGACAGCGTGCGCGCGACCTTTGCCGAATGGGCCAAGGTGCAGCCCCATATCACCGAAAACCATGCCGCGATCGACTGGCAGGATGCGGCAACGCTGCTGGTGCAGGGCAAGGCGGCAAACTACGTGATGGGCAACTTCGCCGTCGCAGTCTTCAAGGAAGGCGGGATGACGGACGAGACCCTGGGCTTCATGCCCTTCCCGACCATCAACCCCGACGTGGCCCGCGCCGAAGAGGCGCCAACTGACACGATCCATATCCCCGCAGGGGCGAAGAACGTCGAGGATGCCAAGAAGTTCCTCGCCTTCATCGCGCAGGCCGATACCCAGACCAAGCTGAACATGGCGCTGGGCCAGTTGCCGATCAACGCAGGCTCGACCGTGGGCGACGACCCCTTCATCAAGGCGGGGTTCGAGCTGTTGTCGACCACGCCGGGCGGCATCGCGCAGTTCTTCGACCGCGATGCGCCGGCCGAGATGGCCAAGATCGGGATGGAGGGCTTCCAGCAGTTCATGGTGCAGCCGGACCAGCTGGACGCGATCCTGGAGCGGCTGGAAGCAGCACGCAGCCGCATCTACAAGTGATCTGATGCCTTGCGGCGGCCGGTGACCCCGGCCGCCGTTCTACGGCCTGCAACGCACAGGCCGCACGCGACGGCAGGGAGGGCCGAATGGCACTGGCATCCGAAACGCCGCGTCCGCGGACTTGGTGGCGCCGCAACCAGCAACGGCTGACGCCCTGGCTGTTCCTTGCCCCCGGCATGGCGATGTTCGTCTTCTATGTGATCTATCCGATCATCGCGAGCTTCCGGCTGTCGCTCTATGATTATGACGGCCTCAGCGCGCCGGAATGGCTGGGCCTTGCCAACTATGCAGAGCTGTGGACCGACCCGGCCTTCACCACCTCGCTTTACAACAATGTGCTGTGGCTGGTGCTGTATCTGCTGGCGGTGCCGGCGGGCCTGTTCATCGCCATTTTCCTGAACCAGGCGGTGATGGGAATCCGCATCTACAAGTCCTTGTTCTTCTTTCCCTTCGTCATCAGCCAGGTCGTCGTCGGCCTGATGTTCGCATGGTTCTACGCGCCGAACTTCGGCCTTCTCTACAACGTGATCGAGTATTTCACCGGCAAGGGCGTGGCCATTCTGGCCGATCCCGATCTGGCCACCTATGGCATCATTGCAGCCGGCCTCTGGCCGCAGATCGCCTATGTGATGATCCTCTACCTGACCGGCCTGAACAACGTCGCGCCGGATCAGGTCGAAGCCGCACGGCTGGACGGAGCCAAGGGCTGGAAGATGCTGTGGTATGTGATCCTGCCACAGCTTCGCCCCGCCACCTTTATCGCCGTGGTGGTCACCGTCATCGGCGCGCTGCGGTCTTTCGATCTGGTCTCGATCATGACCAACGGCGGCCCTTTCGGATCAACGCGGGTGCTGTCCTACTACATGTATGAACAGGCGCTTTCCGAATACGGCTACCGCATGGGTTACGGCGCCGCCATCGCCGTGGTGCTGTTTGCCATCATGATGGTCTTCATCTCGGGCTTCATCTGGAAGATGGTCCGGGACGAGCGGGGGGTGCACTGATGTTTCCGCGCCCCATTCAGCAGGCCTCTGCCCAGTCGCGCGTCCTCTACCAGATCGCGCTGCCCGTCGCCCTGCTCCTGTGGCTGTTTCCGCTTCTGGGCGTGGCGGTCACATCCTTGCGGCCGGCATCCGATCTGGCGGCGGGCAACTACTTCGGCATGCCCTCGGCCATCGCCTGGCAGAACTATGTCGATGTCTTCACCAAGACCTCGACCCCGATGAGCCAGTATATCCTGAACTCGTTCAAGGTAACGATCCCGACGGTGATCGGCACGCTGATCCTGTCCACCATGACCGGCTTTGCGCTGGGCGTGTACCGGTTCCGGGCGAACCTTCTGGTGTTCTTCATGTTCGTGGCAGGGAACTTCGTGCCGTTCCAGATCCTGATGGTGCCGGTGCGCGACCTGACCTTCGGCATGGGGCTCTACAACACCTCGGCCGGTCTGGCGCTGTTCCACATCGCATTCCAGACCGGATTCTGCACGCTGTTCATGCGCAATTTCATCTCTGCCCTGCCGCGGGAGCTGATCGAGGCGGCACGGGTCGAAGGCGTCGCCGAATGGCGGATCTTCTGGTTCATCGTGCTGCCCCTGATGCGACCGGCCATTGCGGCGCTGGCGGTGCTGGTCTTCACCTTCATCTGGAACGACTTTTTCTGGGCGACGGTGCTGACCACCTCGGCCAGCACGCAGCCGGTGACGGCGGGTCTTTCGTCGTTGAACGGGCAGTGGATCGCGCAATGGCATCTGGTCTCGGCCGGGTCGATCGTGGCCGCGCTGCCGCCGGTGCTGATGTTCTTCCTGATGCAGAAGCATTTCATCGCCGGCCTGACCCTGGGGGCGGTGAAGTGAGCATCTGGCGGCTGGACGGGGCAGGGGTCAGCCTGGTGCTGGCGGCGGCAGGCGATCGGTTGCCCGAGGTGGTCTATTGGGGGCCCGTGCTGCCTGTGGGAGAGGACCTGGGCGCGGTGGCTTTCGCCGGGCGGGCGGATGTGACCGGCGGGATGCTGGATGTGTTGCCCGAACTGTCGATCTGCCCGGAAGAGTCCCGCAGCTTTGCCGGGCAGCCGGGGCTGCGGTTGCGCGATGCGGGCGGCGTGCCGTTGCGGCCTACCTTGCGCTTCGTGGCGGCCGAGGAAGCGCTGGGGCGATTGGTGCTGCGATATCGCGACGGGGAGCTGTCTTACGCGGCAGAGTTTGCGGTTGATCCGGCGACCGGGGTGATGGCGGCTTTTTCGGTGGTGGAAAGTGACGCGCCCGTCTGGCTGGACTGGCTGGCGGCGCCTGTGCTGCCAGGACCGCAGCTGGCCGATGAGATCCTTGATTTCGCGGGCCGGTGGTGCGGGGAGTTCCAGGTTGTGCGCTCGGCCTGGGGGCCGGGTGTGCGGATGCGAGAGGCGCGGACGGGGCGCAGCGGGCATGAGCATTTTCCGGGCGTGATCCTGCCGTGCCGAGGAGCGACCAACACGCATGGTCAGGTTTACGCCTTGCACTACGGCTGGTCGGGCGGGCACCGGATGGTGGCCGAGGAATTGCCCGACGGACGGCGGCAAGTGCAGTTCGGCCATGCCAGCGGGACGGAACTGGCGCCGGGCACACGGTTTGAGACGGCGAAGGTCTATGCGGTGGTTTCGGACACTGGCTTGAACGGCTGCGCGGTGGCGTTTCAGCGCTTTGTGCACGATCGAGTGGTGGTGTTTCCCGACCCCGCGCGCCCGCGCCCGGTGCATTACAACTGCTGGGAGGCAGTGTATTTCCGGCATTCGGTGGCCGAGTTGCAGGAGATTGCCAGCCGTGCCGCTGCCTTGGGCGCGGAACGGTTTGTCCTCGACGATGGCTGGTTCGGGAGGCGTGATGATGACACCTCGTCGCTTGGCGACTGGTGGGTGGATGCGCGCAAATTTCCCGACGGTCTGGGGCCGTTGATCGACCATGTGCAGGACCTGGGAATGGCCTTTGGGCTGTGGTTCGAGCCAGAGATGGTGAACCTGGACAGTGACCTGTATCGCGCGCATCCCGAATGGGTTCTGGGGCCGGCCGACCAGATACCGGGGCGCCAGCAGATGGTGCTGGACATGGCGCGGGCGGAGGTGCGGGAGTATCTCTACGACCGGATCGCGGCGGTACTTTCGGCGCATTCGATCGACTACATCAAATGGGATCACAACCGGCTTCTTCCCTATGCCGACGCCGCCCAGACACGGGGCAGCTATGCGCTTCTGGACCGACTGCGGGAAGCGTTTCCGGGAGTGGAAATCGAAAGCTGCGCCTCGGGTGGGGGGCGGATCGACTTCGGGGTTCTGGGGCGGACGCAAAGGGTTTGGCTTTCCGACAGCAATGATGCGCTGGAGCGGATGCGGATCCAGGCTGATGCGGCCTTGTTCCTGCCCTTGGTGGTGACGGGCAGCCATGTCGGGCCTCGGGTCTGCCATACCTCGGGGCGGGTGCTGGACATGCGGCTCAGGGCTTGGGTGGCGGCGGCGCGCCATATGGGCTTCGAGATGGACCCGCGCGAGTTGACCGAAGACGAGGCGGCGGTACTGGCGCGGGTGACGGGATGGTGGAAGGCCAATCGGGACTGGATGGCCCGGGCCGATATCCTGCGGCTCGAGTCGGCGGATGCTGCGGTGATTGCGGAACAGCAGTTGAGCGAGGATGGGGCGCGGTTCGCGGTCTTTGCGGGGAAGGCGGCGAGTTCGGAACAGATCCTGCCTAGGCCGGTAAGGCTGACGCGGCTTGAACCGGGGGCGATGTATCGGGTGACTTTGGCGAACCGGGGGGATGCGGTGCGGTTGTCTCGTGGCGAGGTTGCGTTGAAGGACGGGCCGGTGGTGATGAGTGGGCAGTATCTGATGAACCACGGGCTGACCTTGCCGTGGAGTTTCCCCGAGACGATCTGGGTCATCGAAGGGGAACGGCTGTGAGGGCGGCCTGGATCGCGGTGGACTGGGGCACCTCGCACCTGCGGTTGTGGCGGATGGCGGCTTCAGGCGCGGTGCTGGACCGCATCGACGATGACCGGGGCATGGGGCGGCTGACGCCGGCCGAGTTCCAACCGGTGCTGGAAGAGTTGCTGACCAAGGATCTGAAGCAAGGGCCATTGACGGTGGTCTGCTGCGGCATGGCAGGGTCGCGGCAGGGCTGGGCCGAGGCGCGCTATGCCTCTGTGCCGTGCGCGCCGCCGGGGATCGGGCAAGCGACACATCTGCGGCTGACCGAGGCGCGGCTGGATGTGCATATCCTGCCGGGACTGTCGCAGGCTATTCCGGCCGATGTGATGCGTGGCGAAGAGACGCAGATTGCCGGTTTCCTGGCGGTGCAGCCGGAGTTTGACGGGGTGCTTTGCCTGCCGGGGACGCATTGCAAATGGGTGCATGTCAGCGCGGGCGAGGTGGTCAGCTTCAAGACCGTCATGACGGGCGAGATGTTCGCACTTCTGGCCCGGCAGTCGGTGCTGCGCCACTCTGTCTCCGCTGACGGTCTTGACCATACAGCCTTTGTCGGCGCTGTCAGCCGGGCGATGTCACGGCCCGAGGCGCTTGTCGGCGATCTGTTCTCGCTGCGCGCCGAGGCGCTGTTGGCGGGGCTGGACGGGGTGGTGGCCCGGTCGCGGCTGTCGGGGCTGTTGATCGGGGCAGAGCTGGCGGCGGCGCGGGCCTATTGGCTGGGGCGCGAGGTGGTGATCCTGGGCGAAAGCCGGCTCGCCCTTGCCTATCAGGCGGCGCTGGCCGCGCAAGGCCTGGCTGCGGACTGCGTGAATGCCGAGGAGATGACGCTGAACGGCTTGCGTGCGGCCTATGCGGGGGTGCGGTGATGAGCGGTCACAAACGCAGCCTTGGGGTCTGCTATTACCCCGAACACTGGCCCGAGGCGCAATGGGCCGAAGATGCCCGCCGCATGGCCGACACCGGCCTGACCTGGGTGCGCATCGGCGAATTCGCCTGGGGCCGGATGGAGCCGGAACCGGGGCGCCATGACTGGGGCTGGCTGGACCGTGCGATGGATACGCTCGGGGCGGCGGGGTTGAAGGTGGTGCTGGGCACACCGACAGCGACGCCGCCGAAATGGGTGCTGGAGCGGTATCCCGACATGCTGGCGGTGGATGCGATGGGTCACCCGCGCAAGTTCGGCTCGCGCCGGCACTACTGCTTTTCCCATGCGGGATACCTGGAGGAGTGCCGGCGGATCGTCATGGCCATGGCGCGGCGCTACGGGCGGCATCCGGCCTTGGGGGCCTGGCAGACCGACAACGAATACGGCTGTCACGACACGGTGATTTCCTATTCCGACGCCGCGCGGACGGCGTTCCGGGACTGGCTGCGCGGGCAGTTCCCGGCGTCGGGCGGCAATGGCGGCGATATCGGGGCCTTGAACCGGGCCTGGGGAAATGTGTTCTGGTCGATGGACTACGCCGATTTCGACGACATCGACCTGCCGAGCCTGACGGTGACCGAGCCGAACCCGGCGCATTCGCATGCGTTCCTGCGGTTCTCTTCGGCGCAGGTGGCACGGTTCAACCGCGCGCAGGTGGAGATGATCCGGGCGCATTCCGACGCACCCATTGCACATAACTACATGGGCCGGGTGACCGAGTTCGACCATTTCGAGGTCGGCGCGGATCTTGATATAGCATCCTGGGACAGCTACCCCCTGGGCTTTCTGGAGGATCGCGTGGGGGCCAGCGCGGAAGAGCAGCGCCATTTCGCGCGACAGGGTGACCCGGATTTCCAGGCCTTCCACCATGACCTTTACCGCGCCGTTGGCCGGGGCCGCTGGTGGATCATGGAGCAGCAACCCGGCCCGGTGAACTGGGCGCCCTACAACCCCGCGCCCCTGCCCGGCATGGTCCGCTTCTGGACATGGGAGGCCTTTGCCCATGGCGCCGAGGCGGTGTGCTATTTCCGCTGGCGGCAAGTGCCCTTTGCGCAAGAGCAGATGCATGCGGGGCTTTTGCGGCCTGACAGCCAGGCGGCCCCGGCGCTGGCCGAGGCACGACAGGTGGCTGCGGAGTTGGTCGAGGCGCGGGAGTCCGTGCCCGCACAAGCACCCGTCGCACTGATCTTCGACTATGCCGCCGACTGGGCATGGAAGGTGCAGCCGCATGGCCGGGGCCTCAGCTATTTCGCGCTGGTGTTCGACCACTACAAGGCGCTGCGCCGAGCCGGGCAATCTGTCGATATCCTGCCCCCTTCGGTGCGCGATTTCACAGGCTACAGGGCGGTCTTCGCGCCGGGGCTGATGCAGATGCCCGATGCGCTGAAGGCCGCTTTGGCCGGGGCGGAGGCCGAGGTGGTGATCGGTCCGCGTTCGGGCGCGCGGACGGCGGATTTCGCCATTCCGCTGCCGCTGCCGCCCGCTTATCCGGGGCTGGGTCTGACGGTTTCCCGGGTGGAAAGCCTGCGGCCCGACATGCCGCTGGCGGTGGTGGGCGGTGGCACCATAACGGGCTATCGCGAAGAGCTGGAAAGCCCGACGAAGGCATTTTTCACCGATACCGAAGGCCGCGCGGTCGCGATCCGTCAGGGTCGCCTGTGCTATGTCGGCGGCTGGGGCGATGCGGCCCTGCTGGACCGGCTGGTCGCCGACGTCGCCGCCCGCGCGGGGCTTGAAACGCTGGCGCTGCCCTACGGGGTGCGGGTCCGCGACACCGGCGCCGAGCGGTTCTGGTTCAACCACAACCCCCATGCCGTCGAGACGGCGGCCGGGCCGCTTCCGGCTGCCGGAGTCCTTCGCGTGCCGCGCTGACGGCAAGGCCGCTGCTATCTGCCTCTGGCACCACGCGCGCCGACAGGCTATCCACCGTCCAGACTGAAGACATCCGCGCCGGCCGGGTCTTCACTTGCGGCCGGCCCAAGAATGGAAGGCTGCCGCATGACCTTTTCCCGGCATATCAAGATCGCGCCGTCGATCCTTTCGGCCGACTTCGCCGATTTCGGGCGCGAGATCCAGGCTATCGAGGCAGAGGGCGCCGATTGGGTGCATGTCGATGTGATGGACGGCCATTTCGTGCCGAACCTGACCTTTGGCCCGCCTGCGGTTGCCGCGTTCCGGCGGCACGTCAAGACGGTGATGGACGTGCATCTGATGATCTCTCCGGTCGATCCCTTCATCGACGCCTATGCCAAGGCCGGCGCCGATATCCTGACCGCGCATGTCGAGGCCGGGGCGCACAGCCACCGCACCATGCAGGCCATTCGCGGCGCAGGCATGATGGCGGGCGTGGCGCTGAACCCCGGCACCTCGGCCGAGGCGGTGGAGGACCTTCTGGATCTGGTGGATCTGGTCTGCGTGATGACGGTGAACCCCGGTTTCGGCGGGCAGAAGTTCATCGACCTGACCGGCAAGATCCGCAAGCTGCGCGCGATGATCGGCGACCGGCCGGTGCATATCGAGATCGACGGCGGGGTGGACGTCACGACAGCACCTCTGGTCGCGGCGGCGGGGGCGGATGTGCTGGTGGCTGGATCGGCGGTGTTCAAAGGCGGCTCGGTGGACAATCCTGGCGTCTACGGCACGAATATCCGGGCGATCCGGGCGGCGGCAGAGGGAGCGATCTGATGGCAGTCTCTCCCCCCGTTTGCGATTTCGGCTGGCAGGCACCGGGGTTCCGGCTGCCCGCCACCGACGGGCGGACCTATGGATTTGACGACATCGCCGGGCCGAAGGGCTCGCTGATCGTCTTCATGTGCAACCATTGTCCCTATGTGAAGGCGGTGTTGGACCGGATCATCCGCGACGCGCGCGATCTGGCCGGTTTGGGCATCGGCGTGGCGGCGATTTCGTCGAACGATGCTGCGGCCTACCCCGAGGACAGTTTCGACGAGATGAAACGGCTCACCCTGCCCTTCCCCTATCTGCACGACGCAACGCAAGTGGTCGCCCGCGTCTGGGGCGCCGCCTGCACGCCCGATTTCTTTGGCTTCGACGCGAAGGGTGGCTTGCAGTACCGCGGGCGGCTGGATGCCTCGGGGCGCAATCCGGCACCGGCGGATGCCCGGCGCGAGTTGTTCGAGGCGATGAAACTGGTGGCCGAGACCGGCAAGGGGCCCGCCGATCAGGTGGCCTCGATGGGCTGCTCGATCAAGTGGAAGGCGTGAAGGTCATCTTCGACCTGGACGGGACGCTGGTCGATTCCGCGCCCGATATCCACGCCGCCGTGAATGCAATGCTGGTGAACGAAGGCCAGCCGCCGATGACGCTGGCGCAGGTGGTGTCCTATGTCGGCAACGGGCTGCCCCGGCTGGTCGAGAGGGTGATGGACGCGCGCGGAATCGACATGGCGCGGCATCTGACACTGACCAGGGCCACGTTGGCGCAATACACAAACGGGCCGAAACTGACGCGCTGTTATCCCGGTGTGCCGGAGGCACTTCAGGCGCTGGCGCAGGCCGGGCACAGCCTGGGCATCTGCACCAACAAACCCGAAGGCCCGGCACTGTCGGTGCTGCACGACCTGGGTCTGGCGCGGTTCTTTGGTGTCGTCGTGGGGGGCGACCGGCTGCTGGTGACGAAGCCCGACCCGGCCCCCTTGCTGTTGTGCCTGCAGGAACTCGGCGGCGGCGATGCGATCTTCGTCGGTGACAGCGAAGTGGATGCCGAAACGGCACAGTCCGCCGGTCTGCCGTTCCTTCTGTTCACCCAAGGCTACCGCAAGGGCCCGGTCGAGACCCTGCTCCATCGCGCCGCCTTTGCCGATTTCGCCCGGCTGCCCGGGCTTGTCGACGCAGCCTAGCGCGCTGCACTGGCCATGGGCGGCCGCAATGCCTGCCACGCCTGAAACTGGGTCAGGAAAACGCGACCGTTCAGGTGCGCCAGAAAATCGGTCTTCTTCAACCGGTCCATCACCGGGCCTTTCACCTCGGACAGATGGAACCCCACGCCCATGCTGCGGAAGCGGGTGTTGATTGCCTCCAGCGCCTCCAGCGCCGAGAGGTCGATCTCGTTCACTGCAGTGCACATCAGGACGACGTTCTTCACCGGGCAATCGGCGGCGACGCGGTTCAGCATCAGATCTTCCAGATGCCTGCTGTTGGCGAAATAGAGGCTTTCGTCCACCCGCAGGGTGACCAGCGTGGGGTCGGTCAGCACGGCATGGCGGTGGATGTTGCGGAAATGCTCGGTCCCCGGAACGAGGCCCACTTCGGCCACATGCGGGCGCGATGTCTTGTAGAGAAAGAGGAGCAGCGACAGGATCACGCCCGCCGAAACCCCCGCCTCGACCCCCCAGCCGAGGGTGACGACGATGGTTGCAAGCACGGCGGCGAAATCGGCGCGGGAGTAGCGCCAGCTGCGCTTCAGCGCCGAGAAATCGACCAGCGTCAGCACCGCCACGATGATCGTGGCCGCCAGCGTGGCCTTGGGCAGGTAGTGGATCAGCGGCGTCATCGCGACAGCGGCGATGGCCAGTCCGACGGCGGTGAATGCTCCCGCCGCAGGGGTTGCGGCGCCGGCGTCGTAGTTGACCACCGACCGCGCAAAGCCGCCCGTCACCGGGTAGCCGCCGGTGAAGGCCGCGCCGAGGTTGGCCGCGCCGAGGCCGATCAATTCCTGGTTCGGATCAATGCGCTGGCGCTTCTTCGCGGCCAGCGTCTGCGCGACCGAGATCGACTCGACAAAGCCGATGATCGAGATCAGCAGTGCCGGCAAGAACAGCTTGCCGACCAGATCGGTCGACAGGTCGGGCATCGTGAAGGGCGGCAGGCTTTGCGGCACCTCGCCCACGATCGCCACGCCCCAACCATCCAGCCCCAGCGCCCAGACCACTGCCGTCGTCACAAGGACCGCCGCGACCGGCCCGGCCTTCCCGGCAATGTCGGCCAGCCGCGGCCCGAAGCCCCGCGCGATCAGAGCCCGCTTGAGCCCGCCCTTGCGGACCCAGAACAGGAACACCACCGCCACCACTCCGATCAGCAGCGTCAGAAGGCTGGTCTGCGGCAGATGCGACAGCAGCGAGGGCAGCAATTCGGGCAGCGTGTCACCTTCGGCGCTGATGCCGAGGATGGATTTCAGCTGGCTCGCCGCGATCAGGATGCCCGAGGCGGTGATGAACCCCGACACCACCGTATGCGACAGGAAATTCGCCACGAACCCCAGCCGGAACAGGCCCATCACCAACAGCATCGTCCCCGACAGGAAGGCCAGCGTCAGCGCCGCCGCGGCATAGCCCGCGGTGCCCTGCGCCGCCACCTCGCCCACCGCCGCCGCCGTCATCAGCGACACCACCGCCACCGGCCCCACCGCCAGCGCGCGGCTGGTGCCGAAGACCGCGTAGAGCAGGATCGGCAGGATCGAGGCATAGATCCCCGCCTCGGGGGGCAGACCGGCCAGCATGGCATAGGCCAGCGATTGCGGGATCAGCATGATCGTCACGATCAGCGCCGCCAGCAGATCAGCCTGAAGCGTCTCGGCGCGGTAGTCGCGGCCCCAGGTCAGGACCGGCATATGGCGCCGCAGCAGGGCAATGGCCTTCATATCTGGGATCTCAAAGCCCGTTCACCGGCACCTTCAGCATCGGCCGGCCGTCGTGATCCTTGGGCACTTCACCCGCGCGCATGTTGACCTGCAGCGAGGGCAGGATCAGCCGGGGCACCGCCAATGTCGCGTCGCGCTCGGTGCGGAAGCGGACGAAGTCATCGCGGGTCTTGCCGCCGCCGACGTGAATATTGTGCGCCTTTTCGGCGGCCACCGTGGTTTCCCAGCGGATGTCGCGACCGTTCGGGCCGTAGTCGTGGCACATGAAAAGCCGCATCGCATCGGGCAGGGACAGCACCTTCTGGATGCTGTCGTAGAGCTGACCCGCATCCCCGCCGGGAAAGTCCGCCCGCGCCGAGCCGCCGTCTGGCATGAACAGCGTATCGCCGACAAAGGCCGCATCGCCCATCACATGCACCATGCAGGCCGGGGTATGGCCCGGTGTGTGGATGGCAAGGCAGGTCATGCCGCCGACCATGTAGGTATCACCATCGCGAAAGAGCGCATCGAACTGGCTGCCGTCGCGCTGGAACTCGGTGCCTTCGTTGAAGATCTTGCCGAAGGTGTCCTGCACTACCGTGATCTTTTCTCCGATGCCGATCTTGCCGCCAAGCTGCCGCCTGGATGTAGGGCGCGGCGGAAAGATGGTCGGCGTGGACATGGGTCTCGATGATCCATTCCAGCCGCAAGCCGCGGTTGCGGATATGGGCGATGATCCGGTCCGCACTATCGTGGGTGATCCGCCCGGCGGCATAGTCGATGTCCATCACGCTGTCGACGACCGCGCAGGCCTCTGAGGCCGGGTCCTTCACCACATAGCTGATGGTGTTGGTGGCCGGATCGAAGAAAGCCTCGACCTCGGGGTGGGCGGACATGTCGACAGGATATGCGGTCATTGCTGGCTCCTTTCGAGCGGGATCAGGTCTTGAAGGGGATCTGGTCGCTGGTTGGGGGCGTGGTGGCGGCGACACCCGCCTTGCCGATCATCAGGCCCGCAAGCATGGCGGCGCAAAAGATCAGCACATCGGCGACGCCGGTGCCCAGGACGGGCAGGGCCCCGCCGGGGCAGAAGCCGGTCATGCCCCAGCCGATGCCGAAGACGGCCGATCCGCCCAGCAGCTTCGCGTCGATCGCCCGGCTGGTCGGCAGGGCGAATCTCGGCGCGAACAATGGGCCGGGGCGCGGCAGGACCAACCGGTAGCCGATGAAAGTGACCGCAAGCGCGCCGCCCATGACCAGGATCAGGCTGGGATCCCAGACCCCGGCGAGGTCGAAGAAGTTCAGCACCTTGGCCGGGTTGCCCATCCCCGAGATCACGATACCAAGGCCGAACAGAAGGCCGATCAGAAAAGTGGTCAGCAGGCGCATCTTCTCAAGCCCCCAGAACGTGGCGAATGACGTAGACGGTGGCGGCGGTGGTCGCCATGAAGGTCAGCGTGGCGGCGATCGACCGGGGCGACAGCCGCGCCATGCCGCAGACCCCGTGGCCGGAGGTGCAGCCCGCGCCGAAGGTCACCCCGATGCCGACCAGAAGGCCGCCCGCGATCAGCACGGCCCGGCTGACCGGCACCTGAACCTCGGGCATCTGGCCGGTGGCAAGCACTATCGCCAGGGGGGCCGCAATCATCCCGCCCACCAGCGCCACGCGCCAGAGCCAGTCGGCTCGCGAACTGGGCGCCAGAATCCCGGCAACGATGCCGGTCGCGCCCATCACGCGGCCAAGCGTCAGCATCAAGAGCACCGAGGCCACGCCGATCAGCGTGCCGCCAAGCAGACTCTGCAAGGGGGTGAATGCGGTTTCCAGCGGTCTCTCCCATTCCGTCGATGTCGGTCAGCGCCGCCTGCGGCTTCTCTTCCGGCGCGGCGCCCAATCGATATACATAGATAAAGATGAATGTCATAATACATTTTTCAACCCCTTCCGCGGCGGAAGGCGGCAGAGGGGTCAGCCAGGGTGGGTCACTCCGGCTGGTAGCCGCCGATCAGCTGGCGCAGGCCGATCAGCGCCCCCGCGATGATGGCGGCCAGCGTCACCGGGCCGGACCAGGCCAGCGTGGCAAAGGCCGTCACTCCCTGCCCGACCGAGCAGCCCAGCGCGATCACCCCGCCGATGCCCATCAGCACCGCACCGCCGACCTGTCGGCCCAGTTCGCGCGGGTCTTCGCAGGCCTCCCAGCGGAACATTCCGCGCAGCATCGACCCGGCCAGCGCACCCAGCATAACGCCCGATACCGCGCCAACGGAAAAGGTAAGCCCGCCGGCGGTGGAGGTCATCAGGAAGATCAGCGTGCGGCCCACCGGGGCGGTGAATGACGGTCCCTCGACCTGCACCGCTCCCAGAGACGCCTCGGCCAGCCAGGAGGTGCCGGCAAAGCACCAGACCACGGCCAGCCCCGCCACCACGCCCCAGCCGATCATCTTGGGAGACCGGCGCAGCGGCGCATGGGCCAGCGCCCAGGCAATCGCTGCGGCGGCGATTGGCAGGAAGACGGCAGCGGGCGGCAAGCCGGTCAGCGTGGTCAGGTCATGCACCACGCCCTGCGGCCCCGTCGCCGGGGTTTCGGGGAAAAGAGCCACGCGCAAGGGCGCCAGCGGCCCGGCCATGGCGACAAAGCCGAAGATGCCCATCACCACCACGACCACCAGAGACCGAAGGTCGCCGCCCCCGAAACGCACCAGCGCGCCAAAGCCGCAGTTTCCGGCCATCGCCATGCCATAGCCGAAGATCAGCCCGCCGACGATCGAGGCCGCGATGTTCCACCGGATCGCGTGATAGAAGCTGGCGCCAATGTCGATCCAGCCCGCCTGCCCGCCGACCTGGGTACCAAGGATCGCCACTGCCAGCACCACGCCCCACAGCCGCAGGCGCTTCTGGTCCTTGCCGTAAACGGCGGATTCGACTGCGCCGAGGGTGCAGAAATCTCCCAGCCTCGCGGCAAGGCCCAGGGCCAGACCACCGCCAAGCCCCACGAGGGCCGCAAGCACGCCATAGGGCAGTTCGTCCATCGTGCCAGTTCCTCCCCTGTCAGCCCGGTTCGCCGGCATCGCCGCAGAACAGCCGTGTCAGCACGGCGATCGTTTCGGTCACCTTCGGATCGAGGATCGAGTAGATGATCGTCTGCTTGTCACGCCGGGCGCTGACCAGCCCTTCGTACCGCAGCCGGGCCAGCTGCTGGCTGACCACAGCCTGCCGCGAGGACAGAAGATTTTCAAGTTCGGTCACCGTCTTGGGCCCGGTCGCCAGATGGCACAGGATCATCAGCCGCCCGTCGTGGCCCAGCGCCTTGAGGAAGTTGGCCGCGTCCATGGCATGAGCGAGCAGCCGCCCGGTTTCGGGCTGATCGCCGCCACCCGCCCTGTCGTGCTGCGATACGTCCGCCGGCATCCAGACCCCTTCCTCTCCGGCGCATCTTCCCGCGCGGCTTGCCGGACTGCAACCCGCAGCCCGCGCCAAGGCAGCGAAGACCCGGCGGCACGGGCAAGGCGGACACACCCCCTAGGGCAGCGTCACCCCGGCGTCGCGCAGCATGGCGGCCAGAAGGCCCCAGAAGAAATCCTCGCCCGGATAACCCTCGATCCGGGCCAGTTCCCGCCCCTCTCGCACCAGCACGAAAGTGGGCGTGAAGACCGGCATCGACTCCAGAGCCATGCCTTCGGGGATGCCGTCGCGCAGTTGCACACGGCGCAGCGGCGCGGCCTTGCCCTCGTCGGTCAGGTCGTATTCCGGGCCGACATCGGCATTCCAGGCCGCGCAATAGCTGCAACCGGGCTGTTCGAACATCAGCAGGCTCAGATCGCCATCCCCCGCGCGGGCCTGCACAGCCGCCGCCAACAGCAGCGCGGAGGCAAGAAGAAACTGGCGGCGGATCATGGTTGACGTTCCCTTCGTATATCTGAATATTACTATTTGCGCAGCCATCCGGCAAGCGCAGGCTTCGGGAGGGGCGGATGCTGACAGATGTCACCTTTGGCGGCGCGGCGCTGGCTGGGCTTCTGGCGTTCTTCTCGCCCTGCATCCTGCCGATGGTCCCCTTTTACTTCAGCTACATGGGCGGCATGTCGGTGGCCGAACTGCGCGGCCAGGGCGAAATCGCGCCGGGCGCGCAACGGCGACTGTTCATCTCGGCATTGTTCTTCGCGCTGGGGGTGACCACGATCTTCGGCCTGATGGGGCTGGGCGCCACGGCAGCCGGGCAGGCGTTCCGGCAATGGAAGGAATGGCTGAGCTATGGCGCGGCGGCGGTGATCTTCGTCTTCGGCCTGCATTTTCTGGGCGTGCTGCGCATCCCCTTCCTGCTGCGCGAGGCGCGGATGGAATCGAAATCCGACCCGAAGACCGTCTTCGGCGCCTATGTCATGGGCCTGGCCTTCGGCTTTGGCTGGACCGCCTGCGTCGGGCCGGTGCTGGCCAGCATCCTGATGATCGCGGCGACGAAGGAGACGCTGATGCAGGGCACCATGCTGGTGCTGACCTTCGGGCTGGCGATGACCTCGCCCTTCGTGGTCGCGGCAGCCTTTGCGCAGCCCTTCCTGGCCTGGGTGGCGCGCAACCGGGCGCTGATGGGTCATGTGGAAAAGGTGATGGGGGCGATGCTGATCGTCTTTGCCATCCTGATCGCCACCAATTCGGTTTCGATCCTCTCGCAATGGCTGGTCGAGAATTTCGACTGGTCCTCGACCCTCAAGTGACCCGGGAAAGGAAACGCCATGTTCCTGCACAAGATCGCCCTCGCCGCCGCGTTTTGCCTGCCATTCGCCGCCTTCGCGGACGAACTGGGCGATGACGGCTTGCACAAGCCGACCTGGCTGCGCGAAACCTTCAAGGACCTGCGCGAGGATCTGGCCGAGGCCAATGCCGAGGGCAAGCGCCTTTTGATCACGGTCGAACAGCGCGGCTGCATCTACTGCACCCAGATGCATGAAGAGGTCTACCCGGACCCGGAAATCGACGCGCTGATCCGCGACAGCTATTTCGTGGTGCAGCTGAATCTCTTCGGTGATGTCGAGGTGACGGACCTCGACGGCACGGTCCTTTCGGAAAAGGACATGGCGATGCGCTGGGGCGTGATGTTCACCCCGACGCTGATCTTCCTGCCCGAAGAGGTGGCCGAGGGCCAGACCGCCGCCCAGGCCGCCGTGGCCACCATGCCCGGCGCCTTCGGCAAGGGCACCACCAGGGCGCTGCTGACCTGGGTGCGCGACCACGGATATGCCGACGGCGAGAACTTCCAGAAGTACCTGGCCGAGCAGATCAACGCCCAGAACTGACGGCAAATCGTGTCTTTCCAAGCGGATATAGGAATATTCGCGAATGCATATATTTCTATTGCATGCTTCGGGATGCCGCGTTTAGACTTCGACTCGGGGAAGAGACCAGGGAGGACCACTCATGACGCGCCCAAAGACGCGAAATGTCTTGTCGGCAGCTGCGGCAGTCATCGTCGCGGCTCTGCCTGCGGCCAGCGAAACCGCACCCAAGGATGTTGCCTATGAAGAGGGCGCGGTTGCGGCCTCGCTGACCGGCGGTGCCGGCGACGCCGAGGCCGGAGCCAAGGTGATGACCACCGCAGCGCTGGGCAATTGCGTGGCCTGTCACGTGATTGAAGCCATGCCGGACGTGCAGTTTCCGGGCAATATCGCGCCGCCGCTGGACGGCGTGGCGGACCGCTATTCCGAAGCCCAACTGCGCGGCATCGTGAGCAACGCGAAGATGACCTTCGACGGCAGCTTCATGCCCGCCTTCTACAAGACCGAAGGCTTCATCCGGCCGGGCAATGCCTATTCCGGCAAGGCGCCCGAGGGTGATCTGCCGCCGATCCTGACCGGCCAGGAAATCGAAGATGTCGTGGCCTACCTGCTGACGCTGAAAGAGTGACGGCAAGGCCCAACAAGACCACAGGAGACCTGACATGAATCTGAACAGACGCAAAGCACTCTGGGTCGGCCTTGGCGGCGTTGCCGTTGCGGCAATGCCCGGCCTGGCCTCGGCTGCCACGGTGGACGAGCTGACCGCCGCCTTCACTGGTGGCGCCGCCCCCGGCAGCGGCGGCATCACCCTGACTGCCCCCGAGATTGCCGAGAACGGCAACACCGTTCCGGTCTCGGTCTCGGCCCCCGGCGCGGTGGCGATCATGCTTCTGGCTACCGGCAACCCGGAGCCGGCGGTTGCCACCTTCACCTTCGGCCCCGCCGCCGGCAGCCAGATGGCCGCCACCCGCATCCGCCTGGCCAAGACCCAGGATGTGATGGCGCTGGCCAAGATGGCAGACGGTTCGATCGTGCAGGCGCAGGCGACCGTCAAGGTCACCATCGGCGGCTGCGGCGGCTGACACAGGGATTGAGGAGAGAAAAATGGCAGATGATGCAAAACCCCGCGTGAAGGTTCCCAAGTCGGCAGCGGCTGGCGAAGTGGTCACGATCAAGGCGCTGATCTCGCACAAGATGGAATCGGGCCAGCGCAAGGATGCCGACGGCAAGCTGATCCCGCGCTCGATCATCAACCGTTTCACCTGCGACCTGAATGGGGTGAACGTGATCGACGTGGCCATCGAACCGGCCGTCTCGACCAACCCCTATTTCGAATTCGACGCCAGGGTCGATGCCGCTGGCGAGTTCAAGTTCACCTGGTACGACGACGACGGCTCGGTCTACGAAGAGTCGAAGCCGATCGAAGTGGCCTGAGCGGCGCGCCGCAGAAACCTCGGGGAGGAGAGACGATGCAGCAGCGCAAGCTGAACCTACTGGCCGCAACGACGGCCTTCGGACTGGCTCTTGCGGGCGTGGCCCTTGCGGATCCGGTGGATGACACGCTGGTCATCGAAACCGACGATGGCCCGCTGGAGATCTCCACTACCGCTCCCGCACCCGACCACCTGAAGGGCGTGATGGACACGATCTGGTCGGGCTGGCACTACCGGGAAACCGAGACCCGCGCGCTTGAGGCCGATGATTTCGACAACCCCGGCATGGTCTTTGTCGATCTGGGCATGGACGCGTGGAACGAACCGATGGGCACGAACGGCGAAAGCTGCGCTGGGCTGCCACGAAGGACCGGAAAGCATGGCCGGGCTGCGCGCGGTGACACCGCGGGTCGACGAAAGGACCGGCGCCCTGATGGGGGTCGAGAACTACGTCAACGCCTGCGTGACCGAGCGGATGGGCCTTGAGGCCTGGGGCATGACCTCGGGCGACATGAAGAACATGCTGGCGCTGATCTCGATGCAGTCGCGCGGGATGCTGGTCAACGTCGCCATTGACGGCACGGCCGCGCCGTTCTGGGAAAAGGGCAAGGAAGTCTACTACACCCGCTTTGGCCAGCTGGAGATGTCTTGCGCCAATTGCCACGAGGACAACCAGGGCCTCTACATCCGCGCCGACCACCTGAGCCAGGGCCAGGTCAACGGCTTTCCGACTTACCGCCTGAAGGACGCCGGCATCCTGTCCGCCCAGCAGCGTTTCGTTGGCTGCGTCCGCGACACCCGCGCCGAGACCTTCAAGCCCAACTCGGACGAGTTCAAGGCGCTGGAGCTGTATGTCGCCTCGCGCGGCAACGGCCTGATGGTCGAGGGCGTCTCGGTCCGCCACTAGGGCTTTCGCGGCCGCCGCACCCGCTGGCGGCCGCGACATTCGTTTGTCAATTTTCATCCTCGGGCATCCGACCCGCCGTGCCGGTCTTTCCGACCGGCTTCAGCCCCTTGCAAGGAGCGTTCGCCAGATGACCGACGAACCCGAAATCAGCCGAGAAACCGGACTGGGCCGCCGCGCCTTTCTGCGCAACACCGCAGCCGCTGGTGCCGGCCTTGTGGCCTCCGCCACCGCCGCCCGCGCCGAAGCGCCCGACCCGCTGATCACCGAAGTGCAGCCCTGGGCGGTCGAATTCGGCGACGCGGTCGATGCCACGCCCTACGGCATGCCGATCAGGTTCGAGAGCCATGTCGTGCGTCGCAATGTCGAATGGCTGACCGAAAGCACCGCCTCGTCGATCAACTTCACGCCGATCCACGCGCTGGAAGGCACCATCACCCCGCAGGGCTGCGCGTTCGAGCGTCACCACTCGGGCGCTATCGAGCTGTCGAAAACCGATTACCGGCTGATGATCAACGGCCTTGTCGATCAGCCACTGGTCTTCACCTTCGAAGACCTGATGCGGTTCCCGCGCCATGTGATGACCGCCTTTTGCGAATGCGCTGCGAATGGCGGCATGGAATGGGGCGGCGCCCAGCTTGAGGGCTGCCAGTTCACCCAGGGCATGATCCACAACATGGAATATACCGGGGTGATGCTGCGCGACCTTCTGGCCGAGGCAGGCGTGAAGCCCGAGGGGAAGTGGGTCTATGTCGAAGGGCGCCGATGCCTCGTCCAACGGCCGCTCGATGCCGCTGGAAAAGGCGCTGGACGACGTGATGGTCGCCTTCTTCGCCAATGGCGAGGCATTGCGCAAGGAACACGGCTATCCCGCCCGGCTGGTGGTGCCGGGGTTCGAAGGCAACATGTGGGTCAAATGGGTCCGTCGGATTGCCGTCTATGACCAGGCGGTGGAGGGCCGCGAAGAGACCTCGAAATACACCGATCTGATGCCCGACGGCCGGGCGCGGAAATGGACCTGGGTGATGGATGCTAAATCCGTCATCACCTCGCCCAGCCCGCAGGCGCCGATCCGCCACGGTGCGGGACCCCTGGTGATCACCGGGCTGGCGTGGAGCGGCAATGGCAAGATCGCGCAGGTCGATGTGTCTGTCGACGGCGGCAATACCTGGGCCGAGGCGCGGTTGTCGGGCGACGTCAAGCCCAAGGCGCTGACCCGGTTCCATTTCGACATGACCTGGGACGGGCAGGAAATGCTCATCCTGTCGCGCGCGGTGGACGAGACTGGCTATGTCCAGCCGACGAAAGACGCGCTGCGGGCCGTTCGGGGCGTCAACAACGTCTATCACAACAACGCAATGCAGGTCTGGTGGGTGCGCGCCGATGGGGAGGTCGAGAATGTCGAGATCGCGTAATCTGGCGCTGGCTTCGGCCGTTCTGTCCGTCCTTGCAGCCCCCGCTTTTGCTGAAGGCCTGGGCCTTGGCCGCCCTGCCCTGCCCGAAGAGATTGTCGCCTGGGATGTCGCCGTCCTGCCCGATGGCACCGGCCTGCCCGAAGGCTCGGGCGATGTGCTGACCGGCGAAGAGGTGTTCGCCGAGAAATGCGCCGTCTGCCATGGCGAGTTCGCCGAGGGGCTGGACAGCTGGCCGGTGCTGGCCGGTGGGGCCGGCTCCCTGACCGACCGCCGCCCGGTCAAGACGATCGGCAGCTACTGGCCCTATCTCTCGACGGTGTTCGACTATGTCCACCGCTCGATGCCGTTCGGTCAGGCGCAGACGGTGACGGTGGACGAGACCTATGCGATCACCGCTTTCCTTTTGTATTCCAACGGCCTGGTCGAGGATGACTTTACCCTGTCGAAGGAGAATTTCACCGAAATCACCCTGCCGAATGTCGATGGCTTCTACCCCGACGACCGGGCGGAAACCGAGTATCCGATGTTCTCGACCGCGCCCTGCATGGCAGATTGCCTGGATGCCCCGCCGCAGGTGACCAAGCGCGCGATCGAGTTGAACGTGACCCCGGAAGACCCCGACGGCAAGCCCGCGGGCACCCTGCCGCCGATCATGCTGACCGCGGCCGAGGCGCCGGGTGCGCCCGTGGCGGAAGCTCCGGCGGAAGAAGGGGCGGCGGAGAACGCGGCTGATGCCGAAGGCTCACAGGCAAACCCGGCGCTGATCGCGGCGGGCGAGAAGGTGTTCAGGAAATGCGCCGCCTGCCACAAGGTCGGCGAGGGTGCCAGGAACATCACCGGCCCGATGCTGAACGGCATCGTCGGCCGCGTTGCCGGCACGGTCGACGGATACAAGTATTCAAAGCCGATGGCCGAGGCGGGCGCGGGCGGCATGGTCTGGGATGCGGCGGAGCTGGCGGCCTATCTGGCCGATCCCAAGGGCTTCCTCCCGGGAAACAAGATGTCATTCGTGGGCCTGAAGTCGGCCGAAGACCGGACGGCTGTCATTGCCTATCTTGGCGCGCTGGGCGGATAGGACAGATGGGCCGGCGCTTCCTTCCTGCGCTGGCCATCCTCGCTGCCGCCGGACTGTTCCCGGCGGCAGCCGAGGAGATCGGCGACGCGGCCCGCGGCGCTGCTCTTTTCAAGCGGGAATGCGCGGTCTGCCACGAAATCGGCGAAGGCGCGATGCGCCGCATCGGCCCGCCTCTGAACGGCGTGTTCGGCAGGCGCGCGGGGAGTGCCGACGGCTTTGCCTATTCCAGGGCGATGGCGCGAATGGGCAGCGACGGGCTGACCTGGACGCTGGAGACGCTGGACCCCTATCTGGAAAACCCCAAGGCGCTGGTTTCGGGCACGAAGATGACCTATCGCGGCCTCAAGGACACTACGGCGCGGTCAGACCTGCTGGCCTATCTGCGCGAATGGTCGGACAAGCCGCAGGACATTCCCGAGGCCGAACCCACCGCCCTGAAGACCGACCATGAACTGGATCCGGCCATCCTGGCCATCGAGGGTGACCCTGACTACGGCGAGTATCTGGCCGCGGAATGCCAGACCTGCCACCAGCGCGACGGCTCGGACCTGGGCATCCCGTCGATCACCGGCTGGCCAAGGGAAGATTTCGTGGTGGCGATGCATGCCTACAAGAAGAAGCTGCGGCCGCATCCGGTGATGCAGATGATGGCCGGCCGCCTGAACGACGAAGAGATCGCCGCTCTGGCCGCCTTCTTCGCCACGCTGGAATAGCAGGAAGCGCGGGCCCGCCACGGCACGAGAGCATTAACGGGAGGAACGACTCATGACACTCAGCAGACGCCATTTCATCGGCTCCGGCATCGCGACCGGGGCTTTACTGGCGGCCCCGATGGTCTGGGGTCAGGCGAAACCCAGGGTCGTCGTGATCGGCGGCGGCGCAGGCGGGGCCACCGCCGCGCGCTACATCGCCAAGGACAGCGACGGCGCCATCGACGTCACCCTGGTCGAGGCGAACCCGATCTACACCACCTGCTTTTTCTCCAACCTCTACCTCGGCGGCTTTCGCGACTTCGAAAGCCTGCAGCACGGCTATGACAAGCTGTCGGGCGGCGGCGTCACGGTCATCAACGACATGGCCACCGGCGTCGACCGCGACGCGCGCACCGTCACGCTGGCGGGTGGTCAGGTGCTGACCTGGGACCGGCTGGTGCTGTCGCCCGGCATCGACTTCAAGGACGGCTCGGTGCCGGGCTGGTCGCTGGATGCGGCCGAGGTGATGCCGCATGCCTACAAGGCCGGGCCGCAGACCCAGCTCTTGCGGCAGAAGGTCGACGCGATGCCCCAAGGCGGCACTTTCGCCATGGTCGCGCCCCCCAACCCCTATCGCTGCCCGCCGGGCCCTTATGAGCGGATCAGCATGGTCGCCCATGTGCTGAAGGAACGGAACCCGACGGCAAAGATTCTGGTGCTGGACCCGAAGGACAAGTTCTCGAAACAGGCGCTGTTCGAGGAAGGCTGGGGCAAGCATTACAATGGCATGGTCGACTGGATCGGCCCCGATTTCGGCGGCAACAACATCGAGGTGCGGCCCGGGACGATGGAAGTCGTCGTCGACGGCGAGGTCATGAAGGTCGATTGCTGCAACGTCATTCCCGGCCAGATGGCGGGCAGGATCGCCGCCCTTGCCGGGGTGACGGATGACAGCGGCTGGGCGCCGGTTCATCCCGACTCGATGAAATCCAAGGTAGATGAAACGATCTTCGTGCTGGGCGATTCATCGGCGCAGGGCGACATGCCGAAATCCGGTTTCTCGGCCAATTCCCAGGCCAAGGTTGCCGCCATGGCGATCCGCGGAGAGCTTGCCGGCTCCAAGGTTTTTCCGGCGAGGTATTCCAACACCTGCTGGTCGCTGATCGCGCCGGAGGATGGGGTCAAGGTGGGTGCATCGTATGAACCCACGCCAGAAAAGATCGCCTCGGTCGACAGCTTCATCTCGGCCACCGGCGAGGATGCTGCCTTGCGCAAGGCGACCTACCAGGAATCGCTCGGCTGGTATGCCGGCATCACCGCCGACATCTTCGGCTGACACATCGCGCGCAGGCGACCGGAAGGCGCCTGCACCCAACAGAAAGGCCCCTGCCATGCTGACCCGCCGCCGTGTCCTGACCACCGCCGCCGCTGCGCTGGCCGCGCCGCTTGCACCACACCGCCTGTGGGCCGCCAGCACGCTGACGCTGGGCACCACGCGGATCGACACGCTGTCGGATGGCAACCTCGTCTTGCCGGGCGATTTCATCCTGGGTGGCATGCCGCAGGAGGAAATGCAGGCCATCGTCGAAAAATACGGCCTGCCGACCGATCAGCTGACGCCGCCCTGCAACGTCACTCTTCTGCGCGACGGCACCAACACGGTGCTGTTCGACGTCGGCGCCGGTCCGGATTTCCAGCCATCGGCCGGCGAACTGGCCGAGGCGCTGGTGGCGTTGGAGTTGACGCCCGAAGACGTCACCCATGTCCTTTTCACCCACGGCCACCCCGACCATCTCTGGGGCCTGCTGGACGACTTCGACGAGCCGGTCTTCGCGAATGCCGAGCACATGATCGGGCAAGCCGAATTCGACTATTGGACCAACCCCGACACGGTGACCACGATCGGCGAGGCGCGCACCACCTTTGCGGTGGGCGCAGCACGGCGGCTTGGGGTAGTCGCCGAGACCGTCCGACTGCTGGCCGATGGCGAAGAACCCCTGCCCGGCATCGCCGCGCGGCTGACCCCCGGCCATACACCGGGGCATCTGGCGTTCGAGATCGCCGGGCCGGACCCGGTGATGGTGCTGGGCGACTGCATCGGCAACCATCACGTCGGGTTCGAGCGACCGGAATGGCCCTCGGGCTCGGACCAGGACAAGGATCTGGCGGCGGCAACGCGGGTTGCGCTGCTGGATCAGCTGACAGCCGGGAAATATGCCATCATCGGCTATCACCTGCCCGGCGGTGGCATCGGCCGGGCCGAAAAGGCCGATACCGGCTATCGCTTTGTCGAGGACGCATGACGCCTTGCCCGGTCAATCGTTCGTCGAGGCCCGCAGGATCAGCTTTACCGGCGAGAGGGCTTCGGCCGGCGGCGGCTTTCCCTCTTCCAGCCAGGCCAGGACGGTTTCCGCCATGACCTGACCAAAGCGGTCGATGCCGCAACTGACCGTGGTGAGGCCGGGCCAGACCTGGGCGCAATCCTCGATGTCGTCGAAGCCGACCACCATGAAGGCCTGACCGACCTTGCGCCCGATCTCGGCGCAGCCCGACAACAGGCCAAGTGCCACGAGATCGTTGAAGCAGATCACCGCATCGACCTCGGCGAAGTCGGTGACCAGGCGGCGGGCGGCTTCGCGACCGAAGGCCCGGCCGGGGCGGCCCGGCAGGACGATCGGCCCGATCCCGGCCTCACCCAGCGCGGCCAGGTAGCCTGCCATCCGGCGCCGGGTCACCGCTCGGCCTTCGAACCCGCCGACAAAGGCGATCCGTCGCGCGCCCTTGGCAAGAAGGTGCTCGGCGGCAAGCCGGCCACCGCGTTCGTAATCCGGCGCGGCAAAGGGAAAGCGGCCCGTGTCCACGACCTGACGCAGCACCTGAAGGGCGGGAACCCCGGCGCGTTCGATCACGCCGAAGGTCGCCTCTTCCTGGCCGTAGGCCGGCGACACGATCAGGGCCGAGACACCATGCTCGATCATGGCGGAAACCACTTGCGCCTGAAGCTGCGGGTCTTCGTCGGTGTTGGCCAGCACCGTTGCGTAGCCGCGCGCCGACAGTGCCATCTGCACCGAGGTGGCGAATTCGGTGAAGAACGGATTGCGCAGGTCGTTGATGACAAGGCCGATCAGCCCGACATTCGCCGAACGCAGGTTTGCGGCGGCGCGGTTGTAGAGATAGCCGATCTCGACCATCGCCCGGCGCACCTCGTCGCGGGTTTCCTTTCGGACGGCCGGGCTGTTCTGCAAGACCAGGCTGACGGTCGACTTCGACACCCCTGCCTGCCGCGCCACGTCGATGATGGTTGGCCTGCGCTCCATCCTCTAGTCCTGCGCCACCCCGTGAAGGTCCAGCAAGACCCGCATCCGCGCCTCGGCCAGATCGGGGATCGCCAGCAGCCCGGCCTGATCGGCAAGGCGAAAGACTTGCGCATAATGGACGATGTCGCGCGACGACTGAAAGCCGGCGGGCATGATGAAATGGCTTTGATGGCCGTTCAGCCAGGCAAGAAAGGCGATGCCTGCCTTGTAGAACCGGGTGGGCGCGCGAAAGATCTCGCGCGACAGTGGCACGGTGAGGGGCCAGAAGCCGGTCATAGCTGGCGCGGTCGCCCAGAGCGAGGGCCTCCAGCGCCTGCGAGGCAGCGGGGGCGATGGCGGCAAAGATGCCCAGCAGCGCGTGCGAATGATGCGTGCCATCGCCCGCAATCAGCGGCGCGTAGTTGAAATCGTCGCCGGTATAAAGCCGGACGCCATTGGGCAGCCGGGCCCGAAACGCCTCTTCATGGGCCTGATCCAGCAGCGATATCTTGATGCCGTCCACCCTGGCCGGGTTCTCGGCGATCAGCGACAGGACCAAATCGCTGGCCTCGGCCACATCGGCGCTGCCCCAGTAACCCGCCAGGCCCCGATCGAACATCTCGCCCAGCCAGTGCAGGATCACCGGCTGCGCGGCACCGTCGATCAAGCCGCGATAGACGGCGTGGTAATCGGCCGCCTTCGCCCCCATCGCCGGGAACGCGCGCGAGGCCATCAGGATCAGTTGCCCGCCCGCCGCCTCGATCGCCTCGGCCTGCGTCTCAGGCGGCGCGGATCGCATCGTCGGTGGTCAGGGCGGTCAGCGGCAGGTGGTCGGTGCCCGCACCACAGGCCACGCGCGGGCGCATCGGGTGGGCCCTGGCCGCGACCATGGTGCGCTGGATCATCTCCAGCGCGGTGGGCCAATCGACGCCCATGCCGCGCTGTGCGGTATCCATCGCCTCGGCCAGGTGCAGGCCCTGGTCCCAAAGCCGGCTGCGGAAGGCCAGCGTCGCCTCCCAATCCACCGCCGGGCGGGTATCCCAGGGGTTCCGCTCACGCAAGGCATCGCTGACGACATGGGCGGCGGCAAAGGCGGTGCGGGTCAGCGCCACCTTGGGCGCGCGCGGCACCAGCGGCGTGCCGGTCTGGCGATAGGGTTCCAGCGTGTTGGCGAATGTCGGCAGCGTCAGCATCGGGGCGGCTTTCAACAGGGCAGGTCAAAGACAAGGATCCCGTCCAGCCCGCCTTCGGCATGGGCGACAAGGGCGGCACCAACCCGGCGGTGATCGGGGTGGTCCTGATAGGCGGCAAGGGCCGGCCAGCCATCGAAATCGACGGTGAAGCCGTGCAGGTAGCCGCGCTCGATCTGCTCGGGGCTTTCGCTCTTCCCGGCGCGGATGTCGGCCAGGCCCGGCACCTTGCCATGGATCGCCCGCAGGTCGGCAAAGATCGCGGCAATGGTGGGTTCGGACACATCCGCGCGAAAGCGGATCAGGACGATGTGGCGGATCATCGGTCATATCCCATGGGCAAGACGGATCAGATCGGCACCCTTTTCGCCGATCATGATCGCGGTGGCGTTGGTGTTCGACGACACGAGGGCCGGCATGATCGACGCGTCGATCACCCGCAGCGCCGCGATCCCGTTGAACCGCAGCTCGGGGTCCACCACGGCGCCGGGGTCGATCCCCATGCGGCAGGTGCCGGCGGGGTGGTGGTCGGTCTTGGCATGGGCGCAGGCATAGCGGAAATAGTCGTCCTCCGTCCGCACCTCTGGCCCCGGCAGCCGCTCGGCCTTGACGAAGGGCTTGAGCGCATCCTGCCGCATGATCTCTTGCGCCAGCTTGAGGCCGCGGATCGACATTTCCCGGTCATGCGGATCGGCCCAGTAGTTCGGGTCGATCAGCGGCGCGGCTGCGGGGTCGGCGCTGGCCAGCCGCACCGTGCCGCGTGACCGCGGCCGCAGATAGGCCGAATTCAGCGTGACCCCGCCCTGCGGCATGGCCGCCACCCCCGCCTCGATCCCCGAGCCGAGGCCAGGTGGAACTGGATGTCGGGCGACCGCGCGTCGGCGTCGGCATACCAGAACCCTCCGGTCTCGAACAGCGACGAAGCCACCGGACCCCTGCGCATCAGCAGGTATTGCAGCCCCGCCAGCGCCGACCAATGCGGTTTGGCATAACGGTCATAGGTATGCGGGCCGGTGCATTCGGCGATCACGAAAAGGTCGAGGTGATCTTGCAGGTTCGCCCCCACCTGCGGCTGGTCCAGCACTACCGGGATGCCAAGCTCCGCCAGATGATCCGCCGGGCCGATGCCCGACAGTTGCAAGAGCCGGGGCGAGCCGATGGCGCCCGAGGCAAGGATCACCTCGGCCTCCGCCCGGATCACACCTTCGGGCATCTCCACCCCCACGGCGCGGTGGTTCTCGACCACGATCCGCAGCACCTGCGCACTGGTGCGGATGGTCAGATTCCCTCGCCCCCGGTTCGGGTTCAGATAGGCGATCGAGGCAGACGACCGGCGCACATTGCGCTGCGTCAGCTGGTAATAGCCGACGCCGTCCTGCCGCTCTCCCGCCATGTCATCGTTGAAGGGAATGCCCAACTGGCAGGCGGCCTTGAAATACGCCTCGCAGATCGGAAGCGGGGCTGCGGGTTTCGACACGCCCATGGGGCCGCCCTTGCCGTGAAAGCGGTTGTCCCAGGTGTCGTTGTCCTCGGCCTTGCGGAAATACGGCAGCACATCGTCATAGCCCCAGCCGGCGCAGCCCATCTGCCGCCAGTCGTCATAGTCCTGTGCAGCGCCGCGGGTGTAGATCTGGGCGTTGATCGACGACCCGCCGCCGATCACCCTGGCCTGGGTATAGCGGATCGCCATGCCGTTCATGTGGCGCTGCGGCACGGTCTGCCAGCCCCAACTGCCGATGCCCTTGGTCATCTTCGCAAAGCCTGCGGGCAGGTGATAGAACGGATGGCGGTCGCGCCCGCCCGCCTCCAGCAGCAGGACGCGGGTGTCCGGGTCTTCCGACAGCCGCGCCGCCAGCACACAACCCGCCGAGCCGCCGCCGATGATGATGAAGTCGTAGCTTTCCGCCATGTCAGAGCCTTTCGATCGACAGGCCGCCATCGACCGGGATCACCGCCCCGGTGGAAAAGGCCATCTGCCCGGTGGCCAGCGGCACGACGGCCGCGCCGATATCGCCCGGCTGGCCCCAGCGGGCGGCGGGCACCAGGCCGCCTTCGATCCGGGCGGTGTAGGCGTCTTTCACGCCGGCGGTCATTCCGGTTTCGATGATGCCGGGGCGCATCTCGAAAACCCCGATCCCGTCGGGCGCAAGCCGAAGCGCCAGCGCCTGCGCCGCCATCGCCGCGCCCGCCTTCGAGATGCAGTAGTCGGCGCGCTCGACACTGGCCATCCGGGCCGAGGCCGAAGTGACGAAGATGATCGACCGATAGGGACCGTTCCCGCGCCCGAGCATCCGCCTCGCCACCTCCTGCGCCAAGAAGAACGCGCCACGCAGGTTGATGCCGGTGACGAAGTCGAAATCCTCGGGCGTGATTGTCAGCATGTCGCCGCGCACCTTGGCGGCAACACCGGCGTTCTGCACGAGGGTCGAGATTGGCCCCATTTCGCCTTCGACCCTGTCGATCAGATCCGGCACGACCTCGACCTGCGACAGATCGTGCTGGAAATAGCGGGCAGAGGGGCCAAGCCGGGCCAGCGCCCCGGTCACGGACGGATCGTCTGCGGCTGGAAGCGAGGCGATTGCGATGCGGAAGCCCGCCTCTGCAAGCGCGGTCGCGATGCCAAGCCCGATGCCCTGCTGGCCGCCAGTGACAAGCGCAAGCGGGGTCATGCCGCGATCTCCCTCGTCAGGATGTGATCCGCCGCCCGCAAGGCCAGCGCCGCCACGGTCAGCGAAGGGTTGACCGCCGCCGAGGTCGGCAGGACCGAGGCATCGACGACATAGAGGTTTTCAATGTCATGCGCCCGCAGGTTTGCATCCACGACCGATGCCGCCGGGTCGGCGCCCATCCGCGCCGTGCCGCATTGGTGGCTGGGCTTCGACTTCGGAAAGCCGCGCGACAGCACGATGGGCCAGCCCGCACGGCGCATGGCGCGGCCCAGCTTTTTCACCAGCAGGTCATGCGCTGCCAGGTTCGTGCGCCGCCAGTCCAGCACCACGCCGCCATTCTTCCACAGCACGCGCGACTCCGGGTCGGGCAGGTCTTCGGACATCGCCATGATATGGATCGACCGGTCCGCAACGTGCCGCGCCAGCCACAGCGGCAGCCCGGCCTCGCCCGCAAGGATCGGCCCGGTGATCCGGCCCAGCATCTGCACGTTGCCAAGTGGTTCGCCCTGCGGCCCGCCCGTCAGATACCAGTCGTTGAACTGGATGGTCTTCTCATAGACCGAGCGATTCCGGCGCAGCGGGTTGTAGGCCACCACGCCCGAAAGATTGTGGTTCATGAAATTGCGCCCGACCTGATCGGACCGGTTCGCCAGCCCCTGCGGGTGATCGTCATTGGCCGAGGCCAGCAGCAGCGCCGCCGACATCACCGCCCCGGCACAAAGGCAGACGACCGGCGCGGTCAGGGTTTCGCGGCTGCCGTTGCGGTCGATCTCGACCCCGGTGATCTTGCGGCCTTGTGCCAGCAAGCGGGTGACCTTGGCCCCGGTCAGCAGCGTGACGTTGGGGTGGCGCAGCGCCGTGGCCAGACCGCAGCTTTCGGCATCGGACTTGGCGCCGGTGGTGTCGGGGAATGCGTCCCAGGTGGTGGGCGCGCGGGCCAGCCAGCGGTCAAGGTCGATGCCCAGTGGCAGCGAGGCGACGTGCAGGCCCTGGCCCACAAGAGCGCGACGCAGGGTGGCGATGTCAGACTCGTCCGGCACCGGCGGGAAGGGGTAGGCGGCGGAATGCGGCGGCTCGGTCGGATCGGCCGAGGCATCGCCGCGCACGCGATACAGCGCCTCGGCCCTACCGTAGAAGGGTTCCAGATCGCCGTAGCCGATCGGCCAGCCGGGCGTGGTGCCGCCGATATGGCGCAACGGGCGGAAATCGGCCTCGCGATAGCGCAAGAGGACGGCGCCGTAGAACTTGGTATTGCCGCCGACAAAGGCATAGTTGCCGGGGTTGAAGGGGCGCCCGTCGGTATCGTGCCAGACCTCTTTCGGCTTGAAATGGCCACGCCCGAAGATCGCCGCCGGATCGCGCGCCTCGGGGCAATCCTCCAGCCGCTCGCCGCGCTCCACGATCACGATGCGGCGGCCCGAAGGCGCAAGCCCCGCTGCCAGCGTCGCCCCGCCCATGCCCGAGCCGATGATGAGGACATCGGGCTGCATCAGCGGGCGATCCGTTCCTCGGTCGCCGGGTCGAAGGCCACGGCCTTTTCCATGTTCACGGCAAAGTCGAAGACCTGCCCTTCGGCCACGCTGGCGTCCGCGCGCATGCGGGCGACGATATCGCGCCCCGACAGCGTCATCGTCACGAAGGTATCGGACCCGGCGGGTTCGGTGACGGTCACCCGGTTGGGCAGCGCCACGATATTCTCCGAGGCCCTGTCGGCGCCTTCGGGATCGGTGATCGCCTCTGGGCGGATGCCCAGCAGGATCTCGCGCCCTTCCCAGGCAGTGAGGTTCGGCTGGCTGAAAGGCAGGAAGGTCTCTGCCCCGTCCGCATCGGTGACGCGGGCATGGGGAACGCCGGCCCGCAGGACCACCCGCGCCGGCACGATGTTCATTGCCGGGCTGCCCATGAAGGTGGCGACAAAGAGATTCGCCGGCGTGTCGTAGATCTCTTTCGGGGTGCCAAGCTGCTGGATATGGCCCTTGTTCATCACCGCGATGCGGGTCGAAAGAGTCATCGCCTCGATCTGGTCATGGGTGACATAGACGATGGTGGTGCGCAGCTTCTGGTGCAGTTTCTTGATCTCGGTCCGCATGTCGACGCGCAGCTTGGCGTCCAGGTTCGACAGCGGCTCGTCGAACAGGAATACGTCGGGCTTGCGCACCAGCGCCCGCCCCATCGCGACGCGCTGGCGCTGGCCGCCCGACAGCTGGCCGGGCTTGCGGTCGAGAAGGTGGTCGATCTGCAACAGCTTTGACACGTCGGCCAGCGCGCGTTCGCGTTCCGGCTTGGGCACGCCGTGCATTTCCAGGCCGAAGGTCATGTTCTGGCCGACAGTCATGTTGGGGTAAAGCGCGTAAGACTGGAACACCATGGCGATGTTGCGCTTTGACGGATGCACCCCGTTGACAACCCGGCCCTTGATCGAGATGTCGCCGCCCGAGATCGCCTCCAGCCCCGCGATCATGTTCAGGAGCGTGGACTTGCCGCAGCCCGAGGGGCCGACAAGCACCAGGAATTCACCCTCGTCGACGGCGATGTCGACCCGGTGCAGCACTTCGACCGCGCCGTAGGATTTGGTGACGTTCGAGATGTCGAGAAAGCCCATATGTCGTCTCCGGGTCTGGTCGTTCGGTCTTGGGTGCCCCACCCCGGGGAGTGCGGGGTGGCGCGGTGGCACTTCACGTCGCCGCTTCTGTCGCATCGGCAAGCGCGGCCGCGCCAGTGGCTGACATTGCGGCCGAGGTTGCCTGCGCGCAGCCGTCCATGCCCGACCAGTCGATGTCGGGGCGGACGGGGATGGCGCCCTTGGCCTGGTTGAAGGCCACCTGCAGGTCCTTGTCCATGATCGCAGAAGCCGGCACCGCGTGGTCCTTGATCAGGTCGGGGTCGGTCTGGGCGAACAGCGACAGGGCGGTCACCAGAAAGACAAGGGTATCGCCCTCGGCCCCCGGCACCGGGATGCAGGCGCGATATTCACCCGGCAGCTTGCCCGCGTTGGTGAATTCGCCCTTGGCCCAGCCGGCCATGATCTGCATCGCGGCCTCGCTGTTGATGACCATGGCTGAGGCCAGGTTCCAGTCCCGGCCCGGCGCGTTTTCGTCGACCATGCCACGCAGTTGGGCCAGTTCTTCTAGCAATGCCACCATTTCCGGCCCGCGCAGGGTGGCGTCGTCCAGTTCGATCAGGCCGCGGTGGTAGAAATCCGCCCCGTCGACGCTGGTGGCGGTTGCATCGAACTTGTCGACCTCCTGCCGGGCATGCCCGCCATGCGCCGGCGGGATATTCCCGGCCTCGCGGAACCTTGGCGCCAGGGCGTTCAGCTCCTCCCGGGTCGTCGGAAAGGCCGCGCCGATCGCGTCGAAAGCGGCCGTCGAGGTCCAGATCATTTCGGTCCGGTCCATGTTGGTCGGCATGCAGATATTGTGGCCGTCGATCCTGGTGAAGTCCTTCACCGCATGCGGCAGGGCGACGTCCCAGCTTTCGGTCACGACCAGGGCATCGACATCGCCCAACAGCCCCTCGCTGGCCCAGTCGATCACATCCTGGCCCAGCATCGGCATGGCCGCCACGACCTTGTCGCGCACGGCCGACAGGGCCGCCGGCCCGCCGCCGCTAGTCCAGAAATGCATCTCCTCAACCGAGGGTTCGGCGAACACATGGGCGTTCCCCATTGTCAGCGCTAGTAAGGTGGCAATGGGCAATCGTCCCATTTTGCAGTTCCTGCCAGATGTTCGCCCGGTCCTTGTGGATACGGGGCCTTGGGTTGAGCGGTAGATCGTCGGGCGGTGCCTGCCCCCCAGCGGTCGGCTTATCCCTTCACCGACCCCGCCATCAGCCCGCGCACGAAATAGCGGCCTGCGACGATGTAGACGAAGAGGGTGGGAATCGCGGCAAGGATCGCGCCCGCGAAGTGGACGTTGTATTCCTTCACGCCGGTCGAGCTTTGGACGAGGTTGTTCAGGGCAACGGTCATCGGCTGGCTGGTGCCGCCGAAGGACGCACCGAACAGGAAATCGTTCCAGATGTTGGTGAACTGCCAGATCACGCTGACCACGGCGATCGGGCCGGAAACGGGCAGCAGGATGCGCCAGAAGATGCGGAAGAACCCCGCTCCGTCGATCTGCGCCGCCCGCACCAGCTCGGTCGGGAAGGCGGCATAGTAGTTGCGGAAATAAAGCGTGGTGAAGCCCAGCCCGTAGACCACATGCACCAGAACCAGCCCCGGCACCGATCCCGCCAGCCCCAGCTTGCCCAGCACCACCGCCATCGGGATCAGCACGATCTGGAACGGGATGAAGCAGGAAAACAGCATCAGCCCGAACACCCAGGTATCGCCGCGAAACCGCCATTTGGTCAGCACGTAACCGTTCAGCGCGCCGACGATGGTCGAGATGGCCACGGCGGGCACCACCATCAGGATGGAGTTCAGGAAGTAGGGCTTCAGCCCCGTCGGCTCGATCCCGATCTGCGCGGTGGACCAGGCCGATCGCCAGGGGTCCAGCGTCCAGACCTGCGGCAGCGCCATCATGTTGCCGCCGGTGATCTCGGCCAGCGGTTTGACCGAATTGACCCCCATCACATAGAGCGGCAACAGGTAGAACAGAGCGAACAAGAGCAGCACCAGATAAAGGAACACCCGTGTGATGCGGCCGGTCGAAATGGCGGTATCCTGCGTGACGGCGGCCATCAGCGCTTCTCCCTCAGTTCGGCATAGAGATAGGGCACCATGATCGCCGCGATGGTCATCAGCATGATCACCGCCGAAGAGGCGCCGATGCCCATCTGGTTGCGGGTGAAGGTGTAGGAATACATGAAGGTCGCGGGCATTTCCGTTGCCCGGCCGGGGCCGCCGCCGGTCAGCGCGACGACAAGGTCATAGGACTTGATCGCGAGGTGGCTCAGGATCACGAAGGCCGACAGGAAGGCGGGCCGCAAGAGCGGAATGACGATCCTGCGGTACAGCTGCCAGTTCGACGCCCCGTCGATCTGCGCAGCCTTCAGGATCTCGTTGTCGATGCCGCGCAGACCGGCCAGGAACATCGCCATGACAAAGCCCGAGGTCTGCCAGACGGCGGCCAGGACGATCGTATAGATCGCCATGTTGCTGTCCTTGATCCAGGTGAAGGAAAAGCTTTCCCAGCCCCATTGCTGCATAACGTTCTGCAAGCCGATGCCGGGGTCGAGGAACCATTTCCACGCGGTGCCGGTGACGATGAACGACAGCGCCATCGGATAAAGGTAGATCGGCCGCAGCATGCCCTCGCCGCGGATCTTCGGGTCAAGGAAGATCGCCAGCAACAGGCCGACCAGAGTGCAGATCACGATGTAGAGGCTGGCAAAGATGGCGATGTTTCGCAGCGCGATATGCCAGTGCTGCAGGGCAAAGAGCTTGGCGTAGTTCTCGAAACCGACGAAGTCATAGCGGGGCAGCATCTTCGATCCGGTGAACGACAGCACCACCGTGAAGGCGATGAAGCCGTAGACGAACAGCAGCGTCACCGCGAAAGACGGCGCCAGCACCAGTTTCGGCAGCCAGTCCTGCAATCGCGTGCGAAAATCGGTGGTTGCAGGCGCAGCCATCGCCGTTCCTTTCCTGCCGGTGGGTCCGGGCGGCAAAGGTTTTCGAAAACCTTTGCAAATTCCTTCGAAGGAATTTGCGGGGGAACGACAGCCGCCCCCCCGCAAGACTGCTACTGCGCGGCGGCGACGGCGTCAGCCAGGGCAGCGGCGGCCGCGGCACCATCGGCATATTCGCCGTTCACGGCAGCGGTGATCACGTCATAAGTGGCGTTCTTCACCGCGGCCGGTGCGGCATGGCCATGTGCCATCGAACCGAACAGCGTGTCGGCAGCGCTGGCTTCCGCCAGGTCCTTGATCGCCTTCTTGCCGCAATCGTCAAAGTCGGTGTCCGGTACATCGGTCCGCGCCGGGGCCGAGCCTTTCACGACGTTGAAGGCCGACTGGAAGCCCGGGCTTTCGATCGCCGTGGCCATCGCGGCCTGAGCGGCTTTCTTGCCGTCGCCCTGCACGTTGAACATGGCGAACTGATCAGAGTTGAAGGTCACGGCCCCTTGCGTGCCGGGGAACCGGATGCAGACGAAATCGGTGCCCGGCACCTGGCCGGCCTTCAGGAATTCGCCCTTGGCCCAGTCGCCCATGAACTGCATCCCGGCCTCGCCATTGATGACCATGGCCGAGGCCAGGTTCCAGTCGCGGCCCGAGAAGTTGTCGTCGAAATAGGTCCGCATCTTCATCAGCTTGGTGAAGGCGTCGGCCATCTTTTCCCCACCCAGCGCCGCGGGGTCCAGATCGACGAAGGCGGCTTTGTAGAAATCCGTGCCTTCGGCCAAGACCAGTGAGTCGAAGATCGTGGCATCCTGCCAGGCCTGCCCGCCATGGGCGATCGGCGTGATGCCATTGGCCTTCATCGCATCCAGAAGCGTCACCAGCTCGTCCCAGGTTTCCGGCGCCTTGCCGCCTGCGGCATCCAGTGCCGACTTGCTGATCCAGATCCAGTTGGTCGAATGAACGTTGACCGGGGCCGCAATCCAGTTGCCGTCATACTTGGAGAAGCGCTGCAGCGCGGCCGGGATCACCGCGTCCCAGCCTTCGGCGGCGGCGACATCGTTCAGGTTGCCAAGCGCGCCTTCGGCGGCCCAGTCCTGAATATCAAAGCCCAGCATCTGCACGGCAGTCGGTGCATCGCCCGCCGTGACACGGGCGCGCAGGGCGGTCATCGCAGCTTCACCGCCACCACCTGCAACCGGCATGTCGACCCAGCCAATCCCTTGAGCCGCCAGATCATCCTTCAGCACGTTCAGTGCCGCCGCCTCGCCGCCGCTGGTCCACCAGTGCAGCACCTCGACATCCTCGGCCGAGGCCATTCCGGTCGTGGCCAGCAGCGCCGCGACCATCGTCATTTTCCGTCCAAAGAACCCACGCATCCGGTTTTCCTCCCATCGTTGCAGTGTTCGTTCCTTACCCCCGACCCTTCATCGTCAGGGGGTCTTCACCCAAGGCGCCCGGGTGCGGCCAAGCCGCATCACCAGCGATTTCACCTCAAGGAATTCTTCCAGCCCATAGCGGCCGATCTCGCGCCCCTGACCAGATTGCTTCACGCCGCCAAAGGTCACTTCGGGAAAGCCGTCCATCCAGGTATTGGTCCAGACCGTGCCGGCCTGCGCAGCGCGAGCGAAGGTCAGGCAGGTGTGGACATCTTCGCTCCATACCCCGGCGCTCAGGCCGTAGTCGGAGTCGTTGGTCAGGGCGATTGCCTCGTCCAGCGTTCTGAAGGTCAGGACGACCAGAACGGGACCGAATACCTCGGCGCGCGCAATCGCCATGTCGGGGGTCACACCGGCGATCACCGTCGGCTGGTAGAACTGCGGGCCAAGGCCGGCGATCTGCAGCACCGCACCGCCCAGAAGAACCCGCGCGCCAGCAGCACGCGCAGCCTGCACATGGGCGTGGATCCTGGCGTTGTGTTCGGGCGTCACGATGGCGCCCACTTGCGTGGCCGGATCCAGCGGATCGCCAAAGACCACCCGCCGCGAAAGGGCGACAACGCGGGCCACGAAGTCTTCGGCGATATCCTCATGCACGATGATCCGGCTGCCCGAGTTGCAGCATTGGCCCACGTTGAAATGCACGCCAAAGGTAACCGCATCGGCGGCGCTGTCCAGATCTGCGTCGGGAAAGATCACCTGCGGGTTCTTGCCGCCCAGTTCCAGCGCCACTTTCTTCAGCGTGTCGCTGGCCGAGCGGGAGATCAGCTTGCCCACCGCCGTCGACCCCGTAAAGCTGATCATGTCCACGTCGTCATGCGCGGTCAGCGCGGCGCCGACCGGCTGGCCAAGGCCCAGCACGATGTTCACCACGCCTGCCGGAAGTCCGGCTTCCACCAACAGATCGGCCAGCATTGCCGTGGTCGACGGCGTCATCTCCGACGGTTTCACCACGCAGGTGCAACCAGCCGCCAGCGCGAAGGGCAGCTTCTGCGACAGGATCCAGAACGGAAAGTTCCACGGCGTGATGATCGACACCACGCCGATCGGTTCCTTCAGCACCACGGCCAGAATCTCGGGGCCAAGGCCGTTGTGGCTGTCGCCCTCGACCGTGCGGGCCAGTGCAGCGGCATAGCGCCAAAGGTCGGCCGCCCCCGCGACCTCGCCGCGAGACTGGGTGATCGGCTTGCCCGATTCCAGCGTCTCGATCAGGTCGGCGACCTTCAAGAGGACCGTCGCGCGGGCCTTGCCGGACAGGCGGCTCCACCGGCCATCGTCAAAGGCACGGCGCGCGGCACGGATGGCGGCCTCGGCCTCGGCCGCGCCCCCGGCGGCCGAGTGGCTGACCAAGACGCCATGCGCCGGCGACAGCCGGTCGGTGACCTCGCCCGAGGCGCTGTCGACCAAGCCGCCATCAATGAAATGGCGGTTCCTGCGCGGGGCGGGAAGGGCGGTGCCAAGGCCGGGAATCAGGGTCAGTTCGGTCATGCCTCAGCCTCCTGTGAAGCTGGGCTTGCGCTTGTCGCGAAATGCGCCGACGCCTTCGCTGCGGTCGTCGCTGGCGGCTATGGCGGCGCTGCCCAGCGCCTCGATCATCGCGGCGGCGTCTTCGCCAGCACCGGCATGGATCATCGCCTTGTTGATCTCGACCGCGCGGGGGGACAGTTCGCAGGCCCTTGCGGCCATGGCCTCGGCCGCGGCGCGCGGGTCCTCCGCCACCTCGGCCGCAAAGCCGACTGCAAGGCAGCGATCCGCCCCGACGCGGCGACCGAACAGCGCCATTTCCTTCAGCACCGCCTCGGGCAGAAGCCGCGCCAGCCGCTGCGTGCCCGACCAGCCCGGAACGATGCCGATTCCGGCCTCGGGCAGGGCAATTGTCGCCTTGGGCACCATCACCCGCAGGTCGCAGGCCGCCGCCAGTTCCAGCCCGCCACCGAAGGCATGGCCGGTCAGAACGGCGATGGTCGGTCGCGCCAGTCGCGCCAGACGGTCGAAACTCTGCCAGCATGTCCACCGTAAATGCGTTCAGCCGGGCCGGATTGTCCAGCCGCAGCTCTGCCACCCGGCCGGCGATCTGCAAATGAACCGCGCTCATGGCTGCCACCCCATCGGGCCGGTGGACAACAGCGACAGGGGCATGGTCACGGCATTTTCGGCCACCTTCACCCGCCCCTGGCTGGCCGCCACGATATCGCGCGCAGGCTCGATTCCCGGCATGATCTCGGTCGCCACAAGGCCGCTGTCGGACAGCCGCATCACGCAGCGTTCGGTGACATAGAGCACATCTTGCCCCTGTGCTCGCGCCCGGTTGCCGGAAAAAGTGACATGCTCCACCCGGTCCACCATTTTGGTGAACCTGCCGGGCGCGGTCACGCGGATGCCCGTCTCGTCCAGCGCAGTCCCTGCCCCGGCCTCGAACCAGCCGGAAAAGACGATCTTGCGGGCATGCGCGGTGATGTCGACGAACCCGCCGCAACCCGCCGTCAGATAGGGCTTCTTGGCCAGTTTCGAGACGTTGACGTTGCCTTCGATGTCGACCTCCAGGAAGGACAGGAACGACATGTCGAACCCGCCGCCCTGAAAGTAGATGAACTGCTGCGGCGAGGGCACATAGGCATCGGCATTCGACGCGCAGCCAAAGGCGAAGCCGGTCAGCGGCATGCCCCCCACGGCGCCCTGTTCGATGGCCCAGGTCACCGCCTCGGGGTGGCCTTCTTCCAGAAGGATACGCGGCACCAGCGCGCTGATGCCGAAGCCGAGGTTGGCGGTCATGCCGCCCTTCAGCTCCATCGCGGCGCGGCGGGCGATGACCTTCTCGATCCCGTGCTCGGCCAGCGCAAAGCTGGACCAGGGCCGCATGATCTGGCCCGAGATCGCGGGGTCATAGGGTGTTTCGGTGGTCTGCCGCTGGTCGGGGTCGATCACGATCAGATCGACCAGATGGCCCGGCACCCGCACGTCATGCGGGCGCAAGGATCCGCGACGGTGACCCGCTTGACCTGCGCGATCACCAGCCCGCCGTGGTTGCGCACGCAGATTGCCTGCTCCAGTCCGCCCAGATAGGCGCCTTCGTGTTCATAGGTCAGGTTGCCGCGTTCATCCGCCGTGGTGGCGCGCAGGATGCAGACATCGGGAATGATGTTCGGAAAATGCAGCCAGGTCTCGCCGCCGAATTCCACCCGCTTGACGATCGGCGCCGCCGCAGCCGTCGCGTTCATCGCACAGCCTTCGCGGGTGGGATCGACAAAGGTCTCCATCCCCACCTTGGTCAGCACGCCGGGCCGACGAGCCGCCGCTTCGCGGTGCATGTCGAACAGGATGCCCGAGGGCACGTTCCAGGCCGCCAACCGGTCGCCGACGATCATCTGCCAGATGCCCGGCATCGGCAGACTGGACGGCCCCGAGGGGTAGGATCCCGCCAGCACCCGTGCCAGCAGCCCGTCCTGCGCCAGATGGTCCATCCCTGCGACGCCATACATGTCGCCCGCGGCGATGGGGTGCAGCGTGGTGATGCCGCGCGGGTGGCCTTCGGCGCGGAACCGGTCGCCCAGCGCCTTCAACACAAGATCGGGGCAGCCCAGCGCCGAGGACGACGACACGGTCACCACCGCCCCGTCGCCGATCCGGGACACCGCTTCGGCCGCCGTGACCAGCTTGCTCATGCCCCCTCTCCGTAGCCGACGGTCTGCCGGGCGCCGGTCCTCGCGGCCTCGCGCACCGCAAGCGCCACGGCAAGCGAGGCGACGCCGTCCCAGCCGCTGGCCGCCGGTTGCCCCTTGCCCGCCACAGCCTGCGCGAACTCTTCGATGCCCTGCACATAAAGATCATGCGCCGAAAACGGCACCGGCTCGCGGCCCGCCGCGGTGACCAGTTCGATCTCGCCTACCGGGCGCTGGGTCATCACACCGCGCGCAAAGATCGAGCCTTCGGTACCATGCACCTCAAGCCCCGAGCCCGCGAAGGGATGGGTAAAGCTCTCATGGCTTTGCACCATCGTGCCCGAGGGCATGGTCCAGACCGACATCGCGCTGTCCTCGACGCCCTGACCCAGACCCGAGGCGCACATCTGCGCGACCACCGTCTGCGGGTCTTCCCCCAACAGAAAGCGCGCGACATCCGCGTCATGCACTGTGATGTCCGGGATCACGCCACCGCCAGCCCCCGGATCGGTAAGCCGCCAGCCCCGCAGCGATTCCGGCAGGTGGACCGCATGAAAGAGGCGCAAGGACAGCACCCGGCCGATGCGGCCCGAGGCGATCAGGCCCCGGATGGCCCGATGGCTGCCCGAGCAGCGCAGGTGATGGTTGGTGGCAAAGACCAGGCCTGCGCCTTCGGCCGCGCGCACCATTTCCCTTGCTTCGTCCAGCGACATGGCAAGCGGCTTTTCGCACAGCACATGCTTGCCCGCCGCGATGGACGCCATCGCCTGGGCAAAGTGCTTTTCATTGGTCGAAGAGATGTAGACTGCCTCGATCGCCGGGTCGCCAAGAAGGTCGGCCAGGTCCGATGTCGCCTTCGCGATGCCCTGGGCCGCGGCAAATGCGGCGGCGCGATCGGCCGTCCCGCTCATCACCGCTACGATCTCTTGATGGGCATGGCGCATCGCCGGAATCATGTGGTTCTCGGCTATGGCGCTGGCGCCGATCAATCCCCACCGCATCTCGAGTCACCCATTTTGGAACGATACAAGAAACGATATGGAACGTTCTAAATGGAGTCAATCTCGTTCACTGACCTGGATGCTGGCAAAGCAGCGTCGGAACTTTCCCAGCCACCTGATGGGCAAGCCCCGGCTCGGCAAAGGCCGCGTTCAGCGGCCCCGGACAGTAGCGAAAAGCCGCCCGAAGGCGGCGTAGTCGGGCACCCGGACCCGGCAATAGGGCGCGAAGCCCTGGGACAGGGTTTGCCCGCCGATCCCGATGACCGTCAGACCTGCGGCATGGGCCGAGATCGCGCCGGGCAGCGCGTCCTCGACCGCAAAGGCCTGGTCCGCGTTCAGGCCAAGCTGGGCCAGCGTTTCCATATAGGGCAGCGGGTCTGGCTTTCCGCGTGGCAGATCGGCACCGGACACGATCACCGAAATTCGGTCCGCCAGGTTCAACTGCACCAGTGCCGCCAGAATGTGGCGGCGTGGAGACGACGAGCAGACCGCGATGCGCAGGCCGGCCTCGGCCAGTTCGACGACTGCACTGGCGGCACCCGAAATCGGCTGGCGCATCTGCGGCAGCAGGACGTCGGCCTCGGCCCCGATACGGGCGGCCAGGGCATCGCGGTGGTCCTCGGGCAGGCCGGGACCAAAGACATGGGCCAGAAAGCCCCGCAAGCCCCGACCGACGAAGGCATCATAGTCCGCTTGCGCGATCGTCACGCCTTCGGCGGCCAGAACGCGGCGCTTGGCCTCTTCCCAGGCAGATTCCGACTGGACCAGCGTGCCGTCCAGATCGAAGATCGCCGCCTGTGCGCGTGAAATCGCTGAGGAAGTCATTCCCCCTGCGCTTTCCCTGCTGATAGGATGGCGCAACCGTGCCGAAGGGAGCCCTAATGCCATCCAATGACCTTGCCAGCCGCTACGCCGCCGCCCGTCGCATTGCCGCAGACGCCGGAACTCTTGCGGTGGACTATTTCCGCAGATGGACCGAACTGACCATCGACATCAAGGGCCATCAGGATTTCGTGTCCGAGGCCGACCGCAATGTCGAGATCGCCGTGCGAGCGGCACTGGCCAAGGCTTTTCCGCAAGACGGGATCGTGGGCGAAGAAGCAGCACCCAGCCCCGGAACCAGCGGCTACACCTGGGTCATCGACCCGATCGACGGGACGACGAACTTCATCAACGGCATTCCGCAGTGGTGCGTGATCCTGGCCTGCGTGCATCAGGGGCAGGTGGTGGTGGGCGTGGTGCATGACCCGGTGCATGCCGAGATGCACCACGCGATGCTGGGCGGCGGCGCCTTCTGCAACGACCGCAGGGTCCGCTGCTCCGACAAGACCGACCTGCGTCAGGGCTCGCTTGGGGTGGGCTTTTCGGGCCGCACCCATGTTGAGGGGATCAAGCGGCTGGTTACGTTGTGCTGCGATGCCGGAACGGTGTTCTGGCGCAATGGCTCGGGCGGGCTGTCGCTGGCCTATGTGGCGACCGGGCGCATCCTTGGCTATGTCGAGGAACACATGAACGCCTGGGATTTTCTGGCCGGCCACCTGATCGTGGCCGAAGCCGGTGGCCGGGTCGAGCCGGTCAATGCCGATGAGGCGATCGCCGGCGGCGGGCGCGTGGTCGTGGCCGGCCCGGCAGTGTTCGACGCCGTGCAGGCGCTGGCGAACCACGCCTACGATTGATCCGGCGGTATCAGAACCGGGCCGGAGGCCGCAAAAGAGATGGTCACGGCATCGCCGATGCCGAACGGGTGGGCCACATCCTCGGCGGTGGCAAACACGGTGCCGAAGGCGGCGCGCACGGTGTATTCAAAGCGGCTGCCGACATAGGTGGCCTTGTCGATCACCGCCGCAACACCGTCACCCGCCCCTGCCAGCAGACGGATGCGCGACGGGCGCACCGCCAGCTGTGCCGGCCCGGTGGCCAGCCCGCGAGAGGGCAGCCGGTGGCTGTAATCGGCAATGCGGACCGTTGCGGTGTCGCCCTCGACCGTCACGATCTCGACCGGGATCAGGTTCGCCTCGCCGATGAAATCGGCGACGAAGGCATCGGCGGGGGCTTCATACAACTCGCGCGGGGTGCCCTTCTGCGCGATGGCGGCATTGCGCATCACCACGATTTCGTCCGACACCGCCAGCGCCTCTTCCTGGTCATGCGTCACATAGACCACGGTCAGGCCAAGGGTCTGCTGGATCTCGCGAATTTCTTCGCGCACCCTACGCCGCAGCTTGGCGTCCAGGTTCGACAGCGGCTCGTCGAACAGCAGCACCTGCGGTTCCAGCACCAGCGCACGGGCCACCGCGACGCGCTGCTGCTGGCCGCCCGACAGTTCCGACGGCAGCCGGGAGTCATAGCCCTTCAGGCCCACCAGCCCCAGCCCGGCCTGCGCCTTCTGCCGCGCCTCTTCCTTGCCGAAGCCGGAAAATTTCAACCCATAGCTGACGTTTTCCAGCACCGTCATGTGCGGAAACAACGCATAGCTTTGAAACACCATCGACACGTCGCGGTCAGTGGCAGGCAGCTTCGTCACGTCCTTGTCGCCGATGAAGATCCGGCCAGCGCTGACCAGCTCTAGCCCCGCGATCATCCGCAGGGTCGTGGTCTTGCCGCAGCCGGAAGGCCCAAGCAGGGTCACCAGCGTGCCGGCCGCAACCTCCAGGTCGATGCTGTCGGCGGCTTTGACATCGCGGCCATAGACCTTCGAGACCTTCTCGAACCGCACCGAGGCGGCCTTTGCGTGGATGCCGGTCATCTAATGTCCCTCACCGTGGCTTGTGCGTCGGCCGATCTCGGTCCGCCCGACCAGAAGTTGCAACAGGCCGACGGCCGCCAGCATCACGAAGATCAGCGCCGTGGAATAGGCGATGGCCAGGCCGTAGTCGTTGTTCTCGACCCGGCCGATGATGTAGCTGGTGGCCATGTCGTAGCGCGCCGAGACCAGGAAGATCACCGCCGAAATCGCCGTCATCGCGCGAACAAAGCTGTAGACCAGCGCGGCCAGGATCGCCGGGCGCAGCAAGGGCAGGATCACCGCGCGGAAGGTCTGCCAGGAATTCGCGCCCAGGGTCAGCGAGGATTCGTCCAGCGACTTGTCCAGCTGGCTCATCGAGGCGATGCCCGCCCGCACCCCCACCGGCATGTTGCGGAACACAAAGCTGATGACCAGGATCAGCCCGGTTCCGGTGATCTCGATCGGGGGGACGTTGAAGGCCATGATGTAGGACACGCCGATCACCGTGCCGGGGATGGCGAAGGACAGCATGGTGCCGAATTCGAACCCGCGCTTGCCGGCGAAATCCTGCCGCGTCAGCAGATAGGCGGTGACAAGGCCGATGGCCGCTGTGGGCGGGGCCGCGATGGTGGCGATCAGCACGGTCGTCCAGAAGCTGTCCCAGGCCGAGCCCGTCCAGCGCAACCCATTTTCGCCCCAGTCGATGCGGAAGGCGGTCAGGTAATGCTTGAAGGTCAGCGTGTCATCGACCCCCCAAAGCTGCACGACCGAGCCGTAGAGGATCATCCCGTAGACGACGAGGGTGAAGCCCGACCACAGCGCCACGATGCCATATACCGGCAGCGCCAGCCCGGTAGGCATCGCCGGATGCACCCCGGCATCGCCCTTGCCGGTGACGGTGGTATAGCTTTTGCGCCCCAGCCAGAACCGTTGCAGATAGAACGCGCCAAGGGTGAAGCCCAGAAGCACGACCGCCAGAATGGCCGCCCGGCTCTGGTCATATTGCGCGCCGACGATGGCGAAGAAAATCTCGGTCGACAGCACGTCGAAATTGCCGCCCAGCACCAGCGGGTTGCCGAAATCGGCCATGCTTTCGATGAAGCCCAGCAGGAAGGCATTGGCCAGTCCCGGTCGCATCAGCGGCAGCGAGACGGTGCGGAAGATCTGCCAGCGGCCGGCGCGCAGGGTCTGGGCGGCCTCTTCCATGCTGGGGCTGACACCCTCGACCACGCCGATCAGGACCAGAAAGGCGATCGGCGTAAAGGCCAGGGTCTGCGCGATCAGCACGCCCGGCATGCCGTAGACCCAGCGCGTCGCCTCCAGCCCCAGGACAGAGGCGACGGTGGTGGTGACCGCCCCCGACAGACCGAAAAGCAGAATGATGGCCAGGCCGATGACGAAGGGCGGGGTGATGATCGGCAACACCGTCAGCGCCCGCAACGACCGCTTGAAGCGAAAGCCCGAGCGCGTCAGCACCAGCGCGAAGGCCAGACCCAGAAGCGTGGTCAGTACCCCGACCAGAACTGCCAGGAACAGCGAGTTCCACGCCGCCCCGCAGCGCCCGCCGGACAGGCAGCCAAGGCCCCAGATCCGGCCGTCAATGAACTTCGGAAAGAACCCCGCCACCGAATAGCCGCCGCCCTCGGTGGCAAAGGCGGCCAGCAGCATCTTGGCGATCGGAAAGAAGACGAAGATCGCGACCACCGCGATCACCCCGCCGATCGCCGAGGCGACGAAGACATCGCCCTTGACCGCGCCCCGCGCCGCGATGCCCTGGGTCAAGAGGAACAGAAAGGCGGTGACCGTCAAAAGCGCGCCATAGCCCATGCCGAATTGCCGGTCCTGCAGCGGGCCGAACAGCGCTTCCAGCCAGCCGAAGGCAAAGCCGCGCAGCCCGATGCCAAGGCCCTGGGCCACCAGCCAGCCAAAGCCGAAGGCTCCCGCCACCACCAGCACACGAGCAAAGACCGGGTCGGACTTCGGCCTCCGCATCACCGCCAGCGGTGCGACCAGCGCCAGCAGCATCGGCGCCAGCCACAGCTTCTGCCCCATCGTGATCAGCACCGCGGCGGGGCCATAGTCGGGGTCCAGCGGCCAGCCATCTGCCAGCCATTCAAGCGAATAGAAATCCTCGACCCCGTACCAGGGCAAGAGGACATAGCCGACCCACCCGACGACGATCCAGAAGATCAGCACCGGATGGGACGTGCTTTCGGAGGTTGCTTTTCGCAACGGCCCTACTGCGGCAGGGTCGAAACGTCGTTATCCCACTTGGACAGCAGGCGCTTGCGCTCGTCGGACGAGCCGTATTTCTTGAAGTCATAGTCGATCAGCTTGATCGTGGCGAAATCGGGCGCCTTGTCCGACTTGGCCGCACCGACGTTCGACATCACCTGAAAGGCGTTGACCTGCAGCGCCAGATCCTGCGCCTCGACGCTCAGCGCCCAGTCGTAGAACTGCTTGGCCTCGTCCATGTTGCGCGCGCCCTTGATGATCGACATCGAGCCGATCTCGTACCCGGTGCCCTCACACGGGGCGACGGTGGCGATGGGAAAGCCTGCCACGGTCTGCGCCACAGCATCATGCATGAAGACGATGCCGATCAGCGTTTCGCCCTGCCCGGCGGCCTTGATCGGGGCCGAGCCGGACTTGGTGTACTGGTTGATGTTCACATGCAGCCGCTTCATGTAGTCAAAGCCGCCGTCCTCGCCGAACAGCTGCACCATTGTGGCTAGCGTGGTATAGGCCGTGCCCGAGGAATTCGGGTTCGCCATCTGCACCATGCCCTTGTATTCCGGCTTGGTCAGGTCTTCCCAGCAGGCCGGCGCGGGCAGGCCGGCCTTGGCCAGCATGTCGGTGTTGTAGCCAAAGCCCAGCGCGCCGGAATAGATGCCGATGGTCTTGTCGCCGGCACTTTCCGCCTGGGCAATGGCCCAGGGGTGCAACTGGTCGCGCATCGGGCTGACATAGGGTTCGGTCAGGTCTTCCTCGGCCGCCTGCAGGTGCGGGTCGCCGGTGCCTCCCCACCAGACATCGCCCTTGGGATTGGCCGCTTCGGCCTGGACCTGGGCATAGGTTTCCCCCGAGGATTTGCGCGTCATCGCGACGTCGATGCCGGTCGCTTCCTCAAAGCTCTTCTCCATGATCTGGCACCATTCCTCCTGGGCAGAGCAATAGAGGTTCAGATCGGCCAGGGCAGCGGTGCCCGACAGAGCCGTCGTGGCGGCAAGGATGCCGGTCGCCAGGGTGGCGGTCTTCATGGTGTTTCCTCCCGGTAAGCGGGTTGATCCCCGCGTGATGTCTTTTGAGAGTCCCTCAGTCCGCCAAGCCTAGCGCAGGTTTTCTCGATGAGACAACGTTCTTCTCTGCGTGGTGACGATCCCTTGCCCAGCGACAAGGCGCATTCGGTGACGGTCGCGTCGCCGCAACGGGGACGGGAACGGGAACGGGAACGGGAACGGGAGGGAAAGCTGATCCAGCCACGGCGCAACGGTTCGATCTTGCTGCAAGGGCGTCGGGGTCAGCTCAGGGCTTCCTTTCGTCCCCCGGCCTGATCCACCAGAAAATCGGTGATCCCGGCCCCCAGCCACATGCAGAACAGCGCCAGCCAGGCGGTGGCAACGAAGATCGACCCGCCGGTCACGCCGGCGCCGATTGCGCAGCCCCCGGCCAGCATCGCGCCAAAGCCCATCAGCGCCGCCCCGGCCATCGAGCGCCGCATCTGGCTTTCACCGTCAAAGCCCTGGAACTTCAACTCGCGCCCCAGCGCCGCCGACAGAAAGGCACCAAGGAACACGCCGGGGACAAGACCGATGTCGAACTCCAGCACAGGGTCCGGTGTCAGGAAGAACATCAGCGTGTTGGCCGATGGCCCCGAGAAGGTGGCCGAGGTCACGCTCGTCGGTTCGAACGCGACTTGCGCCAGGCTGAAGGTCAGCACCCAACCCAACGCCACCGCAAAGCCCACGCCCGAGGCAAAGACCAGCACGCGCGCGCCGATCCGGTTGCGAAGAGACAGCCATAGCGCCAACGCGGCCACGGCCAGCCCCAGCACGATCCCCGCCTCTTGCGGCAACGCGGCCATCGCCAGCAGGTCCACGTTGCGCCCGCCGGGCGTGACCCACAGGCCCGCCAGCGCCTCGCGCGCAGGCGACAGCCAGCCGTGCAACGCCATCTGCGCCACCACCGCGAAGATCAGCCCCGAAATCAAGGAACGCAAATTGCCTGTGGCCGCCAACACCAGCAGCCGGCCCGAACAACCGCGCGCCAGCACCATGCCCGCGCCGAACATCAACCCGCCGATGATTGCCCCCGACCAGGACCCGGTCACCGCCATCATCCGTGCGTCGTCCGACCGGAACAGGTCCAGAAGCTGCGCGCCCTGCACCCAGATCACTGCAGTCGAGAAGGTCAGCAGCCAGACCGAGACTCGCGGGCCAAGCGCGCCGCGGGCAAACTCCACCGTCGCTGCGCGCAGGCAGAACGACGACCTTTGCGCCGCCACGCCGAAGACCACCCCGGTCAGCAGGCCGAAAAGGGCGGAAAGCTGGCTCTCCTCCAGCCAGTCCAGAAGGGCTGTCAGATCCATCACGCGTTCCTGAAAGATCGGGGGAAGATAGGGAATGTGCGCCGAAGGCTCCATGATCTAAATCAGATCCGCCACAGGAAAAAGGGGCGGAGGCTGCTCGTCCCCCCGCCCCAGTCCGGCACGGCGATCAAGGGCGCCGCGCCCCTTCGGACCCCAAGCGGCCCTGAAGATCAGTCGTCGCGCGGGTCCGCCGGCAGCCGGAACCCGGCCTCGCGCAGGCAGCGCTCGGAGTAGATGCGGTCCCAGTCGCCGTAGATTCGGGCCTCGTTGGCGCAATACCGCGGCAACTTGCGCGACACGCCTTCACGCAGCAGGCAGCGTTCGGGATAGACGGTCACGCTGCGGCGCTCGCCGTCGAACTGCAGCGCACAGACGGCGGGGATTCGGGCCTCGGAGTGCCACTTGTCCTTTTTCTTCTTCTTCCGCGTCGGTTCCGGGACCGGCACCGGTGCGGGCGCCCGGTTGTCCTTCTTCGTCTCGTGGATGATCGCGCCTATCACCAGCGCCGCGATCAGCGCCTTGGCAAGGTCTTCGCCACGGTCACCTGCGCGGGCGGGAAGTGCCGTCGCCAGCACCAGCGAAAGGGCGGCAGCGGCGGCAGTGAACATCCCCGCCACGCGGCGCGGCGAGGGGCGCGTATCGGCCTTCGCAGTCCGGGCGATACGGAAGGTCTCGATGTCATGTCCTGCGGTCATGGGTGCCTCCTTTTCGTGTCGGCGGGTGTGCCGCCTGTGAACCTGAGGGCCGACGCGGGCTGCGAACGACCTTGACGCCAGACTGGACGGGGCTGTGCGGGTCAAGCAATAACGCCGCGGTGATAGGCGATAGCCGGGGCGCGGCGGCGGGCTGCTATGCGATATCAGTCGGTATCGGGGGCGGCTGTTATTGAATATCCGCGCGCCTGCGGCCATTGTCGGCACCAGGATCGAGCAGCCTCCTTGAAGGAGCAACAAGATGAAGACTTCGCTACTCGCGGCTGTTTTGCTGCTGTCCGTCGCCGGGATGGCGCAGGCGGAATGCTATGCCGACTACAAGGCCAAGAAGGACCAGCCACTGCAGCTGCATTACGGCGTGGCGCAGGTGTCGGATGCCAATTGCAACAAGGCGGCGGCGGAAGGCGAACTTGCGCCCCGTCTGGCAAGTGATGGCTGGACGTTGCTGAATGTTTTGTCCACATTCGGGCCGGAAGGTCTGGCCGAAAGGAAAGCGAGTGCCGGAGACTATTTCCTCCGTTACTGACAGTCTGAAAACCGGGAACCGCGTCGTCGCGCTGGGTATCGCGGCGATCGTGCTTATCTTGTTGGGCGCGGCCCTGTTCCTGTTTCTGAACCTGCCCGACGCCAACGCCTTCAACGCGCGGGTAGAGCGGATCTTCGTCGAGAACGACGATCTGACCTCGGGCGCCGAGATCAAGCTGCTGGAGATCTTGGCGCAATCGGGCACCTCTTTCTCCGAGGTGCTGAACAGCTATCGCAGCGTGATCTTCGTGCTCTTGGTTTTTTCCACCGCATTGCTGGTCGCCGCCCTGGTGTTTCTGGTGACCATCATCGCGCTGAACCGGCGGATTTCGGCGATCCAGCGCAGCGGCATCCAGGTGGCCAGCCTGATGATCAGCCGCGAGTCGCGGGCGGTCTACATCAACGATCTGGAGTTCCAGCTGACCGAGGCGGCGCTTGAAACGCTGTCGGTTCTGGCCGAGGCGCGGATGGATGACGAGGTGCTGACCGGCGCGCAGATCGAGGCGGTGATCTCGGGACGGTCCGAGGCCGATTGCGACGAGGCGGCGGGGGCGACAAGGGTCAAACGGCTGCGCGACGCACTGGGCAACCAGCTGGTCAGCGAGCTTCTGGTCAAGACCATCGCGCGACGCGGCTACATGCTAGCGGTGGGCAAGGATACGATCCGGATGATCTGAGGCGTCCTGCGTCAAGAGCCGGGCAAGGCGCAAGGGGCTGGCGGTGGGGATCTTCCAAGTTCCCGTCCGAATCTGTGGCAGTTGTCAGTTCTGGACGGCTGAGGCGGTCAACCGATGGCAGCCATGCCGGACGAAGCTGTCGCCAGGCACCGATCTGTTCAAGCATCGTTGCAACGATGGCTTCCGGTTGATCCTCCCTGAACAAGGTGCCCTGAATTCTCTGTCGGAACCCGGCGATGATCCCAGATCGACTTGGCCAATTCCTCGCCCTTGGCATAGGGATCCAGCCATCGTTCTTTCCCCACAGGACGCGGACAGGGCGATCCATCTTGTCGCAAACACACTGAACCTCATCCGTGAACTTCTGGTCCATCTGCGCGATCCGTCGATATTGGGCCGGCTGGCCGACTGGTCCAAGCCATGGGGCGCCGTGAACTTCGACCGCCCCGTCAGAAAGCGGGTGGTATGCCGCAGTCTGCCAATATACCGCCGGACGCGCGCGGCGGTTTCCGCCGGTCCGGTCGACCAGAAGGCGCAGATAGGTCGCGCGCAGGGCTTCCAGGGTCGGGGGTGCGTCAAAGCGCAGGGCCACTTCGCCCGAACCGGGCCTTGCGCCAGGCACGGCTGCCGTGCCGAGGCCAAGATGGTCGGGCCCGATCGGTTCTTCGCCCGCCGACATGATGATGGCGCGCTCCACGGCGTTCGACAGCTCGCGCAGGTTGCCCGGCCAGCGGTGGGTCCGCAGCGCCCGCATCGCCTCGGCACTGAACGATTTCGGCGTGTTTCGCTGGAAATTGCGGTCGGAAAGGAAGGCCTCGGCCAGGGTCGGATATCGTCGGGGCGGTCGCGCAGGGCGGGGATACTGATCACGAAGGACAGCAGCCCAAACAGCAGCGGGCTGGTCCGGCCCTGTCTGCGGCGATCTCCCCGGCCGTCCGGCTGGCCCCCAGGACAAGACGGGCCGGGCAAGCGACCAGCGCGTTCGAGCCGGGCGGCCGGTAGCTGCCGGTTTCGATCATCCGCAGGAGTTTGATCTGGGTGTCGGGCGGCAGGCGGTCCACCCCGCCCAGATAGACCGTGCCGGTATCGGCCGAGGCGATCAGCCCTTCGCTGCGATGCACCCGGCCCGATCCATCGCTGCGCATCTCGCCCAGCAGGTCTTCGGCCGTCGGTCCGGCCTCGCAGTCAACCGAAACGAAGCGCCCGTTCGAGCGGGCAGACATCCCGTGCAGCGCCAGCGCGCAGCGTTCCTTTCCTGTCCCCGGCTCGCCCAGGATCAGGACGGGGGTGTCGGAACCGGCAAACAGCGACAGCAGGCGGCGCACTTCGGCCATCTGGGGCGAGGCCCCGATGATCGGGCGATCCTGGCCGATCCGCGCCTGCCCCTGCCAGAAGGCCAGATCACGCTGCAGATCCGCAGTGCCGAGGACCCGGTTGACGGCCAGTTCCAGCGCCTGACCGTTGGTCGGCTTCACCAGGAAATCCGACGCCCCGGCGCGGACCGCCTGCACCGCCCGGTCGATGGAGCCTTGCGCGGTCAGCACGATGACCGGGCAGTATTCGCGCAGTTCGGGCAGGAAGGTCAGGCCATCGGCATCGGGAAGCCGCAGGTCGAGAATGGCAAGATCATGCCGGCGGACGGACAGCAACTCCAGCGCTTCGCTGCGGCTGGTGGCGCCCTGCGCGGCAAAACCGGACCGCCCGAGCTGTTCCACCAGAAGCCGGTTGAGGGTTGTATCATCCTCGATCACCAGAATGCGACGGGGGGCCTGGCCTTTCATCATCGCATGCCCTGCCGGTCGACCGGGTCGCGATGCAAGGGCGCATCGGGGTCGGTCGCGATCAAGATCCAGTCGTTCGATCCGATAACGCCGATGGCGCCTATCACCGATCTCGAGTTCTTTCGTGCGCTGTCCTGATCCCGCATGGCGACACTGCACCCAGCTTCGCCGTCCAGGCCGGCGGTCGCACAATCGACGGCATCGCGATCGAGGGCGAGGATTCCTGCGACCCGCTCATCGTGACCGAGGTCTTCCCCCTGCCGGCCACCGGTCGTCGTACCCCTCGCACCGCCACGCCGAAGAAGACTGCCCGCGCATCACCCATCTCGAAGAGACCTGTTGTCACCGGCTCGATCCGGCTGGCAGCTTCGGCATCCAGCGCGGCCATCACCCCTGCGGCGCGCCCTACGGGTTCGAGCTGTATGGCCTCAACTTCATGGCCTTCCCTTTGCGCAACCGGCGCTTTGTCCCCGCGCCCGAGGTCGCGCGGACCATGCGGCGCGATGCATGGACCGGCATCAGGCGATCGAGCGATCGCGGCCTGCCAGCTCAGACAAGCACCTTCGACAGGAAGGCACGGGTTTGCGGATGCGAAGGATTTCCGATCACATCGGCCGGCTTGCCCTGCTCCACGATCTCGCCATCAGCCATGAAGACCACGCGATCCGCGACCTCACGGGCAAAACCGACCTCATGCGTCACGACGATCATGGTCATCCCGCTTTCGGCCAGGTCGCGCATGACGTCCAGCACATCCGAGACCAGTTCGGGGTCCAGTGCGCTGGTCGGCTCGTCGAACAGGATCAGCTTGGGTCGCATCGCCAGGGCCCGCGCGATGGCCACCCGTTGCTGTTGCCCGCCTGACAACTGCCGCGGATAGGCGTTCACCTTTTCGGACAGGCCGACCCGTTTCAGGATGCCATGGGCCCGCTCGACCACTTCGTCGCGGTTTTCCCGTTTCACCCCGATTGGCCCTTCGATGACGTTCTGCAACGCCGTCATGTGCGGAAACAGGTTGAAATGCTGAAACACCATGCCGATGTGAACGCGCTGGCGGGCGATTTCCTGCTCGTGCATTTCGCGCAGATATCCGCCGCGCTCCTTGTAGCCGATCAGCTCTCCGTCCACCCGGATGCGGCCGTAGTCGATCCGCTCCAGATGGTTGATGCAGCGCAGGAAGGTGCTCTTGCCAGAGCCGGACTGGCCAAGAAGGCACATCACTTCGCCCTGCCTTACGACCAGGTCAATCCCCTTCAGAACCTCCAGCGTCCCGAAGGATTTGCGTACGCCGGCGGCCTGCATCATGATCCCAGGTGCCGGGTCTTCTGCCTGGACGGTCATGCTGCGCTCCGCTTTTCGTCAGGTAGCGCCGGTCGACCGCGCGGACCGAAGCCAAGCAGCTTCCGCAGGCCTTGCAGCGGCGTCAACGGCAGGCTGCGGCTGCTGCCGCGGGCGTAGTGTCGTTCGATGTAGTATTGGATCACGCTCAGCACCGAGACGACGATCAGATACCAGATCACCGCGACCAGAAGCAGCGGGATGGTCTCGAAGGTCCGCGAATAGATGGTCTGCGCGGCAAACAGCAGTTCCGGCACGGCGATGATGCTGACCAGCGCCGACATCTTCAGCATGTTGATGGTGTCGTTGCCCAAAGGCGGAATGATCACGCGCATTGCCTGCGGCAGCACGACCCGCCGCAACAGACGCCCGCGCGACATTCCGATCGACTGGGCGGCCTCGGTCTGACCGTGGTCGATCGAGATGATCCCGGCGCGGATGATCTCGGCGCTGTAGGCGGCTTCGTTCAGGCCAAGACCCAGCAGGGCTGCAAGATAGGGGGTGATCAGCACGTTGGCGTCGATCTTGACGAAATCCGGACCGATGAACGGGATGCCAAGCGAGATATCGGGAAACAGCGCCGAAAGATTGTACCACAGCAGCAATTGAACCAGCAGCGGAGAGCCGCGAAAGAACCAGACGAACAGCCAGGACGCGCTGGACAGGACCGGATTCGGAGAGAGCCGCATCACCGCCAGCAAGACTCCGAGACCCACGCCGGACAGCATCGCGATGGCGGTCAACTCGAGCGTGCGCCGCACCCCCAGCAGGATGGTCCCCGAGGTGAAATACTTCGCCACTATCGGCCATTCGAAGCGCGGATTGGTCATCAGCGTATGAACGAACATCACCGCCAGCAGCGCCACGAAAGCGATGGCCACCCACCGCCACGGATGACGGGCCGGTTTGATGGGCTGGTCTGCGGTGTGATCGCTGCCCGATCCGTGAAACGCGCTCTTTTGCAATGACATCGAGGTGGTCTCTCCGGGAATTGGGCGAGGCGTGCTGCGTCCGTCGTCCGACAGGCGCAGCACGCAGGGTCGACTGCGAGACCTAGAGGCCGTTGCCGTCGTTGATCGTCGCCGAGACTACGGCCCCCGTCTCCTGACCCCACTTGGCCAGGATCTTTGCATAGGTGCCGTCGTCGATCAGGGCCTGAACGGCAGCCTGGACTGCAAGGGCAAGCTCGTCGGACTCCTTGGGCAGAACGATGCCATAGCGGCGGGGTGCATAGGTCGCGCCGGGCACTTCGAATTCGCCATTGTGCTGTTCGGCGATATATGCGCCGGCCGAGGTGTCGATCATCGCCACATCGGCCCGACCTGCCTGCAGGGCCAGAACGATCTCGCTGGTGCCGGGCAGAATCTTCATGTCCACTTCCGCCTTGCCGGCCTTGACGCATTCTTCCGAAGCGCGCTGCGCATCCTCGACTTCGGTGGTGCCCTTGTCGATGGCCGCGGCAACGCCGCAGAGATCAGAGAGTTCGTGAATGTTCAGCGGATTGCCCGCCTTGACCAGAAACCCGCCGCCGGAAACGAAATAGTCGACGAAATCGACTTTCTGGCGACGCTCTTCGGTATCGGTCATCGCCGACATCGCCATGTCGAACCGGTTTGCGGCAAGCGCCGGAATGATGGCATCGAAGCCCATGTTCGAGAATTCCAGCGTGACGCCAAGCTTCTGGCCGATGGCATCGGCGAAATCCTTGTCGAGGCCGATGATGGTGGTGTTGTCGGCATCGTAATACTCGAAGGGCGGGTATTCGACATTGCTGGCCACATTGATCTTGCCGGCCTCTCGGATGCTGGCGGGCAGCATGTCGTTCAGTGCCTGATCCAGAGTGGTGGTGATCTCTGAATCGGCTTGCGCCATGCCGACGGGCGAGAGGGCGAGAAGCATTGCCACGACCGCACCCCCCGACCTGGCCCGGAACTGACGGAACCCTTGCAGTGTCATGTTGATCCTCCCATTGGTGTCGCTGTTGCGACGTTGATGAAACGTGATGAAGCGCGCGCCGATTTCCTCTCCACACCCGAAGAACACAGGTTCTTCCAGCAAGATTGTCGCCCGGAATCGGATTCACGATAATTACTCTATATTGGCATATACCACTGCACGGAATGCCTCCTGTCAAGGGGCTTATGTGTTGGCGAACATCTGGCTAAAATCTTTATTTTTCAACCAATAACAGGTTTCTGCGGGCGCCGGGCATGCCAATTCGATCCGCGTGGCTCTGGCGCTCTCCCGGCTTCGTCCGGCTTTCGGAAACCGGGCACGGATCGGGTATCGCGAAGATCAGACAAGTCCTCTCGAATCGCTTGCAACCTCAACCATGCCCGTTGTCGTCCTGAAGGCGGCTCAGATCCACGGTACCTGCTGCGCGAAGTCCCGAAATGCCGCTCACGCCCATCAGGGCAAGCGTCGTGCGCAGTTCTTCGGCCAGGAGGCGCAGCACATCCGTCACCCCGGCCTCACCGGCCGCGACAAGCCCGTAGACGTAGGCGCGCCCCAGAAGGCAGGCCGATGCGCCCATTGCCAGGGCCCTGGCAATGTCGCCGCCGCGACGAATGCCACCGTCGAAAAGAACTTCCGCCCTGCCCGCGATGGCCTCGACGATGCCGGGAAGGGCGCGGATCGTCGACGAAACCCCGTCAAGCTGGCGGCCGCCATGGTTTGACACGACCAGAGCCTGCGCGCCGCAATCGACGGACTGCCGCGCGTCTTCGGCGGTCAGAATGCCTTTGACCACAAGCTGTCCCGGCCATCGGCGCCGCAGCCATTCAAGGTCATGCCAGGTCAGTGACGGGTCGATCTGCCCTGCGAGAAAACCTGCCTGCTCCAAGTAAGTGCTGCCTGCCTCGGGCCAGTCGTCGGCCAGGAACATCGCAAGCGGTCGCGCTCGAATCCTCTCGGCCAACCACAAGGGATGGCGCAGGAAATCTGTGATGATCGCGGGGCCGGGCCGCGACAGTCGGCGCAACCCGTTGCGAATGTCGCGCTCGCGGATTCCTGAGACTGCGGTGTCCACGGTAACGGCCAAAGTGCCGAAACCCGCGCGCAGGACGCGGTCAAGCAGCGCTTCGGTGCGGCCCCGATCCTTGAGGACATAAAGCTGAAAAGCATTTTCGGGCGGCATCCGATCCAAGAGATCCTCGGGCGCCGTCACGCTGAAGGATGACAGGCAGGCCGGAATACCTGCCGCCCGGGCAGCGCGAAATGCGGCCGCCTCGCCGCCGGCCCGAAACGCGCCCAGGGATCCGACCGGACCCAGCATCAGGGGCATCGCATGGCACGCGCCCAGAAACCCGCCGGCAAGACTGACCGCTGAGACGTCGCGCAGCACGGCCGGGCGCAGGTTGATCCGCCGCAGGTCGGACAGGTTTGCCGCAAGCGTCACTTCTCCAGAAGCTCCGCCATCGAGATAGTCGGACAACAACCGGGGCAGACGTCGCCCCGCCGCCCGTCGATAATCGTCGATATTGGCAATGCCGCTCGGGTGATACCCCCACACGGCCGTCACTCCGGCAGCATCTTGCCGGGGTTCATGATCCCCAATGGGTCCACCGCCCGCTTGATCGCCGCCATGAAGCGCAAAGCCTCGCCGGCCTCGCGCGCAAGGTAGCGCCGCTTGCCCTGCCCGATGCCATGCTCGCCCGAACAGGTCCCCTCAAGCGAGATCGCCAGATCGTTCAGCCATCCGATATAGTCTGATGCTGCCGCCCGTTCGGCCTGGTCTTCGGGGTCCACCAGGATCAGGTGGTGAAAGTTGCCATCGCCGACATGCCCCGCGATCGGTGCGATCAGCCCGGTCTCGGCGACCTTGTTTTCGGCAGCCGCGATGCACTCAGCCAGCCGAGACACCGGCACGCAGACATCGGTGCTGATGCCTTTTGCGCCCGGTCGCATCGCACAAACCGCCCAGAACACGTCGTGCCGCGCCTGCCACAGCTTCGTGCGCTCTTCCGGTGTTCTGGCTTCGTCGATCACGGTGGCGCCGAACTGCCTTGCAATCTCGCAGAAGGCCTGCGCGTTTTCCGCAACCCCCGTGGGGGAGCCGTGCATCTCGACCAGCAGCAGCGGCATTTCCGGCAGGTTCAGCTTGGAATAAGCGTTCACCGCCCGCACCGTCATGGCATCCAGCAATTCCATCCGGGCCAGCGGCAGCGCGCATTGCAGCGCCGCGATGACCGCCTCGCAAGCCGATGCCGTCGTGGGAAAGCTGCAGCGCAGCGCCTGCACCGCCTCGGGGATGGCCTGCAGGCGCAGGGTCAGTTCGGTGATGATGCCCAGCGTGCCTTCGGACCCGATCAGCAACCGCGTCAGGTCATAGCCGGCCGCCGATTTGCGTGCCCTGCCACCCGACCGGATGATCGAGCCGTCGGGCATCACCGCCTGCAGCGACAGCACCGCATCGCGCATCGTGCCGTATCGCACCGCCGTCGTGCCCGAGGCCCGCGTTGCCGCCATGCCGCCCAGCGTTGCATCCGCACCCGGATCAAGCGGAAAGAACAGCCCGGTGTCGCGCAGATGCACGTTCAGCTGCTTGCGTGTCACCCCCGGCTGCACGACCACGTCCATGTCCCCGGCATTGACCGCAAGAATCCGGTTCATGCGTGTCAGATCGACCGAGACCCCGCCGAACGGCGCGTTGACCTGCCCCTCGAGCGAGCTTCCGGCCCCGAACGGGATGACCGCCACCCCTGCCCCGGCGCAAAGCCGCACGATCTCGGCCACCTCTTCGGCGGTTTCGGGAAAGACCACCGCATCCGGTAACTGGCTTTCCAGCCAGGTCGTCGTGGCGCCGTGTTGCTGGCGAAGGGCGGCGCCGGTCTGGAACCGGTCACCAAACTCGCCCCGCAGGGTCGTCGCCAGATCCTCGGTCAGCCGCATCTTGTCCTCTCAGCCCAGTGCCGCGCGGGCCGCCGCAAGAACCGCCCCCGAATGCACCAGATCAGTTGCCGCATGAAGCCGCGGATACAGCACGACATCGTGGGTAAGATGATCCACCTTGCGGCCATCCGTGGTCTTTGTCTCGCGCAGCACTGCCAGGACCGCCCGGCTGGAGGCGGAGAGCGCGTCGCGGCCCATCTTCCGCTCCGCCAGTCGCAACTCCAGCGCCTGCGCGGCCATCAGCACCTCGATCCCCACGACATTCTGAATGTTCCGCACGATCTGGCGCGCGTGCCGGCCGGCGTTGTTGGCCATCGAGACATGATCCTCCTGGTTCGAGCAGGTCGGGATCGAATCCACGCTGTCGGGATGCGCCAGCGTCTTGCAATCCGACACCAGTGCCGCCGCCAGATACTGCGGCAGCATGTAGCCGCAATCCATGCCGACATGGTCGCTGGCCACCAGCATATCGGGCAGGCCACGGTTCAGTGTGCCGTCGTTCAGCCGGAACAGCCGGCGTTCCGAGATATTGCCGATCTCGGTCACGACGATCGACAGGAAATCGGCCGCAAAGGCCACATATTCGGCATGGAAGTTGCCGCCGGAGATCGCCTTCAGGCTGCGCCCCGGCAGCCGGTCGGCAAAGATCAGCGGGTTGTCGGTCGCGGCGTTGATCTCGGTCTCGACGATGCCGCGGATGAATTTCAGCGTGTCGCGCACCGGCCCCAGAACCTGCGGCACGCAACGCAGCGAATAGGCATCTTGCGGCGGCTGGCGCACCGGGTCGCGCCCGATGCCGCCGTCGATCAGCTTGCTGCCCTCCAGAAGCGCCCGGAGGTTGGCAGCGCATTCGATCTGCCCGGCATGGCCGCGCGCCTGATGCAGTTCGGGGATGAACGCATCGCCAAAGCCCATCAGCGCCTCGATCGACATGGCAGCCGCGACTTCGGCGGTTGCCACCAGAGTCTCTGCGTCGGCCAGCGCCAGCGCCGTCTGGGCCGTCGAGAACGAGGTGCCGTTCAGAAGCGCCAGCCCCTCCTTCGGGCCAAGCACGATCCGTTCGATCCCGGCCGCTTTCATTGCCGCCATGCCGGACATCAACTGGCCGCCGAAATATGCCTGACCGCTGTCGATCTCGGCATCGCCGGCCTCGTCGCGCGACATGACGATCGCCACATGCGCCAGCGGGATCAGATCGCCGCTGGCCCCAAGCGAGCCGTATTCCGGCACCCAGGGCGTGACACCCCTGTCCAGCATTGCAAGAATGGTCTCGACCACCTCGGCGCGGACGGCAGAGTAGCCCCGCGTCAGGCTGGCGGCGCGGATCACCATCGCGGCGCGTACCAGTTCGGTGTCGAACGGTTGCCCCACTCCGGCCGCGTTTGAAATCACCAGCCGCCGCGACAGATCGCGCGCCTGCGCCGATGAGGTGAACGCCTGCCGCCCGGACAGCGACCCGAAGCCGGTGTTGATCGAATAGACCGCCTCGGTCTGCTCGCCGCTGTCCATGCGGGCGGAAAAGCCCGCCACCCAATCCTCGCTGACGCGCATCGCGCTGCGGGCCGCTTCGGAGAGGCCAAGCTTCCGGCCGCCGCGCGCGACGGCCAGAACATCGTCAAGACCAACCGGGCGGGCGCCGAGTTCGAGAATCTGGGTCATTGGCTCATCCCTTGTTTGTGCCGCGCCGCCGGCGCAATCGCTCAGTCGTTCGGCCGGAACCGGGCCAGCGCGTCCAGCACGGCATCGGTATCGGCAGCGGTTCCGGTGGTAATGCGCACACCCTCGCGCGCAAAGCAGCGGGCGGCGATCCCGACCCCGGCCAGATGCGCATTCAGCGCCTCGGCCCGAGGGCCCACCGGCAACCAGACGAAATTCGCCGCCGATTGCGCCACCGGCAGACCAAGCGCCGCAATCCCGCTGGTCAGGCGTGCGCGTTCGGCGGCGTTCCGGTCCACCCGCGCGGCCACCGCTTCGGGCAGCTCAATCGCCGCAAGCACCGCCGCCAAGGCCACGCCGGGCAGCGGAAAGGGCGGAGCAACCGCATGGATCGCCGCAATGATCTCGGGCGCCGCCATCGCATAGCCAGCGCGCAGCCCTGCCAGGCCCCATGCCTTGGAAAAGGTGCGCAGGATCACAAGGTTCGGATGCCGCGCCAGCCGGCGTGCCGGTGCCGCCCGGACCGCTTCGGCCGAGCCGTCAAAATCGCAATAGGCCTCATCCAGAAGGATCAGGAGGTCGGCGGGCAGCGCGTCCAGCAATCCGTCAAGCGCCTCGGGCGCCAGTGCTGTGCCGGTGGGATTATTGGGATTGCAGATCAGCACGGCCCTGGTGCGCGACCCCACCGCCGTCCGCATGGCCGCCGCGTCCAGACAATGCTCGCTGTTCAGCGGCACCTCGACCAGCCGCGCTCCGGCCAGACCGGCGAGGATCGGGTAGGCCTCATAGGACCGCCAGGCGGTCACGATCTCGTCCCCGCCATCGCAATAGGCGCGCATCAGCTGATCCAGAAGCACGATCGAACCGGCCGCCACAGCGACCTGGTCCGCCTTCAGCCCGTGACGAAGCGCAAGCGCTGCGCCCAGCGTTTCTCCACGCAGGTCGGGATAGCGGTTGGCCCCGTCAAAAGCAGCGGCAACGGCTTGCCGCACTGCCCGATCCGGCGCATCGGGCGCCTCGTTCGAGCCAAGTCGATGGGCAAAGATCTGTGCCGCGCCCGCACGTCCGCGGCCATAGCCCGGAAGCCCCGCCAGACGCGGGCTCGGGGTAGGTACCTTTGCGCTGATCTCGTCCACGATGACCCCTCAGGACTGCCGTTCGGAAAGACGTCCCGCAGCGGCAGGGCGGAAACACACCAGCACCGAAGGACGTCGTTTGCGCATCTCTGTCGTCCGATTGCACATATTGGTATATGCCATTTAGCATCAGGTGTGGATCGGCTCTCTGTCAAGCCGTTTCTTGGCCGCGCTGCCTCGATGGCTGCGGCGGATCGTCGGTCCGGGGAAGAAAGCCGTCAATGCTTGACAGACATCCGCCCTGCGAGGCTGAACCTTGCGCCGGGATGCGCCAGGCGTGCGCTGGATGCGATCATGCCGCGCGACCAGGTGCGGCGGCGCAGCAGCAGCACCGGATCGCCGGCCTTCATGTCCAGCAGGGCGCTGTTGCTCTCATCGGCCGGGATCGCCTGGACCACGTGCTCCACCTCTTCCAGCGGGCCGGCCGCCATCAGGTGCTCGTTCGGCGTGATCGTGGTGAAGTCCTGCTCCAGGTAGTCGGCCGAGAACTGCGGATTGACGTAGCGGTCCTCGACCTGGATCGGGCTGCCGTTCTCGCGATGCACCAGCACCGAGTGGAATACCGGGCTTCCGGGCGCGATGCTCATCTCGGTCGCCACGGCCATGTCGCAGTTCAGAACCTCCATGCACAGAACGTCCGTGCTGTGGCGATTGCCGCGGCTCTCGATCTCGGCATGGATGTTGCGCAGCTCCAGAAACGTCGACTGGATCCGCCGCGGTGCGACGAACGTGCCGGCCCCCTGCCGGCGCAGCAGCACCCCTTCGGCCGAGAGGTCGCGCAACGCGATGTGGATGGTCATCCGCGAGGCACCCAGCTGCTCGACCAGCTTCGCTTCCGACGGGATGCGGCTTCCTCCGGCCACTCGCCGCTGTCGATCCTGGTCAGCACATGGTTGCGGATCTGCTGCCCCAGCGACAGCGCCACGCCGCCAGGGATCCCTTGCCGCCCGAACCTGCTCGGATCTCGCCCGCCTGATCATGCTGCCTACCTGCCTGCGAAGCCATGCTGCCGCCGGTCCGGTGCTATACTTTGCGGCACTGCATCCGGCAACATCGCTGCCGGCCGCGCCGGTGGACGAAGTTCCGCTTGACGGCACGGTTGCATCTAGTTGTATATACAACACGAGTTCATCCGACCATCATGCCGAATCTCAGTCAAGGAGGATCCTATGGGAAAGCACGATTCCGTGGAAAAGCCGGAAATCCTGTATGAAGTTCGCGCCATGGGGGGGAACAACCTGCGCTGCAAGGGCTGGAAGCAGGAGAGCATCCTGCGCATGCTGGAAAACAACATGGAAAACGCCGAGCACCCCGAGGAGCTGGTGATCTATGGCGGCATCGGCAAATGCGCCCGCAACTGGGAAAGCTACCACGCCATCGTCAAATCGCTGCAGGAGCTGGAGAACGACGAGACCCTGGTGGTGCAGTCCGGCATGCCGGTGGCGATCTTCCGCACCAACACGCTGGCGCCGCGGGTGGTGATGGCGACCACCAACATCATGAAGGCGACCTGGCCGATCTTTTACGACCTGCAGGACAAGAACCTGACGATCTACGCGCAATACACCGCCGCGCCCTGGGAATACATCGGCACCCAGGGGGTGATCCAGGGCACCTTCCAGACGCTGGTGGCGATCGGCGACCAGGCGTTCGGCGGCAGCCTGAAGGGCCGCATCCTGCTGACCGCCGGCATGGGCGGCATGGGCGGCAACCAGCCGCGCGCCATGACCATGCTGGGCGGGGTCTGCATCTGCGCCGACGTCGATGAAAAGGTGGTGAACAACCGCCTGCGGATCGGCTATTGCGACGTCATCGTGCATGACTTCGACGAAGCGGTGCGCCTGGCCAAGGCCGCCGCCGCCGAAGAGCGCCCGCTCGGCATCGCGCTGATGGGCAATGCGGTCGACGTGCTGAAGAAGGCCCGCGACAGCGGCTTCATGCCCGACATCATCACCGACATGACGCCGGCCCACGACCCGCTGTCCTACGTCCCCGCCGGGCTGACGGTCGACGAGGCGCGCGAGTTGCGCAAGGCCGACCGCGACGGCTATTTCAAGCTGGCCGGCGCGTCGATGATCGAGCAGCTCAAGATCATGAACGCGTTCTCCGACAAGGGCGTTCAGGTGTTCGAATACGGCAACAGCCTGCGCAAGGAAGCCCGCGACGCCGGCATGCCGGTGGCCGAGGCGATGAAGATCCCCGGCTTCGTCGCCGCCTATATCCGGCCCCTTGTTCTGCGAGGGTCGCGGCCCGTTCCGCTGGACCTGCATGTCGCGCGAAGCCGCGGACCTGGCCAGGCTCGACGATCTGGTGGAAGAGATGTTCGCCGGTGACGACCTGGTGCGCAACTGGATCCAGCTGGCCCGCAAGCACATCCCGATCGAGGGCCTGCCGGCGCGGATCTGCTATCTCGGCTTCGGCCAGCGCAAGGCCTTCGGCATGCGCGTCAACGAGATGGTGCGCTCGGGCGAGCTGAAGGGCCCGGTGGCCTTCTCGCGCGACAACCTCGACTCGGGCTCCATCGTCAACCCGACCTTCGAGTCCGAGCGGATGAAGGACGGATCGGACCTGATCTCCGACTGGCCCTATCTGAACGCGCTGCTGAACGTTGCCGCCGGCGCCGATCTGGTGGCGATCCAGGAGAACTACTCGATGGGTGAGGCGGTGCATACCGGCGTCACCATGATCGCCGATGGTTCAGCCGAGGCTGATGTGCGTCTGGCGGCCTGCCTGACCACCGACAGCGGCATCGGCGTGGTGCGCCATGCGCAGGCGGGCTATGACATCGCCCGCAAAGCCGCGGCCGAACGCTTTGCCAAGGCCGGCGTGCAGGTCCCCTGTGGTGGACCCCGACCGCAACCTTCGGCCCAGACGACAGCGCAGCACCAAAAAAGAAAAACGCCTGAGACACGAAAGGAACCGATATGGCAAGGATCACGGCACTCATCGAGAACGCAGGGCAGGTCCTGACCTGCGCCCGTGATGCCGCCGACCTTGTCGGTGCCCGCACGAATACAGTGGTGGCGATCAGTGGAGACACGATCGCCGCCGTCGGCACTATCGACGAAATCACCGCCGCGCATGACATCGGCGGTGTGGAACGGATCGACGCCAAGGGTGGCATGGTCATGCCGGGCTTCGTCGATTGCCATACCCATCTGGTCTTTCACAAATCCCGGGTCGAGGAATACGCCCAGAAGGTGACCGGCCGCAGCGCCGCCGAGATCAAGGCGATGGGCATCCCAACCGGCATCTCCGCCACCGCCAGGATGATGCGCGAGGCGACCAAGGACCAGCTTGCCGACAGCGCCGCCGAACGGCTGGAGCACATGCTGAGCCACGGCACCACCACCGTGGAAAGCAAGAGCGGCTACGGCCTGAACACCGCGACCGAGATCAAGATGCTTGAGGTCAACGCGATGCTGGCGGCACGTCAGCCGATCGAGATCGTATCCACCTTCCTTGGCGCACACGAGTTTCCCGACGACAAGCCGCGCGAGGCCTATATCGCCGAAATCCTCGACGAGATGATCCCCGAGGTCGCCCGCCGCGGCCTTGCCGAGTTCAACGACGTCTATTGCGACGACGGCTATTACACGATCGAGGAGTCGCGCAAGATCCTCCAGACCGGCCTGGACCACGGGCTCAAGATCAAGATCCACACCGACGCCTATTCCCACATCGGCGGCTCGGCCCTTGCCGCCGGGATGAAGGCGGTGTCGGCCGATCACATGAACTACACCGACCCGTCCGAGTATCCCCTGCTGCGCGACGCGGGGGTTGTCTGCGTGGTGATGCCGGGGCTGGATTTCGCGGTCGGCCACAAGCGCCCCTTCGACGCCCGTGCGCTGATGGATGCCGGGGTGATCGTGGCGCTGGCGACCGACATGTGCCCCGGCTGCTGGCTGGAGTCGATGCCGTTCGTGATGCAGCTTGCCTGCCGCCTCTACGGCTTCTCGCCTGCCGAGGCGATCCGCGCTGGCACTTTGCACGCCGCGATGGCGCTGGATCGGTGCGACCGCCTCGGGTCGCTCGAACCCGGCAAGCAGGCCGATATCGCGATCTTTCCCCATGACCGTTATGAAGACATGGCCTATCGGCTTGGCCGCGGCCGCGCGCGCATGGTTCTCAAGGCGGGCAGGATCGTGTTCGACGGCGCCTGACGCTCCTCCCCTTGCCCGGCCGAAGGAACCCGCCATGTCCGACATCTACGAGATCGAGCATCTTCACCAGCCGGACGGCTGGCTCTCGCCCGGCTATCTCGAGATCGGCACGGATGGTCGCATCCTGTCGGTGTCGGCCAACTGGCCCGGGGCAGGCGTCACCCGGCTGGCGGGTTTCGGGCGTGCCGGGCCTGTCGAACCTGCATTCCCACGCCTTCCAGCGCGCGCTTGCGGGACGTACCGAGTTCGTTACCGGCGCCATGGCCGAGGACAATCTCTGGACCTGGCGGCGCGAGATGTACCGCATGGTCGATCGGCTGACACCCGAAGCCTACGAGGCGATCGCCGCGCTGGTCTATCTGGAGATGCTGCAGTTCGGCATGACGGCGGTCTGCGAATTCCACTACGTCCACCACCAGAGCGGCGGCGCCGCGCATGCCAACCCCGCCGAGATGTCCGACAGGCTGATTGCCGCGGCGGACCGCACCGGCCTCGGCCTCACGCTCCTGCCGGTGCTCTACGCGCACGGCGGGATCGACAAGCCGGTGGAGCCAACGCAACAGCGGTTCGTGCATTCGGTCGATGACTACCTGAAGCTGATCGACACCCTGCGCAGCCGCCGCACCGGCCATTCCACCCTCGACGTTGGCCTGGCGCTGCATTCCCTGCGTGCCGTCACGCCCGACGAGGCAAAGGCAGCACTTGCGGGCATGGCTGCGATGGACGCGGGCGCCCGCCTGCATATCCACGTCTCGGAAACCACCCATGAGGTGGCCGAGGTCAAGGCCGGCCTGGGTGCGCGTCCGGTGCAATGGCTGCTCGACAACGTCGGGCTGAATGACCGCTGGTGCCTGGTCCATGCAACCCATCTCGACAGCTCCGAGATCGCCGGGTCGGCGGCCAGCGGCGCGGTGGCGGGCCTGTGCCCGCTGACCGAAGCGACGATGGGCGACGGGTTTTTCCCGCTGGTCGAGTATCATGGTGCGGGCGGGGCCTGGGGCATCGGCACCGACAGCCATTATTCCACCTCCACGGCAGAGGAACTGCGCATTCTCGAATGTGGCAAGCGGCTGGAACTGCGGCGCCGCAACGTGATCGCCCGGCCGGAAGCCGGCCGTGAGGTTCATACCGGGCGGGTGCTGTTCGACCAGGCGCTGGCAGGGGGTGAACAGGCCTCCGGCCAGGGCGGCGGTGCGCTGGTGCCGGGGCGGCGGGCCGATCTGGTGATGCTGGACCCGCCCCCCCCCCCCCCGGCCCCGGGCGGGCGGCGCGCCCGGTGCGCGACGGATGGCGGCGCGCTTCTGGGGGCACGACCCGCAAGACGGTGCTGGACGGCTGGCTGGCGTAGCTGACCGCCTGACGCGGGAAACCTCACGCCGATCTGGCCGTGGCTCCTGGGCCATGGCGGCGGCGTATGGGTGATTTCCGCCGAACGGGATCACCGTCTGGCGGATCAGTCTGCGGATATTGACGCCGAGGCCGCCTTCCGCGCCCCCCCCCCTGACCGGGGGTGCGGGCGATGGCAAATCCTGACCCCGCGGGCCTGATGCGCGCACCCCTCGCCGGGCCCTTCGGGGCGCGCGGTCGGGGCCGCGTCCGACTCCGGCCCCAACGTTCCTCCGAGCTGCGCAGGCCTTTCCGGTCCTCCGGAGATGGCGAAGGATGCGCCTGATTGCGCCACCGCAAGATCACGCGGATCCGGCCTGCGCGCCACAGCGGTGCGCCCTGGGGCAAGCCCGTCCCACCGCCAGTCGCCGATCGGCCGCGTCCGATCTGCGCCACCACCAGCCGTTGCTGCAATCCCCCGATCGCCAGCCTTTGGATCTGATCGTCGCATCGCCGGGGTGAACAGCAACGAAACCGCGTCGCTTTGGGCCACCATGCTGCGCACCATGTCCACTGACCGCGTGCGCAACAGGATGCGCGGCGCCAGCCCCTTCTGCCAGAACGGCACCATCAGGAATTCGCGGCTGACCGGAAGATCGACGAGAATGAAGGGATAGGCGGCCAGCGCCTCCAGAGTCACGCTGGACTGCGCCGCCAAGCGGATGGCCGGCCGCCATCAGCGCGGCGGCATCTCGGCAGGGTGTCCCGGGCGATGCCTGGCGGCAGGCCGATATCGTAGGTCAGCGCCAGATCGACGTTGCCCCGTTCCAGTGCGCGGGCGATCTGCTCCAGGTCGCCCTCCAGAAAATCCAGGACAACCCCCGGAACGCCGCCGTCAGCGCGGCCGCCGCGCGCGGCACCCACGCGGCCCCAGGGTGGCGAAATACCCCAGCGTCAGATGGGCGGGCGGGCGTCGCCTGGTCACGAAATCCGCCGCCGCGTCCAGCACGCCTGCGCGCGCCAGCCGGTCGGCGCCAAATCCGGTCAACTCCAGCCCTTCGGCGTGGCGGCGATGAAACAGGGGTTGGCCCAACCGCTGTTCCAACTCGCGGATCGCCGCCGAAACCGAGGGCTGCGAGACGTTCAGGATCGCTGCCGCCCGCGTGGCGCTTCCGGTCTGCGCTGTCGCGACGAAGTAGCGCAATTGGTGGCATCGAGGGGGCGTGGCATCGGAATTTCCTATGATGGTCATATTGAATCTATTCTTTATCCGATACCCAGCCCTGGCACAGAGAATGCGGCATCGAGCCTCATCGCAAAGGAGCTGGCCATGACTGGATTTTGCCTTGACGGTGTGCGTGTCCTCGACCTGACGCGGGTTCTGGCCGGACCGTTCTGCACCGCGCTGCTGGGCGATCTGGGGGCCGAGGTCATCAAGATCGAAACTCTTCAGGGCGACGACTATCGCCACCTTCCCCCGTTCGACGGCGACACCGGCGGTCTCTTCCACCTGCTCAACCGCGGCAAGCGCAGCGTGGCGCTTGATCTGCGCGATGATCGGGGCCGGCAGATCCTCCGCGACCTTGCGCGCAAGTCGGATGTGCTGGTCGAGAACTTCCGCCCCGGCGTGATGGCCGAGATGGGGCTGGGGCCCGAACTGCTGTCGGCGGATAACCCGCGGCTGGTCAATGTCTCGATCTCGGGTTTCGGGATCGACAGCCCGATGGGCAACCTGCCGGCCTACGATCTGGTGATCCAGGCCCTGACCGGCTTCATGTCGGTATCCGGAGATCCGGACGGGCCGCCGATGATGACAGGCGAATCCGTGGCCGACCTGACGGCCGGGCTCTATGCTTCGTGGTCGGTGCTGGCGGCCCTGCTGGCACGCGAGCGGACCGGTCTGGGCCAGCATGTCGAAGTGGCGATGTTCGATTGCCTGTTCAGCTTCCTTCCCGCGGCGCTTGCCCAGCACCTCTACGGCACCAAAGCCCCCACCCGTGTCGGCAACCGGCACCCGCTGGGCGCGCCGTTCGGCGTGTTCGCGGCGCGCGACGCCCATTTCACCATCGCGGTGCTGAACCCGCGCCAGTTCGCCAAACTGGCGGCAGCGATGGAGCAGCCAGAACTGGCGACCGACCCGCGCTTTTGCGACAACAGCGCCCGCAACGACAACCACGCCCCGCTGAAGGCGGTCATCGAGGCCTGGTCCGCCGACCGGCAGGTCGCCGAGATCATCGCCACCCTGCAGGCCCACGATGTCCCCTGTTCGGCCATCGCAAGCGTCGCCGAGGCGGCCGCAGGGGCGCAGGTCACCGGGCGCGGCCTGCTCCGGCAGATCGAGGACCGCCAACGGCAGACGGCCACCACAATGGCGCAGCCGATGCGTTTTTCCGCGATGCCGCGCCCCGCGACGGCGTCGGCGCCCCGCCTTGGCAGCGACGGGGCGGAGGTGCTGTGCGGCTCTTCTGGGCATGAGCGCCCGCAGATCGCCGACCTTCGAAACGCCGTGGCGTTCTGGTTGCCGCCCATCCCCGAACCCCGCAAACCGCGCAAAGGACAGCCCATGCATGACTGCCTGTTGAGCGACGACCAGCGCATGATCCGCGACAGTGCCCGCGCCTTTGCCCGCGACCGGCTGGCGCCTTCCGCAGCCGAGCGTGACCGGACCAAACCATTCCCTCGCGCTGAAATGGCCGAACTTGGTGCCCTGGGCTTTCTGGGCATGCTGGTGCCCGAGGAATGGGGCGGCGTCGCGGCCGATCATCTGAGCTATGTGATCGCCGTCGAGGAGATCTCGGCAGCCGACGCCAGCATCGGCGCAATGATGGCGCTGCACAACGGTCTAGTCAGCACGCCGCTGCGGACCCGCGGAACCGAGGCGCAGAAAGAGCAGTGGCTGCGCCCGCTTGCCACCGGCAGGATGAACGGCGCCTTCGGCCTGACCGAGCCGGAAGCCGGGTCGAATGCCTTCGCCATCCGCACAAGGGCCGTCAGGGTGGACGGCGGCTGGCGCCTTTCCGGCGCCAAGCAGTTCATGTCGAACGGCAAATCCGCCGACATCGCGATCGTGTTTGCCGCCGTCCAAAGCGACGATCCGGAGCGGCGCATCACCGCCTTCTGGTGCCCCCCGGATCCGAGGGCTATAAGGCGGTGCGGGTCGAGGACAAGATGGGTCTTGGCGCTTCCGAGACCTGTCAGGTCGTGCTCGACCAGGTCTTCGTGGCGGACGATCAGGTTCTGGGTGCGCCCGGCGATGGCTACGCGCTGGCGATGAGCACGCTAGAACTGGGCCGGCTCGGCATTGCCGCTCAGTCGGTCGGCATCGCGCGCGCCGCCTTCGATCACGCCCATGCCTACGCACGGCAGCGGCAAACCTTCGGCAAGGCCATCATCGAGCATCAGGCCGTCGGCTTCCGGCTTGCCGAGATGCTGACCAAGGTCGAGGTGGCCCGAAGCCATCTGCACCATGTCGCCCGCCTGCGCGATGCAGGCCAGCCATGCAAGACCGAAGCCGCGATGACCAAGCTCTATGCGTCCGAAATCGCCGAACAGGTCGCCAGCGAGGCGGTCCAGGTGCACGGCGGCTACGGCTACCTGAAGGACTTTGCGGTCGAGCGGATCTACCGCGATGCCCGGCTTTGCCGGATCTACGAAGGCACCAGCGACATCCAGAAGATGATCATCGCCAGGGCTCTCGCCACCTCCTGAAACCGGGCTGTCTGGTTCGGAATCCGGCAGCCGCCCTGGCTTTACCAGCCGCCCTCGGCCCGCCGATCATAGCGCAGATTGCCGCCCAGATCGAAGACCAGCAGCTTGCGTTCGGTGAAGGTCTCCAGGAACCACTGCGAAAGCTCGCGCCCGACACCCGACAGCCCGGTGCCGCCGAACGGCGCCAACTGGTCCCAGTAGTTCGAGGTCTCGTTGATGTTGACCGTGCCATGCGGCAGCGCCTCGCCCACGCGCCAGGCGGTCGCCAGATCCTGCGTCCAGAGCGAGGCGATCAGGCCAAGCCCCGACAGATGCGCAATCTCGATCGCTTCTTCCGCCGACTTCAGCTTGTAGATTGGCGCAACCGGGCCAAAGGTTTCCTCGCGCATGATCTCCATGTCGGTGGTCACGCCGGTCAGGATCGTCGCGGGGTAATACAGGCCTTCTTCCTTGCCGAACTGCTCGATCTTCGCACCCTTGGCGCGGGCGTCTTCAACATGCCTTTTCACCCGCGCCAGCGTGTCGGCGTTGCACAAGGGGCCCATCTGGGTGTCTTCGTCTGCCGGGTCGCCGATCTTCAGCGCCGCCGCCTTGGCGCGGAACTTGGTCAGGAATTCGTCATAGACATCCTCATGCACCAAGAACCGCTCACCCGAGGTGCAGACCTGGCCCGAGTAATAGAACGCCCCGTTCATCGCGCCATCAACGGCCCGGTCGATGTCGGCATCGGCCAGGATGATGAACGGCCCGTCGCCGCCCAATTCCAACAGATGCGGCCGCAGGGCGCATTTCTCGGCGATCTTACGGCCCGTTGCGGTGGAGCCGGTGAAGAAGACGCCATCGACGCCCGCGTGATCCACCAGTGCAGCACCCGTGTCGCCCTTGCCCTGCACCACGTTGATCACGCCGTCCGGCAGCCCCGCATCCTTGAACACGTCTGCCAGCATGGCGCAGCTGACGGCGGAATACTCCGACGGTTTCCACACCACGCAATTGCCCGCCGCCGCGATATGCGCCAACGCGATCGACGAGATATCGGTGGGGAAGTTGTAGGGCGTGATCGCGGCCACAACGCCAAGCGGGCGATGGTTCATCACCAGCCGCTTGTTGGTGGTGCGTTCCTGCGTGGAGGGAAAGCTGAGGCCCCGATGCCGCAGGATTTCTTCGGCCGCCTTGCCCCAGGACGGCGCGGAATATTCAAACACCTCCTCGCGCGAATCCGTAATGGTCTTGCCGATTTCGGCGGTGATCATCCGGGCAATCGGCTCGGCGCGCTCCAGAAAGATCTGGTGGATCTTGCGCATGATCTGCGCGCGCTCAATCACCGACAGCGCCGCCCAGGCCGGTTGCGCCTTGCGCGCTGCCGCCACGGCCCGGTCCACATCGGCGGCACTGGCATAGCCGACCTTGTGCAGCACTTTGCCCGAATGCGGGTTCAGCACGTCGAAATGGCCCTTTTCGCCATCGACCCAGGCGCCGCCAATCAGCGCGGCCTTGGTCACGTCGGATTTGATATCGGTGATCCTGTTCATGGGGTCTCCTTTCAGGGCCTCAGCGGCCGGTTGGCTTGTCCCGCAACAGCAGGACGGAAATCAGGATGAGGATGGCCGAGGCCAGCACGATCAGCGCACCAACGGCGTTGATCTCGGGCGTCAGGCCGCGCCGCATGGTTGACCAGATGTACATCGGCAAGGTGTTGTCGCGCCCGGTCAGAAAGAACGTCACCGGGATTTCGTCAAACGACAGGGTAAAGGACAGCAGCCCCGCGCCGATGACGGCGGTGCGGATGTTGGGCAAGGTGATCAGGAAGAACGTGCGCAACACCCCCGCCCCCAGATCGCTGGACGCCTCTTCATAGCTTTTCGGCAAACGCTGCAGCCGCGCATAGACCTGCGTCACCACCACCGCCAGCAGGGCCGTGGCATGGCCGATGATCACCGTCTCAAGGCTGAGGTTAAGGCCGAACATGCGAAACAGCGTCAGCATGGAAATGCCGGTGATGATTCCGGGCAAGGCGATGGGCAACAGGATCAGCTTGCGGAACACCCCCTTGCCGGGGAAATTCACCCGGTCCAGCGCCAAGGCCGCCGGCACGCCGATGACCAGCGTCAGCAGGGTTGAGCAACTGGCCACATAAAGCGAATTGCCGACCGCCTTGATCAGCTGCTCATTCGCGGCCAGCGTGCGATACCACTCCAGCGTCACCCCGCTCATCGGCCAGGAGAGCGAGCGGGAGTCGTTGAAGCTGTAGGCGACCAGAATGACGATCGGCAGGTAAAGGAAGGCAAGGATCAGGGCGATGCCCAGCACCCAGACCGCCTTTTCCATCCGGGGGGCGATGCGGCGCGGAGCGGTAAAATCGCGGTCAGCCGCCGTCATGACAACCTCGCCTGACCCAGACGCTCAAACCGGTCCGACACGGAAATGATGCCCAGCACGATCACCAGCATGACCAGCGCCAGCGCCGACCCCAGCGGCCAGTTCAACGCCGCCCCGAATTGTGAGGCGATGACATTGGCCACCATCTGCCCGTCCGGCCCGCCAACAAGGATCGGCGCGATGAAATCGCCGAAAGCCAGACAGAAGGTCATGGTGAAGCCGGCGATGACGCCGGGCAGCGACAGTGGCAGCGTCACCTTCAGGAAGGTCGCGGCGCGGCCATGGCCCAGATCGGCCGAGGCCTCTTTCAGACTGGCAGGAATCTTCTCCAGCGCCGCATAGATCGGCATCACCATGAAGGGGATGAAGACATAGGTCAGCGTCAGCACCATCGCCGTCTGGTTATACAGAAACAGCGACGACGGCTCCGACAGGATGCCGGTCGAGATAAGGAAGGAATTCAATACGCCCTCGGTGCCAAGGATCGTCTTCCAGGTGTAGGCTCGCAGCAGATAGGACACCCAAAGCGGCGCCACCACCGCCATATAGAGCACGAGCCGCAGGCCGGGACGGCGCACCTTGAAGACGAGGAAATAGGCATAGGGAAAGGCCAGAAGCAGCGCAAAAGCCGACACCATCGCTGCAATCCGCATGGTGCGCCACAAGACGCGGATATATTGCGGGTCGCGGATCAGCTCGGCATAGTTTCCGAACTGGAAATCAGGCACGAACAGCGGAAACTCGGTGCGCCAGAAGCTGTAGATCACCAACAGTGTATAGGGCACGAACATGAAGATCACCGTCCACAACAGTGGCGGTGACAGCATCAACGCGCGGCGCAGGCGGATGTTCATTCTGCGGCCTCGCGGTCATCGCGCAGGCGCATGATCCGGTCGGCCGCGACATGCACGGCGACACGGGCGCCCGGCGCGGGGATTGCGGCGGAGCCGTTCAGCGGCTGATCGACGATGACCTCGCCATCGCCAATCCGCACGGTAATCCGCGCATTGCGGCCCTGATACAGTACCTCGGCCACATCGCCGCGCAGAAGGTTGTCACCTGTCGTGGTTTCTGGCCGCAGCTGCGCCTTTTCGGGGCGGAAGCCGAACAGCCCCTCTCCCTCGGCCATCACCCGCAAGGGCTGGCCATGACAGCTGACAACGCCGTTTTCCGACCGGCCCGCAAAGACATTCGTTGTGCCGATGAACCCGGCCACATAGGCGGTGGCCGGCGCTTCATAAAGCGCCGCAGGGGCGCCGTCCTCGACGACGCGACCCTCGCGCATCACCACCACCCGGTCCGACATGGTCAGCGCCTCGGTCTGGTCATGGGTGACCATGACGAAGGTCAGGCCGACCTTGGTGTGCAGATGCTTCAACTCGACCTGCATTGCTTCGCGCAGGTTGGCGTCCAGCGCGGACAGCGGTTCGTCCAAGAGCAGCACCTTCGGCCGGCGCACGATCGCCCGCGCCAAGGCGACCCGCTGCCGCTGGCCGCCCGACAGCTGATGCGCCCCGGCGTCGTATCTATCGGCCAGGCCAACCAGATCCAGCGCCTCGCGCGCCTGCGCCGTCGCCTCGGCCTTCGACATTCCGCCCGCGCGCAGCCCGTAGGCCACGTTCTTGCCCACGCTCATGTGCGGAAACAGCGCATAATCCTGAAACACCATATTCACGTCGCGCCGGTTCGGCGGCAGCGCGGTCACGTCCTTGCCGGCCAAGAGGATGCGCCCCGAGGTCGGCTCTTCGAACCCGCCGATCATCCGCAGAAGCGTGGACTTGCCGCAGCCCGACGGGCCCAGAAGCGTGACGAATTCGCCCTCGGCCACGGCAAGCGTCACGTCATCCACCCCGATGACAGGGCCGAAACGCTTGGTCAGCCGTTCGATGCGGATGATGTCGGACATGTAGTCTTCCCCCCGGAAAAGGGGGCCGGTTTCCAGGCCCCCCGAGTTGCTGTCTGGCCTTGTTATTGTGACTTCACAGCGTTCCAGGCGTTGGTATAGGCCGACAGTCGCGGGCCGAGGTTTTCCCACAACAACAGGCTGTCCAGATAGTCGGGGTCATCCTGATGCAGCGCCAGGTATTGTTCGGGCGTCATGCATTCCTTGGCCGCCACCGGGTTGGTCGCGGAATAGCCGTTCACATTGGCCACGCCGCATTGCCCCAACTCGCTGACCGCCATGTTGAGGAATTTGTAGGCGCATTCCTCGTTCGGCGTGCCCTTGACCACCATGAAGCTGTCCATCCAGCCCTCGGCGTTCTCGGTCGGGATGAACTCCACCACCTCGATGCCATCGGCGGCCAGAAGCGATGACTGGTAGCCTGCCCAGGTGTTCGAAATCCACACCTCGTCGGCTTTGTACAGATCGACCAGCTCGCCCGCCGTCGCCCAATATTTCCGCACCAGCGGTTTCTGCTTCAGCAGCGTCTCTTGCGCGGCGGCGATCTGCTCGTCGGTCAGGTTGTAGATGTCGGCATCGCCGTTCAGACGCGCGGCGACGTAGATCGCGCTCTTGTCGTCCCAGAGCGCGATCCGCCCCTCCAGCGCCGGGTCCCACAGGGCCGCAAGCGAGGTCGGCGGCGTGTCGAACTTGTCCTTGCGATACATGAAGGAAATGGCACCCCAGGAAAACGGAACCCCGTAAACCTGGCCGTTGGCGTTGATGCCTTCGGTGGTGCGGAACTTTTCGTAGATCTCGTTCCAGCGTTCGATCCGGCTGGTGTCGATCGGATCGACAAAGCCCGCCGCGATCAGCGGAGCAGTCGAATCGATGGCCGGCGAGACCAGATCGAACACCCCGCCGCCCGCTGCCAGTTTCGGCGCGAAATCGTCGTTCGATCCGACATAGGTCGCGGTGACCTTGCAGCCAGAGGCCTCTTCGAACGGCGTGATGAAGCTGGGGTCGGCATAGCCTTCCCAGGTCAGCAGGTTCAACTCCCCTTCGGCCAGCGCCGCGCCGGCGGTAAGCCCCACGATCGCGGTGCCGGTGACAAGTTTCCGTAGCATGGTCATTTTCCTTTTCCCCTGTTGAAGTTGGTTTCTGTCTGCTCAACGGTCTCAGCCGTCTTTCTGACGATGGTGCCGATATCCACGCCCAGCACCTTGGCCGCCTTGCGCTTGCTGCCATGGATGCGGATCGCCTTGTCGATCAGCGCCCGTTCGAACCGGCGAACCTCGGTGCGCAGATCCAGCGACGCAACCCCGATCAGATCGGGGGCCTCGGGCACCGGCGTCAGCAACTCGGCGAAAAGCTCTTCCATGTCGGTCGCGTCTTCCATGAAGATCGCGGCGCGCTGGGTGATGTTCAAAAGCTCGCGGATGTTGCCGGGAAAGGCGTAGTCGTCCAGCAAGTCGCGCAGCCGTCGCGGCAGGATCACCGGCGTTACCCGGCGCTGATTGATGGTCTGCAAAAAGCGGTCGGTCAGATGGCCGATCAAGTCTGGCATCTGGCGCAGGGGCGGCACGGCCAGCCCGATCACTGCGATGCGATAGTATAGATCCGAGCGGGAAGCGTCCCTCGCGCACCAGCGCCTGCAATTCGGCGTTGGTGGCGGCGATCAGGCGCAGGGGCGGGTCGCGACGCGGGCCAGTGTTGCGCGCCACGCCATCTTCCAGGAAACCCAACAGACGAGCCTGCACCGACAGCGGGATTTCTGCCACCTCGTCCAGGAAAAGCGTACCGCCCATCGCCTGTTCGATCAGCCCGTCGGGCGCAAACAGCGCCGCGTCCAGGTCGGTGGCCGAGTCGGTGGCGCAATTGACGATCACGAAAGGGTCGCGGGCATCGGCGACAACGGCATGCAGGAAGCGCGCGATTTCGGATTTTCCGACACCGGATTCGCCAGTGATCAGAATGCGCGCACCCTGGCGGATCGCTCGTCCGGCACGTGACAGCAGCCGGTTCAACGCGGGCGACAGGCGGCGCTGGGTGGCGAAATCGGGCCGGGTGCGATTTTCGACCGTCGAACGCAGCGGGACCTCGGACAGCACCCCAGCGCGCGGTCACGGCGGTAGTCGAACTGATCAAGGTCGCGCAATTCGACCAGGCCGACATGGCCGGTGCCGGGCGCGCGCCGCAAGCTGGCCAGCAGGCGCCGACCCGTCGGGCCGCGCAGATAGATGTCGGTGCGCTGCCCTTCTGCGACCGCACGCAACACATCGGCCCAGCCCTGCAGATCGGTCGCAATCTCGGCAAAGGCGCGCGGCAGGGCGCGCTCGATCCCCAGAAGACGGGTCGCCTCGTCGTCCAGCGCAGTCACGGTCGCGCCGGGGCCAAGCACGATGTGCCCGTCGTCGCTGAGCGCAAGGCAGGACAGCGCCTCAGACATGCGCAAGTTCCCGCGTCAGGACCAGCACAGAGACGCAAGGGCCAGCCGAAGCGCCGGCGCAAAGCGACCAGGAATGCCCGTCCGCGCCGCCAAACCCGCCGGACTGCGGCAGGCCGGCGCCAAGCGAGCGGACAGCCGTTTCGATGCTGCGTCCGGCCTCGGCGCCGAAGGCACCCGCAACGGCGGGGCCGATCTGCTGGCCGTTCAGCGCCGCGCCGCCTTTCGCCAGCATCGCCACCGCGGCCGGGTTCGCGGCAACGATCGCGCCTTGCGCGCCCAACGCCAGCACTGCCGTCGGTTGCGCCGCCAACATCGCCAACGCCACGTCGCGTTCTGCCTTCAGGGCTTCTTCCCGATGCCGGTGCTTGCCGACATCACGCACGACACCGAACATGCGGATCAGCCGCCCGTCCTCGATATGCGCACGCACGTCGTTCTCGACGTAGATCTGCACGCCGTCATAGCGACGGTCCAGCGCCGGAGCCGCATCCACCTCAAAGCCGTTGGAGATGAGGTTCAGCACGAACTCTTCGTTCTGACGGTTTCTGGGAAAGATGTCGGAGACCGGCTGATCGTCGAACACCCGGTCCGGCGGCAGCAGATACAGCCGCGCCATCGCCGCGTTGCAAAAGCGCCAGCGCGGGTCGTTCAGAAACACCTGTCGAACCACTTCGTGATCCGGCGCGGTCAGATCCACCGGCCCGGTGAATTCCATGCACCAGCAGGCATCGCTGGACGCGTCGAGAATTCCCGCGAGAACACCAAGGTCGGTGCCGGTGGTGGTGGCAAGGACACAAAGCGGCTGGAGGGTGAGTGATTCATTCATGCATCAATGATGCACTACCGCAGCAGTAACGCAATAGGCAGGATCAATGCCGCTGACGGCGGGGTGCCGCCGCCCCAACCGCCTATCCAACAGCAACCAAGGCTGCTGGCCCTGTGATCCGGCGCAGTGGTCGGCTGAGGCGGGCGCGCCATCGGCCCGTGCGGTCATTCCTTGCCCGGACCGTCGCCCGGCCCATCAAGCGCGGTATCGGGACTGTCCGGCAGGGGGCTGCGGCCCGTCGGGCGGGACTGACGATCGAAAGTCGCGCGGCGAAAGACCGTTCCCGCCGCATCGACGGTAAACCGGCAGGCCCGCCCAGCGTGGAAGAAGGTCAGCCGGAAAGTCCCGGCATCCTCGTCAACCCCGGCCTCGCAGCGCGAGGTGATCTGGCCATCCTTCATAAGAGCCGGGACCGAGCCTTCTGGCACGCCGAAGGCCTCGGCCAGAAGGCTCGCATCGACGACGAAACCGTCGCCGTCGCGATCTACGGACGTCATGCCCTGTCCATCCAGTAGCCATTTGCCGCGGCCACGGTTGCGAAATGTGTCGCCACCACCTGGCTGGACGCGATCAGCGAATCCGCATCTTCGGCATAGACCGACCGCAACTTGACGCGCACCTCGGCATCCGGCTGCGTCATCTTGATGGCGACGCGCGCCAACTTGACGGCAAGTTCATAGCCCTCTTCGGGGGTGTTGGTCCTGAGCGTGGGGAGCCAGGTTGTCATGGTGCGATCCTTCCTTTTCCGGTGGTTTCCTGGCGCCAGGATGCGCCGGGCGTTGCCTTGCGGGTCCTCGAACTGATCGTTGCGCAGTGCCAAGAGGAATGCGCCGAGGCCGATCAGGCTCATGCCGAAGGCTGGCGGCATGAGCAAGAGCAGAGCGGTCATGTTACCTCTCCGCCGACGGCGCGCCAAGCGTGCCAGGTTCCGTCGCCGAGCACCGGGAACGCCACAACCAGCGCAAGAAGCCCGGTCGCTGCGGACGGCACCATTCCCAATGCGATGATCGCACCCCAGGCAAGGCAGGCGCAAGATGGCGGGCGGTCGCGACGAGGCGCAGTCTCATAGCGGTCAGCGCGATGCGCCATCCGCCAGCGATGGTGCGCCGTTCATCAACCCGCGTTCGCCGCGCGGGCCATGGCAGCTTTCGCAGCTTTCCTCGAACAGCGTGGCCGCCAAGCTGCGGTGATCCGCCTGCCCCCAGGGGCAAGGCCGCGACAAATCCGGCAAGGCCCTGCCGCCCGCCGCGCTCCATCCGGTCGAAGACCGGCATCTCGGCGATGCGGCTGTCGGGATGCATGCTGTTGAGGCCCCAGGTCAGGGTTTCGGCTATGTCTCCGGATCGCCACCCCAAAGCCAGCAGCCGGCATTCGGCACCGGAAAGCCCGGCCCGCCCTGACCCTCGGTTCCGTGGCAAGCAGCACATGTGTCGCGGAAAAGCCGGTCGGGGGCAGGCATGGCGCGGCCGGGCAGCGCGGCATCCGACGCAAGTCGGTGAAATCCGGCTCGGCAAGACGCTCCATCCAGGCTGCGCGACCGGAGACCAAGGCGCGGAACCCGTAAACCGCCATTTCTCCCTGAATCCAGGCCAAGCATCCCGCGCGTGTCGTCGAGCCCCGGCTGCCGGGCCGGCAGCAGGGCCCTTGCCACCACCGAACAGAAAAAGCTCACGGCCAGCACCCAATGGATGATCCTCGGAAAGGGCGTGTTCAGATCGGTGATGCCGCCCCGGTCGTGGCCGGTGATGTCATGGCCGGTGACCGGGTCGATCAAAAGGTTGCCGGTATGCGGATCGGCGCCGGGTAGCTCTCTGGGCTCGGCCGGGCTACGCATCGCCCTGACCTTCCGGCAGAATGGATCGGGCGGCGCGCTCGTGCGTGGCGCGGCGCTTGGGGTGGCAGTTCCGGATCACCACAATCACGAGAATGCCCATCATCCAGATCGGCCCGAAGGTATTGGCGAGAAGACCTCGGGGGTCGTGGGCCATGGCCGTGACTCTGCCAGAATCCGGCAGGGTGGCTGCGTCAGCGTATCTGGCGATTGCAGATGGCCACCAGCGCGTCCATCTCGGTCAGGCGTGCGGGACCACCGTCGAAGGCGCGCAGGGCCGCGGTCTCGCCATGGCGGGCCTGCATGTCCGCCGCGCCGTCGGCGCCGGGGTGGCTCTGGGCCAGCGCGTCGGCCTGGGCCTTGCCTATAATCGCTGCGTCATGGGGCACGCCACGGGCGGCCAGCGTCGCAAGCTGGGCATCGAGGCTATCGGTGTCGAGAAGCCGGTCCAGCCAGGGACAGGCCGGCACGATCGAGGCCGGCACCACGCCGCGCGGATCGGTCAGATGGAAGGCATGCCAGCTATCGGAGTAGCTGCCGCCAAGCCGTGCCAGATCCGGCCCCGTGCGCTTGGAGCCTCGGAGCATCGGTTGGTCACAGGCGCTTTCGGCAGCCCGCAGGTAGGGCCGCAGCAGTCGATCACGTTCCCCCGGTAGCTGACGATCGACAGCCGGCAGGACCTGATCGGGCAGCCCGTCCGCACCGGAAGAAAGCAGCAAAGCATCCCCAGAAAGCCGGCCGCCAGGAAGAAATCCATGCAGTCCCAGTTTGCCAAGTAGCTGAGCGGCTCGTTGCCGCGGGCCAGCGTGCCGATACGAACCGCAAAGTAGATCAGCCAGGTCACGATCCGCCAGAGGTCGGCATGCCACTCGGCCCCGGCCTATTCCTTCGACTGGGTGCTGCCCATCAGATAGCCGATCAGCAGGTTGCCGCTAAGGCCGAAGATGTCGCCGACCTGCTGCTGTTTCTGGCCTCGGCGGACTCGGCATTCATTGCTGGCCGGCAATATGCCGTCGATGGCGGCCTGGCCGCGATCTGCCTGCCCCGGTAGCAACGGCGCGGATCGGCGGGGGCTATGTCGCGAACTTCCACAATGGCCGAACCAAGCCTTTGCTGGTTTGAAGCTTCGCAGCCAACTGCGCGAAACGGGGAGAAAGAGGGCGGAGTCCGGGCATCAGCTGCCCCTTGCGGATCATGTTTGCGACCTGGCTGCCCTCGAGAGTGGCCAATGCCGGGATTTGGGACCTAGACCTCTGCATGGGCCGGACCTGTCTTGTGGCTCGGTGGTCCTGCTCGACCATGTTGTTTCCAGGCATGTATGGGCGGACGCCCCGCGGCGGGACGGCGCCAGCGGCGCTGGGTGGCCGCGGCCCATCAACAAGGCGATGTTCCGTCAACGCTTCGATCGCGTCGCGAGTCATTTCAGTGACCGCATGCACCGTTCCGTGACTGTCGCGCATCACGTCCAGGCGCGCCAGCGGGAGTGCGACCGGCTGGGCGCCGAGTCCCATAAACCCGCCGACATCGACGACGGTGGTGGCGTTGCCGCCAGAACCGTGCAGATGAAAGATGGATCCGACCGAGCGATCTTCGCGGTCGTCTATCGTGGCCCCTTCGAGGTTCTCTGCATTCAGCTCCGCCGGTTCAAGGCGTTGGTGAAACCGATGTTCCTTCGCTACGATCCTTCCTTTTGCGGTTGCAGATCGTCAACAAGCGCTGCCGCAAAAGGTTCCCACGTCTGCCGCGCCAACCGCGCTGGCCCGGTCGTCGAACAGCCAGGGCGGGCGCCGGTCGTTTCATGGCGATGCCAGACGAAAACGGGGTTGCGCGGTGCCCCGGTTAAGTTGCGCGGATTGGTGGTGATCCGCGCCGAAATGGCCCTGTTTCCCTCGGCGGCATCGAAGGTCGATGAAGGGCCATCAACCGCGATAGATTGCGTAGATCTTTCGCGTCCGCTCCAGCAGCAGCCATTCGCCTTTCCAGCCCTTCGGCAGCATCAGCGCATCGCCCGGCCCCAGCCGTTGCACCCGCCCGTCGGCATGGCGCATCTCGACCGCACCGGACAGCAGATGGCAGAACTCGGCCGACTGGCTCCGGTCGGCGCCGAAACGGCCGACCGTGCATTCCCAGACCCCGATCTCCAGCTGGCCGTCGGGCGATTGCCAAAGCGTCCGCGAGGCTTCCTCCGGGTCGCCCTCAAGCGCGGTGGGTTTGGGCGCGAAACCGTCCAGCGCGACATCCGCAAGGTTCAGGAAAGTGGACAGGTCGATCACGGCAAGCTCCTTCTTCAACGTCCGGTCAGCCGATTGGCCAGCCTGGCCAGCGGCGAAGTCTTCAGCCCGCCCGAGCGCGCCTCCTGTGCATCGGCGCGGGCATAGAGCTGATACATTCCGTGCACGCCCAGCCAGCGCAAAGGCTCCGGCTCCCACTCGCGGACCTGGCGGTTGACCCAGGGCAGGCGTACCAGCCCGGTGTCACGACCCAGGATCAGATCGGCCAGCGTCTGCCCCGACAGGTTCGAGGTCGACACCCCAAGCCCGACATACCCACCCGCCCATGCCATGCCGGAGGCGCGGTCGAAGCCCACGCTGGCGCACCAGTCGCGCGGCACGCCCAGAACGCCGCACCAGCCATGCGCCAGCGGCAGGTCTGCGGCCTCTGGCAACAGGCGGCGCAGGATGCCCTGCAGCTTTTCGACGGTCGCGGCCTGGGTCTGGCCGCGGGTGTCGGTCTTGCTGCCGAACCGGTAGGGCACGCCGCGGCCACCCATGGCGATGCGGTCATCGGCCGTGCGCTGGGCATAACAATAAGCGTGCGAGGCATCGCCAAGCAATTCACCAACATTCCAGCCGATCTGCTGCCAGACGGTCTCGGGCACCGGCTCGGTGACCGCGATGGCGCTGTTCAGCGGCAGAAGCTTGCGGCCATGGCCGGGCAAGCCTGCGGTAAAGCCTTCGGTCGCGCGCACGATCACCGGGGCGATCACCGTGCCGCGGTCGGTGTGGACGCAGCCCTTTTCCAGCCCGGTCACCGTGGTTTGCTCATGGATTGCCACGCCCAGCCGTTCCACCGCCGCCGCCAGCCCGCGCACCAGCTTGGCCGGCTGCACGCGCGCCACGCCATGCGTGACCAGTGCGCCCACCGCATCCTTGACCTTGATGCGGGTACGCATCTCGGCACCGTCGATCAACTCGATCCGGCTCTTGGGGGTGCCCCAGGCGATTTCCTCGTCATACGTGGCGCGGATCCGTTCCAACTGCGCGGGCGTGCAGGCGACGGTCAGGCCATCGGTGCGCCGGATATCGGCGTCGATCCCTTCGGCCTCGGCCACGCGCAGCACCTCATCGACCGTGCCGCGCAACGCGCTGCCCATGGCGATCACCCCGTCGCGGGTGCCGCCGCCCGCCAGGTATTTCTCGCGGTTCCAGCTGAAGCCGCCGGTCAACCAGCCGCCGTTGCGGCCCGATGCGCCAAAGCCCGCGAATTCCTTTTCGATCACTGCGATCGACAGATCAGGCTGCAGCGTCTTGAGGTAAAAGGCCGTCCACAGCCCGGTATAACCCGCCCCGATGATGCAGACATCCACCGCCCGATCGCCCGGCAGGGGCGCGCGAAAGGCGGGCGGGCCGCCGATCTGGGAATACCAGAAAGAGACGTCACCATTGCAGGCCACATGCGCGGTCATCCGTGATCTCCAGATTGTTCGCCAAGGCTGCTGCCGTCATCCGCCAGCAGCCGCGCGTCCTGTTGCATCCAGCAGACATCGACGCCGTCGCCCAGCGCCAGCCGGTCTTCGGTCAGCGTCATCCGGGCCACACCGCGCGTGCCGTCGGCCAGCGTCACCTCGTATTTCACGCCCGAGCCAAGATAGATCGCCTCGCTGACCCGGCCGGTCAGGCGGTTCTCGCCGGGCCTGAGGTCGCTGCCGGTGCGGCGCAGCGTGATCTTCTCGGGGCGCACCAGAAGCGCCTGCCGCCCGTCGCCCAACGGCAGGCCGGGGCAAACCACCCATTCATCGCCGATCTGCATGGCGGTCTCATCACCGCGAACCTCATGCGGCCCCGACAGGACGGTGGATTCCCCGATGAAGCGACCGACAAACAGCGTTTCGGGGCGTTCGTAAAGATCGTGCCCCGATCCGACCTGCTCGATCCGGCCCTTGTTGAACACCGCGATCCGGTCTGACAGCGCCAGTGCCTCTTCCTGATCATGGGTCACATAGACGAAGGTAGTCCCGAGTTCGCGATGGATGCGCTTGATTTCCAGCTGCAGCCACTCGCGCAACTTCTTGTCCAGCGCGCCCAGGGGTTCGTCCATCAACAACAGCGGCGGGTCGAACACCAGCGCCCGCGCCAGCGCCACGCGCTGCTGCTGGCCGCCTGACAACTCGGCCGGATAGCGGTGCGAGAAATCGGTCAGATGCACCATCTCCAGCACCTCGGCCACACGGCGGGCACGTTCGGGTTTCGGCACCCGGCGCAGCTTCAGCGGATAGGCGATGTTGCCCGCCACCGTCATATGCGGGAACAAGGCATAGTGCTGGAACACCACGCCCACATTGCGCTTGTGGGCGGGCAGGTTGCCCACCGACCGTTCCCCGATCAGGATCTCGCCGGCGGTCAGCTCGGTGAAGCCCGCGATCACGTTCAGCGTGGTGGTCTTGCCCGATCCCGATGGGCCAAGAAAGGTCATGAACTGGCCCGCCTCGATTCGCAGGCTGATATCGTCCAGCGCGGTGAAATCGCCGTAGGTCTTGGTGACGGATCGGATATCGACGGCAGCGCCGCGTTGTGTGTCGGCCATGGGTCAGGAGCGCCTCCGTCTGGTGCCGATCCACAGAGCGGCGGCGATGGTGAGGGTGGTCAGCGCGAACATCAGCGAGCCGACCGCCGCAACGGTCGGATCGGAATCCCGCGTCATGCTGGAATAGATCTGCACCGGCAGGGTCTTCATCCGCGGGCTGTTGATGAACAGCGCCACGATGACTTCGTCGAAAGAGGTGACGAAGGCGAACAGAAGCCCCGACAGGATGCCCGGCCCGATCAGCGGCAGGGTGACAGTGAAAAAGGTGACAAGGCGCGAGGCGCCAAGGCTGGCCGCAGCCGTCTCCAGCCGGGCATCGAAGACGGCAAGGTTGGCGCCGACCGCGATGATGACGAAGGGAATGGCCAGCATCGAATGCGCCAGCACATAGCCGGTCAGCGTTCCGACCAGCTGATGGTCCAGATAGACGGCGTAGATGCCGATGGCCAGAACGACCCCCGGCACGATCATCGGCGTGATCAGGATCGCACGGACAACGCCACCCGACCCCGCCTTCATCCGGGTAATGCCCATGGCGGCCAGCGTCCCGATCACGGTGGCCACGACCGACACGATCACCGCTATCTTCAGCGAGTTCAGGATGCTGCCCGACCAGTCCGGGCTCTGGATCAGATTGGCATACCATTGCAGCGAAAACCCGTCTGGCGGAAAAGCGAGTGATTTCTTCTCGGCAAAGGAAATCGGCACGATCACAAGCGTCGGCGCCACCAGCCACAGCGCGACACAGGCACAGAACAGGCTGATCAGGGTCCGCTGCAGCCGGTTCACTTGCTGCCCCCGGTGATCTGATACCGCCTGCGCGTGAAGCGCGCCGCAACCGCCAGCAGAACCAGCGTGGACACCAGCAGGATCACGCCCATCGCTCCGCCACGGCCCCAATTCAGCTGTTGCAGCACCTGCTGTTGCGCCAGCGTCGACAGCATGGTTGCCCGCGGCCCGCCCAGCAGGGCCGGGGTGATGTAGAAGCCAAGGCCAAGGATGAACACGATGATCGCGCCACCGAAGACACCGGGCAGGGACAGCGGCAGATAGATCTGAACGAAGGCCAGCGTCGGGCGCGCGCCAAGGCTGCGGGCCGCTTGCACCAGCCGCAAGTCGATGCTGCGCATGACCGCATAGAGCGGCATGATCATGAACGGCAGCAAGACCTGCGTCATGCCGATGATCACGCCCAGCGGGGTGCGGATCAGGCGCACCTTCTCGAACCCCAACGCCACCAGCCCCCGGTTGATGACACCCGAATCCTGCAACAGGATCACCCAGGCCAGCGTCCGCACCACCCCCGACACCCAGAACGGCACCAGCACGCACAGGATCAGCAACAGCCGCATCCTTGGGCCCACGGCCGTCATCATCCAGGCATATGGATAACCCAGCACAAGGCAAAGGATGGTGACCCATCCCGCCACCTCGAAGGTGCGCCAGAACACCGTCAGGTTTACCGGGCGGCTGAAGAACCAGACATAGTTGTCCAGCCCGATCGCGGGGTCGGTGAAGCTGCGCAGCACCACCTGCGCCAACGGATAGCCCAGCGCTACCAGCAGCAGCAAGAGCGACGGCACAGTCAGCCAGACAGGGTGGCGGCCGATCGAGAACAGGTTGCGCATCAGGATGCTTTCGGTCGGAGGTGCGAGGCCGCCGGGGCGGCCTCGCCTTGGTCCGGATCAGTTGCCGGCGATGAACTCGCCCCACTTCGTCTCGACCTCTTCATAGTTCTCGATCCAGTACGGGATGTTCTGCTGATAGCTCACCGCGATCTTTTCCGGCGTGTTGGTCAGCCACTGCGCCAGAAGCTCGTCAACTTCCGGCTGCGCATCCTTGTGGATCGGCGAGTAGGAGGTCTGCTCGGTCATGATCTCCTGCGCGCGCTTGCCGATCGCGGCGTTGATCAGCGCATGCGCCGCATCGACGTCCTTCACACCCATCGGGATGGTCAGCTGGTCCATCACGACGATCCAGTCCTGCCAGACAGGGGCATAATCGGCCCCGTTCTTCTGCGCACCCATGGCGCGGCCCGACCAGGCGATGACCATGTCGGCTTCACCCGACTCCATCATCTGCTGCGATTCCGCGCCGGTCTTCCAGAAGATCAGATCCTCGCCGAGCCCGCGAAACTTGTTCAGCGCCCGGTCGACATCGGCGGGAAAAAGCTGATCCTTCGGCACGCCGTCGGCCAGCAGGGCCAGCTCGACCAGCGTGGTGTCGGGCTCGGAATCGCCGGGCATCGCACGGACGCCGGGGAATTTTTCGGTGTCGAAGAAGTCCGCCCAGCCCGTTGGCGGGTTATCGCCATAGGCCGATTTACGATACATCAGGACCGTGCCGTAGTTCATTGCCGGAACCGAGCATTCACCGACCTGCCCCTCGGGGATGTTCGAGATGTCGATCTTGCTGAAATCCAGCTTCTGGAACAGTTCTCCGCAATAGACAAAGGGCGTCAGCGTGCCGGTATCGACCACGTGCCATTGCACATCGCCGGATTCGACCTGTGCCTGGATCTTCGCCACTTCGGTGGGGCCATCCGACAATAGCGTGACGCCCGACTTCTCGACAAATTCCTGAAGCGAGGCGATCTGGCCATCCTGATAAAGGCCGCCGTAAGACACGAAGCTCATGGTCTTGCCCGCAAGCGACCCTTCGGCCGTCTCGCCGGCTACGGGGGCCGTCTGGGCCTGCGCCGCAAGGCCGAAAGCAACCATCAGGCCCGCTTGCAGCGCCGCCTTGGCAATCAATTTCATCGCATCCTCCGTTTGCTGGACAGCCCCCTTGCCGGGGGCGACAGTGCGTTTCTGTTCCGGTCCTGCCTGGCTTCGGCACAGCAACCCGTCGCACATGGCAGCACTTTACAAGGCGTAAAGTGGTGCTTGATTCGAATCAAGTAGTCCTTGCCATATCGGGATGCGGCCCGATATGTCCAAGAACGGGCTGCGGACATGTGCTTGCTGCCGCCCGCGTCAACCCATTCCGCAAGTGGAGCGCCTGATGCAGGATCATGCACTGGCCAGGACCGAAGACGCGCCGGCTCCGGAACTGGAAATCCTTGCCAGACGGATAAAGCGGTTCCGGCAAGCCCGGCGCCTTTCGCTGCGGCAACTGGGCGAGATGTCGGGCACCACCGCGTCCTTTCTCAGCCAGCTGGAGCGGGCGATGACCGGCGCCACGACATCGACCCTGATGCGGATCGCGAATGCACTTGGCATTTCGATCGCGGATCTTTTCGATGTCCGGCCGCGATCGACGCACCGTGTCCTGCGCAAGGCCGAACGCCCATCCTGGCCGGAGGCCGCAGGCTATCGCAAGACGCTGCTGTCCCAGCGCCCGATCCACGATTTCGAGGTCTTTGTCGGCGAGTTCGACATTGGCGGCTCAACCGGGTCCGAACAATACACCCACGGCAACAGTCACGAGATGCTGCTGGTGATCGCGGGCGAGATCGAATTGTTCCTGGACGACGAGGTCCACAGGATGTCCGAAGGGGATTGCATCGAATATCCGTCGTCGACGCCGCATCGGACGGTGAACTGCGGCACCACTCTTGCGATCGTTCAGTGGATCATCTCACCGCCAACGGCGTCCAGCCCGGCCATCGACGGGTCGGCCGCTAACCTCTCCTGACCGGGAAATGCCGGCAAATCCGGGCAAGAGGAATCCACCGATCCTGATCTAGGTTTTCGATCCCCATACGCGACAGAGCCCGCTCGCAGAATTGGCAAACGAACCGATTTCCGATTTCCGGCATCCCGCCGGCGGGGACGCTATGGACCTGGGTCCGATGGCGACCTTGGGCCGGGAGCACGGGATGAGCACATCAATCGGCCAGTTTCCACGCCCGAAGGGTCTGGCCGCCGATGGCCAGTCTCCGGACCGGAACGGCGCGCGGGCGGCATTGCGGCTGAAAACCGGACACCATGGCGCATAGCAACGTCGCCCGCCGAAGGTCCTGGCAGGCGTTCGCTCCAAACCCGCTGCATGGCATCTGGACCAACGCCGGGAAACCGCCAGTCATCGCACCCCAACCCGGGCGCCGGTTTTCTTTCGGGCTCGACGGTGAAACCTGCAAATGGCGCCATCCGATCCAAGTCCCTTTCGGAAAGCCGAGGATATGCAGAGGCGTCGCGATTCATCGCTGCAAGACAAGCGACTGTTTCGGCGTTTTCACGTCCCCCGACGCCTCGGCCATCCACCTGAAGCGAGTGCCAAAAGGCCCTGGCCGAACGAGGCGACCATGATGCTGTCATACCAGCCGCGCGCCCCCTTTTGCCTCCTTTTTGCGGGACTTCGGATCGGCACCCAGTGGGCTGGTGCCGCCGGCATTTTCGATCGGGGCGACCTTGCCTTGCTGTCCGCGAGCCGGCAGCGATGTCGGATTCGCATAGCACCAGTCGCCGTCGCCGGTCATGCCGGCGACTTCCGCGACAGCGCCGAGCTTTTCCAGGCGGGAAACCCGCTTGGCAAGCTTCTTCACTGCTTTGCGCAGTTCGGCCAGCAACTCGTGTGCCCCTCAACGAGGGGGCCTTCGAGTTGCCCCAGGTCCAGGGCCCACTGATCTTGCGTTTCAGGCATGATTCAGGCTCTGCGAGGAGACTGCTCGAATTGCATGCCGTCACCCTCTCTCGTGGTTTGCATGCAAACCACTGCCAGGCGGCGGATCGGGGAAATGATCCAGACTGGTTCAGGGATGCGTTGAAAGACAAAGGGATAAAGCCGTGCATCCCGGGCCGGAAGTCTCGCAGCCGGTGGAGCTTGCGGTCCACGGTAACGCGCAGCTTGCGGGGTTTTCGCATCGGGAGCACGTCTTTCGGGAACTGCGCGCCTTTGAATGAGATCGCCATGCCACTCACCGCTTATCGCCACTATTCGGAAAGGCGCGTGCTCAGGCATGGCAGTCGCCAACTGAAAACACTCTGCGACGGAGGCCCCCTACTGTGCCGAAACGCGGACTCCCTTTCTTGGTGACAACAGCGTGTCTTGCGGGCCGTCGGGCTGCCTGAATCGGTTGGAAGCAGCGGTTCGCCCGGATTCGGGGCGGCCGATGTCCATGTCGGTGTCTCAGAAAAGCTGTGCCGGCAGCCAGGTGGCGATTTCAGGAACGAAGTAGATGATGACCACTGCCAGCAGTTGCAGCCCGATGAACGGCACAGCCCCCGTCCAGATCGCCATCGTCGTCACCGATGGCGGCGCAACCGAACGCAGATAGGCCAGTGTGTAGCCGACCGGCGGCGTCAGGAAAGAGGTCTGCAACACCATCGCGACCAGAACGCCGAACCACACCGGGTCGACGCCGCCGGCCAGGATCGGCGGCCCCACCACCGGGATCGCGATGATGGTGATCTCGACATAGTCAAGAAACATGCCGAGGAAGAACATCATGACCAGCACAGCCAGCATGGCGCCATGGGCGCCTCCGGGGGCGGCCTCCAGCAGGCCCTTGATGCGCGCGTCGCCACCCAGCCCGCGAAAGACCAGCGAGAACAGCAACGCCCCGACGACGATGGCAAAGATCATGCTGGTGGTGCGCGCGGTCGAACTCATCGCCGGCACCAGAACGTCACCGCGCCACAACTCCCGCCAGATGACAAACAGGGCCAGCCAGGTGACCAGGGCGATGATCCAGGCGACGACCAGAAGCGTCTGATCCAGGTCGGGCGCATTTCCGCGCCCCAGCCGCAGGTCGAAATTGACCGCCAGCACCATCAGGACAAGCAGGCCCAGCACGACGATCGCGACAGCCCAGCGGTTGCGGCCCGCGCGCAGACCGGCCAAGAAGCGTGGCCCCCACGGCGCCGACCGAAGCCGCCTCGGTCGCGGTGGCGATCCCGCCCAGGATAGACCCCAGAACCGCCACGATGAGGGCAAGCGGCGGCACCAGAACGCGCACCACATCGCGCACCCTTGGCGCTTTGCCATCCGCGCCGGCAATGGCCTCGGGCGGCAGGGCGGGGGCAACATCGGGGCGCAGGTAGGCGGTGATCAGTTGATAGGTGATGTAGATCGCGACCAGCAGAAGCCCCGGCAACAGCGAACCCGCGAACAACTGACCCACGCTCAGCGCCTCGGCGGCAAAGTTGCCCTGGGTCTGCTGCGCCTGCTGATAGGCCGAGGAAAGCACCTCGCCCATGATGATCAACACCGTCGATGGCGGGATGATCTGCCCCAGAGTCCCGGCCGAGCAGATGATGCCGCTGGAATAGGCCGGCCCATAGCCGTAGCGCAGCATCACCGGCAGCGCCATCATTCCCATTGTCACCGTCGTTGCCCCGACGATGCCGGTCGAGGCAGCCAGAAGCGCGCCCACCAGCGTGACCGAAACGCCGAGGCCACCGCGCAGGCCGCCGAACAGCGCCCCCATGGTGCGCAGCAGATCCTCGGCGATGCGGGCGCGCTCCAGGATCATTCCCATGAAGACGAACAGCGGGATGGCGACCAGCGTTTCGGAGTTCATCGTGCCGAACACCCGCGTCGGAAGCGCACCGATCAGATTGAAGTTCAGTATGCCGAGCCACCAGCCGAGCACGGCAAAAAGCACCGCGGTTCCAGCCAGAACGAAGGCGATTGGCGCGCCGCTCAGCACGAACGCGCACAAGCCCGCGAACATCAGCAGGTCAAGCGGGATATCGGTCATTGCATCATCTCTTGTCCGCGATGCCGAACACCGCGACGTCCTGCCCCGCGATGACGGCGATGCAGCGCAGCGCAATCGCAAGCCCCTGAAGGACCAGCAGCACCACGAAGCCCAGGATGACGGACTTCAGAAGATAGGTGAACGGCAGGCCGCCGAAGAACAGGGCCCCTCGCGGATCTTCCAGGCCGCCGTGACATAGGGCCAGGAGAACCAGCCCAGGATGACGCAAAGCGGCAGCACCCCGAACAGGATCCAGATCAGATCGACGACGGCGCGCGCCCGCGCGGACATGCGTGCATAGAACATGTCGACGCGGACGTGATCGTCCATCACCCAGGCATATCCCACCATCAGCATGAACAGTGTCGCATGCGCGTAGATCACGCTGTCCTGCAGCATGATGCTGGTCGAGGAGAAAAGGTAGCGCATCGCCACCGTCGCAAACTTGAACAGCACGACCGCCGCCACCAGCCAGTAGAGCCATGCCCCGATGGCCCGCGAAGGCCAATCGAGAATTCGGCTGATGGCGACGAGCCTATGCACCGTTCCGCGTCACGCTTCGGGGAAGGGTTGCGTGCGGGCGTTCATCTGCGCGGCATAGCTGTAGCGTGCGTAGTCCGCGGTCTGGTTGCGGAACGTCGCATAGCTGGCCATCACCTTGGCGATCATCGGGTCGGCATCGTTCAGCAGATCCTTCACCATGTCCTGCGTCGCCGCCTGCAGACCCTCAAGGATCTCGTCCGGCACCTTCAGCAGGTTGACGCCGTGTTCATTGACCAGAACCTTCAGCGTCTTGGCATGGTTGATGTCGTAAGCCGTGGTCGTTTCTTCCGAGGCCGACATCGCCACCGTCTTGATGATCTCCTTGAGGTCATCGGGCAGCGCGTCATAGGCCGCGACGTTCATCACGATCTCTTCGGCCGACGACGGTTCGCCCACACCGGGATAGTAGTAGTTCTTGGCAACCTGATGGAAGCCGAAGGCGAAATCGTTCCACGGGCCGATGAAGTCGCCCGCATCGATGGTGCCGGCCTGCAGCGCCTGGAAGATCTCGCCGCCCGGCAGGGTCACGACCGCCACGCCGACCCGGCGCAGCATTTCGCCCTGAAAGCCGTTGCTGCGGATGCGCATGCCGCGCAGATCATCAAGCTTGTTGATCTCCTTGCGGAACCAGCCGAACCATTGCGGGCCGGAATTGCCGGCGATGAAGCCCTTGAGGCCGAAGCCGGCATAGATCTCGTCATAGAGCGTCTGCCCGCCGCCGTGGTACATCCAGCCCATCTGTTCGGGTGCGGTCAGACCGAACGGGAAGGATCCGAACAGTCCGATCGCCTGGTTCTTCGACGTCCAGTAGGACGGTACCGAGTGGTAGATCTGCGCCACGCCCTGCGAGACAGCGTCAAACACCCCGAAGGCCGGCACGATCTCGCCGGCGCCGTGCACGGTGATGTTCAGGCGCCCGCCCGACAGGTCGGTGATGCGTTTGGCGATCCGCCGCGCGCTGTCGTCCACGCCCGGCGCGCCGGTGGGCCAGGAGGTGACCATGTCCCATTCGATCCGGGTCTGGGCAAGTGCGGGAGCGGCCAGGCCGGCCGCGGCGGCGGCAAGGGCCGTGCCTGACAAGAAGCGACGTCTCTGCATTTCGAACTCCCCAGGTTGCAATAAGTGGTATATGCAACTTCCGCATTCCTGGGTTTCTGTCAAGTTCTTTTCTCGGCCGCCGGTTCCGGGCTCAGCCCGTCATCTTCATCCGCCCTGCGAGGCTGAACCTTGCGCCGGGATGCGCCAGGCGTGCGCTGGATGCGATCATGCCGCGCGACCAGGTGCGGCGGCGCAGCAGCAGCACCGGATCGCCGGCCTTCATGTCCAGCAGGGCGCTGTTGCTCTCATCGGCCGGGATCGCCTGGACCACGTGCTCCACCTCTTCCAGCGGGCCGGCCGCCATCAGATGCTCGTTCGGCGTGATCGTGGTGAAGTCCTGCTCCAGGTAGTCGGCCGAGAACTGCGGATTGACGTAGCGGTCCTCGACCTGGATCGGGCTGCCGTTCTCGCGATGCACCAGCACCGAGTGGAATACCGGGCTTCCGGGCGCGATGCTCATCTCGGTCGCCACGGCCATGTCGCAGTTCAGAACCTCCATGCACAGAACGTCCGTGCTGTGGCGATTGCCGCGGCTCTCGATCTCGGCATGGATGTTGCGCAGCTCCAGAAACGTCGACTGGATCCGCCGCGGTGCGACGAACGTGCCGGCCCCCTGCCGGCGCAGCAGCACCCCTTCGGCCGAGAGGTCGCGCAACGCGATGTGGATGGTCATCCGCGAGGCACCCAGCTGCTCGACCAGCTTCGCTTCCGACGGGATGCGGCTTCCCTCCGGCCACTCGCCGCTGTCGATCCTGGTCAGCACATGGTTGCGGATCTGCTGCCCCAGCGACAGCGCCACGCCGCCGGGATCGCTTGCCGCCCGAACCTGCTCGAATCTCGCCCGCCTGATCATGCTGCCTACCTGCCTGCGAAGCCATGCTGCCGCCGGTCCGGTGTATACTTTGCGGCACTGCATCCGGCAACATTGCAGCTGCCGGCCGCGCCGGTGGACGAAGTTCCCGCTTGACGGCACGGTTGCATCTAGTTGTATATACAACACGAGTTCATCCGACCATCATGCCGAATCTCAGTCAAGGAGGATCCTATGGGAAAGCACGATTCCGTGGAAAAGCCGGAAATCCTGTATGAAGTTCGCGCGATGGGGGGGAACAACCTTCGCTGCAAGGGCTGGAAGCAGGAGAGCATCCTGCGCATGCTGGAAAACAACATGGAGAACGCCGAGCACCCCGAGGAGCTGGTGATCTATGGCGGCATCGGCAAATGCGCCCGCAACTGGGAAAGCTACCACGCCATCGTCAAATCGCTGCAGGAGCTGGAGAACGACGAGACCCTGGTGGTGCAGTCCGGCATGCCGGTGGCGATCTTCCGCACCAACACGCTGGCGCCGCGGGTGGTGATGGCGACCACCAACATCATGAAGGCGACCTGGCCGATCTTTTACGATCTGCAGGACAAGAACCTGACGATCTATGCGCAATACACCGCCGCCCCGTGGGAATACATCGGCACCCAGGGCGTGATCCAGGGCACCTTCCAGACGCTGGTGGCGATCGGCGACCAGGCGTTCGGCGGCAGCCTGAAGGGCCGCATCCTTTTGACCGCAGGCATGGGCGGCATGGGCGGCAACCAGCCGCGCGCCATGACCATGCTGGGCGGCGTCTGCATCTGCGCCGACGTCGACGAGAAGGTGGTCAATCACCGGCTCGAGGTCGGCTATTGCGACGTCGTCGTGCATGACTTCGACGAGGCGGTGAGGATGGCCAAGGCCGCCGCCGCCGAAAAGCGCCCGCTCGGCATCGCGCTGATGGGCAATGCGGTCGACGTGCTGAAGAAGGCCCGCGACAGCGGCTTCCTGCCCGACATCATCACCGACATGACGCCGGCCCACGACCCGCTGTCCTACGTCCCCGCCGGGCTGACGGTCGACGAGGCGCGCGAGTTGCGCAAGGCCGACCGCGACGGCTATTTCAAGCTGGCCGGCGCGTCGATGATCGAGCAGCTCAAGATCATGAACGCGTTCTCCGACAAGGGCGTTCAGGTGTTCGAATACGGCAACAGCCTGCGCAAGGAAGCCCGCGACGCCGGCATGCCGGTGGCCGAGGCGATGAAGATCCCCGGCTTCGTCGCCGCCTATATCCGGCCCTTGTTCTGCGAGGGTCGCGGCCCGTTCCGCTGGACCTGCATGTCGCGCGAAGCCGCGGACCTGGCCAGGCTCGACGATCTGGTGGAAGAGATGTTCGCCGGTGACGACCTGGTGCGCAACTGGATCCAGCTGGCCCGCAAGCACATCCCGATCGAGGCCTGCCGGCGCGGATCTGCTATCTCGGCTTCGGCCAGCGCAAGGCCTTCGGCATGCGCGTCAACGAGATGGTGCGCTCGGGCGAGCTGAAGGGCCCGGTGGCCTTCTCGCGCGACAACCTCGACTCGGCTCCATCGTCAACCCGACCTTCGAGTCCGAGCGGATGAAGGACGGATCGGACCTGATCTCCGACTGGCCCTATCTGAACGCGCTGCTGAACGTTGCCGCCGGCGCCGATCTGGTCGCCATCCAGGAGAACTACTCGATGGGCGAGGCGGTACATACCGGCGTCACCATGATCGCCGACGGCTCCGCCGAGGCCGATGTCCGCCTGGCCGCCTGCCTGACCACCGACAGCGGCATCGGCGTGGTGCGCCATGCCCAGGCCGGCTATGACATCGCCCGCAAAACCGCCGCCGAACGCTTCGAGACCGCCGGCGTGCAGGTCCCCCTATGGTGGACCCCGACCGCAACCTTCGGCCCAGACGACAGCGCAGCACCAAAAAAGAAAAACGCCTGAGACACCCAGGGAAAAGGCCCCGACGTGGCAAGAGTAACCGCTTTGATCGGAGGGCTCTGTCGCGAAGGCGGATGCGGTCGCGCCTGGTTGTGCGCCGCAGTCCTTTCCGGCGGTTGAATTCGCAAGAGGAAAGAGCGGGCTCGGTCGGGGTGTGATCTGCCCCGTTGCGGGCCATGTTCGCGATCTCGATGCCGTCGAAAGTGCCGGGTCCGGCAATCCTGGACCGCTGGCGTCCACCGGTTCGACCCTCGAGTTCGGGGTACGGAACTCTGTGCCATTGCGGAAGAACGGTGAAGGCAGGGTCGCTTCCGTTGCGAACCGGCGGCCTTTGAACGAGGTCGCCATGCCGCCGATCTCAGATTGTTGCCGTGCCGGGGCTTTGGCCTGCCTTGCGTCTTCGCAACCAGCTCGGTCCTTGTAGCCGATGTAGATGTACCCGAACTTCAGCGATGTGACCGGCGTTTCGATCATCCTGCCTGCGACAGTCACCTTGTCGACGGACTCTGCAATGAAGCTGACGAGACCGCGGGCGCGGGAGGATTCGTGCCGCGGATCGGCGTAGTATCAGACCGCGTCCCTCACGATATCGTCGCGACCATGCAGATGGCAATACTGCGCCTCGCCCTTGTAGGGGCATGCGGGTCTCGCTTGACTTCGAACGGGACGTGTCGATGTCGGCCATCGGCGGGTCGAGACGCCTCGGCAACGATGTGGCCGTTGTGGCCCGCCACAACGCGGCTGGACGTCGGCAGGCAATCGACGCGGCGGAACGGATCGCGGGCATGGACGAAAACCTCTTCATCCTCGTCGAACCGGCGGTCGACTTCGTCCTGGTAGAAACTGCCGTAGGGCGACAGGTCGGGCGAGCCGGCAATCGGTCTGTCGCAATGCCACAGGATATCGTCAAAGGAGCCCGCGGCGACCATGAAAGGCGTGGTGGTGGTCCGGTAGCCCGGCCCGAAAACGTTCATTCCGATGTCAGGCAAGAGAATGCAATGGATCGGGATATGATCGGTTGCGACCAGGATCAGCTGTTGATTTCCACGGCGACCACAGCGACACAGTCGCCTTGTTTGACCAAGCCGGGAAAATGCCGGGCGGCAAAGATCCCTGCGCGCCGCGCAGTCAGGCAGATCGGTTCCTCACCGGTGCGGCCGACCGGATGAATCAGTGCTATCGTGTCGCCCTTGGCGACGGTATCGCCCAGATCGACGGCGAACTGGATCAACCCGGCATCCTCTGCAAAGGTAAAACAATCGCCGTCGGGCATGTCCAGCCAGCGCGTTGGTTGCACCGGAACTTCGCCGCGCAGAATGCTTGCCGCGATCAGCAGGTTGCGGCAGCCTTCCATTGCAATACGAGCCGTGGTGGCGCTTGCGCTACCGCCGCCGCCCAACTCGGTAGTGACAAATACCTTGCCCTGGTCTTCGGCAGCGGTGTCATACATGCCGACGGCGTCTATTTCCAGCATCTTGACCGAGAACGGTGCGCCAAAGGCTCGAACCAGGTCAAAGGCCTTGGCCTCTTGCGCCTTGTCCGGCAGGATATGGGCCGCGCAAAACGGCAGGAAATCCAGGGTTTTGCCACCAGAATGGAAGTCCAGCACCACATCGGCCATTGGTAGCAACACGCGCTGAAAGTAGTCAGCGATCTTTTCGGTGACCGTTCCGTCAGGCCGCCCCGGAAAGGCGCGGTTCAAGTTGCCGCGGTCAATCGGCGAGGTGCGCGTGCCGGCGGCAAAGGCGGGTTGGTTCATCGCAGGGATGATGATGACACGGCCCGAAACATCGGACGCCGTCAACCGACGCGCCAGATCAAAGAGCGCAATCGGCCCCTCGTATTCGTCGCCGTGATTGCCGCCGGTAAGCAGGGCCGTCGGCCCTGCCCCATTCTTCACCACAGCCAGCGGGATCATCACCGATCCCCACGCCGCATCGTCGCGGCTGCAAGGCAGGCGCAAGAAGCCGTGTTGCACGCCGTCGGCATCGAAATCCACCGTTGCCGAAATCGTTGAGGACCGCATCGCAGTGGTCATGGGCTAGTCCTTTACAAACAGCTTGCGCGGCACGTTGGCCAGGCATTCAACACCGGTCTCGGTGATCAGGAGCGACTCGGTGATTTCCAACCCCCATGTCCTCGAGCCAAAGGCCGGTCATGAAGTGGAAGGTCATACCAGGCTGCAGGACGGTCTTGTCGCCGGGGCGCAAGGACATGGTGCGCTCGCCCCAATCGGGCGGATAAGAGACGCCGATCGGATAGCCGGTGCGGTTGTCCTTGATGATGCCGTTCCTGGCCAGAACGTCGAAGAACCCACGGGCGATGTCTTGGCAGGTATTGCCCGGTTTGGCTGCGGCAAGACCTGCCTCCATCCCTTCAAGCGTGGCCTTTTCAGCATCCAGGAAAGCCGGCGTCGGCTTGCCAAGGAACACCGTGCGCGACAAGGGGCAATGATATCTGTGATAGGTGCCGGCGATTTCAAAGAAGGTGCCTTCGCCGCGCTTCATCGGCTTGTCGTCCCAAGTCAGATGCGGCGCAGAGGCGTCGCGACCCGAGGGCAAGAGCGGCACGATGGCCGGATAATCGCCGCCGGTCTCGGGCGTGCCGCGAATGCCTGCGTCAAAGATTTCGGCCACCAGATCGCATTTGCGCATGCCGACTTCGATCTTGTCGACGATGCGCGCGTGCATCTTTTCCACGATCCGCGCTGCATTGCGCATATAGGCGATTTCCTGCGGCGATTTCACTGCGCGCTGCCAGTTCACCAGCCCGGTGCAATCGCTGAAGCGGGCGTTCGGCAGGTGCTTGGTCAATGCGGCAAAGGCGGCGGCGCTGAAATAGTAGTTATCCATCTCAACCCCGATGCGCAGGCCGCCCCAGCCGCGATCGGTCAGTTGTGCCGAGAGGTAGTCCATCGGGTGCCGCTCGGTCGATTGGACGTAGTGATCCGGATAGCCGAGGATGTTTTCGTGCCGCAGATAAGCGGTCAGCTTGGCACCATTGGCGTCCTGACCACGGCCAAACCAGATCGGCTCTCCGCCTGGAGGGATGATCACGCATTGATGCACATAGAACGACCAGCCGTCGTAGCCGGTCAGCCAGTTCATGTTGCTTGGGTCGGTGACGATCATCAGATCGACGCCCTTGGCCGCCATCGCCGCGTGCGTCTTGGCCAACCGGGCAGCAAATTCATCGCGCGTAAAGCGCAGGTCTACGGCGGTCATTCTTTCCTCCTTGGGGCGCGGGCCCCGCCTGTCAGTGGTTCAACTTGAATAGGCACGGCCGGCGCCTTTGGCCTTGGCGCGGGCCACGGCGAGTGTTGCAATTGCGGTGTCCTGGATGCCGGTGCCGGTCAGATCGGCAAGTGTGATGGCCTGCGGATCACTTCGTCCCGGCGCCTGGCCAGCAATGATCTGGCCAAGCTCGGCAAAGGCCCGCCCTGCCGGAATCAGCCCTGCGGCGACAGCGTGATGCAACTCGCCCAGGACCCGCGTTTGCGACAGCCGGTCGGCGATGTATTGCACCCGAGCCAGCAGAGCCGGCGCGATCTCGTTCTTATGCTCGCTATCCGAGCCCATGGCGGTGATATGCTGGCCCGGATGGGCGTCGTGCAGGATCGGCGTGAGGCTGGGGGTGGTGGTAACCACCAGATCCGCCTCAGACACCGCTTCCTCTACGGTTGAGACTGCTGATACTTCAATGCCCGGCAAGTTCAGCCGAGCGGCAAAGGCCTGCGCCTTGGCCTGGTCGCGGGCCCAGATTCGGGCCTCGCGAATCGGTCTCACCAGCGCAAGCGCGCGCAACTGCATTTCGGACTGCATGCCGGCACCCAGTATGGCCACAACCTGCGCATCGGCACGCGCCAGATGCCGCGCCGCAACTGCCCCCGCTGCCGCGGTGCGCACATCGGTCAGATAGCCGCTATCCAACAGCAACGCCTGCACCAGCCCGGTCGTTGCCGACAACACCACCATCATGCCATTGGTTGAGGGCAAACCCAGCGCCGGATTGCCAAAGAAGCCAGGGCTGATCTTGATTGCAAAATGCGCAAGTCCCGGAATATAGGCGGTTTTGATGTCGACCTCGCCGCGATGCTCGGGGATATCCAGCCGCAGGACCGGTGGCATGGCGACCGGCTTGGTGGCCAGCGCGCGAAAGGCGTCCTCAACGCAATCAACCGCCGCCAGATCCAGCGGCACCAACGCGCGCAGGTCGGCTTCGGTCAGGATCAGGATTGGATCTTTCATTGCAGTCCCTCGGACATCACTTCGGCAAAACGATCGGCGGCGACGTTGCAGCCCGACAGGATGGCCAATGTCGGGCCGTCGACTTGCACTTTGCCCGCCAGCACCGCCGCCACCCCAACCGCGGCAGCCCCTTCGACCACATCGCCAGCAGCGGCATGGATATGGCGCATGGCGGTGGCGATTTCGTCCTCGGTCAGCAAGATGACTTCATCCAGCAGGTCGCGGCAGGCGGTGAAGGTCAGGCGGTTTTGCAGGCCGATGCCGCCGCCCAGACTGTCGGCAAGCGTCGGCAGTTCGGTGACATCGGCCGGATGGCCCGCCTGCAGACTGGCGGCCATTGCAGCGCCGCGCTCCATGCTTAGCCCGATCAGCCGGGTTTTCGGCGACAGGGCGCGGATAGCGGTTGCCACTCCCGTCGCCAGACCGCCCCCGGATACCGGTATCAGCACTGTCGCGGGGGCGGACAAGTCGGCCAGGATCTCCAACCCCAGCGTGCCCTGCCCCGCAATGACCGCTGCATGATCAAACGGCGGCACCTCGACCATGCCCTTTGCCACTTCGCGGGCGACCTCGACCATCGCTTCGTCCTGGCTTTGGCCGATGATGCGCACTTCAGCGCCAAGATCGCGGATCGCCTGCACCTTGTTTGCGGGCACCAAGGTCGACAGGCAGACCACGGCCCGCCCGCCCGCCGCCCGCGCCGCATGGGCCAACGCGCGGCCATGGTTGCCGGTCGAGGCGGTGACTACCCCACGCCGCAGATCATCGGGCGTCAGCGAAAGCACCGCATTGGTGGCGCCGCGCAGTTTGAAAGCGCCGGTGGTCTGGCGGTATTCCTGTTTCAGAAATAGCCCCGGAACCAGCGGATCAGCCAGCATCGGCGTGCGCAAGACCCTGCCGGCAATCCGGCCTGCCGCGGCATGAATGTCGGCCAAAGTCACCGCTGCCGCCGTCATCCCTGCGCCAACCCAAGCTGCATCAGATGGCCCGGCGCCGCTGCGCCGATATCGCCCAAGAGGCGCAGAGTATGCCAGGCGCAGGCGTAGTTTGATGACAGTACCGGAATGCCCACTGCAGCCTCGACCTGGGAAATCACTCCTGCCGCGCGCACGGCAGTGCAGGAAATGAACAGCGCGTCCGAGCCCTTTGCCACGGCCCCGGCGGCAAGTTCCACGATCGAGGCCGGCGTAATCCGCGCCATCTCGCGGTCATCGTCCATATCAAGGCAGGTGAAACGGTCCAGTGTGAACCCCTCTGCCTCAAACAGGTCGGCCATCGGGCGCGAGGTGGCCACCGAGTAGGGCGTCAGCACCGAAATCCGCCGGGCCCCAAAGGCACGCAGTCCGGCAAGCGTGGCCGAGACTGGCGTGATCACCAACACTCCCGGTTTGCCCTGCCGGATGGCCAATGCCACCGCCGCGTCACCGATGCAGACCGAGGCGGCTGTGCAACCATAGATCACAGCATCCAGCGCCTCATCCGGCAGGATCAGCGCCGCGGCCCGCGCCAGTTCGGGCGCCATGGCGCGCAGCGTTTCCGGAGTGACCGGATTGGCATAGGGAATGCGGGTGCTGTAAAGACCCACGCCGTGCGGCACCAGCATGCGGGCATAGTCAACCTCGCTGGTGTGATCGGTCGCAAGGGCAATCAGCCCGACGCGGTGGCGCAAGGGGCGTGCATCCAGCACAGGCGTCTTTTGAGATACAAGAATTTCGGTCATTTGGCCGGCCTTCCGAACCGATGTTCCAGATAGCGCAGCCCGATCACCGAAGTCAGGCTGATTGCCAGAAAGATTGCCCCGACCATCGTCATCGGCTCGATATAGCGATAGCTGGAATTCGCCACCGATTTTGCCTGGCTCATCAACTCCAGCACGGTGATGGCGGGGACAACAGCGGCGTTTCCGACATCGCGATGAAGTAATTCGCCAGCGCCGGGATCATCGGCGGAAGAGCCCGCGGCACGATCACATGCCCCAGTTTGCCGCAGGGTCAGGTTGGTGGCGCGCCCGCCTCCCACTGGCCACGCGCTACATTCTCGATGCCGGCGCGGTAGACCTCGGCGGTGTAGGTGGCATAGTGCAGACCCATGCCGATCACCCTGGCCACAAAAGGCGACAGCACGATGTTCAGGTCGGGCAACACGTAGAAGATGAAGTAGAGCTGCACCAGAAGCGGCGTGCCGCGGATGAATTCCAGAAGGAACGCCACCGGACGCGCGATCATCGGATTGGCCGACCGGCGCAGGATGGCAAACCCTAGTCCCAGCACCGCTGCCAACACGGCGGCGACCAGCGTGATCAGCAATGTCAGCTTCAGCCCCGCCAGCAGCTGCGGCATGATCTGGGCGACGAAATTCCAGTCCCACTCCATTCAGCGCACCCCGTCGAGGCCGCGCGCCATGCGGCGTTCCAGCCAACGCATCGCAGCCGAGATCACCAGCGCCATGGCGAAATACAAAAGCAGGATCGCCGCAAAGGGGACCAGCGTGCTGCCGGTTTGTGACCGCACCACCTGCGCCTGGAAGGTCATGTCCGAAAGCGAGATCAGCGACACGACCGCGGTGCCCTTCAACAGCTCGATCGCGTTGTTGCCAAAGGTTGGCAGCATCAGCGGCAGGGCTTGCGGCAAGATCACATGCCACATCCGCTGCAACCGTGTCAGATTGATTGCAATGCAGGCCTCATACTGGTCCTTTGGCACCGACAGAACCGCGCCGCGCACCACTTCGGCGCCGTAGGCGCCGACGTTCAACCCCAGCGCCAGCACACCCGCCATCAGGGGCGACAGGGTGATACCTGCAAAGGGCAGCACGAAATAGACCCAGAACAGCTGCACGAACACCGAAGTGCCGCGAAAGAATTCGATGTAGATCGTCGCCAGCCAACGCAGCGCCGCCATCGGCGCCAATCGGCCAAGGCCCGCGACAAAGGCCATGACAAGCGCAAAGACCGATCCCAGAAGGGTCAGCTTTGCCGTCACCACGGCACCCTGAAGGATCAGGTTAAGGTATCCGCCCCAGTCGGTCATCCAAACGCCCCTAGAGGTTGAGCGGCGCAAGGGACGCGCCGCCCATGGTCTGATCACTCACCGCAAAGCGTGGCACGCGAGGTGGACTTCGCAGCAGCGGCGGAGAACCCATAGGGCTCGATGATCGCGGCGAACTCGCCCGATTCCTTCATCTTGGCCAGTTCCACATCAAAGGCATCGCGCAGAGCGGTGTCGTCCTTGTTGAACGCGGCCCCGTCGCAATAGACCGGCGCGCCTTCGACCGGGGCGAACATCTCCAGGTTGGGGTCGTCGGCCTTCTTCATCAGATCGGAGATCGACAACACCGGCAGCGAATAGACATCGATCCGGCCATCTTGCAGCATCTTCAACCCCGATTGGCCATCCGGCACCACGATCACACGGTCACGCGGAACGCCGGCATCCAGCGCCAGCTTTTCTTCGGTGCCGCCGCCCGGAGCGCCGATTTTGGCGGTC
>JADJAB010000010.1 GCA_016704435.1 Rhodobacter sp. | reverse complement strand
GACGCAATGCATGTGGTCCGGCAACACCACCCATGCATCAATCCCGAACGGCCGCTCCACCTTCGTCGCCCGGACTGCCTCGCGCAACTGATCCACATGGCGCACCAGCGTATCCGCCCCACGGTCGGCCAACGCCACGGTGAAAAACACGCGCGCGCCGGGTCGTTTGGGGCGGATATACTGCGACATGATCAAACCATCACGCAGGCTTGGTTAACGGCGGGTTACCGACAGCACCCGCTGGCCCTACCCCCCGCCCCTTTCCCCCCTACCTCCCCCGCAACAGGAGGCCCCATGCAACCCGTCATCCTCTACGCCACCACTGCCGCCACCTTCCTGATCCTCGACGCGATCATGTTGACCTTGGTGATGAAGCCCCTCTTCACCCGCCACATCGGCCCGCAACTGGCCGATCCCATCCGCATCCTCCCCGCCGCCGCCTTCTACCTGGCCTATGTCGCGGGGCTGGTCTACCTCGTGTCCTTGCCCGCCCTGCGCACTGGCACGCCCCTCATCCTCCCCGCCGTCATCATCGGCCTGATGGCCTATGGCACCTACGAATTCACCTCGTGGAGCGTGATGCGCGACTGGCACCCTTCCATGGTGGTCACCGACACGCTATGGGGGGGCGTTCTCACCGCCCTTTCGGCCTGGGCCGGTGTCACCCTGACCAAGGCGCTGACATGATCCTTTACGGCATCTCGACCTGCGACACCTGCAAGCGCGCGCTGAAAACCCTGGCTGCCGCCGGCAAGGACGTGACCTTCCGCGACATCCGCAGCGATCCGCTGTCCGACGCCGAAATCGCCGAGATCGTGCATGAATTCGGCAGCCTTGCGGTGAACACCCAGTCCACCACCTACCGCAGTTTCAGCGATTTCCTGCGGGCGTCCGAACCCGAGGCCCAGATCAAGGCCCAGCCCACGGTGATGAAGCGGCCCGTCATCAAAGCGGACCGCTGGCACCTCGGCTGGGACGCAGAGACCGAGGCGGCGCTGACATAGGCCGGGCGGTCGCCCCGGAGCGGGTCACAGCAGTTGCAGATCCCCGGCCGAATCCCGGCCATCGCGCCCCGACAGCAGCTCGTATCTGATCTTCTGGTTGTCGTTCAGCCCTTGCAGCCCGGCGCGCTCGACCGCCGAGATATGCACGAAGACGTCCTTGCCGCCATCATCCGGCGCAATGAAGCCAAAGCCCTTGGTCGAGTTGAACCATTTCACGGTGCCGGTCGGCATTCCGTCTCTCCTTATCCGAAACACCTTCCGGCACCATTGCCGCGAAGGGCGTAGCCGCCAGGTCTTCCAGGGCCTTCCGTCGCAGAGAGGCAGTCAGAAAGTCTGTCGTCACTGCGCCCGATGATGCCATCCCGCCGCCGAAAATCAAGACGCAACGCGCCCCGGTGCCGCAGACCGCAGGGAACCGCCCAGCAAACGGTCGGCCGAAAGCGGCCCGGCCCCCTGCACCACCAGCACCGAAAGCAGCACCAGCCACAGTGCGCGCTGGTCCGCGATCAGGCTGTCGGAGGCACGGTCGAACCAGGCGCCGAAGTCCGCCGCGTGGCCGAAGACATCGGTCAGGCTTTGCACCGCGACGAAGCCGATCATCCCCAGTGCCGCTGCCCGCGTCATCAGCCCCAGCACGATCAGCGCCGGCAAGACGAACTCGGCCCAGGTGCCCGCCAGCACGATCAGCTTGCGCCACGCCCCCATCTGCGAGGGGTCGAAGCCCGCCGCTTCCATCGCGCGGGGAAAGATCTGGGCATAGGCCCCGACCGAAGGGCTGAACAACCCCGCCCCCAGCTTGGTCTGCGCCGAGGCCCAGAAATAGGCCAGCAGGACGGCCGCAAAGGCCAGCCGGGACAGGCTTGGCAACAGCCAGTGCTGTCGCACCAGACCGTCCACAACCCGTTGATAAAGCGTAATCATTCCATGACCTCCGCAATCGCCTCTTGCCCCAGAAGCAGCCCCAGAACGGCACCTGCGTCAAAGCCGTCGCCGCCCGCATCTATCGCAGCACCAAGGGTCTGCCCCTGGCCAAGCGCCGCGACGAAGTCGCCGCCGCCGAAGGGCAGCAGATGCGGCTCCGGGTCGAAGCCGCGCCGCAAGACCAGCACGTCCTGCCCGCCCGCCACCGGTGCCGGGCCTCCCGCCATGTTCGCCGCCCAGATCGCATGCACCGGCCAGCGCGACCGCACCAGCCGGGCCGAGGGCGCCAGCCGCAACCGGCGCTCCAGGAGTGCTTCGGGCGTCAACCCGGCCAGCGGCACCGCGACATGATCGGCCGCGTGATAGCTTTCGCGAACGGCCTGTTCCAGCCGGGCCACATCGGGCAGATAGCCCAGATGCGCCACCGGCTGGAACGCCCCGAGAAACGCCGGGAACTCGCTGCCGTAAAGCATCAGGATGCGGCTTTGCGGCGGATGCGCGCGCAGGAACACCCCGGCCATGGCCGCAAAGAACTGGTCCCCAACCAGCTTGCGCACGGCGGGAAAGCCCGCCTCAAGGGCCTTGGTCAGCCCGCCCGCCACATTGTTGCGGTAGACGTCGAAGCGGCGCCCGGCCGGCTGCCCCTCGGGGTCCAGCAGCCCTTCTGGCACCGCAAGCGCCGGGTCCAGCAGCGCTGCGACGAATGTGGCCTGGCTCATGCCACGCCCTCCAGCGCCCTCGCTGCCAGCGCCGCCTCGGCCTCCAGAACCGGCCAGGCGGGCACGTCGTCATCCCATTCGATCAGCGTCGGCTTCGCCCCGCCCCGCGCCAGCGTGCGCGCATACAGCGTCCAGACCGGCCCATCGACCGGCGCCGAATGACTGTCGATCAGCAGCCGGGCGCCGCCTTCGGCGTGGTCCTCGTGATGCCCGCCGAGGTGAATTTCCCCTACCAGATCAAGCGGAAAGCCGTCGATATAGGCCTCTGCCTCCATCCGCTGGTTCACTGCGCTGACATGCACGTTGTTCACGTCCAGCAGCAACCCGCAGCCCGTCCGCCGCGCCACATCGCGCAGAAACGCGATCTCGCCCATCTCGGTCTCGGCGAAGGCCAGATAGCTCGAGGGGTTCTCCAGCAGCATCCGCCGCCCCAGAACCTCCTGCAGCCTGTCGATGTGATCGGCCACCCGCGCCACTGTCGCCGCCGTATAGGGCAAGGGCAGAAGGTCGTTCAGGAAGGCGCCGTCATGCGTGGACCAGGCCAGATGCTCGGAAAAACTCGCCGGCCGCAACCAGCCGCACAGGGCTTTCAACCGCGCCAGATGGTCTTCGTCCAACGGCGCCTCGCCGCCGATCGACAGCCCCACCCCATGCACCGACAGGGGGAACCGCTCGGCCAGCGCGCGCAATTGCGCCAGCGGGCGGCCACCGTCGCCCATGTAGTTCTCGGCATGGATTTCCAGCCAGCCCACGGCGCCGGGATCGGCCATCACGGCGGCGAAATGCTGCGGCTTGTAGCCCACACCGGGGCGATTCGGCAAAGCGCCCTCATTCAGATCGAACACCGCGCATCCCCTTCATCTTGGCAAAAATACTCCGCAGGGGTCCGGGGGGCGCGCAGCCCCCCGGCGCCATCCGCAAGCGACTACATCGCCATGTCGCGATCCAGCGCCTCAAGGCTGCCCATGCGGGCCATGCCGTCGTCGCCGGCCGGCAGTTCCATCGTGGCGCAGCTGCCCGCCGGCACCAGTTTCCAGGCGTTGCCCTGGTAGTCCATCTTCGAGGTGCCGGCGCAGGTGGTGCCTTCGCCCGCCGCACAGTCGTTCTGGCCGGCCAGCGCCACGCCAAAGCATTTCTCCATGTCTTCGGCGCTGGCCACACCGGCCACGGAAACGGTCATCGCACAGGCCAGCGCACTGGCAACGGCAAGGGTCTTGGTCTGGATGGTCATCGGTAGCTCCCTGAATGGTTGGCGCATCGCTTCACCGCGATACACAAGGCCATACGGGACACCCGCCGAACCCGTTACGTCACCGAAGCGTGAGCCGACATTCGCGTGAGCCTGTAACGCTCGCCCCTGGCGCAGCGAACGCAAGAAGCCGCCCCGTCATCGGAGGCGGCTTTCCTTCGTGATCAACTGCTTGGCTCAGGCCAGGTCGGGCGGCAGCGCCAGCTGGCCGAATTCCGCCAGTGCCGACTCCAGCGCCATTGTTTCAACCCGCGCCTCGCCGAGGCGGCGCACTGAAACACTCCGCTCCTCCACTTCCTTCATGCCGATGGCCAGGATCACCGGAACCTTGCCCACCGAATGCTCGCGCACCTTGTAGTTGATCTTCTCGTTGCGGATGTCGGCCTCGGCCCGCACACCGGCCGCCGCCAGCGCCGCCACCACCTCGGCCACGAACGGATCGGCGTCCGACACGATCGAAGCCACCACCACCTGTCGCGGCGCCAGCCAGAACGGCAGGCGCCCGGCGTGGTTCTCGATCAGGATGCCGATGAACCGCTCGAACGACCCAAGGCAGGCCCGGTGCAGCATGAATGGCCGGTGTTTCGCCCCATCCTCGCCGATATAGCTGGCGTCCAGCCGCTCCGGCAAGTTCGGGTCCAGTTGCAGGGTGCCGCATTGCCAGTCGCGCCCGATCGCATCGGTCAGCACGAATTCCAGCTTCGGCGCGTAGAAGGCGCCCTCGCCTGGGAAGACCTCGTAAGGGTAGCCTGCCGCCGTGCAGGCATTGCCCAGCGCCGCTTCCATCACATCCCAGATCTCGTCCGAGCCGACCCGCTTTTCCGGCCGGGTCGACAGCTTGACCCGCCATTTGTCAAAGCCGAGGTCGGCATAGACCTTCGCCAGGAATTCGATGAACTTCTTCGATTCCGCCTCGACCTGGTCCAGCGTGCAGAAGATATGCGCGTCGTCCTGGGTAAAGCCGCGCACCCGCATGATGCCATGCAGCGCGCCCGAGGGTTCATAGCGCGCGCAAGAGCCGAATTCGGCCATCCGCAGCGGCAGATCGCGGTAGGACTTCAGCCCGACATTGAAGATCTGCACGTGGCAGGGGCAGTTCATCGGCTTCAGCGCGTTGACCACCTTTTCCCGCGCGCCTTCCTCGTCGACCTCGACGATGAACATATGCTCGCGGTAATTCTCCCAATGGCCCGAGGCTTCCCAGAGCCGCCGGTTCACCACCTGCGGCGTGTTCACCTCGACATAGCCGTCCTCGCGCTGGCGGCGGCGCATGTAGTCTTGCAGTTGCGTGTAGATCGTCCAGCCGTTCGGATGCCAGAAGATCTGCCCCGGCGCCTCTTCCTGCATGTGGAACAGGCCCATCTCACGGCCCAGCTTGCGGTGGTCGCGCTTGGCGGCCTCTTCCAGCATGGTCAGATGGGCCTTCAGGTCGTCGCGGTTGCGGAACGCCAACCCGTAGATGCGCTGCAGCATCGGGCGGCTGGCATCGCCCAGCCAATAGGCCCCCGCCACATGCGTCAGCTTGAAGGCATCCGCCGGCACCTGCCCGGTATGCTGGAAATGCGGGCCCCGGCACAGATCCTGCCAGTCGCCATGCCAGTACATGCGGATATCCTGGTCCTCCGGAATACGGTCCAGCAGCTCCAGCTTGAAGGCCTCGTGCTTGCCGCGGTAGTATTCCACCGCCGCTTCGCGGGACCAGACTTCGGTCCGCACCGGATCGCGCGCGTTGATGATCTGCTTCATCTTCGCCTCGATCTGGCCAAGATCCTCGGGCGTGAACGGCTCTTCGCGGTCGAAGTCGTAAAACCAGCCGCAGTCGCGCACCGGGCCGATCGTGACCTTTACATCGGGCCAGATCTCCTGCACCGCGCGGGCCATGATATGCGCGCAATCATGCCGGATCAGTTCCAGCGCCGGGCCATCGTCCTTCAGCGTGTTGATCGAGATGTTGTCGTTTTCCTGGATCGGCCATTGCAGATCCCAGTGCTTGCCGTTCAACTGCGCCGAAATCGCCGCTTTCGCCAACGAGGGCGCGATGGATTGCGCCACTTCGGCCGCCGTCACGCCGGCGTCATAGCTGCGCGTGTTGCCATCTGGGAATGTCAGGGAAATCCGGGGGAAAATCTGGGGGGAAATCTGGGCCATGCGGGCCTCCTCGTCGTTCTGGCGCCTACGAAACGCCCGGTTGCGGGTTATGTCGGCGCGTTTCTGCCGCCGCATTGCGGCAAAGTCAACGGCCCGCCCGCAAGGGCCATCGCTTCGGGGATGCCTCGCCCGCGGCCGCCTGCTATAGAGACGCCCATGACCGAGTTCCTGACCACCCCGCAGGGCCGCCGACTGGCCTTTGACCGCAGCGCCGGCAAGGGCCCCGGCATCGTCTTTCTCGGCGGGTTCAGATCCGACATGGAAGGCTCCAAGGCCCGCTTCCTGCACGGTTGGGCGCAGGCGCAGGGCCGTGCCTTCCTGCGCTTCGACTATTCCGGGCATGGCCAGTCTCCGGGCGCTTTCGCGGATGGCTGCATCGGCGACTGGGCCTCCGACGCAAGCGCGGTGATCGAGGCGCTGACGAGCGGCCCGCAGATCCTGGTCGGGTCCTCCATGGGCGGCTGGATCGCGCTTTTGCTGGCCCGTGCGATGCCTGACCGCGTCGCCGGTCTGGTCGGCATTGCCGCGGCCCCCGATTTTACCGAGGTGACCTGGGCCGAAGAGCTGACCGACGCCCAGCGCGCCGAAGTCGCCGCGACCGGCCGCACCACCATGGCGTCAGGCTACGCCGACTCTCCTTACGTCTTCACCGCGAAACTGTTCGAAGACGGCACAAGGAACCGCGTCCTTGCCGCCCCGCTGTCGCTGCCCTTCCCCACCCGATTCCTGCAGGGCACGGCGGATGCGGATGTGCTGCCGCAGGTCGCCTTGCGGCTTCTGGATCACGCCACCGGCCCCGACATCCGCCTGACCCTGGTCAAGGACGCCGACCACCGCTTTTCCACGCCCGATTGCCTGGATCTGATCGCACGGACCATCGAAGACGCGCTGGAAAGGGCCTGACGGATGCGCAGTAATCTTCGCGCCCTTGCAGTTTTCTCATCATGCCCACGGGCAGCATCAGGGAATGGCACGATCTCCGGCCCCGGCCTTTTGTCCTTTTCCAACATGTGGCCTGAACAGGAGGCATGATGGACCCGCTGGTCATTCTTCCCGGTTTCCTGTCCGACGCGCGCGGGTTTCTGCCGCAGATCGTGCATCTGGGGGCCGACCGCCAGGTGACGGTGATCCTGCCGCAGGGCGAGACCGTCGAGCAGATGAGCCTCGCCGCCATCCGCGACCTGCCGCGGCGGTTCGCGCTGCTGGGCCATGGGCTTGGCGGTGACGTGGCGATCGACATCCTGCGCCGCCTGCCCGAGGCGGTGACCCGGATCGCCCTGATCGCGACCGATCCGCTGGCCGAACCCCCCGCCGTCGCCGCCAGCCGCGAGGCCCGGCTGGTCGCCGCCCGTGCCGGTCGACTGGCCGAGGCAGTGGCGGGCGAGTTCCCGGCCACCGCCCTGGCCGACACGGAATGGCAAGGCGAAGTGCTGGCGCTGGTGCAGGACATGGCCGCCGGGCTGGGTCCGGAGACCTATGTCCGCCAGACCCGCGCCCTGCAGCGCCGTCCCGATCAGCAAAAGACCCTGCGCAAGGTCAGGACGCCTGCACTGATTCTGGCCGGAGAAGCCGACAGTCTGGTCCCGGTGCGCCGGCAGGAATTCATGGCCGGTCTGATGCCGTTTGGCCGGCTGCAAGTCATCGCCGGCGCGGGCCACCTGCCGCAGCTGGAACAGCCCGAAGCGGTGTCAGCGGCCTTGCGCGACTTTCTGGCGGGACCGATGCTGCTGCGCTAGCGCCAAGACCCTTGCTGCAGGATTTCGCAAGTTCCTTCGAAGAAATCTGCTCCGCGCCCGGCTTACTTCGCCACCGCCAGTTGCACCGGTGCCTTCTTCGCAGCCACTGGCGCGCCGGAATTCGCGTCGATGAAGTTCAGCACCAGGGGACGGATGTTCAATCGCCAGCTTTTCCCGGCGAAGATGCCGTAATGCCCCGCCCCCGGTTCCAGGTGGCTGGCCTTCTTTTCCTCGGGCAGGCCGGTCAGCAGCCTCAGCGCCGCGATGCACTGCCCCGGCGCGCTGATGTCGTCTTCGCTGCCTTCCACGGTCTTCACCGCCACTTGCGTGATCGCGCCGATATCGACATGCTTGCCGGCCACCACGAATTCGTTCTTCGCGACTTCCCGGTTCTTGAACAGGCGCTCGACCGTCGAGAGGTAGAACTCTGCCGTCATGTCCATGACCGCCAGATATTCGTCATAGAAGCGGTTGTGCGCATCGTGATCGGCCCGCCTCGCCCGCGCGGCCGCATGATCTGGTCGGAGAAGGCCTTGGAATGCCGCTCGGCGTTCATCGACACGAAGCCCGCCAACTGCAACAGCCCCGGATAGACCAGTCGTCCGGCCCCCTTGTGCTGAAAGCCGACGCGCTGGATCGCCAGATGCTCCAGCTGGCCCATCGTCACCCGACGGCCAAAGTCGGTAACCTCGGTCGCAGCCGCGTCCGGGTCGACCGGCCCACCGATCAGAGTCAGGCTGCGCGGCTGCTCGTCGGGGTGTTCACCCGCCAGATAGGCCGTCGCCGCCAACGCCAGCGGCGCCGGCTGGCAGATCGCGATGACATGGACGTCCGGCCCCAACGCGCGCATGAAATCGACCAGATAGAGCGTGTAATCCTCGACATCGAACTTGCCGGCGCTGACCGGAATGTCGCGCGCATTGTGCCAGTCGGTCACGAAGACATCGGCATCGGGCAACAGGCTGGAGACCATCGAGCGCAGCAGCGTGGCATAGTGCCCCGACATCGGCGCCACCAGCAGCACCTTGCGCGCCATCGGCTTGCGGCGGCGCACGAAGAACTGGATCAGATCGCCGAAGGGTTTGTCGACAACCGTCTTCACATCGACCAGATGGTCCTGCCCGTTCGGCCCGACGATGCTGCGGATGCCCCAATCGGGCTTGGCCACCATGCGGTTGTAGCTGCGTTCCGTCACTTCGCCCCAGGCGGCCATCACCGGCAGGAACGGGTTCATCGACAGCGCGAAGGCCGGATAGCTGGCAAAGGCCCTTGCGCTGGCGCCCAACCACTCTTGCGTGTTGCGCGCACTTTCCATCAGGTCGTAGGTAGCCATATACTTCATCATGTCTCCTGGCCCTTGGGGCGGCTTTCCGGCACCGATGCCGCAGCCCCCCCAGAAGCCGGCGACGCAATGCTGCGTAGCAGCGACGATACGGGGGAACGATTAACATGGCAACCGAATCCGACGACATCGAGGCGCGACAAGAACGACTGACCGCGAATCTCGCCCGCGTCGAAGAGTTGTCGAAGCGTCTCGCAACTGCGTTAACGCAGGGTAAGCAGGCCGATCCCTCGCTGCACGGCCCCTCGTCCGATGTCTATGTGAAGGCCGCCTCCGCCTATTTCGCCGAGATGATGCAAAACCCCGCCCGCGTGCTGGAGCATCAGGTCAGCTACTGGGGCAAGACCCTGAAACACTATGTCGAGGCGCAGCAGACCCTGGCAAAGGGCGACTTCAAGGCCCCGCCCGACCCCGGCCCCAAGGACCGCCGCTTTTCCAACCCGCTCTGGGAAACGCACCCGTTCTTCAACTACCTCAAGCAGCAATACATGCTGAACTCCGAAGCCATCGCCACCGCCCTTGGCGACATGGAGACGCTGCCCCCCGAAGACCGCCGCCGGGTGGAATACTTCACCCGCCAGATCGTCGACATGTTCAGCCCGACCAATTTCCTTGGCACCAACCCGGATGCGCTGGAAAAGGCCGTCGCCACCGATGGCGAAAGCCTGGTGCAGGGGCTGGAGAATCTGGTCCGCGACATCGAATCCAATCAGGGCGACCTGCTGGTCTCGCTGGCCGACAAAGAGGCGTTTCGGGTCGGCCAGAACATCGCCACCACCCCCGGCACCGTGGTCTACCGCAACCGCATGCTGGAGTTGATCCAGTATGCGCCGACCACCGAAAAGGCCCACAAGACGCCACTGCTGATCTTTCCGCCCTGGATCAACAAATTCTACATCATGGACCTCAAGCCGCAGAATTCCTTGATCAAATGGATCGTGGATCAGGGCTTCACGCTCTTCGTCGTCAGCTGGGTCAACCCCGATTCCAGCTATGCCGGCGTGGGGATGGACGACTACATCCGCGACGGATTCCTGCGCGCCATGGCCGAGGTGCGCCGCATAACCGGCGAGCCGCAGATCAATGCCGTCGGCTATTGCATCGCCGGCACCACGCTGGGACTGACCCTGGCGCATCTGCAGCGCGCGGGCGACACCTCGGTGAACTCTGCCACCTTCTTCACCACGCTGGCCGATTTTTCCGACCCCGGTGAGGTCGGCGTCTTCCTGTCGGACGATTTCATCGACGGGATCGAACGGCAGACCGTGCAGGACGGCATCCTGTCGAAATTCTTCATGTCGCGGACGTTCAGCTTCCTGCGCTCGAACGACCTGATCTACACGCCCGCGATCAAGAGCTACATGATGGGCGAGGCACCGCCCGCCTTCGACCTGCTATTCTGGAACGGCGACGGCACCAACCTGCCGGCAAGGATGGCCGTCGAATATCTGCGCGGGCTGTGCCAGCAGAACGGTTTCGCCACCGGCAATTTCCCGGTCTTCGGCAAGCCGGTCAGCTTGCGGGGCGTGCAGGTGCCGCTCTGCGCCATCGCCTGCGAGACCGACCACATCGCGCACTGGAAGGGCAGCTTCAACTCGATCAGGCAGATGGGGGCATCGGACAAGACCTTCATCCTGTCGCAGTCGGGCCATATCGCCGGCATCATCAACCCGCCGTCCAAGGGCAAGTATGGCCATTACACCAGCGACGCCCCCGTTTCCGGCGCGCCGGAAGACTGGCTGAAGGGCGCGACCTTCAACACCGGCAGCTGGTGGCCGCGCTGGGGTGCCTGGCTGGCCGAAAGGTCCGGGCCGATGGTGACGGCCCGCGTGCCGGGTGAAGGCGCCGAGGTGCTGGCCCCCGCCCCCGGCACCTATGTCGTCGCCACACCCGACCCGGCGCCCGCCCCCGTGCCTCAAGCCGGCTGATTCGCGGCTGCGGCAGGAAAAGGGTTAACGCCTCTCCGGGCGGCAGGGGTGCCATACGCTTGCCATACCGTTGCCAGACGCTTTGCAGACCACTGGAATCCGCCCGGTTCCGACGGTTAACACCGCGTTCTCAACACCTTCCGGCTTCCCCTGCGTCACTCGCCCCGAAGGCGAGCAGATTTCCGCCGCCATGCGCCTGGATCATTGCTGCATTGCAGAAAAATACTTGAATTGCTGCGCTGCAGCATGTATATCCTTGGTCATGAAACGGGCCGCCGCCCGCACCACAGGAGATTATGAAATGAACAAGACCCAGGACTTCACCAAAGTGATGCAGGACATGATGGCTTCGATGCCGGTCGACACCGCCGCGTTCCAGAACGCGTTCAAGACCCAGGCCGCTTTCGGCGAGAAATTCGCCAAGGTCGCGCTGGAAGCTGCCGAGAAGTCGACCGAGATCACCTCGAAGTGGGCCAAGGACGCGATCGCCAAGATGGGCGACGTCGCCAAGGCCAAGACCGAGCCGACCGACTACACCAAGTCGTTCTCGGACTACGCCTCGGCCGCGGCCGAAATGGCTGCCGAGAACATGGCCGCCTTCGCCGAAGTCGCCAAGAAAGTGCAGATGGAAACGGTCGAGCTGATGCTGGCTGCCGGCAAGGAAGCCTCGGAAGATGCGACCAACGCCGTCAAGAAAGCCACCGCCGACGTGACCTCGGTGGCCAAGAAGGCCGCTGCTGCCGCGAAGTAATCGCTGCAAGATCAATGGCCTGGCATCCACTCTTGCCACGGTCAAAGGCGCGGGCGGGCTCATCCGAGCCCGCCCTTGCTTTTGGCCCTGCCCCTGCCCTAGTCTTCTCTGCAAGTGCAAACGCAGGGAAGGGTCGCAGAATGGCCGCCACCGACAAGCCGCTTCTGATCAAGCGCTACGCCAGCCGGCGACTCTACAACACCGAAACCTCGGATTACGTCACGCTGGAAGACATCGCAGGCTTCATCCGCACCGGCCGCGAAGTGCAGATCATCGACCTCAAGACCGGCGATGACCTGACGCGGCAATACCTTCTGCAGATCGTGGCCGAGCATGAATCGAAGGGCGAGAACGTGCTGCCCGTCGATGTGCTGACCGACCTTGTCCGCAGCTATGCCACCGGCATGCAGGCGGTGATGCCGCAGTTCCTGGCCTCCAGCTTCGAGATGCTGCGCAACAACCAGTCCAAGTTGATGGAAAACCTGACGCATTTCCCCAACCCGATGGCCGCCGTGCCGGGGTTCGATGCGCTGCGCAAGCAGCAGGAAGCGTTCCTCAAATCCATGATGGGCGGGATGCCCGGCTGGTCCGGGTCCGGCCCCGCGCCGGAAGAGACCAGGGCGGCCGACAAGCCCGGCGACAACGCCGACGACATTGCCGAGATCAAGAAGCAGCTGGCCGAGTTGCAGTCGAAACTCTCCAAGCTCTAAGCCATGGCCGAAGCCGAGGGCCGCGTCACGCTCTGGGGGATCGAGGTCTTTCTCGCCGCCGCCGAGGAGGGCGCGATTTCCGCTGCGGCGCGGCGACTGGGCGTCAGCCCTTCGGCGGTCAGCCAGCAGTTGAGCGGGCTTGAGGGAGCTCTTGGCACTGCGTTGATGGACCGCAGCGCGAGGCCGATGACGATCACCCCGGCCGGAGCGATGTTCCGCCGCCATGCCCAGACCATCCTGAATGCCGCGGATGAGGCAAAGGCCGAACTGGCGCTGGCCGATCTGGCCGGGCTGACCACGCTCCGCCTTGGAATGATTGAGGATTTTGAAGCCGACGTGACGCCGCAGCTGCTGTCGGCGCTGGCCGCCGATCTGAAAGGCTGCCGGTTCCTCTTGGAAACCGGGCCCTCGCACCGGCTGCTGGACCTTCTGGAATCGCGTGCGCTGGACATCGTGGTGGCCGCCGATACCGCCGATCATACCGGCCTGGATAGCGACTGGCGCGAGGTCCACCCGATCCTGCGCGAACCCTTTCTGGCCGTCTGCCCGCGCGGCAAGAGCCCCGAGGATCAGCCGCTGATCCAGTATACCGCGCGGCACCTGATGGGTCGCCAGATCGCCGCCCATCTGGCCCGGCTGGGCGTGAAACCCGCCTCCCGGTTCGAACTGGACAGCTATCACGCCATCCTAGCCATGGTCGCGTCCGGGGCTGGGTGGGCGATCCTGACGCCGCTGGCGCTGCACCAGGCCCGCCGATTCCGTCCTGAGGTCGAGGTGCAGCCCCTGCCCTTCGCGCCTCTGGACAGGACCTTGTCGCTGTCGGCCCGCGCCGGCGTTCTGCGCGAGGTGCCGGGGCAGATTTCCCAGCGCCTGAAAGGGCTTATTCAGGCCGAAGTGGTGCGGCCGATGTGCGCGGCCTTCCCCTTCATCGGCGAAAGCCTGAGCGTTCTCTAACCTTTCACTTCCACAGCCGCCGCGACCACCGCCGATGCGATGAAATCCAGCTCCGCCGCCGACAGCCGGGTCGGCAACCTCACGTCGCAGGCCCGCATCAGCATCGCCCGCGTCTGTGGCAGATCGGGCGGATCGCCGAGGAACTGCCAGTTCCAGAACGCCCGCGCATTGCCCTGGCTCAGCCCGAAAACCTGAACCGAAACCCCTCGCGCCTTTGCCGCGCTCTGGAAGGCCCGCGCCTCGTCATCGCTCCACCCGCCCGCCAGGTTGAACTGGATCGAATCCGGGGCACGGTCTTCGGGCCCCAATGCCTCCGGCACCGCAAGCCAGGGCGAGGCGTTCAGCACCGCCGCCACAGCGTCATGGTTCGCCCGGCCCTTCACCACCCGTTCCGCCACCAGCGGCAGTTGCGGCCGGATCACTGCCGCCGACAGGTTCTGCATTCGCAGGTTATAAAGCGGCAGCCGGTTCTGCCAATGTGCGCAGGAATTTCCCAGGCCCGGATGCTTTTTCCAGTTCTCCTCATAGGCGCCGGACATGATGATCGCGCGGGCCGCCACTTCGGGGTCGTCGGTGATCAGGATCCCGCCCTCGCCCGCATTCACCAGCTTGTAGGACTGGAAGGAAAAACACCCGACCTTGCCGATCGTGCCGATCTTGCGGCCCCCCCAGACGGTGCCCAGCGAATGCGCCGCATCCTCGATCACCGGCACGCCGGCGGCATCGCAAAGTGCCATGATGGCATCCATGTCCGACGTGTGGCCGCGCATGTGGCTGATCATCACCGCGTCCGCACCCGGCAATTTCGCAGCGAAATCTGCCATGTCGACGCGGTAATTGTCGCCCACCTCGACCAGCACCGGCACACATCCGGCATGCACCACCGATGACGGCACTGCCGCAAAGGTAAAGGCCGGGATCAACACCTTGGCCCCGCGCGGCAGGTCCAGCGCCTTGAGCGACAAGAACAGCGCCGCCGAACAGGACGACACCGCCAGCGCATAGCGCGACCCCATCAAAGCGGCGAATTCCGCCTCCAGCAGGGCCACCGGCGCATCTGCGGGCGCGGTGTAGCGGAAAAGATCGCCCGAGGTCAGCAGCCGGTCGATCTCGGCCCGCGCGGCGTCGGGGATGGATTCTGCGTCATGGACATTTGGTGCGGCGGGGGGGGCGATGGTCTGTCCGTCGGGGGCCATATTCAGCTTTCCTGAAAGTCTTCTTCAGAAAGCGTGTAAACATGCCGCGCATGACTCGCCAGTGACAATTCCATTGCCCGGCCTGAATCCGCCCAACCGTTCAGGCTTTCAGCGCTGCCCGTGCCTCCAGCCGGTCCAGCACCTCGGCCAACTCGTGCCAGGCGGTCCGCGCCATCGAGCGGAAGACGTAGATCTCGAATGCCTCCTCAGCCACCCGCAACAGCACCATCGACATGTGGTTGAGCCCGACCCGTGCGGCACTGCCAATCGGGAAGGCGGCCGCCCGCAGATCCAGCGCAACCAGCCGCGCCAAGGCCGCCTCGGCGCCGGGACCGGACAGCGATAGCCCCGCCCAACCATCCGACTGGTCGGTCACGGCGACACCGTCCAGCGTAGGCGGCACCACCCCCATCAGGAAGGCCTGATCGCGGCCCGTCCAGACGATCCGTGCCGCACCCTTTGCGGCCCAGGTGTTTGGCGCGGGGAAGGACAGGCCCAGCGGTTTCAATGCCTTCGCCACGGCCTTCGCCCCACCGGGAAGGACCGCGACCGAGGTGATCGGCCCGATCTCCACCGCCGCCAGAGTTACGCCCGCCTTTGTCAGTGGTGCCTGTTCCAGCGCGGCTTTTGCAATCAGTTCAGGCACGGAGCTTTCCTCCCTCGGGGTCGTGGAAGACCGGGTCGCAGACCTCGCACAGGATGTCCATGCCGCGCAGATGATCGACCAGCCGGACTTGCTGGCCATGGCGTGCGCGTCCGTCGCGCAGGAAGCCAAGGCCCAGCCAGGCCCCGATCACCGGCGACCAGCCCACGCTGGTGACATAGCCCTGGTCATTCTCGCGCTCCACCGTCTCGCCCGGCGTGAAGAGATGCGCCCCGGCAGTCATCGCGCTGCCGGCCTTCAGCCCCACCAACTGCTCGCGGTCGGGTCCCAGCAGGCCGGGGCGCGTGGCGGCGGCCTTGCCGATGCAGTCCTTCCTGGCGCTGATCATCTTCTCCATGCCGATATCGAAGGCGGTCACCCGGCCGTGAATCTCGGCATGGGTGATGAAACCCTTTTCGATCCTGAGGATGTTCAGCGCCTCCATCCCATAGGGTCCGCCGCCCGTGGTCTCGGCACGGGCCAGGAGGTCACGGAACAGCGTCTCGCCATAGCGGGTCGGCACGGCGATCTCATAGCCTTCCTCGCCGCTGAACGAGATGCGGAAGAGCCGCCCCAGAACCCCGCCCACCTGTACCGGTGCCACGCCCATGAAAGGCAGGTCAACCGGCGCTTCCAGCAGCGAATTCAGCAGCATGCGCGCCTTTGGCCCGGCCACGGCGAATTGCGCCCAGGCCTCGGTCACCGAGATAAACCGCACCTGCCAATCGGCGCAAAACGCCTGATGAACGAAATCCAGATGCCGCATCACCAGCCCCGCCGCGGCCGTGGTCGTCGTCATCAGGAAATGCGTGTCGCCCAGCCGCGCGGTGGTGCCATCGTCCAGCACATGCCCGTCTTCGCGCAGCATCAGACCATAGCGCACGCGACCCACCGGCAGGGTGGAAAACGTATTTGTGTAGACGAAATCCAGAAACTTCGCCGCATCCCGGCCCTGAATGTCGATCTTGCCCAGCGTCGACACATCGGCGACGCCGACCGCGCCGCGCACCATCAGCACCTCGCGGTCGCAGGCCTCGCGCCAGGTGGTCTCGCCCGGCTTCGGGAAATACGAAGGCCGATACCACAGCCCCGCCTCGATCATCGGCGCACCCCGGTCGCGGCTGGCCTGATCCGAGGTGAGGAACCGCTGCGGCGCAAAGCCCGCCCCTTTGCCACCCGCGCCCATCGACGCAATCGACACCGGCACGAAAGGCGGGCGGAAGGTCGTCACCCCGGTCTCGGGGATGCTGCGCCCGGTGGCATCGGCCAGCACCGCCAGCGCGCCGACGTTGGAATTCTTGCCCTGATCCGGCGCCATCCCTTGCGTGGTATAGCGCTTCATATGCTCGACCGAGGCATAGTTTTCCCGCGCGGCCAGGCGCACGTCCTTTGTGGTCACGTCATTGGCAAAGTCCAGCCAGGCGCGGCCCTTTCCCTCGACGGCCCAAAGCGGAGTGATCCGGTAGGGCGCATCCTCGGACGCGGGCAAAGCCACCTGTGCGGCCTTCTTTCCCAGGGCCTTCAGCGCCGCCTCCGCCGCTGCCTTTCCCGTGGTCAGCGCGCCATGGGTGGACATCGACCCATTCGCCGCCCCTACCGCCACCAGCCCCGGCACCGCCGCGTCCATCGGCACGAAGGCCGCCAGATCGTCCGACCAGCGGGGCCGGCCGTTCAGGTGGCAGGTCAGGTGCAGGGTCGGGTTCCAACCGCCAGACATCGCAAGACAATCCGACTCGATGCGGAACTCGTCACCGCCCTTGCGGACAGTGATTTCGCGCAGCCCATGACGACCACGGGTGCCCACGACCTCGGCCCCCAGATGCACCGGGCAATCCTCCAGGCTGGAGGCATCGGGCCGCGGGTCGATGATCGCCGCCACCTGCACCCCCGCCGCCATCAGGTCACGCGCCAAGGCGCGGGCCGCGTCATTGTTGGCAAACAGTACCACCCGGCGGCCCGTCGCCACGCCATAGCGGTTCAGATAGGTCCGTACGGCGCTGGCCATCATCACCCCGGGCCGGTCGTTCATCGGAAAGGCGATGGGGCGCTCCATCGCCCCCGAGGCCAGGATCGCTCGCCCCGCCACGATGCGCCAGAAGCACTCGCGCGGCAGGTTGGATCGTGCCGACTTGTGCAGGCCCACCCGCTCCAGCGCGCCGTAAGTGCCGCCGTCATAGGCGCCGGTCACGCTGGTGCGGGTCATGATCCGCACGTTCGGCAGGCTGCGCAGCTCTGCCTCCACCCCGGCAACCCAGATCGCCGCCGGCTCATTGCCGATCATGCCGCCATCCGACAGAAGACGCCCGCCCAGCAGCGGGTTTTCATCCGCCAGGATGACATCTGCCCCGGCCCGCGCCGCCACCAGCGCCGCCATCAGCCCGGCAGGCCCGGCGCCGATCACCAGCAGATCGCAAAAGGCAAAGGCCTTTTCGTAAGTTCCCTCGTCATGCTTGCCCGACAGGCTGCCCAGACCCGCCGCACGCCGGATCAGCGGCTCATACAGCTTTTCCCAGAACGCCCGCGGCCACATGAAGGTCTTGTAATAGAACCCGGCCGACAGAAAGGGGGAAACCAGATCGTTCACCGCCAGAAGATCGAACCGCAAGGATCCCATCCGGTTCTGGCTGCGCGCGGCCAGGCCGTTGAACACCTCCTGCACGGTGGCGCGGACATTCGGCGTCTGGTTGGTCTTGCCAAATACCTCGACCAGCGCATTCGGCTCTTCCGACCCGGCAGTCAGGATGCCGCGCGGGCGGTGGTACTTGAAACTGCGCCCGACCAGCCTGACCCCGTTGGCCAATAGGGCCGAGGCGACAGTATCGCCCCGAAATGCCGGGTATTCCCGCCCGTCAAAACGAAAGTGCAACGGTTTGGTGCGGTCGATGATGCCCTTGCCGTCGATCCTCATTTCGCCCGCTCCTTCGCCACCAGATCCACCGCCATGATCTCATGCGTGATGGTGTTGCGGGTCACGGCCAGCCACTGCGCACAGCCCTGTTCATGATACCACAGATCCCGCGTCAGCCCGGCAGGGTTGGTGCGGTTGTGCAGATGATCGTCCCATGCCGACAGGGGCGCATCCGCCGCCGGACGGTTCAGATAATCATCCGTGCCGGAGTAATAGAACTCCCGCCGGTCACGATCGCCGCAAAGGGGGCATTTCAGGCGCATCGGGGGTTCTCCTTCAGGGCAGGCGTCGCAAAGGGGCGCCGCCCCTCGGCCTTCGGCCTCACCCCGGAGTATTTGGGCCAAGATGAAGGATCTTGCAGTTTCATCTTGGAAAAAATACCCCCGCCGGAGGCATCCGACGACGGGGCTGGGCACGGAGTTTGCTGGTTTTTCATTGCGGTCAATGCAGGTTGTGCTGGCTGCCGGTGCCTTCTTCGTCCAGCAGATGGCCGGTGGCAAAGCGGTCAAGGCGGAAGCGGCGGGCGACGTCGTGGGGCGTGTCGGTGGCCATCAGATGCGCCATGCACCAGCCCGAGGCCGGCACCGCCTTGAAGCCGCCGTAGTTCCAGCCGCAGTCGAGATACAGGCCCTCGACATGGGTCCTGTCGATGATCGGCGACCCGTCGGGCGACATGTCCATGATGCCGCCCCAACTGCGCAATACCTTGGCGCGGCCGATCATCGGCATCAGGGTCATGCCGGCTTCCATCACATGCTCCACCATCGGCAGGTTGCCGCGCGCGGCATAGGAGGCGTAGAAATCCAGATCGCCGCCGAACACCAGGCCGCCCTTGTCGGACTGGCTGATATAGAAATGCCCCATGCCGAAACTGACGACATGGTTGATGACCGGCTTCAACCCCTCGGTCACGAAAGCCTGCAGGATGTGGGACTCAATCGGCAACCGCATCCCGGCCATGGCCGCCACCTGGGACGACCGGCCGGCCACCACGATGCCGACCTTTGCCGCCTTGATCGGCCCGCGGGTGGTCTGCACGCCGACAACCTTGCCATTCGCCACGTCGATGCCGGTGACTTCGCAGTTCTGGATCAGATCGACCCCGCGCCGGTCCGCCCCGCGGGCATAACCCCAGGCCACCGCATCATGCCGGGCCGAGCCACCGCGCGGGTGCAGCAGGCCACCGTAGATCGGAAAGCGGGTCTGCTCGAAATCCAGATAGGGCAGATGCTCGCGCACGCCCTCGCGGTCCAGGAGGATCGCGTCATCGCCCTGGTTGATCATCGCATTGCCGCGCCGGGCAAAGGCATCGCGCTGGCCGTCGGAATGGAAGAGGTTGATCAAGCCGCGCTGGCTGTGCATGACGTTGTAGTTGAGGTCGGCCTCCAGCCCCTCCCACAGCTTCAGTGAGTGCGAATAGAACTCGGAGTTCCCCGGCAGGAAATAGTTGGCCCGCACGATGGTGGTGTTGCGGCCGATGTTGCCGCTGCCGAGCCAGCCCTTTTCCAGCACCGCGATATTGGTCAGGCCGTGGTTTTTCGCCAGGTAATAGGCCGTCGCCAAACCATGCCCGCCGCCACCGATGATGATGGCGTCATATTCGGCCTTGGGTGCGGCATCACGCCAGGCCGGTTTCCAGCCCTTGTTGCCGAACAAGCCTTCGGTGATGACCTTGAAACCGGAATACCGCATGCACGACCCTTTTCTGCCCCGGACATCAAACCGGGACAGGCCCCGTTATTCAAGACCGCGCGGCGAATTCCTTCCCCATCCGCGACAGCGGATGTCGCAAGCCGCCCTTGTGGCGGATCGGCGCAGCCGCAATAGGTGCGTCTACAGCCCTTTCGACCGGTAGGTCTTGGCCACCCGATCAATCGCCACGATATAGGCCGCCGTCCGCAGGTCGGTCACGTCGTCGCGGCCGTGCCAGACCTCGCGCATCGACTGATAGGCGGTGCGCATCGTGTCATCCAGTCCGGACCGCACCAGCGCCAGCTCGTCCGAGCCTTGCAGGAACTTCGACTTGAAGTCCGCCGCCAGCGTCCAGCCCAGGTTCTTGTCGGCGCTCAGCCGCTCCAGCTCTTCGACGATCAGCGCCGAGCGGCTTTCCTCGGCCCGGCGCTGCATCCGGCCAAAGCGGATGTGGGACAGGTTCTTGACCCATTCGAAATAGCTGACCGTCACGCCGCCCGCGTTGGCATACATGTCGGGAATGATCACCGTGCCCTTTTCGCGCAGGATCTCGTCGGCACCGAAAGTGGTGGGGCCGTTGGCCGCCTCGATGATCAAGGGCGCCTTGATCGCGGCGGCATTGCCCTTGTGGATCACCCCTTCCAGCGCGGCCGGGACAAGGATGTCACAGTCCAGCTCCAGCGCCTTGGGGCCGTCCGGCATGTGCTTGCCGCCGGGGTATTGCGCGATCAGGCCTTCGTGCCGGTTCATCCACTGCCGCAGATCTTCGATATCCAGGCCCTCGTCATTCACGATCGCGCCGTCACGTTCGATAACTGCAATTACGCGGCAACCATCCTCTTCCGAAAGGAACTTGGCTGCATGATAACCAACATTGCCAAGCCCCTGCACGACAAGACGCTTGCCCGCCAGACTGCCTTTCAGATTGGCCTTCGCCACATCTTCGGGGTGGCGGAAGAACTCGCGCAGCGCGAATTGCACGCCGCGCCCCGTCGCCTCGACCCGGCCCTGGATGCCGCCGGCATGGGGCGGCTTGCCGGTCACGCAGGCCTTGGCGTTGATGTCGGTGGTGTTCATCCGCGCGTATTGGTCGGCGATCCAGGCCATCTCGCGCTCGCCCGTGCCCATGTCGGGGGCGGGCACGTTCTGTGCGGGATGGATCAGGTCGCGCTTGATCAACTCATAGGCGAAACGGCGGGTGATCGCCTCCAGTTCGTGCTCGTCCCAGGCGCGCGGGTCGATGCACAGCCCGCCTTTCGCGCCGCCGAACGGCGCCTCGACCAGCGCGCATTTGTAGGTCATCAGCGCGGACAGCGCCTCGACCTCGTCCTGGTTGACGCTCATCGCAAAGCGGATGCCGCCCTTGACCGGCTCCATGTGTTCGGAGTGCACGGAACGATAGCCGGTGAAGGTCTCGATCTTGCCGCGCAGCCGCACCCCGAACCGCACCGTGTAGGTGGAGTTGCAGACCCGGATCTTCTGCTCCAGTCCGGGGCTGAGATCCATCAGCCGGACCGCACGGTCGAACATCAGGTCCACCGAGTCGCGGAACCCCGGCTCTGCCAAATCCTTCATGCCACTTTCCTCCCGTTATCTGCCGGTGCCGATGGGCCGTCGGCGGCAGTCCGGCAAGTCTAGCGACAGCCGGACGGGAAAGCATCCGCCGAAAATGCAGGCATCCGGTTTTTCGGCAGGCATTTCTTAACCTCCGTCCGGCAATGTGATTCGCCGATCGGACCTGTCCGCGTGCCCTGCCACGGCCCGCGCAGCGCTCCCGAGTGGTTGCGCCGGGCCGTCCCGCCGGACGAACAATCGGCCGACATGGCCAAGACCGTTTCCAATCCGCAGCAAAGACAGCCCCCTGACCCGTCGGCGCCACAATTCCGCCCGAAGTGATCCGTTATCTGGCTGCGGGAAATCCTGTCCCTTCCGGGTCGGGGAACGAGTGTAACGAATAGGGCAACTGACATGATGATGCTTCGTCCGACGACGAAACGGACCCTTGCACGCAGGGCGACGTCCTTCATGCGGGACGAAAGCGGCGTGATGGCTCCGCAGATCCTGTTCTTCTTCTTCATGATGCTTCTGGTCGGCGGCGTTGCGGTGGACATGATGCGCTTTGAATCCAAGCGTGTCGCCCTGCAACAGACGATGGACCGCGCCACCCTGGCGGCGGCCAGCCTGGAGAACACGCTGATCCCGCAGGATGTGGTGAACAGCTACTTCGACACCGCCGGGCTCGATTCCGAACTGAAAAGCATCGATGTCATCCAGACCGTGAACGGCCGGACCGTGCGCGCGCAGGCGACGGTAACGTCGAACAACTACTTCATGTCGATGATGAGCGTGCCCTACCTGGAGGCCGACAACCGCAGCCAGGCCGAACAGCGCATCAACGACATCGAGATCATGCTGGTGCTTGACGTCTCGGGCTCGATGGCGGGCGCGAAGCTGGCGAACCTGAAGATCGCCGCGAACGACTTCATCGACACCGTGACCGAGAACGACCCCGAGGGCCGCATCTCGATCGGGATCATTCCCTATAACGCGCAGGTCAACCTGGGTGCGCCGCTGCGGTCGAAATACACCGTTTCCTATGCCCATGGCGTTCCGGACGGGAACTGCCTGGAACTGCCCTCGGGCGTGTTCAGCAGCCTGGCGCTGTCGCGGACCCTCGCCTATCCGATGATGGCGATTGCCGATACCGAAAGCACCACCAGCCAATCCACCTCCTATGTCTCGGAAACCGGCTCGTCGGCGACGCCGGTCGACAGCTCGTCCAAGCGCTGGTGCAACCCCTCGACCGATATCGACGTTACGCTGCCCACCAAGAACCTGGCATCGCTGCATGCGGCGGTGAATGATCTTGTCGCCTCGGGCAACACCTCGATCCTGCTGGGCATGCGCTGGGCGACCGCGCTTCTGGATCCGGGCGCGCGCTCGATGTATTACCAGCTGATCGGCGAAAATGCCATGCAGGGTTCGATGGGTGGCCGCCCGTTCGACTATGACAGCACCGATTCAATGAAGGTCATCGTGCTGATGACTGACGGCCAGCACGTTGCCCACGAGCGCGTGGCCGATGCCTACAAGACCGGCACCTCGCCGATCTACCGGTCCAACGGCGACGGCAAGTTCTCGATCTATCACAACAAGTCGGGCACTTCCGACTACTGGGTGCCGCACCGCAACGAATGGCGCACCGCGCCGTGGAACAGCGGCTCGGGCGTGCAGCAGCAGACCTGGCAGCAGGTCTGGAGCCGGGTGCGCGTATCCTGGGTGTCCTGGCAGCTTTACGCCCGTGCGCTTGGCACCAGCAGTTCGTCGCGCACTTCCGCCTACAACAACGCGATGGACATGTTCCAGGACTACTACCAGTCGGTCGGCGCCATGGACTCGCTTCTCAGCAGCAACTGCGCGGCGGCCCGGTCCGAGGACATCCTGGTCTACGGCATCGCCTTCGAGGCGCCCGACGCCGGCAAGACCGCGATCAAGGATTGCGCCTCCAAGCCCAGCTCGACCTATTTCTTCGACGCGAACGGCCTGGAAATCCAGACGGCATTCCAGCTGATCGCGGCCAATCTCAGCCAGCTGAGGCTGACCCAATGATGCGCCGCGTCCTTTCCAGACTGGCCCGCTCCAGGCTGGCCCGTGCCTTCCGGCGCGAAGACGGAACCGCCTCGATCGAGTTCGTGATCTTCGTGCCGGTGGTGGTCACCATCTTCATGGCCTCGGTCGAAGCCGGGTTCTACATGGCCAAGCATGTGATGATGGAACGCGGGCTCGACATGGTGATGCGCGATCTGCGACTGGGCAAGCTGGGCAAGCCCGACCATGACGAGTTGCGGACGCTGATCTGCCACGCCACCCCGATGCTGAAGGATTGCGAAAGCATCCTGATGGTCGAGATGCGCCCGATGTCGATGCTGACCTTCGACATGATGACGGATCCGGCAACCTGCATCGACCGGGGCGAAACCGGCGAGCCGGACATCGACTATGATACCGGCTCCTCGAACGAACTGGTGATCGTGCGCATCTGCGCCATCCAGGACCCGATCTTCCCTTCGACCGGCATCGGCCTGCAGTTGCGGGCAGATGCGCAGGGCGGCTACCAGATGGTCGCGGCCTCGATCTTCGTCAACGAACCCGACTGAGCGTCAGGAGAAAGCGCATGTCCGCCCTTACCCGCCAGGCCCGCCGTTTCCGCGATCAGGAAGACGGTCTCGTGATGACCGAGTTCCTGATCATGCTGCCGCTGCTGGTCTGGACCTTCATGGCGCTTTTCATCTATTGGGACGCCTTCCGCACCATCAACCAGGCGCAGAAGGCGGCCTATTCGGTGTCCGACGTGATCTCGCGTCAGAGCGAGATCGACACCGTCTTCATCGACGGCATGCAGACCATCGCCGAATACCTGACGAATGAATCCTCGAATGTGAAGCTGCGGATCACCTCGGTCGAATTCGACGAGGATGATGACGAGCATCGCGTGCTGTTCTCGCGCAGCCCCGGCAACAAGATGCCGCAGCTGAACGACGCGGACCTTGTCGCCCTGAAGGACCGGATTCCCTTGATGGCCGACAACGACAGCGTGGTGATCGTTGAGACCGAGGTCGCCTATGATCCGGGCTTCGAGGTGGGCATTCCGAACCATTCGTTCGACAATTTCATCGTCACGCGGCCGCGCTATTACCGCCGGGTCTGCCTGACGTCGGACCCCTGCCCGGACGAATTGTGACACTGGCGGGGGCGTCGCCCCCACGCCCGGCCCCTGCCGTGATACCGCCGTGCCGCCGGGCCTTTCGCCCGGCGGCGCGCGCGTCTAGACTGCTGCGGACGCTTCTCAGGATCTCCGTCCATCATGCGCCCCCACCGACTCCTGTCCGCGCTGGTCGCCGTTTCGGTTTCCCTGTCGTCCGGCTGCGCGCCGTTTCCCGCGATCGGTGCCTTTCCGGCCGCGACCGCCGCCACGACCCCGCCCACGCTGTTGCCGCTGGATGAGCTGCTGGCGCAGGCCGCCGCCCCCGGCACCGCCGCCGCGCGGGGCGAGGCGCTGGCCGCCCGCGCCGCCCGGCTGCGCGCCCGCGCCAGCCTGATGCGCGGCGCCGTCCACGACCCGGCCACCCGCGCCCGGCTGGCCGAGGCGATCCGCCAGGGCCGCGCCTGAGCCACCTCGCCCGCATTGCGCGCCGCGCCGTGAACCGCTAACAGCATGCCCGACACCCGGTTCTCCGAAAGGCCCTGCCATGCCCGCTGCCCCCCTTCGCCTTGGTCTTGCCGGTCTGGGCACGGTCGGCATCGGCGTGGTGAAGATCGTTCAGGCCGAGGCCGACCTGATCGCCGCCCGCACCGGCCGCCGGGTGGTGATCACCGCCGTCTCGGCGCGTGACCGCAGCAAGAACCGTGACGCCGATCTTTCGGGCTATGCTTGGGAAGCCGATCCCGTGGCCCTGGCGCGGCGCGACGACATCGACGTCTTCGTCGAGGTGATGGGCGGCCACGATGGCCCCGCAAAGGCCTCGACCGAAGCCGCAATTGCCGCCGGCAAGGATGTGGTGACGGCCAACAAGGCGCTTCTGGCCCATCACGGCCAGGCCCTGGCCGAGGCTGCCGAAGCCGCGGGCCGGGTGATCCGCTTCGAGGCGGCGGTGGCCGGCGGCATCCCGGTGATCAAGGTGCTGACCGAAGGCCTTGCCGGCAACCGGATAAAGCGGGTGATGGGGGTGATGAACGGCACCTGCAACTACATCCTGACCCGGATGCAAAGCGCCGGCCTGCCCTATGACCAGGTGTTCGAAGAGGCCCGGCAACTGGGCTATCTGGAGGCCGACCCCAACCTCGACGTCGGCGGCATCGACGCCGGCCACAAGCTCAGCCTTCTGGCCGCCATCGCCTTCGGCACCCGCGTGTCGTTCGACCAGGTCGAACTGGAAGGCATCGGCAGCGTTTCCATCGACGACATCCGCCTGGCCGAGGACATGGGCTACCGGATCAAGCTCTTGGGCGTGGCGCAGATGACCGGCCGCGGGCTGGAGCAGCGGATGACGCCCTGCCTGGTGCCGATCGCCAGCCCCTTGGGCCAGTTGCAGGGCGGCACCAACATGGTGGTGCTGGAGGGCGACTCCGTCGGCCAGATCGTGATGCGCGGCGCCGGCGCGGGCATGGGCCCGACGGCCAGCGCCGTGATGGGCGATGTGATCGACCTTGCCCGCGGGTTGCGCATCGCGACCTTCGGCATTCCGGCCTCGGCCCTGGTCGAGGCTCAGCCCGCCCGCGCCGCGACCCCGGCGCCCTATTACCTGCGGATGACGCTTCTGGACAAACCCGGCGCGCTGGCCAAGATCGCCACCTGCCTGGGCGATGCCGGCGTGTCGATCGACCAGATGCGCCAGTACGGCCACGAAGGCGCCAAGGCCCCCGTCCTGATCGTCACCCACAAGGCCGCGCCCGATGACGTGGCCCATGCGCTGACCCGTTTTGCCGCCACCGGCGTGCTGGTCGGCGACCCGGTGGCGATCCGCATCGAGGAAGTCTGAGGCGCCGCGTCCGCAGCCAGACTTGACAGGGCCTCGGCACCGGCACAGGCTTGACTGGCATTTCAGCAATTCCTTGACGAAGGCTTTCCTCCCATGCGGTCCGTTTCTCTCGTCTTTGGCCTTCCGCTGGTGGCGGCGCTTTTCCTGTCCTCACCCGGCCATGCCGAGACGTTGCCCGGGCTGGACGACCCGGCCTTTCGAAAGCCGTTCGAACGGCTCTTGCTTGGTCATGACCTCCCCACCCTGGCCGACCTGCATGCGGCGGCCGAGGCGGGAAATCACGCGGCGGTCCTGGCCATGCCCTTCGCGCTGAGTTGGGCCCGGTTTGACCCGGCCAAGACACGCCCGGCGGCCTTGTTCAAGATCAACGGCCAGCGGGTCAATCTCGCGGCCATGGCTCTGGACCCGCTGGCCGCCCTTTGGTGGCAGGATGCCACAAGCAACCCTGCGGATCTGCTGGACCGCGCGCGGGCCTTCTATCTGGCGGGGGAAACCGCGCGGGGAAACGCCGTGCTGGCGACCTGGTTGAACCAGACCGGCGGGCTGGGCCCGCTGCCTGACTGGCTGTTCGATTCTCCAGTGCCGTCCTGGCTGACGGCGGCCTTGATGCGCTACCGTTTGAAGGAAATCACGGACGCCGTCCCGCCGCAGGAGGCGGATGCGCTGGTCATCTTGCGGCTGCAGGCCGATGACCCGGCAGCATGGATGGCCCTGGCGGGTTATGCCGACATGGATCGCCCCGACCCCTCCCCGCTGCCCGACGAAGCGGTTGCCCGCATCGCCGCCATCCTGACCGCGGCGGGCGTGGCGCCCGAGGACGGCCAGCGCCGCATGGCCGAAGCCGTGCCGTTGCTTCTGGCGTCGATCTCGCTGCGCGACGATCCCCTTGATGCCGACACGGCTGCTGCCAGTGTTGCCGCCCTGAAGGGCACGTCCGGAATTCCTGCCGGTCGAAACGGTTTGCGCCACCGCCTGCCCGCAAACGGCAGAGACCTGCATGGTTGCCTTTGTCGCGGCCTTTGGAAACCCGATGGACCGAACGGTTCAAGAGCTGCCTTTCGCCTCCCTCATCTCTCCGGCCGCATTCTTTGCCACCCGGCGCGGCCAGACCGAACTGTTCAGATCGGTGCGATTTCAGATGGGCGAGAATCCGGCGATCTCGCCCGCGATGGTTCAGGCGCGCCAGATCGACGCCTGCCTTGCCGATGCAGCACTCTCCATCCTGCCTTAGGGCTGTTAGCGTCACCATCCTTGCCGCGCCGCGTCCGCCCCGCTAGACCGGGCACAACCAACCAAGGACAGGAAGAAGATGTCGGACGCCAAGGATTTTCAAGACCGCCTCCTCAGCCTGGGCCTGGCCCGCGTGTCCGAGGCGGCGGCGCTGGCCTCTGCCCGGCTGGTCGGGCGCGGCGATGAAAAGGCCGCCGACCAGGCCGCCGTCAACGCCATGCGCGACCAGTTGAACCTCCTGGAGATCAAGGGCGTCGTCGTGATCGGCGAGGGTGAGCGTGACGAGGCCCCGATGCTTTTCATCGGCGAAGAGGTCGGCACCGGCCATGGCCCGGCAGTGGACATCGCGCTTGACCCGCTGGAAGGCACCACGCTGACGGCAAAGGACATGCCGAACGCGCTGACCGTTATCGCGATGGCGCCGCGTGGCACGCTGCTGCATGCGCCGGACGTATACATGGAAAAGCTCGCCATCGGCCCCGGCTACAAGACCGGCGTGGTGACCATGTCGATGAGTCCCTCCGAACGTGTCTCGGCGCTGGCCGCCGCCAAAGGCGTGTCGACCGAGAACATCACCGTCTGCGTGCTGGAACGCCCACGCCACGAAGAGATGATCCAGGAACTGCGCTCCACCGGCGCGTCGATCCGGCTGATCACCGATGGCGACGTGGCCGGCGTGATGCATTGCGCCGAACCCGAGGTGACGGGGATCGACATGTACATGGGATCGGGCGGCGCGCCCGAAGGGGTGCTGGCCGCGGCGGCGCTGAAATGCATGGGCGGGCAGTTCTTCGGCAAGCTGCTGTTTCGCAACGATGACGAGCGCGGCCGCGCGAAAAAGGCCGGCATCACCAATTTCGACCGCGTCTATACCCGCGACGATCTGGTGCGCGGCGACGTGATCTTTGCTGCCACCGGCGTCACCAACGGCTCGCTGCTGGCCGGGATCAAGCGCGAGCCGGGCTGGGTGACGACCGAAACGCTGCTGATGCGGTCGAAGACCGGATCGGTACGGCGGATGAGCTATCGCAGCCCGCTGAAATAGTCCAAGGGCCCGCTTGCCGGCGCCCGTCGCACCGGGCCCCGCGCCCTCTTGCGCCGGAAGGGCGTCTCTGGCACCCCTGCGTGCATGCACCCTGCCTTCCTGAACGTCGAAGCCTCGCTGACCGGTCGCCGCTGGGTCGGTCCCGACGCCGGCCAGGACCGGCTGGCCGAGGCGATCGCGCAAGGCAGCCGCCTGCCCTTGCCGCTGTGCCGCATCCTTGCGGCGCGCGGGGTGGAACCGGCCGAGGCTGCCGCCTTCCTTGCCCCCGTCCTGCGCGACCTGCTGCCCGATCCCCGATCCCTGCGCGACATGGAAAAGGCCGCCAGCCGCTTCCTGCAGGCCGTCGACAACCGCGAACGCGTCGCCATCTTCGCCGACTATGACGTGGACGGAGGCGCATCGGCGGCGCTGCTGATCGTCTGGCTGCGCGCCATGGGCCGGCAGGCGACACTCTACATCCCCGACCGGATCGACGAAGGCTACGGCCCCAACACCCCCGCCATGCGGGACCTCGCCAAGACGCATTCGCTGATCCTCTGCGTCGATTGCGGCACGCTCTCGCATGACCCGGTGGCCGCCGCCGCCCCTGCCGATGTGGTGATCCTCGACCATCACCTTGCGGCCGAGACGCTGCCCGCCGCCCATGCCATCGTGAACCCGAACCGGCAGGACGAGGACGGCCAGCTCGCCCATCTCTGCGCCGCGGCGGTGGTGTTCCTGTTGCTGGTCGAGGCCAACCGTCAACTGCGCGCGGATGGCACCCAAGGCCCCGATCTGATGCAGATGCTGGATCTTGTGGCGCTGGCCACGGTGGCCGATGTGGCGCCGCTGACCGGCGTCAACCGCGCCTTCGTGCGCCAGGGGCTGAAGGTGATGGCGCGGCGCGAACGCCCCGGCCTGCGCGCGCTGGCCGATGTGTCGCGGATGGACAGTGCGCCCACCGCCTATTCGCTTGGCTTCCTTCTGGGTCCGCGCGTCAATGCCGGCGGCCGCATCGGCCAGGCCGACCTTGGCGCCCGCCTCTTGGCCACCGAGGACGACCGCGAGGCCGAGGCGCTGGCTGCCCGGCTGGACCAGCTGAATACCGAGCGGCGCGAGATCACCGACCGCGTCCGCGAAGAGGCCATGGCCCAGGCCGAGGCGCGCGGACTGGACGCGCCGCTGGTCTGGGCGGCGGCTGAAGGCTGGCACCCCGGCGTCGTCGGCATCGTCGCGGCACGGCTGAAAGAGGCGTCGGGCCGCCCGGCGGTGGTGGTCGGGCTTGAGGGGGGTGAGGGCAAGGGTTCGGGACGGTCCGTTACCGGGGTAGACCTGGGCGCCGCGGTGCAACGGGTGGCCGCCGAAGGTCTGCTGATCAAGGGCGGCGGACACAAGATGGCCGCGGGCCTGACCGTGGCGCGCGACCGGCTGGAAGAGGCGATGGCGCGGCTGTCGGAGCTGCTTGCCCGCCAGGGCGCAGGGGCGGGAGGGTCGCTTGAATTGCGGGTCGATGGCCTTCTGATGCCGCAGGCCGCCACCCATGCGCTGGCCGAACAGATCGAGTCCGCCGGCCCCTTCGGCGCCGCGGCCCCTGCCCCGCGCTTCGTTCTGCCGGAAGTGACGCTGACCAGCCGCCGCATCGGCGAATCGCACCTGCGGCTGAGCATCCGCAACCCCGGCGGCCAGCCGCTGGAGGCCGTGGCCTTCGGCGCCTTCGGCAGCCCGCTGGGCCCGGCGCTGGAAAACCCCGGCACCCAGCCCTTCCATCTGGCCGGCAAGATCGAGGTGAACACCTGGGGCGGCCGTTCGCGCGTGCAATTGCGGCTGGACGACGCCGCCCGCGCCTGACCGGCAACGCCGCGCACGGAACCCGGCTTTTTCCTCTTGCGCATCGCAGCAGGCCCGACTAGACACCGCCCACCGAAAGCGTGGCCCGTTCGTCTATCGGTTAGGACACCAGGTTTTCAACCTGGGAAGAGGGGTTCGACTCCCCTACGGGCTGCCACTTTTCCAGACTTCAGCGCGATGCGCCCAAGGTCACGACGCTTGTGCCGCGTCGGTTTTCTTCCAACTTGTGGTATGTCGGCCAGCCGCGATCTGGCTCGGCGGCCGGCCTTGGAGTCCCTATTCCGCCGCCCGCGATGCCGGCAGCACCCAGCCGGGGCGGGGGAAGTGGCAGGTATAGCCGTCGGGCAGGCGTTGCAGGTAATCCTGATGCTCGGCCTCTGCCTCCCAGAAATCGCCGGCAGGCTTCACCTCGGTCACCACATTGCCGGGCCACAGGCCCGATGCGTCGACATCGGCAATGGTCGCCAGCGCCACTTCTTTCTGGTCCGCGCTGGTGTAGTAGATGCCTGAACGATACGAGGCGCCCCGGTCATTGCCCTGGCGATCCGGCGTGGTCGGATCATGGATCTGGAAAAAGTACTCCAGTAGCTGCCGGTAACTGATCCTTGCGGGGTCGAACAGGATCTCGATCCCTTCGGCGTGGCTGCCATGGTTGCGGTAGGTGGCGTTCGCCACATCGCCCCCGGTATACCCGACGCGGGTCTTTTCCACCCCAGGCAGCTTGCGGATCAGATCCTGCATCCCCCAGAAGCAGCCCCCGGCCAGAACGGCGCGGTCGGTCATTTCACATCCTCCACCTGATCGAGATATGCACCATATCCCTCGGTTTCCATCCGGTCCTTCGGCACGAAGCGCAGCGACGCCGAGTTGATGCAGTAGCGCAAGCCCCCGCGGTCGCTCGGGCCATCGGGAAACACATGACCCAGATGGCTGTCGCCGTGGGAGGAACGAACCTCGACCCGCAGCATGCCATGCGTGGTGTCGCGGTGTTCGGAGACATGCGCCGTCTCGATCGGCCTGGTGAAGGCCGGCCAGCCGCAATGCGAGTCGAACTTGTCGGCCGAGGCGAACAAGGGCTCGCCCGACACGACATCGACATAGATGCCCGGCTCGTAATGCTTGTCGTATTCGCCGGTATAGGCGCGTTCGGTTCCGCTTTGCTGGGTCACCCGGTATTGTTCGGGCGTCAGGCGGGAAAGCGCCTCGGGCGTCTTTGCGTATTTCGTCATTCCGGCAGTCCCCTGGTGATTCCGGTCCTGCAGGAAAGATGGGGGCATTGCCGGAAAACGCAAATGCCCCGCAATCAGTTTTACGTCAGCCGCAGGGCCGGTCAGCTCAGCGCCTGGAACTCCACCCGGCGGTTTTCGGCGGCCTTGGGGTCGGCCGGATCGGCAAGGAAGCGTTCGCCCAGACCCATCGCCTCCAGCCGGGTCGCGTCGATGCCGCAATCGGAAACCAGCCGCCGCTTCACCTCTTCGGCGCGCAAGAGCGACAGGTTCTCGTTATAGGCGTCGGTGCCCGCCGAATCGGTATGGCCCATGATGCGGAACAGCTTGATGTCGCTGCCCTTCATCACCCGGCACATCTGCTCGACCACGGCCAACTGATCGGCTTTGATGGTGGCGCTGTCGTAGTCAAAGCTGATGCGGACGTTGACCTGCAGCTCTTCGGGCAGGATGCCGACCTGTGTGGGGTCGACCTTCGGCGGGGCGTCGGCATCGGCCACCTCGGTCAGGACGGCGGAACTGTCGCCGGTGTCCGGGCTGGTGTCGGTGCCGGCGATCTCGACCGGCGGCGTGTCGGCATCCGGCACCGGGTCCATCTCGGGACCGGTATCGGCCACCTCGACCCCGCCGGACGGGGACTCAGCCTCCAGCTCTTCAACCGTCACGATGGTCAGCCCGCGCGTGGCGCCCTTGCCGGTGCGCACCGCCGTATAGGCATCGCGCTGGATTTCAAAGCGTTGCAGGATTTCCTCGTCCGTCAGGCCCTGGGCATTGACGGCAGAGGCAGGAACGGCCAGCAGGAAAGCGGCCGCAAGAAGGCCTTTGTAATGCATATCTTCACCCGAAAATTCCAGTTAAACGCAACGCCATCCTATGCTAGGTTCAAGGTGTTTTCAATCGCGCCCATTCTCCCGGAAAGTTCCGAATGCGTGAGGATTTCCCCATGGTCCGCATCTGTCCGCGCCACAGGTGGGCAAGATGAACCAGCCGACAACCGTTGTGCCAAGGCCGGGGCGCGGGGCCCTGCCAATTGCGCGGGGCCATGCGCTGACCCACCGCGGCTGCATCCGTCCCGCCAACGAGGACGCGATCCTGGCCGATCCCTCGGGCATCCTCTGGGCGGTCGCCGACGGCATGGGCGGGCATGAGGGCGGCGCGATAGCCGCCGATCTCGTGGTCGATTCGCTGGCCGCGATTTCCGACGAAGCCTCGCCCGCCGAAGCGCTGGAAGACGCGATCGAGGCGGCGAATGCCCGCGTCCGTCAGGCCGCAAGGCAGCGTGGCGCGCAGACCATGGGGGCCACCGTCGTGGCGCTGTTCATCGCGCAGGGCATCGCGCATGTGGCCTGGGCCGGCGACAGCCGGGCCTATCTCTTGCGCGGGCGGCGGCTGCGGATGGTGACGCATGACCACACCGTGGTGCAGGACATGGTCGACCGCGGCCAGCTGGACAAGGCCGCGGCCGAGGGCCACCCCGAGGCCCATATCATCACCCGCGCCGTCGGCGCCGCCGACGAGATCGAAGTCGACCATGCCGCCGTGCCGCTGCTGACCGGCGACCGCCTGATCCTGTGTTCGGACGGCCTGCCGCGCTGCGTCTACGAGTCGGTGATCGAAGCCATCGCCGGGCTGGGCGGTTCGGCCGAGGCGACCTGCGAGGCACTGATCCGCCGGGCGCTGGAAGAAGGCTCGCCGGACAATGTCTCGGTCATCGTCGTCGATCTGCTGGCGAGGTAGCGATGGGGCGCGGAACGCTGGTCGGGCCGGTCATCGTGGCCATAGGCGTCGTCATCGCGGCGATGGCCTTTGCCGTGGTCACCACGCTGATCGACACCGCCGATGGCGGCACTGACCTGCGTTTGCAGCGGCTGGAAGAGACCGTGGCGCGGCTTGAGGCGGCAGCGGTCGAGGACCGCGCCACCATCGAGGCGCTGAAGGTGGATGTGACCCGCCTGCGCGAAGACCTCAGCCTGGTGGCCAACCGCGCGCCGGTGCAGCCCGAGCTTCTGCCCGAGGCATCGGTCGATCCCGCCGACCCCGCCGCCCTGCTGCCGGATGAGGATTTCGAGAACCAGGCCGCGCCAGAAGACCTGACCGAACAGATGAAGCTGGCCAAGACTCGCTTCAACAAGGGCATCACCCAGCCGCGCAACAAGACCATGCTGGCGTTTCTGGGCCAGCCGCGCGACAGCTACAACACCGATTGCCAGCCGATGACCAACCCGCGGCTGAAAGAGCTGCTGGACACCCGCCAGATCGGCCCGATCAAGGTGACCATGCTGCGCCCGGCGCTGGACAGCCTGGAGCGGGTGATGAACCGGCTGAAGGAAACCGATCCCGACATCTATGCCAAGGTCGGCACGGCGGGCGCGCTTTGCGTGCGGTTCATCCGCGGCTCCACCACCTCGATCTCGAACCATTCCTGGGCCACCGCGATCGACCTGACGCTGGAGGGCCAGCTGGACGGTTTCGCCGATGGCGGCACGCAGTTCGGCCTCTTGATCCTGGCCGAGTATTTCAACGACGAAGGCTGGTTCTGGGGCGCGGCCTACAACCGCGAGGATTCGATGCATTTCGAGGTCGGCGAAGAGACGCTGCGCGCCTGGGCCGACGAAGGAAAGCTGTAAGCCGATGACCGAAGGCGACAGCGCGGCGGGGATGGGCAGCGGCATGATCGCCCGTCTGGCCGAACCGGTGCTGGCCTTTGCCGACCGGCTGGCATCGGTGCGCGGCGAACGCCAGTCCGACCTGCTGCGCCATTCGGCCACGCTTCTGGACCGCTTCACCACCGGCTTGCAGCGCGCCGGGGTGCCCGCCGCCGCGGTGCCCCCCGCCCGCGCCGGGCTGGCGCTGATCCTGGACGCCGCCGCCCGCGCCAACCGCGAGATCGACGTGACCCGCTGGGGCCCCGAGGCGCGGCGCCTGCTGTTCGAGGGGCGCGAGGTCTCGCCCGCCGATCTGTCCGAATACCAGCGCCGCGCCCAAGGCTCGCCCGACCATGCGGCGGCCTCGGCCTTTGTCGCGGGCTGCCTGGCGCGGCTGGAAACCTCGCGCCGGGCCTTCGACACCTCGCCCGTCGCCGCCGGCTGGACCGGCATCGTCAGCGTGCTGGTGCTCGCCTTCGTTCTGGTCGTGGCAGGCTGGGCGGCCTGGGTGGAATGGCGCTTTCACCGCGACCTGGGCGCGGCTTTCGCCGCCCGCGCGCTGGAGATCGGGCTGGACCGGGACGGCCCCTTCCCCGATCTGGCGGTGCGGCTGGACGGGCTGGCGGCCGAGGCGCGCAATTCCCAGGCCGCCCGTGCCAAGGCGCCGGTCAACCTCTTCGCCGGGCTGACCGGCCACGACGCCGCCACCTTGGCCGAGGCCGCCTATCTAAAGGCGCTGGACCGCCATCTGCCGCCGGTCCTTGCCGCCGCCATCGACCGCGCAGTTGCGACCGAGGGCGAACCGGCCGAGGCCTATGACACGATGCGCGCCTTTGCCGTGCTCTCGGGCCAGGCCGACTGGCAACCCGCCTGGCTGGCCGGCTGGGCGCAGGACCGGGCCGGGGGCGACCCCACGCTGGCGGGCCTGGCGCCGCATCTGGCCCGCCTGGCTGCCCCACCAGCCAGCCTTCCCGCACCCGATGCCGAGCTTCTGGCCCAGGCCCGCAGCCTTGCCGCCGAAGCGCCGGAACCCGTCCGTGCCTATCTGGAGCTGCGCCGCTCGGCCGCGGTGGCGGCACTGGCCGAATGGCAGCCAGACGGCGCGGTGCCGGGCCTCAGCGTGATCCTGCGCCGCAAGTCGGGCCTTGCGCCGGATACCCCGATGCCGGGGCTTTACACGCAAGCCGGCTGGGACCACGCCCGCGACTTTGGCGCCGGGCTGGCGGTGCAGGCCGCGCGCGATCAGGCGCGGTGGCTGTTCTCCACCCCGCTGCCGCCGCAGAACGACACGCCCGACCTGCTGATGGACCGGCTGCAGGACGACACCCTGGCCCGCTGGACCGACTATCTGGCCGACCTGCGGGTGCGTGAATTCACCTCGCCCGAAACCTCGGTCCGCATCTCGGGCGAACTGGCGCGGCGTGCCTCGCCACTCGAGGCGCTGCTGCGTGAGGTCTGGGTGCAGGCCGGCGGCACCGACCGTCGCCGCAGCCACCCCCAGCAACTGGCCGTCGCCGCCGAATTCGGCCCGATGATCCAGTATGTCGAGGCCGGACGGATGCAGGAGATCGCCACCCTCTTCGCCGGCCTGAACGTGGCCCTGGCCGCGCAGGACCGCGACGCCGAAAAGGGCCAGCAGCGGTTGATGAGCGTGCAGGACCGCGCCGCCTCGGTCGCCGCGCTGGGCGTGGCGCCCAGGGTGGTGGTGCAGCTGGTCGAGGATACGCTGGCGCAGACCGGTGCTGCACATGCCGACCTGTTGTCGAACACCCTGACGAAGGTGTGGCAGACCGAGGTGCTGGAAACCTGCCTTGCCGTCACCGCCAACCGCTTTCCTTTTGCCGATGGCGCGGATGCCGATCCCGACCAGATCGCCCGCCTGCTGGGCCCCGGTGGCATGGTCGACCGTTTCGTCAAGACCCGCGCCACCGAGATGCTGGACATGTCCGACACCCCCTGGCGCTGGAAGCCGGAGGCGCGGTTCGAAGGGATGACGCCGGAAAGTGCCGTCTTCCTGCAACGCGCGACCGAGATCGGCGGTGGGCTGTTCCCCAATGGCCAGCCCGGCGCCACGCTGACGCTGTCGGCGCTGGCCGAACGCGGCCGGGCCTTCGTCAGCCTGGGCGGTGCCGGCGGACCGGTCGAGGCGACCACCGACAGCCTGGTTCTGGCCTGGCCCGGCAGCCGGCCCGAGGCGGGAATCGAGGTCACCTTCAACGCCGGCGACGGCGAGGCGCGGCTGGCACAGCCCGGCTACTGGGGCCTGCTGCGGCTTCTGGCACCCCTGCGCCTGCGCGACCGCGACGGCGGCAAGCGCTTTCTGGTGGACCTGAAGGCCGACCGCTCGCGGCTGTTTCTGGAGATCGTCTTCGACCGCCCGCAAAACCCGCTGGCGCTGCGCAAGCTGATGCAGGGCTTCACCTGCCCGCCGGTGCTGTGATGGGCCAGTCGGCGGAATTTCCTACGCGCCAAACCCGCCGAATGCCGCTATACTCATCGCAGCGAATTTCCGTGACGCCTTTTTCAACGACCTGCTTCAGCCAAGGATGGTCCCCGTGACAGCCGAACGCGATATCACCGTCTCAATTCCCGCCATCAGATCCGAGATATTCTTTGCCCGGATGGAGGGCGAGGATGCGATCTCGTCGCCCTTCGCCTACAACCTGCTGATCTCGACCACGGACATGGATGTCGAGCCGCTTACCGTCCTTGGCTCCGCGGCGGTGATCACGGTGACGGGTGACACGCCGCGGCACTTCCACGGCTTCGTGGCCGACTTCGCGCTGGACGCGATTCGCGACGACCTGACCTTCTACCGCATGACACTGCGGCCCTGGCTGTGGTTTCTGTCGCTGGACAACGACAACCGGATTTTCCAGAAGAAGAACGTACCCGACATCGTGGAAGAGGTGTTCTCGGCCTGGCCTGACGCAAAGTTCAAGCTGAACCTGCAGGGGCGCTACGACAAGCGCGAATACTGCGTGCAATACGGCGAAAGCGACCTGAACTTCGTCCAGCGGCTGTTGGAGGACGAGGGCATCTTCTACTACTTCGAGCATGCCGAGAGTGGCCATACCATGGTGATCGTCGACGCGAACAAGGCTCTGGAGCCGGGTCCGGACAGCGCGAAGATCCCCTATGAGCCCGACAGCCACAGCCTTGTCAGTTTCCGCGACGGCGACTTCATCACCGAATGGGTGCCCAAGGCGCAGGTGCGCAGCGGCAAATATGCCCAGACCGACTATGACTTCAAAAAGCCCGCGTTCGATCTGATGTCGCTGACCTCTGCCCCCATCGGCCACAAGCAGGACAAGGCCGAAGTCTACCACTATCCCGGCCGCTATCTCGATCTTGGCGCCGGCGACCGCATTACCGAGCGAAGGATGCACGAGTTGCAGGCCGACCAGCACCGTATTGCCGCCAGGGGCACGGCACGGCACCTGTGGTCCGGCCGCAGTTTCACGCTGGAGCTTTTCCCCCGAGAGGCCGAGAACGACACCTATCTGGTAGTCCGGGCGATCTACGGGATGCAGGACGAGCAGCTGCGCGCCGGTCAGGCGAGCGACGGTTCGGCCTACTATCAGGTCAACTTGGAACTGTCGCCCGCCCGCGTGCCGTTCCGCCCGGCGCGGCAGACGCCAAAGCCGAGGATGCAGGGCCCGCAGACGGCGGTGGTGGTCGGCCCCGCGGGCGCCGAGATCTTCTGCGACGAATACTCCCGCGTGAAGGTGCATTTCCACTGGGACCGGCTGGACGGCAGCGACGAAAACTCCAGCTGCTTCGTCCGGGTCTCGGCCGCTTGGGCCGGCGCGGGCTGGGGCTTCATCCAGATCCCGCGGATCGGGCATGAGGTGATCGTCGATTTCCTGGAAGGCGACCCCGACCAGCCGATCATCACCGGCCGCGTCTACAACGCCACCAACACCGTGCCCTACGGCCTGCCCGACAACGCCAGCCAGTCGGGCTGGAAAAGCTGGTCCACGCCTTCGTCCGGCGGCTTCAACGAGTTGCGGTTCGAAGACAAGGCAGGCGCCGAGGAGGTCTATTTCCAGGCCGAGAAAGACCACAACGAACTGGTCAAGAACAACGAGACCCGCACCATCGGCAACGACTGGGTTGAAGACGTCGGCCATGACGCGACCCAGTCGATCGGCAATGACCGCACCGAAAGCGTGGTCAACAACAAGGATGTCAGCGTCGGCAACAACCGCACCGTGCAGATCGGCGTGAACGATGACGAAACCGTCGGCTCGAACCGCAGTCTGACCGTGGGGGCGAACGAGGTCATCAGCGTCGGCGCCAATTCCGATGAGATCATCGGCGCCAACCACAGCCAGACCGTCGCCATCGCTCAGACCGTCACCATCGGCGCGCTGCGCACCGATACCGTGGGCGCCGCCGAAATCCGCAGCGTCGGCGCCGAACAGGTGAACACGATCGGCGCCAGCCGCATCGTCACCGTCGGCAGCGACCAGACCCATACCATCGGCAGCGATGACGGCTGGGCGATCGGGTCCAACCAGTCGGTGACCATCGGATCGGATCAGATCGATGACCGTCGGCGGCGGCATGGCGGTGACGATCGGCAGGATCAGGTGACCAAGGTGGCCGGCAGCCAGCTCACCGAGGTCGGCAAGGACGACGTCCACAAGATCGCCGGCGGGCTGGCCATCGACGCCGGCAAGGCGATCACCATCACCGCCGCCGATTCCATCGTGCTGAAGACCGGCTCGGCGGCGATCTCGATGAAAAAGGACGGCACCATCAGCATCGAGGGCAAGGACATCACGATTAAGGGCTCGGGCAAGATCAACGTCAAGGCGTCGGGCGACGTGATCGTCAAGGGCTCGAAGATCCTGAACAACTGAACATGCGGTCCAGCACGGCCTCGGGGGCCGCTGCATCGCAGGGTTCGGCGGGCCGGCCTTCGCGCCAAAGCTGCATCGCCTCGGGCGGGCCTTCGCCTTCGGGCGCGGGCAGCGCCTCCAGCCTTTCGGCAAGATCGTCGGGTGTCAGGCTTTCTGTTTGCGCCGTGCGCAAGGCCGCCAGCGCCGCGTTGCACCAATCCTCCAGGCCCTCTGGCCCCGGCAGGGTTTCGGCGATGACAAAGGCCGCCAGCGGAAAGCGCCGCCCTACCCGGTCGGCACCTGGCACCACGACCCCCGCCGCCACCTTGCCACCCGAGACGAGACGCAGCCGCAGTCCCCCCTCGGGCCAGCCCTCGCGCCGCGCCAGATGGCGTGCGGCCCAGCCGTCCCAGAAGGCCGCAAAACCGGTGGGCAGGCCGCGGGTCACGAAATCCCCCGCGGCGGGCAGCTTGCCGTGAAAGCCGGTCAGAAGCTTTGCGGGCATCGGAAGTTGCCGAACATGCTCAGGTCGAACGGGTTCTCGACCGAAGCCGCCCGCAACTCGAACCGTGCCGAAAAGCCGCTGGCACCCAGCGACAGGGTGAAGAGTTCCGGCAGGTCCGTCTTGCCCAGCTTGCCCTTGCGGATCAGCCGCAGCCAGGCCCAGGCGCCACTTTCCGAGGTCATGATCTCGCCCGTGCCATCGACCGGGGTGAAGGCCAGCGAGATCAGGTTGGTGCCATCCTTGCCCGGCCAGGTCATCGCCTGCGGGCGGGTGGCGGAGTTGAAATAGACCAGCGTCTGCCCGTCTATGTTCAGGGTGACACGAGAGGCATTGGCCGACAGGTCCTTCGGCTCCAGCGTGAAGGCCATGATCGGGCCGGCGCCGCCGGGGAACAACCCGTCGCGGATGCTGCGCGCCTGCTCGAAGGGCTGCAGGCTGGCCGACGGCAGGCCGAAATCGGCGCGCCATTGCCAAGGGCGCACGGTGGTGTCGACATACTGGATCAGGTGGGTGTTGATGAAGGCGTCGATCAGCGCGCCGGGGCCGAACAGGCGCTGGAAGTCCGACAGGTTGACGTCGATGGCCGAGCCTGCCTCGAAAGGATAGCGCCCTGCCGTGGCGCTGGTGCAGAACGGCAGCACATCGGCCCGCCAGCGCGCGTTCAGCTGCGCCACTACCGCCTCACGGGTGACGCTGATGGTGTCGCCGGCAAGGCCGGTCAGCCAGTCATCCACCGGATCGGGCAGCACCTTGGCGACATTGGCCAGTTGCCCGGTCAGTTGCGGCAGGCCGCCCCGCGCCAGCAAGGCGGCCTCGGGGTCGGGGCTGGCGGCGACGGTCTGCAACTCGTTGGCCAGGGCCCCCAGCGCGGTTTCGGCATCGGTGATCAGCGGCGGCACGCCGTCGACCTCGGTCACTGTGGCCTTGATCGGCGCGAAATGGTCGGCGATCACCTTGCCGGGCGGATCTGCCGGGGGGCCGTCGCTGTCGTCGCCGCCTATGCCGATCTTGTCGGCCGCTTTCGAGCCCTTGGTGATCAGCGACCCCAATCGCCCCAGCTTCTTCGTCGCCTTCTTGACCAGCCCGTCGGTCGCGCCACTGTCGTCTGCAGCCTCTTCGCGCACCGCCATCAGGTCGGTCTCGGTCACCACCGCGCGCAACAACCGCTTGAGCGTGCTGTCGGCGCTGGCCAGGTCCTTCAGGTTCGCCGTCGCCACTGTCAGGTCGGTGATCGGTGCCAGCCGGATATCGCGCAGGAAACCGTCCCATTGCGCGATGAAATCGTCGGAAAAGAGCTTGAGGATATCCTGCTCCAGCGTCTCGACCGAGACGTCGCTGTTTTCCGCGCAACCACCGGCAAAGACCGCCCGGTCCAGCGCCGCCTGGGCTGCGACCTCGGGGATCAACGGCAGGATGATGTTGTGAAACCCGTCATAGGTGAAGGCGCCGGGCAGGCCGATGCGCAGCGTCTTGCCCGACAGTCGCGTCAGCACCCGCGCCGCGTTCGGCCCGGCGCCCTCGGCCGGAATCCATTCCGGCAGGCTGGTCACGTTCGGGTCCTGCATCAGGGAGTTGTAGGCGCGCACCGAAAGCGGAACGGTGCAGATCGCCTCCAGCGCCTTGGCGACCAGAAGGTCGTCGGGCGCGATGCGGTCGGCCGCCTCGTCGCTGCCGGCACGGTCGATGGCGGCCAACTGGTGGGCCAGCGCGGCCTCGGTCGGGAAGGGCGGGATCGGCGCGCTGAGGGGCAGTTTCTCGGTCCACCAGAAGGTCAGGAACTCGCGGTCATAGGGCGCCTTGCCGGTCAGCATGTGATAGGATTTCAGCGCCCCCAGCAGAAATTCGGGGTTGCGAATCTCGCGCCACATCGTCGCCTCCAGCAGGGCGACCATGCGCGGCTCCAGGATGGTTTTCAGGCCGTGGTCATAGGCGATCTTCTGGGCGCGGTTCAGGTCGGTCCTGGCCGATGGCCCGGCAAGGGTCAGGATGCTGGCCTCGACCGGGCTGCGGGCCTTTTCGATCTCGGCCATCGCCTCCAGCGCCACGTCCAGGTCCAGCGGATCGGTCGGCGCCTGCCTTGCCGCCACATTGGCCAGCCGTTGCGACAGATCGGCCGTAAGACGCGCCTGATCGGAAATCGTGCCGGACTGGTTGAGGTAGGAATACAGGAAGGTCAGCCCCGACAGCGTCACCGCCACCGCCGCCGCCGCGACCGAGCCGCGCCAGATCCAGACCCGGCGCTCTTCGGCGGCGCGGTCGAACTGGCCCAGGCCGGCTTCGGGAAAGATCACCTCGGCCAGCAGGTCATGCAGGAAATAGCTGCGCTGTTCGCCCGCCGCGCGGCGCGGCGGCGGTTCGGCCCGCAACCCGTAGGAGGCCGCCATGTCGCCCAGCATCCGGTCGATCGGGCTGCCTTCCTGCGCGGCAGAGGTAAAGTAGAACCCGCGCAGCCAGGGCGCATCCTCATAGCGGCTTTCGCCGAAGACGGTTTCGACCAGCACCTTCAAGGGCGCCTCAAGCTGCTCCATCTGTGCCGGAAAGCGGAACACATCGGCCCGCCACGACAGACCCGCATCCTCGGCCATGCGCTGCGACAGGCGGCTTTCGAGACGGCTGAGAAGCCCGCGCAATTCGCGTGCGATGGCGGTGGGTTCGGCGCGGGCATCGGTGGGCAGGGTGGCGCCCCAGACCTGCTCGCGGTCGCGGCTGGTCAGGTCGGCGAAATAATGCTCCAGATCCGGGCACCAGGTCGGCCTTGGTGATCATCAGATAGACCGGCAGCTGGATTTCCAGCTTTTCGCGCAGTTCCGACAGGCGCTTGCGGATGGTCTTGCCATGCGCCCTGAGTGCGCCGTCATCGCCCAGCAATTCCTGCAAGGACAGGGTGACGATCACCCCGTTCAGGGCCCGCTTGCCACGGTGCTTTTTCAGCAGGTCCAGAAAACCACCCCATTCCCTGGCGTCGATTTCCGGATCGCTGGCCTGTTCGACATAGCGCCCGGCGGTATCGACCAGAACGGCGGTATCGGTGAAGAACCAGTCGCAGTTGCGGGTGCCGCCCACGCCCTTGATGTCATCGGAAAGATCAATCGGGAAATGCAGCCCCGATTGCTTCAAGGCCGTGGTCTTGCCGGTGCCGGGCGGGCCGATGATCACATACCAGGGCATTTCGCGCAGGAACTTCTTCGCGCCCAGCTTGGATTTCCTCATCTGGCCCAGGATGTCCTGGAACTTGGTGTTGATCGCGGCCAGGTTCGCCTCTCCGGGCCGGGTGGCCACCTCTTTCGGGGCGGCCAGCTCGGTCACGAACATGCGGTTCTTGCGTGCGGCGCGCAGCTGGCGGATCAGGATCGACAGAAGCCACAGGATGATGACCGCGCCGATGGTGATCAGCCGGTTCAACTCGTCATCCAGCGGGTGCAGGTCGCCGAAGGCCAGCAGGGGCCCGAACTGCCAGATCAGCGCGCACAGCAGGACGACGCCGACGAACACCCACAGCCTGCGCGAAATGAGGAAGCGCAGGATGGTCTTGATGAGGCGGAACATCTGTCTCACAGCCTTTTCTCGATCTTGATCTCGATCCGGCGGTTCTGCGCACGGCCCTCCTTGGTGGCATTGTCGCCCACCGGCTCGGTATCGGCGCGGCCTTCGGACACCACCTGATCGGCGGGAAGACCGGCGGCGACCAGCAGTTTGGCGATCGTCGCGGCGCGGGCTTCGCTGAGGCCCTGGTTCGACTGGAACGGATTGCTCGACTGCACCGGGACCGAGTCGGTATGGCCGATCACGGTGATCCGCCCGATCACCTCGGCGTTTTCAAGGATCACCGCGGCAATGGCGGCGATCAGCGGCGCGTACTCTTCGCGGATATCGGCCTTGGCGCTGCGAAACAGCTCCGGGTCGACGCCCTGCACCACCAGCACCGCGACCGAGACATCCTCGCGCCCCTTCAGCGCGGCGGCGGTCTCGGGCGGGGCCTTTTCCTGGAAAAGCGGCAACAGCTCGAAGATCACCGGCTCCAGCGGTTCCACCGGTTTTTCCGGGACGGCGGTGTCCCGGATCGGGCGGAACACGCCGGCGCGTTCGGCCGGCGGCAGGGCAGAAGCCGAGACGAACAGCTGTTCGGCCTTGTTGCCCAATTGCAGCGACAGCGCGGTGTAGATGCCTGCGATCAGCGCCACCGCCACCAGCCAGACCGTCCACAAGGGCACGGCAAAGCGGCGCGGTTCGTCCGGCATCTTCACCCCGTCGGCATGCGGCGACAAGGGTGCGCCCATGGTGTCGACGTTGCGCATGAGCCGGGCGATCTGGCCGCGCAGGGCGGTGATCGCGGCCTCTCCTGTCGGACCCTGCAACCGGTATTGACCGCGAAAGCCAAGGCCAAGGCAGATATATGCCAGCTCCAGCAGGTCCGGGTCGCGGTTCGGATAGGCGACCAGCTCCTCGACATGGCGGAAGAAGCGGGTGCCGGCATCCACCTCGCCGGTCAGCGCGGTGACCAGCGGCTGTCGCGGCCAGTCGCTGTGGCCACCCCAGGGCGTGTTCAGGGCGATATCGTCGATCAGCGCCGCCACGAACCAGGCCCCCTGGTTGGCCCGCGTCAGCGGCTGGCCCAGCGCCACGGCGGCATCGCGGGCGTCGATCAGGCTGCCTTGCACGCGCTGGCGCAAGACCTCGGGCTGGCCGGGGGGCTGGGCGCGCTCCAGTTCAGGTGCCAGTTCCAGCAAGGGCGCGAAGGCGGCGACCAGCGGATTGGCATGCGGGCGGTTGCCGCGCGGGCGCGCGGGGCCGGGAGCGACGGAAGGGCCACGGTCGAACCCGCCGAAAGCCGGGGCCTGCGCGGGTGGCGGCGGCGCGCCCCAGGTCTGCCCGGCCGAGGGCGATACCGGACGGCCCTGCCCGGCACCCGCCGCCGGGCGGATGCGCGTGCGCCCCGCCTCGGAAGACAGACCGAAAGGGTCGTCCTTGTCACTCATCTGACGTCACTCATCGCCGTCGCCCATGTCCTTACCTGCTGACCGCGTAGCAGTCGATCTCCGGCTCGCTTTCCAACTGCCCCGAGATGCCGATCACGAAGCCCGGCGCGTTCAGCAATTGCGCGAAATGCTCGGACTTCTGGTTCAGCTCAAGGCACAGCCTTTCCCCATCATAGGGGATTTCGCGCGGTTGCGAATGCAAGGGTTTCAACGCGATCCCCGGCAGGCGTGATTTCCACAAGGACTCGAAGGCATCCGCTGCGCCCACTGTCGCCTGATCGACGAAAAGCTTGCGCAGCGTGTCTTCCGACAGGTTGGAGCCCACCCGCAACACGATCCGGCTGGTCTTCAGCACTTCGGGGTTGTCGATCCGCACCTTCCAGATGTTCTGGCTGTGCTTGGCCACCGGCAGGGCGCGCGATTTCGGCTCCACATGGCGCAAGGACAGCATCAGGCTGCGCAGGTTGTCGGCCAGGGGGCCGAAACAGGCGCCGGCATCCATGTGGTCGTAGACCGGCAGGTCCGACAGCCGCCGCGAGGACGATCCATAGGTCGCCATCCGCCCCGCCAGCGCCACCAGGTCTTCGTAAAGCGCGCAAGGGTGAACCAGGTTCTGCGCCAGGTGGTGCGCGAATCGCGGTCGCGCGGTATTGGCCAGTTCCAGGATCAGCAGGTTCTCGATCGACCGGCCCGCACCGCCCAGCACCAGCGCGCCATGCGCCTCGGCAATCCGGTCAAGGCCGGTCACCACCTCTTGCAGGAAGCCCGCATACCAGGGCAGCGCCGCAATCGTCAGCGCGGGCGGCAGGTCGCCGTCGGGAATGGCAACGGAACCGTCGGCGCGCAGGCCTTCGACATGGGCAATGGGCAGGGTGACGAAACCGGCCTCTGCCTCGCCGGGCGCCAGCAGGCGCAGGTTCAGCTTCGCCACCTCGACCTCGGTCGCATCGGCGCCGCCGCGGACGGTGTCGCGCACCTGCGTGATCTCGCCCCGATACCGCGCGCCCGAGGCTTCGGCATGCGACGGGTCCATCGTCGCCGCCCCCGCCTGTTCCACCGGCAAGGCCAGAAGCGCCACGCCCGAAGCCCCCGCCGTCACCTTGACAGGCGGCGGCGGAGCAGCGGTTTCGGGCACGCGAAACGGCGTGCCGTCGGGGAAAAGCCCCTCGGCCGAGCGGATTGCAACCTGGCCCGCATCCAGCGCGGCGCGATCCAGTTCCAGCCGGGTGAAGCCATGCGGCTGCCAGGGCGCGGCCTGCAGCGCGGCCCGCATCAGCGCCTCGGCGTGGCGATCCTGCTGCTGGAAATGCTGGGTGCGAAGGTAAAGCCCTTCGGACCACAGGACCCGGTTCGTTCCGCTCATCCGCCTCTCCTGCCTTTGGCGCGGTTCACGCCGCGCGCAGCGTGACGCCAGACCTGCTGACCTCGACACTGAAGGTAACACTTTCGGTGGCCGATACACCTGCCTTGGCGCGGAAAACCTTTCCCGCCGGGTCACGGAAGCCCGCGATCACGCCGATCACCGTGGTGGCGGCATCCAGCCCGATCGACAGCGTCTTGGCCGCACCGGGCGTCAGGGCGACCTGATCGGCCTTGATGAATTCGCCGCCCAGAGCCGCTTGCGGGTTCTGCAACGCGAAGAAATCGGCGCCGTCGAAGGCGCCTGCGCTGCGCATCTGCACGATCTGCAGCGTCAGCGGGCGGTCGGCGCCGTCCGGGCCGGGTTCATCCCGGCCGTGCCCTGCGCCACGATCGTCACCACGCCCGGCCCCGAAGGCGCGCAGGCGGTCAGCGACAGGGCCCCGAGGCCCAGGGTCCCGATCAGAAATTCACGACGTTCCATCATCCGTCCTCCCTGTTTCATTTTCATATGCGTCTCTGAAATCCGCCCCGACCTCTCCCAGGAAACGGTCTTCGGCGGCCTTGGCGATCTCGCGGTAGCGGTCGGAGTAAAGTTGCCACAGGCGGGCGGAGCGGCTGCCCGCGACCAGCGCCTTCAGCATCCCGACATCCTCGATCTCGGCCTCGAAGATCGCGGGGTCGAAGCGGTCCACCATGCGGCGAAGCGACGATTGCAGCCCGGTCCAGCTGCGCCGGTGATGGTCCATCAGGTCATGCAGCGCGGCGGTGATGGCGGCGTCGGGGTCCAGATAGCCCGGCCCTTTCGGGCTGACCAGCGCCGATACTGCCTCATCCGTGGAAACAAGGAATTTCAAAGGGTTGACATTTGCCGCCCCGATCACCGTCTGCGCCACCCTGGCGCTGCCCTTTTCCTGCGCGCGCATGCGCAGCAGGTGCAGCAGGCCCTCGGTCATGGCGCGGAACCGACGGCCCAGCGCCTCCATCTCCTGCGGGGTGCCGGCAAGGCCCGAGGGCGCGGATATGCCCATCCCGCGCAGCAACGCGGCCAGCGCTGCGGGGTCAGGGGAGGAGGGGGCGCCATGGGCGGGCACCGGTCCCGGCGCGGCAAAGGGCGACGCGGCCTCCAGCTTCAGCGGCGGGGGCGAAGGAGGTGGGGGGGGGGGGGCGGGGGGGGGGGGGGGGGGGGGGGGCGCGGCAGGCTGGGCCTCGGCCACTGGCGGCGGCGGCGGAGCCGCGGGTTTCGGCGGCGGCAGGTCGGCGGGCAGCCCGAAATCGCCAAAATCGAAATCCGAAGCCGCTGTGGGCTTGGCCGGCTGCGGGTCGACAGGCACCACCGGGCGCGGGCCGTGGTCCATGGTGAAGGGATCGTCGAAAAAGGCCGGCGCCGCAGGCTTTTCGGCCGCGGGCGCGGCGGGGCCGGGGTCGCGCGCGCGCTCGAACGGGTCGGGCAGGCTGGCCGGGCGCGGCGGCGGCGGCGCCTCGGGGCGCGGGGTGAAGAAGTCATCGCCGAACATGCCGCCCGAAGCCGCCTTTGCCGGCGCGGGTACGGCGGCGGCCCCCTCCACCTCGGCGCGGATCACGAAATCGCCAAGGCGCAGGCGCATGCCGGGCTGCAAGGGCACCGTCACCCCCTGCCCCAGCGGGGCCGGGCCCGCATCGACGAACAGCCCGCCGCGGCTTTCATCGGTCACCCGGTATTGCCCGCCCGCCCCCGCGATCACGCAATGGCGACGCGAGACGAACATCTGCGGATCTTCGATCTTCCAGTCGCATTCCTCACCGCGGCCGATCACCACCTGCCCGTCGGCCAGCCGGAATTCCATCCGTTCCTGCGGATGCGGCGCGGTCTCAAGGATCAGGCGCAGGGTCATGCGGCCCCCATGTCGCGCGCGGAAAAGCGGCGCAGGCACCAGTCGTCGGGATCGCGGACAGGCGGGCTGCCCAGCCAGGTGGTGCGGCCCAGCGCGCATTGGCCCAGGCGCGGCTCCGGCACCTCGTCTGTCGCCAGCACCAGGCGCAAGTCATATTCGATGTCGGCCCCGGCGACAAAGCGGATGGCACGCCGTAGCGCCTGCATCGCCGCCGCATCGCGGATCAGCGCCAGATAGCGCGGAAGACTAAGCGGCCCCAGCCGCAACTCGGCCCGGTCCTGGCGCTGGTAGACCCGCGCGCCAACCATGGCACCCTTGCCCAGGCCGCAGAACGCCTGTCCCAGACGGGTCTGCAACCGGTCCGGGATCTCCATCCAGTGGCCGACGAATTCGCGCAGGCGCACCGGCACCTGCAAGAGATCGGCCAGATAGCCGGTCAGCCGTTCCGCCCCGTTCACCTGATGGCCAATCGCCGCCGCCTGGCGCAGGGCCAGGTCGGGGTCGGCGCTGCGCCGGTTCGCCTCGCGCAGGCCGGGCAGGCCGATCCCGGCCAGCGTCTCCAGCATCGCCAGGACGCGGCCGCCGCTGGCATGTTCCACCCCCACCTCGGGGTGCAGGTCGCCCCAGGCGCGCCAGTAGAAGGCCAGCTGCCGGTGCTGCAGCATGTTGCAAAAGTCCAGGAACGTGGTGTCGGCGGTGACGCGCCCCTGCCCCCCCGCCTGCCCCGCGGCGAACCAGCGTTCCGACTGCCGCGACATGATCCAGCGCGTCATGTGCAAGGGCATCGCGCCTTCGGGGCCGAACAGGCCCAGCACCTCGACCTCGATCCGTGCGGGGTCATTGTCGCCCGGCGGCTGAAAGCTGGCGATGTCGCGCGTCGCCATCGCCAGCCGCGCCCGCTGGCCCAGCCGCGCCGGTTCCTTGTCCGGCCCTCCCGCGCGGCCAAAGCGAAAGCCATCGCGCTCCAGCCGCCTGAGCAGCTCGAAAAAGCCGATCTCCTCCGGCTCGGGGCTGCGATAGCCTAGATCAGGTCTCGGTTGCCCAGGCTCATCGGCCATGCCACCTCCTCCTGTTTCTGTTGCAGCCGCGTCCTGGTGCGGACAAAGGAATTGATGCTGGCGTGCCGGGCGAACAGCCGCGACAGCAGCGCCGAAAGCAAAAGCACGCTGCCGCCCGACAGCGGGCCTTCGTCGACATGCAAGGTGATCTCGATGCCCTTGCCCAGGCACAGCGGGCCGGGCAGGTCCAGCCGCTCGATCACCGGGGCCGAGGTCACGCGGGTCAGCGACCGCACATGCCGGGCCAGTCCCGGATCGCCGCGGTCGGCATAAAGCTCCAGCATGGCGCGCAGCGGTTCGGCGCCCTGGCTTTCCTCGGCCAGCGACAGATGGTTCAGCGACAATTGCCCGACCAGTCGCCAGGTCAGATCGTCCAGTTGCGCCTCGCCGTCGCGACCGACCTGCGGCAGGCCGGCCACCAGCGACCCGCGCGGGCGGCGCATTGCACCCACCAGGTCCACCCGCGCCACCGGATCGCCAGTGTCCAGCGTCAGCTTCGGCGTGTCGTCGAAGATCGGCAGGTCGCGGTTCGACACCAGCGCCCGGATGTCCAGTCGCCGCAGGGGCTTGGTCTGCTGCACGCCCGCCGGCCGGGCGACCGAGATGAACAGGTCGTCACCGGTATAGCTGGTGCGGGTCTGGCCGCGGCGCAACTCGTCATTGCCGGGGCGGCGGGGGCGGCGTTCGGTGGTGTAGACCAGCCCCGAGCCGGACTGCGCGGCGGGGCTGTAAAGCGGGTGCAGGTCGGTCTGCGGGCCATCGGCCTCGGCGTCCGAGACGCGCAGCAGGCGGTGGATCTCGAAATCCAGCGGTCGGGTGCGGTCGGCATGCACCACATGCGCGGTGGCGCGGGGGTCCATCTCGACGACGTTGCATTCCTTTTCGAAGAGGTTGACGACCGGCGTCGCGAACAGCCGGAAATCCTTGGCCGAAACCTCGGCAATGGCGGGGGCCGTGCGGCCCATCGGCAGGATGATTTCCATCTTCTGCGCACTGGCCTTGATGGCCGGGGCCAGTCCGGTCAGCCGCAGCGCGTGAAAGCGTTCCGGCATCAGGAAGTATTCCCGCATCAGCCGGTAGCCTTCGAAGGCCGGGCGCAGGCGCGGCAGCAGCGCCTCGTCGTCGCGGACGCCGACCAGGTCGGGCGGCGGCGCGGTGTGGAAGGCGGCCGCCGCCTCGGCCTTGCGGGCGATCACCGGCAAGGGGGCGGCAAAGACCGCATCGAAGATCGCGCCCGAGCGGGCGCCGCCGGAAAACTCGATCTCCAGCCGGTCCAGCGACAGATCGGCCAGCGCGCCCGCGCCTTGCCGCCGCAAGATCAGCCGCAACCCGGCCTCGGCGCCCTTCAACTGCGCCTCGGGCACGCCCGCGGCCGACAGCGCGCCACGGTCCTGCAGGTATTCCACCGCCTCCAGCACCACCGGCCACAACGTCACGTCCTGCGCCGTGGTATAGGTCGCGCGGGTCGAGACGCCGTCGCGCAAGGCTGCCACCAGCCGCGTGCCACGCTTGACCAGATGGCCATCGGCCATGGTCAGGACCTGCGGGCCGGGGTGCAGGACGACGGTCGACATGGCAGGCGCCGGGCCGGCCAGATCGGGGTAAAGCGCATCCAGGATGCCGCGCACATGGCGCTGGCTTTCGCCATCCAGCTTCAGCCGGGTGCGGGCGGCCAGATAGGCCACACCCTCCAGCAGCCGTTCCACATAGGGGTCCGGGCAAGGCACCGCGTCCAGCGACAGGTTGCGCGCCACGGTCGGGTGCAGCGCCGCAAACTCGCGGCTGAGGTCGCGAACATGGGCGAGTTCCGCCTCGTAATAACTCAGGAATGCCCGGTCCATGGCTCAGGCGTCCTCGATCCGCGTGGCGGCATTGCCGTTGTCAAGGTTGATCGTGGTCGACAGCCGAAGCCGCTCCGGCACGGGCGACAGCATCAGCACGCCCTCGATCTTGACCTTGAGGCCTTCCTTCGACCCGGTATCCACCGTGACGCGGATGGTGTCGCGCTTCAGCCGCGGCTCGAAGGCCGCCACCACTTCGCGCAATTCGCGGCCCAGCACTTCGGGGTCGAAATCCTTGGCACGGCGGCCCGAAAAGCTGGGCACGCCATAGTTCAGCACCGACCGGCAGACATGCGGATAATCGGCCAGCACATCCTGCGGGTCCTCGGCGCCGCCCCTTTCGCCATCGGTCCACAGAAAGCGGGCCTGCAGGCGTTCCATGCCGAACAGCTCTTCCAGATCGCGGCGGACCGCCTCGCGCAGGATGTCGGCGGTCACCACGATGCCGCGTTCTTCCAGAAAGGCGCGCCGGGTCAACAGGCCCAGCAATTGAACGACCTCGCGCCGGGTCGCCTCGTCCAGGTCCTGCGCCTGTTCGACGGCGCGCGGCCCGCCCGCGATCATCTGATCCAGCCGTTCCGGGCCGACTTCGGCGCCGATCTCCTGGCGCCGAAGGTCCGTTTCGCTGACCAGTCCCGGCAGGTCGTCGACAAGCCGGTCCCAGAGGCTGGGTTGAACCGCCTCGCGCCGCGCTGTCACCGTGACCGGTCCCTGGGCCAAATCCGCCTCCCGTCAGGGGCTTACTTGGCCGCCACCAGATCGTACTCGACCTCGTGCTCGTCGCCCTTCGAGTGGTCGTCCGACTGGACGACATACTTGAAGTTCAGCTTCTCGTAGCTGATCTCGATCGACTCCGAGACCATCTCGCTGCTGCCGGCCTCGGGCGCGTTCTGCGCCATCTTGTATCCCGAGATGATGCAGTTGGTCAGCGTGATGATCAGGTAGTCCAGATGCGCATCGCCCGAATCCTTGCGCACCGTGAAGACGATCTCGCTGAAGGATTTGCCCTTGGAGCAGGCCAGCATCAGGTAGGGCGAGGATGCATCCATCCACTTGTGGAAGGTGAAGTCGCTGAGCGTGGCGCGGCCGCGCGTGCGGCCCGAGCCGACGGAGGAGCTGCTCATCTGGCTGGCGCTGAACTCGACGCCGTAGCAGTCGATCTCGCCCTCGTGGTCGGCGCGCTTGGATTCGCCGTCGATGCCTTCGATCTTCAGATAACCGGTAAAAGCCATTGTCTTGCCCTTTCAAATGTTGGGGTCAGCGTGAAATCTTGTCTCCGCCTTCCGGACGGACGGTCTTCAAAGCGATGATCGCGGCCCCCTCCTTGCCGGGGCCGCCGATCCGGGGGCGCGGGTCAGGCGCCCTTGACCGAAGGCAGTTCGGACACAAGCCGCAGGCTCGCGTTGATGCCTTCCAGTTGGTAGTGCGGGCGCAGGTAGAAGCGGGCGTTGTAGTAGCCCGGCCGGCCCTCGACGCTGTCCACCTGCACTTCGGCCATGGCCAGCGGGCGTTTTGCCTTGGCCTTGTCGTCCGCCATCGAAGTATTGGCCAGAACGTAGCGGTTGATCCATTCGGAAAGCCAGATCTGCATGTCGCCGCGTTCCTTGAACGTGCCGATCTTGTCGCGGGCGATGGCCTTCAGGTAATGCGCGAACCGGCTGACCGGGAAGAGATAGGGCAGGTTGGCCGACAACCGTTCGTTCGCCTGCGCGTCGGGGTCGACCAGACGGCCGGCGCGGGTTTCGTCGTCCTGCAGGGAATGCGCCCCGATGAAGGCCGCAAGGTCGGTATTCTTGCGGTGCAGGATCGGCATCATGCCCAGTTTCGCCAGTTCCGCCTCGCGGCGGTCGTCGATGGCAATCTCGGTCGGGCATTTCATCGCCACGCTGCCATCGTCGGTCGGGAAGGCATGCACCGGCAGGTTGGTGACCGTGCCGCCGCTTTCGACACCGCGGATCTGGGTGCCCCAGCCATAGAGCTTGTGAGAGCGGTTGATGTTCACGCCCATCGCGAAGGCCGCGTTCATCCAGACGTAATGGTCGTGCTTGCCGTCGATCTCTTCCTCGAAGGCGAAACCCTTCACCGGCACGGTGTTGGCGCCATAGGGCAGGCGCGCCAGCACACGCGGCATGGTCAGGCCGATGTAGCGGGCATCCTCGGACTCGCGCAGCGATTGCCAGGACGCATAGTCGGGCGACGAGGTGATCTGTTTCAGGTCCTGCGGATTGGGCAGTTCCTGCCAGCTTTCCATGCGGAACAGCTGTGGCGCCGCCGCCGCGATGAAGGGCGCATGCGCAGAAGCGCAGATGCCCGACAGGTTGCGCAACAGCCCGACGTCGCGCGGGTGGTGGCTGAACTCATAGGCGCCGACGATGGCGCCGAACGGCTCGCCGCCGAACATCGAGTATTCTTCGCTGTAAAGCTTCTTGAAGGCGGGCGACTGGTCCCACATCTGGCCTTCGAAGTCTTCCAGCTGGTCGGCCAGCTGGTCCTTCGAGATGTTCAGGACGCGGATCTTCAGCTTTGCATCGGTCTCGGTGTTGTTCACCAGATAGTGCAGGCCCCTCCAGGTGCCCTCCATCTGGCGCACTTCGGGGGCGTGCAGGATCTCGTTCATCTGCACCGTCAGGATCTGGTCGATCCCGGCGATCAGCGACTTGATCGACTTCACCGCATTGCCCGAAATCGTCGCGGTGCCGGATTTTTCCTTGGCCGCCAGCGCCAGGTTCTGCACCAGCTTCTTCAGCTTGGAGCTGTCATCCTCGCGGACCCGGAAATCCTTTTCCAGCAGGTCCGAGAATTCGCCCAGATCGATCGCCTGGGCCTCGGCGGCGCCGGGCGCGCCTTTTGCCTTTTCGGTATCGGCCATTATTCCTTGCCTCCCTCGGACTTCATCGCCTCTTCGGCCACCTGTTGCAGAAGGGGTTCATTCTGCAAGAGCTGGGCGATGCGCTTTTCGGCACTCACCTTGCCGTCCATGTAACCCAGAAGCTCCTCGAGCTGGCGGCGCATCGCCAGCAGCTCGGCCAGCGCGGGCACCTGTTCGGCCACCTTGTCGGGGGTGAAATCACCCATGCTCTTGAACGACAGGTCGACGAACATCTCCTCATCGGCCTCGGCCCCCTCGGCGGCGGGCAGGGTGTTCTTGACCCGCGCCTTCACGCGCGGGCTGAGCGCCTCCATGAACTTGTTGAAGCGGCCGGCGTCGACCTCGACAAAGGTGCGGTCGGCCGGGGTCTTTTGCGCCTCGCGCGTCGCGGACGACCCGGCAAGGTCGGCCATGACGCCCATGACGAAGGGCAGCTCGATCGTCGTCGGGCTGCCGTAATGCTCCACGTCATAGGCGATCTGCACCCGTGGCGCGCGGTTTCTCTCGATGACTTTGGCCTTGCTCTCGCTCATGGCTCATTCTCTCCCGGATTTGTTCTTGTCTTCGAAAACCCCGGCGGCACCGCGGAATTCCTTCAGTCCGCTGGGGGCTATCTCTTCCATCAGTTGCATGAAATTCATCGGCACCATCTTGCGCAACCGCCGCGCCAGATGCGGGATCGGCGATGACGGCTCGGTGCGTTCGTAAAAGTCGATCACCAGATCGAGGCAGCGCTCGACATCCCGGCGGGTATTGATCTGGCCGGGGATCGCGGCGGCAGGGGCGGCACCATTGCTGGCGGCACGGGCGGGCGCAGGGTCGGCAGGCATCGCTTGGGCCTCCGGTGATGAGAGGGGCGCCGAATGCGGCACGGCGGTAGCGCTGTCGCCCGCCGCATCCAGGGTCTGGCCGATCCGGGCAAGGAACTTGCCCAGGGCGTCGAAACGCACGGCGACGTCATTTTCCGTCACATGCGGCGCAAGGGCGGCTTCCAGCGCCACAAGGCCGGCCCGCGCCGCAGCGACGCCCTCTTTCAGCGCCGCCCAGTCCTCGGGGCGTTCGGCCGCCGTCGCCCGGCAGGCCGCGGTCACCCGGTTCAACCGCGCCTCATGGCGCGAGATCAGTTCGGAAAGTTCCTTTTCGCCCAGACCCGACGGCGCCTCGGCGCTGAAAGCCGAACGCGACAACGCGCCCGCCGCCAGATCGCCGCCAGAGATCGCGCCGATCCCGCGCGGCGCCATCAGCGTCGTGAATTCCAGATCACCCAGCGCGCCGCCATCGGGGTTTTGCAACTGATACAGCGCATTGACCCGCCGCAGCGCCGCCTCGCGCTTGCTGTCGGCCTGGCGCAGCGCAGGGTGCAGGCTGTCCCAGTACTGCGCGACCGTCTCGGTCAACAGCTTGAGCCCTGCGGCCAGCCCGGCCAGCCCGTATTCGTTGGTCCAGAGCCGCACCACGATCACCAGAAGCCGCAGATCCCGCCCGCTGCCGGCCAGCGCCCGTGCCTCATCACCCAGTTCCGTCCAGTCCAGTTCGACCGCGCCGGTGCCGCCCTGCTCGATCAGTTGCAGACGCGCCGGGCGCGAGGCCGCTTCGAGACGGTGTTCGATGGCATGGAAACGCGCGTCGTTCCGCAGGTCTGACCCGGACGGCGACGAAGAGTCCAGCGATGCAAGGAAAGGCTCGGTTTCCATAAGCGAAGCGCCACGAATTTATAGAACGAAATCAGATAAAGATTGGCAGACGAATGCGATTCTTACAACCTACACGTGGCCGGCACCCCGTCAAGGTCGGGATTCAAGGATGCGGGAGGCGAAGCCGATGATGTTGCCCGGCCGTTCCGCCAGCGTTGCGGCCAGGGCCTCGGCGTAGGAGGCGATGCTTTCATCCTTCGGGCGGCGCGTGCCGAACATGTCGCCAACCGTCAGAAAGGCCATGAACTCGCTCTTTCCGTAGTCGCCCTTGGTCACGCGCATCGTCAGAAGTCTCTTGTCGGCGCGCTTTTCGTTCTCGCTGAAGACGATCCGGATGCGCCTGGTGCCCCCTTCCACGATGCCAAGCTTCGAGATGTCGGTCTCGGCAAAGCTGGCATTCGGCAGCAGGTTGAAGACGTTCCCGGTATTGTCGACCGCAATTCCCCACAGGTTCCCCGACGGGATGTTGGCCGGGATCAGCACATCCACCAGCGGGTTGTCGTCGGTCTTGTAGACGCCGGTCAGATTGGCCTCGCCGGTCACGCCCTGCCCCATCCAGATCGAAAGCGCATTGGTCGGCAGCGGCGGCAACACGCGGCGGACGGCGCAAAGCTCCTCATTCAGGACAGTGATCGCGGAGCTGACCTTGCGTTCGCCGATGGTGTCGGCCAAGGCCGCGTCCAGCCCGGCGGCAAGGCCATTGTCCAGGGCATTGCCGGTGATGGTGATTGTCGCGCCCAGCTCATAGCCCTTTGCGGGCGGGTCCACCTGTTCCAGCGAGCCGCAGCTTGCCAGGTCGTCCAGCACCTTCTGCACCGCATCGGGGTCCAGCACCCTGGGGCCGTTCACCAGATCCAGCTTCAGCGTGAACCCATGGGTGCCGGCCCAGATCTCCAGCCCGGCGCGGATCGCCTTGCCCTCGGTGACGCTTGGCGCCAAACCGCCGACCCCGGCCGTCAGGTCGGAGATCTCGATCCGCCAGCTTTCCAGCCCCCTGGCCGCGTCGAAGACAGCCGCCGCGCCCGCGGCCCAGGTCTCGGACGGCATGCCCTGGGCCAGTGTCACCGCACCCTCCGCCGCAGGCTTGCCCGCCAGCGCGGCAAAGCCGGCGCGGATCGCCTCGGCCGCCACGGCGTCTGGCGCATTGGCGGCCAGCTTCGGCACCGCAAGCCCGCCCCCGACCGAGGCCGACATCACATAGGGCGCGGCCACCGGCAGGGGCGTCTCGAACTGCGCGCGCAGCTTTTCGATCGCCCCGTCCAGCAGGCCCGCATACCACGCCCCGCCGCCCGCCGCGCCCAGAAGCACCAGCAGCATCAGCACCATGACCCCGCCGCCCGAGCGCTTCTTCTCCACCTTGTCGCGGCGCGTCGTCGCCCGGGTGGGCGGCGCGGTCCGGCCGCGGTCCACCGCCGGGCCCTTCAGCGCCTTGCCCACCTGCTCCACCACGGCTGCCGCCGAAGGCGCACGATGCGGGATCGCGGGGTCGGAAAGCCAGTCGATCAGCCCTTTCAGCGGCTCGGGCACCCCGGCGGTATCCAGCCGTTCCTGCTTGCGGCGGATCATCTCGCCGGGAGTCATGCCGGCAAAGGGCACCTGGCCTTTCCACGCCGCCAAGAGCAGCGCGCCCAGCGCGTAAAGGTCGCTGCGCGGCTCTGCCTTGCCCTCCATCTGCTCGGGCGCCGCATATTCGTATTTCCCGGCGAAATCGTTGCCGACGATGGTGCGCGCGCCCGCGCCGGTATCCTTGGCGATGCCGAAGTCGATGATGGTCGCCCTTTCCGGGCTGCCGTCGCGCAGGATGATGTTGTCGGGCGACAGGTCGCGGTGGACGATCCCCTGGCCATGCGCTGCCACCAGCCCCTCGGCCACCCGATGCGCGATGATCATCAACTCGCGCGGCTCCAGCCGCCGCCGCAGCATCTCGTCGGCGATCGACGGGCCGGCGATGTAGTCCATCACCAGGAAGACATGGCCCTGATCCGAGCGCGAGCATTCCGTGTAGCGCACCACCGCATCGTCGCGGATGTCGCGCATCTGCTCTTCGCGGCGCATCAGCTCGATATAGCCTTCCTGCCCCGAGAACTGCGCGTTCAACGCCTTGATCGCCACGATCCGGCCCGAGATCTGGTTCTTCGCGCAATACACCTCGCCGGTGCCGCCGCGGCCCAGGACACCCTCGATCTCATAGGTGTTGTTCAGGAGCTGGCCGCGGTGGAAGATATCGCCGGGCAGTGCGTCAATCATCGGGTCCAACCTCCGAGGTGTCTGAAAACCTGACGCCCCTGTCAAAACAGTCGCAAAATCTATCTTTCCAGACTAGACTGAGTCTCGCGGGATTTCCCGCTTTTTCTACATGCCTGTTGAACAACCAATTTTTGAAGGGGCGACCCTATGGCCCAGCGCGGCTCTCCGGAAACTGTCAAGCGCAAGGAACTTGTCGGCAAGCTGAACGAAACCTGCCTGCGAGCCTTTTCGGCGGCAGCCCAGGGCGCAAAGACGCGCGGCAATCCGTATGTCGAGCTTGCCCATTTCATCGAGGCACTGTCGCGCAGCGAACGCACCGATTTCGACATCCTGTGCCAGTCGGCGGGGGTGGACGGGGCGCGGCTGGAAGGCGACATCCAGCGCGCCATCGACAAGCTGCCGCATGGCGCGGGCGCGGTCGAGGAATTCTCCGACCACATCTTCCATGCGATGCGCGAAGCCTGGACGCTGGGCAAGATGGAGCATGAGGACGACCGGATCAGGTCCGCCTGGGTGCTTCTGGCGGCGATGAAGGTGCCGGTGCTGGAAGGGCTGATGCTGAAGATCAGCCTGGAATTCGACAAGATCGACCCCGACACACTGGAACCGCAGCTTGAAGGGTTGCTGGAGGCCTCGGTCGAGTCGACTGCCGCGCCCGCCGCGACGGGGGAACCGGCGGCGAAACCGCAAGGCAAATCTGCGCTGGCGCAATATGCGACAAACCTGACCGAACGCGCGCGGGCCGGCAAGATCGACCCGGTGATCGGCCGCGACATGGAAATTCGCCAGATCATCGACATCCTGATGCGGCGGCGGCAGAACAACCCGATCCTGACCGGCGAGGCGGGGGTGGGCAAGACCGCCGTGGTCGAAGGCTTCGCCCTGAGGCTGGCGCGCGGCGACGTGCCTCCGCAGTTGCAGGCGGTCGATCTGCACATGCTGGACATCGGGCTGATGCAGGCCGGGGCCTCGGTGAAGGGCGAGTTCGAAAAGCGCCTGAAATCGGTGATCGACGAAGTGCAGGGCAGCCCCAAGCCGATCATCCTCTTCATCGACGAGGCACATACCCTGATCGGCGCCGGAGGCGCGGCCGGAACCGGCGACGCGGCGAACCTTCTGAAGCCCGCCCTTGCGCGCGGCGAATTGCGCACCGTCGCCGCCACCACCTGGGGCGAATACAAGGAGCATATCGAGAAGGATCCCGCGCTGACGCGGCGCTTTCAGGTCGTCAAGGTCGAGGAACCCTCAGAGGACGCAGCCATCCGCATGGTCCGCGGCATCGCCGGGGTGCTGGAAAAACACCACAAGGTCGAGATTCTGGACGAGGCGATCCAGGCCGCCGTCCGCCTGTCGCACCGCTACATCCCGGCCCGGCAACTGCCGGACAAGGCGATCAGCCTGCTCGACACCGTCTGCGCCCGCGTCGCCGTCAGCCAGCACTCCACGCCCGCCGAGGTCGAAGACATCGAACGCCGGTTGCAATCGCTTGAGGTCGAGGCCGCGATCATCGACCGCGAAGGCCAGGTCGGCATGGATGTGGCCGACCGCAAGACCGAGGTGGAGGCCGCGCTGTCCGTCGCGCGCAGCGAGCTTGATGACGCAAAGGCCCGCTGGGAAAGCGAAAAGCTGCTGGTGGACGAGGTGCTGGACCTGCGCGCCAAACTGCGCGCCGAGGGCCTGCCGGTGGATGACACCGCCGACGATACGCCCCCCGAACCCTGCCCCCGAGGAATCCCCGCCCCCCGACGAGGCCGAAGCCAACGCCGATGATGCGGCATCCGAGGCCGCCCCGGCCTATATGACCGCAGAAGAACGCGCCGCGACGCTGGAGACGCTGAAGGCCAAATCGGCCGATCTGGCGAAGCTGCAGGGCGAACGCCCGCTGATTCTGCCTTCGGTCGACCGTATCGCCGTCGGCTCCGTCGTGCAGGACTGGACCGGCATTCCGGCCGGCCGCATGCTGGCAAGCCAGGCCGAACAGGCGCTGACCCTCGCCTCGATCCTCGCCCAGCGCGTGGTGGGGCAGGATCACGCCATGGGCATGATCGCCAACCGCATCCAGACCTCGCTTGCCGGCCTCGGCGCGCCGGAAAAACCCGTCGGCGTCTTCATGCTCTGCGGCCCCTCGGGCGTCGGCAAGACCGAAACCGCGCTGGCGCTGGCCGAGACCCTGTTCGGCGGCGAGCAGAACCTGATTTCCATCAACATGAGCGAGTTTCAGGAGGCACACACCGTTTCCACCCTGAAAGGCGCGCCCCCCGGCTATGTCGGCTACGGCAAGGGCGGCATCCTGACCGAGGCCGTCCGCCGCCGCCCCTACTCCGTGGTCTTGCTCGACGAGGTCGAAAAGGCCCACCCCGACGTGCACGAGATCTTCTTTCAGGTCTTCGACAAGGGCATGATGGACGACAGCGAAGGCCGCCGAATCGACTTCAAGAACTGCCTGATCCTGCTGACCACCAACGTCGGTTCGGAAGAGATCATGGCGATGACCGACGACGGCAAAGGCACCGCCGATCTTGAGGAATTGACGGCCGCCCTGCGCGCCCCGCTGTTGAAAACCTTCCCGGCAGCCCTTCTGGGCCGCATCGTCTCGATCCCCTACTACCCCCTGTCGGATGCGATGATCGAAGCCATCGCCGGCCACAAGCTGCGCGGCATCGCCAAGCGGCTGTCCAAGGGCCACGACGCCGATTTCATCATCGGCGACGGCGTGATGGACCAGATCAAGGCGCGCTGCACGGAACTGGAAAGCGGCGGGCGGATGATCGACGCCATCCTGACCAACACGCTTCTGCCCGAGCTTTCGCGCCAGGTGCTGAACCGCAAGCTGGAAGGCACGCCGCTGACCAGGGTCACCGTCACCGGCACCCCCGACGGCTTTGCCTACGCGTTCGAATAGCTTGGGCGAGTAGGGCCGATGCTGATCCGCACCTCCACCCGCTACCTTTCCCAGTTCACCATGGGGATGGACGGGACGGGCCGCGAGTTCCTGTCACTGGTGATCAAGGCGACCTTCGATTTCCCCGCCCCCGGCGAGGTGGCGAAACGCGCCAGGATCCAGCGGCCACTGATCATGGCCGACGAATACGGCGGCGCGCCCGGCCTGTCGGCGCCCCTGTGGGAAACTGATTTCGCCTTTCGCAAGGCACGGTGCGACGTGGTCGCGCAGGGCGCCGCCTATGCGCCGGGCGGCCAACCTGCCGAGCGGGTGCGCGTCGGCCTGCGGGTCGGCACTTGGGTGAAGCAGTTCGACGTGGTCGGCCCGCGGCAATGGCGCACACTTGGCCCGTCGATCACCGCGACCAAGCCCTTTCCCTTCACCCGCCTCGCCTTTGGCTACGACACCGCCTTTGGCGGCCCCGATCGCAGCCGCGCCGACGAGAAATCTCCGCCGGTCTTCGCTGACAATCCCCATGGCCTTGGCTTTGCCACCGTCAGCGCCGGCAGCCGGATCGACGGCCTCGACCTGCCCCTGACCGAGGCGTCGGACGATCCCGTCACTTCGCCCTTCGGTGCGCATGCGCCCATGGCTCTGGGGCCCATCGCCCGCGTCCTGCCGCAGCGCGTCCGTTATGCCGGCACCTATGACGACAACTGGAAGGACAACATCTTTCCCTTCCTGCCGCCCGATTTCGACGAGCGCTACTACCAATGCGCACCGCAAGACCAGCAGATCGCACCGCCCGCCCCCGGCACGCCGGTGGTGATCGTCGGCATGACGCCGCAGGGGCGCGAGGAGTTTCGCCTGCCCGACACCGCCCTGCCGGTCACCATATTCCGCCGCCGCGAGGTGGCGCTGGACACCACGTTGCGCCCCGACACGCTGGCCTTCGACTGCGAGGCCCGCCAGTTCACCCTGACCTGGCGCTGCGACGTGCCGATCCGGCGCCTGATCACCGAATTCACCGAGGCCTGGGTCGGTCCGCCGTCACGCGGGCTGGCGCGTGCGCGCGCAGCCGGGAAATCCTATCTGGCGCTGGAGCCCGCGGCCCGAACGCCCGAGGCCGCGGAATGACTCAGCATCTGCATATCCAGGCCGCCGGAATGGTCACCTGCGTCGGCCTTGACGCCGCCTCGTCCTGCGCGGCGATGCGCGGGCGGCTGGATGGCTTTGCCGAGACCCGGTTCATGGGGCCGGATGGCGAATGGCTGATCGGCGGCGCGGTGCCCCTGCCGCGCAACTGGATCGGCGTGAAACGCATGGCGCATCTGGCGGCCGGCGCGCTGTCGGACCTGCGCAGCCAGGCGCCGGGCGCGCTGGAAACCGCGCCGATCCTGATCTGCCTGGCCGAGGAGGACCGCCCCGGCCGCCCGATCCCCGACCCGGCCGCGTTTGCCCGCCTTCTGGCCGAGATCATCGGCCTGCCCGCCCAACCCAGGCTGCAGATCATCGCCCATGGCCGCCCCTCGGGGTTTGTCGCCCTTGACCGCGCCCGTCGGCTGATCGCCGCCGGCGAGGACCCGGTGATCATCCTTGGCCTCGACAGCTATCTGACCGCGCAAACCATCGCGCATTATCTGGGCGAAAACCGCATCCTTTGCCCCGGCAACGCCAACGGCTTCATCCCCGGCGAAGCCGCGGCGGCTGTCCTGTGCACCGCGGCAGCCGGCCCGTTGCGGCTGACCGGCCTGGGTCTCGCGCGCGAAGTGGCGCATATCTACAACCGCGCCGACAAGGACGGGCTTGACCTGCCGCTGCGCGGCGACGGCATGACGCGGGCCTATCAGCTGGCGATGGATCAGGCCGAAGTTGAACTGGCGCATGTCGAATACCGCATCTCGGACCATATCGGAGAGCAGTATTTCTTCAAGGAAACCACCCTTGCGGGGCTGCGGCTGGAACGCGGCCGCAAGCCGTTTCAGGACCAGTGGAGCCCGACCGAAAGCCTGGGCAACATCGGCTCTGCCGTGGTGCCGGTGATGCTGGCGCGCGCCCTTGCGGCCGAGACCCGCGCCTATGCGCCGGGCAGCCCGGTGCTGATCTCGGCCTCGGGCGATGACGGGGCCTGCGGCGCAGCCGTGCTGCATGCGGTTCGGAGGGCGGGCTGATGGCTGGTAATGTCTTTGCCAACGGGCTGGAAATCTCGGGCAAGGCGGTGCAGGCGCAGACCATCGCGGTCTTCCCCGATGTCTGCTTCACGCCCCCCGAATGCCCCGTCACGCCCCCCGGCGTGCCGATCCCCTACCCCAGCTTCGGCATGGGATCGGATACCGAGAACGGCACCGGCAACGTGTTCATCTCGGGCAAGACGGTGAACATCAAGAACAAGTCCGACGAGTCGAAAACCACCGGAACCGAGGCGGGTGTCGCCGCGAAAAAGGCGTCATTACCTCGAAGAACACCGGCAAGAAGTATTTCAACAGCTGGTCCTCTGACGTGAAGTTCGAGGGCGGACCGGTGATCCGGTTTTCCGACCTGGCTACCCACAACCATTCCTCGCCCCCCGGCAACACCCCGCCCTTCCCCGAGCTATGCGCCGCCAGCGCCGCCTTTGCCAATTGCGTGACCATTCTGAACGACATCGGCATGGAGTTGCACGAACACGGCAAATCGAAATGCAAGGACCCCGACGAATCCGAGCATTACTTCGAAAACCAGATGTCGCAGACGAAGCGCAAGGACGGAAGAAACTTCAAACCGTTCAAGGGTTATTCCACCTCAGGCGCCCCTTGCGTCTGCATGAAGGCCTGGCACAACAAAAAGCATTCCACCCCTGCCGGCAAGACAGGGCCAAAGCGGGGCACGCCGCATAACCTGAAGACCACCAAGATGCGCGACTTCCTGAAGAAAACCCCGAAACCGACGCTGGGCAAGGCCATTGATGAAACCAAGGCCGCCTACAAGGCCAATGACCCGCGCATCTCAACGCTGAAGCCGCCAGCCAAGCAGAAAGAGGCGCTGGATTGTCTTGAAACGATCCTGTTGGTCTATCTGGCCTCGGTGGCCGAAAAGGTGCCCGATGGCAAAGGTGGCAAGCGCGCGCCAAACAATGCGGAACTGCGGGCGACCAAGCTGCGCACAACCGCCTATAAATGAGGTTAGCAGCCCCATGACCAGCCCAGACACCTTTGATGAAGTTGACCCCGCAAACATGCAGATCAATGCGGTCGAAGGCTTTCACCTTGGCGGCACCCGCTATACCGTCAGTTTCGAATTGTCGGATGATGACGAAGAATTCTTCCGCTCCTACGTCCTGGACGTCGACATGGGCGCCAGCCTGACCTACACCATCCGCCAGCAGATCGAAGATACGATCATGACCCATGCCAGCCTGTCGCGAGATCGGCATGTGGTGCTGGAAATCGGCGGGTTGATGCATGATCTGACGCCTGACGGAGACAGCGTCACACCGCTGCCCGAAGGCACGCTGCGGCGGTTGTTCCATCTGGACGACGGGTCGCAATATGTGGTCGGTGACGACGGCGTGGGCTATGTCCGGGCCGAAGGCGGCGTCTGGCAACTGGTGCCTGATCCGGGCGACCAACCCGCGCTGCGAGATATTCACGGCCCCAACCCCAACATGATCCATGCCTGCGGCACCGGCGGCACGCTGTTGCGGTTGCGCGGCACCGCATGGGAAGGGGGTGGATCTGCCCGGGACCAACGCGAATTCACCACGCTTGAGGTAACCGCCGAAGGCCATATCTATCTTGGCGGGCCCGAAGGTCTGGCTTTGGCGCTGCGCGGCGATGAACTGATCGAGCTGACGGCGCCCGAGAACGACTTTTTCTCGATCCGCAGTTTCAAGGGCCAGCGCTATTGGAGCGACGCGAACTGGGGTCTCAACGTGCAAAAGGGCGACAGCATCGTGCCGTTGCGCGAATTGCGCCATGCCTTCCAGATGCATGCCTCGCCCGAAAAGCTGGTGATCGCGGGCTGGAAAGAGATTTTCGTCTTCGATGGCGAAAACTGGGATGGGTTCCAGCTGGGCTATGACGGCAACATCTTTCTCAACCGTCTCGACATGGCCGACTACGGCGGCTGATCAGGCGCCCAGACGGCCCGCCAGATACTCCCGCACCTTGGCCAGATCCAGCGCCGCAACCCGCATCTTGTCTGCCCCTGGCTGCAGCATGCGGATCACGAACAATTCCCCGGCCTCTGGGAACTCGTTGAACCGCTCTTGCGCCAGCTTCGTCCCCTCGGCCCCGGCCAGCCGCAGCCCGTCCAGATGCGCCTCCAGCCGCTCCAGCAGGCGGGAGATGCGCAATTCGTCCATCTCGGGGTTCTCATCCGGAAATAGCCGGGCGCGGTCATAGACCGTCCACAGAAAGGCGGCCTGCTCGGCGTGCTGGCGCAGGATGTGGGGCAGGACGGGGGCGGCGGAAGCGGCGGGCATCTCAGTTCAGGTTGACCGACCCGCCCCGGATGCGGTTCGACCGCGAGGCGTGGCTGACCAGATCGGTGCCGCGCAGGGTGATGTGGCCGTCAGCCTCCATCACCAGACTGGCCTTGACGACGCGCAACTCGATCCGCTCTTTCGCGGTCAGCCGCAGCATCTGGCCATCGGCCACCAGCAGTGGTGCTGCATCGTCGCGGGCGGGTTCGACCAGCCGTCCCACGATCAGCGGCCTCGCGCGGTCGCCATCTTCGAACAACAGCGCCACTTCGGCACCCACATCGGCGGCCGAAAGCCGGGCGAGACTGCGGGCGGGAATGGCCTGATCCTGCGCGTTGCCGGGAAAGACGACCAGAGGCGCGGCCTCCCGAAAGCCAAGGATCATCCCGATCACCACGCCGTCAACGATCTGTCTGTCTGCAATCATGGCGTCAAATCCTGAATCAATGCCCCCAGCATACACGCCTTGCGCCGTCCCGGCGACGGTTTTCGCACGGCAACGGGAATCCCGACCCCGCCTTGCCCGGCCTGCAGGACCGAGAGGCTTGTATTCGGGGGGCCGCCAACTATTGTTCATCCGGATTCTGTCAAAAGGTGCCCCGTGCTGCTCAAGTCCCTTCTCTCTGGCCTCTTTCTTGCCTTCGCCCTTCCCGCCCTTGCCGCGCCCTGTTCGGACAGCGGCGGCGGGTACGACAACTGGAAACCCGTCATGGCCAAGGAGGCCCGCGCCGAAGGGGTGGGCGAAAAGGGCATCGCGGCGCTGATGGGATCGTCCTATTCCAAGGTCACCATCTCGGCCGACCGCAACCAGAAGAGCTTCAAGTATTCGCTGGAGAAGTTCCTCAGTGTGCGCGGCGCCGACACGATCGTCAGCCAGGGCCGGTCAAAGCGCAAGAAGAACGCCGCCTTCTATGACTCGCTCGAGGCGCAATATGGCGTTCCCGCGGGGGTCTTGCTGGCCATTCACGGCATGGAGACCGGCTTTGGCGGCTTCATGGGTGACACGCAGGTCGTCTCGGCCATAGAGACGCTGACCTATGATTGCCGCAGGCCCGATTTCTTCAAGCCGCACCTGATCGGGGCGTTGAAACTGGTGGACAACGGTTCGATCACGGCAACGACCGTTGGTGCCAAGCACGGCGAGCTGGGCCATACCCAGTTCCTTCCCGGCAACGCGCTGCGCTATGGCGTTGACGGCAACGGCGATGGCAGGGTGGATTTCTACAACGTCACCGATGCGCTGGCGTCCACGGCCAATATGCTGCGGCAGAAAGGCTGGAAGCCCGGAAAGGGCTATCAGGAAGGAGAGCCGAACTTCGCTGTTCTCAACGAATGGAACAAGGCTACAGTCTATCAGCGGGCCATAGCCATCATGGGCGCGCGGATCGACGGATGATCCGTGGCGCCCGTCCGGCCGCAGCGTCGTGATGCGCCCCGACCTGATCATCTTCGACTGTGACGGCGTACTGATCGACAGCGAGATCATCTCGGCCCGGATGCTGGTCGCCGCCCTGGCCGAACGCGGTGTGCAGATCGACCTCAATTATGTCGCCCGCCATTTCCTGGGCCGCAGCTATCCCGTGGTCATGCAGACCATCCGCCAGGACTTTGGCCTGGACCTGCCGCCCGAGTTCGAGGCAGATTACCGCGAACGGCTGCTGGAGGGCTTTCGCCAGGGCCTGACCATCATGCCCGGCGTGCGCGACGTGCTGGAACGCCTTGCGTTGCCCTGGTGCGTTGCCACCTCTTCGTCACCGCGCCGGGCCGAGATGTCGCTGACGCTTACCGGGCTCTGGCCGCTGGTCGAAGGGCGGCTCTTCACCGCATCCCAGGTCGCGCATGGCAAGCCGGCACCCGATCTCTTCCTGCATGCCGCCGCCGCCATGGGCGCCGAGCCGACCCGCGCGCTGGTGATCGAAGACAGCCTGACCGGCCTGCAGGCCGCCCGCGCCGCCGGCATGCAGGTCTGGCGGTTCACCGGCGGCAGCCACATGTCCGCCAGTTTGATCTCCGACCAGCCGGACGAGCCGCCCGAGGCCACCCCGCACCGAAGGTTTGCATCCTTCGCCGAGTTCTTCCAGATTGCCCCCGACTTCAGGAGCAACGCATGAGCCGCCCGGACAGCGACCCGCCTTCGGCCCAGGACGACGCCGCCCGCGCCGGCTGGCTGTCCTATGTCGGCGGGCTGACGCAGGACCAGATCGCGGCAGAGCTGGGCATTTCGCGCCAGCGCGCCCAACGCCTGGTCAGCCGCGCCATGGCCGAGGGGCTGATCCATGTCCGTCTGAACCACCGCATCGCCGCCTGCCTGGATCTGGAGGCCGCGCTGAAGGACCGCTTCGGGCTGGACCGGGTGCGCATCATGCCCTCGCTTGGCCCCGGCGCCGACCCGGTCCGCGCCATCGCCCCCGCCGCCGCGGCCGAGTTGGAGCGGCATCTGAAAACGCCCGAACCGCAGGTGATCGCCTTCGGCACCGGGCGGGCCCTGCGCGCCATGGCCGAGCAGTTCTCCCCGGTCGAGGCACGGCAGCACCGCATCGTCTCGCTTCTGGGCAATATCGCGCCGGACGGGTCGGCCACGCTCTATGACGTGATCAGCCGCATCGCGGAAAAGCTGATGGTGCCCTATTTCCCGATGCCGGTGCCGGTGATTTCCGACACGCCCGAGGAACGCGCCTTCTTCATGCGGCTCCGGCCGGTGCAGGCGGTCTACAAGATGGCGCAGGAGGCCGATGTGACCTTTGTCGGCGTCGGGCAGATGGGCGAAGACGCGCCGCTGGCACTGGACGGATTCGTTTCACGCGAAGACCTGAAAAACTTGCAAGATCAGGGGGCTGCCGGCGAAATTGCAAGCTGGGTCTTTGATGACGACGGCAAGTATCTGGAATCGCCCCGCAATGCTCTGGTGGGTGGGGTCCAGGTCCAGTCCGGTGCGGCCCGGCAGGTGGTCGGCGTGGCGGCCGGACCGGCAAAGGTGCGCGCCCTGCGTGCCGCGCTGCGCGGCCACATCCTTACCGCGCTGGTGACCGACGAAGCCACCGCAAAGGCCATTCTCGACCTCGGCTGAAGCCGCCTCCTTCGCAGGTGCAGCGGAAGAAGGGGCTTGACGACTCACCCCCTGATGTGGGCATTTACTCAGCAAGCGATGATTTGCTCAGTCGCTTTGAGGGAGAAACATCAATGACCTTTTCGCTTCGCGCGCTACTCGGCGCGTCGGCCATCGTTGCCTTTGCGGGCGCCGCTTCGGCCGAAACCACCATCACCGTCGCCACCGTGAATAACGGTGACATGATCCGCATGCAGGGTCTGATGGACGACTTCTACGCCAAGAACCCCGACATCAAGGTCGAATGGGTGACGCTGGAAGAGAACGTCCTGCGCCAGAACGTCACCACCGACATCGCCACCGGCGGCGGTCAGTATGACGTGATGACCATCGGCACCTACGAGGTTCCGATCTGGGGCAAGCAAGGCTGGCTGGTCAGCCTGAACGACCTGCCCGCAGACTATGACATCGACGACCTGCTGCCGGCCATCCGCGGCGGCCTGACCGTTGACGGCAACCTGCTGGCTTCGCCGTTCTATGGCGAGTCCTCGATGGTGATGTATCGCACGGACCTGATGGAAGCCGCCGGCATGACCATGCCCGAAGCACCGACCTGGGCCGATATCGAAGCCGCCGCCGCGGCCATGACCAACACCGAGACCGGCGTTTACGGCGTCTGCCTGCGGGGCAAGGCCGGCTGGGGCGAGAACATGGCCTTCCTGACGGCCATGTCCAACTCCTTCGGCGCGCGCTGGTTCGATGAAAACTGGGTGCCCCAGTTCGATCAGCCCGAGTGGAAGGCCACGCTGGACTTCTACCTGAACCTGATGACGAAATACGGCCCCCGGCGCATCGAACAACGGCTTCAACGAGAACCTTGCGCTTTTCCAGCAAGGCAAATGCGGCATGTGGATCGACGCCACCGTCGCGGCCTCCTTCGTGACCGGCAAGGATTCGACCGTTGCCGACAAGGTCGGCTTCGCGCTCGCCCCGGACAACGGGCTTGGCAAGCGCGGCAACTGGCTCTGGGCCTGGTCGCTGGCGATCCCGTCGTCCAGCCAGAAGCAGGACGCTGCCAAGGCTTTCATCAACTGGGCGACCAACAAGGACTATCTGGCCCTTGTTGCCGAAAAGGAAGGCTGGGCAAACGTGCCTCCGGGAACCCGCACTTCGCTTTATGCGAACGAGGAATATGCCAAGGTGCCCTTCGCCAAGATGACGATCGACAGCATCAACGCGGCTGACCCGACCAACCCGACCGTCAAGCCGGTTCCCTATGTCGGCGTCCAGTTCGTTGCCATCCCCGAGTTCCAGGGCCTTGGCACCTCGGTGGGTGAAATCCTCTCGGCCGCCCTTGCCGGGCAGAAGACCGCGGATGAGGCCTTGGCCGAAGCCCAGGCCCTCGTCGCCGACGAGATGAAGGCCTCCGGCTACATCCAGTAGACTCTGACCGGGGCCGGCCGTTCGGGCCGGCCCCGGGTTTCCTGACGCAAGCACCGTCGGCCCATCCGGCCCGCTCCTGCCATACGCCCGCTCGGCGTCTGGCCTGTTCCCCAGGCCGCCCCATGGGCACGCGCAATCCCCCGCCTGGCCGCGCCTGATGGTTGCGCCCTCGGTCATCCTGCTGCTTGTCTGGATGATCGTGCCGCTGGCGATGACGCTTTACTTTTCGTTCCGCTTCTATCGGCTGATTTCGCCCGACCGGACCGGCTGGGTCGGCGTCACCAACTACAAGTGGTTCCTGAACGCGCCGGAATTCTGGCTGGCCATCGGCAACACGCTGGGCCTTGTGCTGGGCGTGCTGGTGATCACCGTCGTGCTGGGCGCGCTGATCGCGCTGCTGCTCGACCAGCCGTTCTGGGGCCAGGGCGTCTGCGCATCCTGGTCATCGCGCCCTTTCTTCGTGATGCCGCCCGTCTGCGCGCTGGTGTGGAAAACCTGTTCATGCACCCGCAGAACGGGCTGCTTGCCGCCGTCTCGCGCGGCTTCGGCACCGATCCGATCCTGTATCTGGAGCAATACCCGATGGCCTCGGTCATCGGGATCGTCGCCTGGGAATGGCTGCCCTTCGCCACGCTGATCCTGCTGACGGCGCTGCAATCGCTGTCGACCGCGAGCAGAAGGACGCCGCCGAGATGGACGGCGCGCCGCCCCTGTCGCGGCTCTGGTATCATCCTGCCGCATCTGGCCCGAGCGATCACCGTGGTGATCCTGATCCAGACGATCTTCCTGCTGTCGATCTTTGCCGAGACCTTCGTCACCACCACCCAGGGCGGGCCCGGATCGGCCTCTACCACCCTTCCCTACATGATCTACAAGCAGGCGCTGGTGGCCAAGGACATCGGCCGCGCCGCCGCCGGGGGAATCATCGCCGTCATCCTTGCCAATATCGTTGCGGTCTTCCTGATGCGCGGCATCGGCAAGAACCTTGACGCCTGAGCCGCAGGAGAAAGAACCATGGCCCGTGCCGTCACCCCACAACGCATCATCCTGACCACCGTCGCTGCCTGGTCGGTTGCCCTGCTGATCTTCTTTCCGATCCTGTGGACGATCATGACCAGCTTCAAGACCGAAGGCGATGCCGTCGCCTCGCCCCCGTGCTCCTTCGCCGGCTGGACGCTGGAGAGCTATGCCGAGGTCAGGGCGCGGTCGGATTATCCGCGGTTCTTCTGGAATTCGGTCGTGATCTCGGTCGGCTCCACGCTCTTGGGCCTGGCGATCGCCATTCCCGCGGCCTGGGCCATGGCCTTCGTGCCCGGCAAACGCACCAAGGACCTCTTGATGTGGATGCTGTCGACCAAGATGATGCCTGCCGTCGGCGTCCTGATCCCGATGTATCTGCTGTTCCAGTGGACCCGGCTCTACGACACCAAGATCGGCCTTGTGCTGGCGCTGATGCTGATCAACCTGCCGATCATCATCTGGATGCTCTACACCTACTTCAAGGAAATCCCCGGCGAAATCCTTGAAGCCGCACGGATGGACGGGGCCAGCCTGCCGAACGAGATCATCCATGTCCTGACGCCGATGGCGGTGCCCGGCATCGCCTCGACGATGCTTCTGAACATCATCCTGGCCTGGAACGAGGCGTTCTGGACCATCACGCTGACCACCACCAAGGCAGCGCCCCTGTCAGCCTTCATTGCCAGCTTCTCCAGCCCCCGCAGGGCCTGTTCTGCGCAAAACTCTCGGCGGCCTCGACCATGGCCATTGCGCCGATCCTGATCCTTGGCTGGTTCAGCCAGAAACAACTCGTCCGCGGCCTGACCTTTGGCGCGGTGAAGTGAGGCACAGATGGGCAAGATAACCCTTTCGAAAGTCCGCAAATCCTTCGGCGAAGTCGACGTCATCCCCGGCATCGACCTTGACATCGAAGATGGCGAATTCGTCGTTTTCGTCGGTCCGTCCGGTTGCGGCAAATCCACGCTCCTGCGCCTGATCGCGGGGCTTGAAGACACCACTTCGGGCAGCATCGCCATCGACGGCCAGGACGCCACCGCCCTGCCGCCGGCCAAGCGGGGCCTTGCGATGGTGTTTCAGAGCTACGCGCTTTACCCGCATATGAGCGTGCGCAAGAATATCGCCTTCCCGCTCAAGATGGCCGGACAGAGCGCCGAGGAACAGGAACGCAAGGTGCAGGCGGCGGCCAAGGTGCTGAACCTGACCGACTACCTTGACCGCCGCCCCGGCCAGCTTTCGGGCGGCCAGCGCCAGCGCGTCGCCATCGGCCGCGCCATCGTGCGCGAACCCGCGGCCTTCCTGTTCGACGAACCCTTGTCCAACCTCGACGCCGCCCTGCGCGTGTCGATGCGGCAGGAAATCTCGGAACTGCACCAGTCGCTGAAGACGACCATGATCTACGTCACCCACGACCAGGTCGAGGCGATGACCATGGCCGACAAGATCGTGGTGCTGCACGCCGGCGAGATCGAGCAGGTCGGCTCGCCGCTCGACCTCTACAACCGCCCGCGGAACCTGTTCGTCGCGGGTTTCATCGGCTCGCCCGAAGATGAACTTGATCGAGGGCGCCAGGCTGAAACATAATGCCCATACCATCGGCGTCCGCCCCGAGCACATATCGCGGTCGGCGACGGCGCCGTGGCAGGCCAAGGTGCTGCTCGCCGAGCATCTCGGCTCCGACACTTTCCTGCAGGTCGACGCCGGCCGACCTGGGCATCCTGACCGTGCGCGCCGGCGGCGAGGTCGGCGTCCGGCACGGCGACACCGTCCGGCTGGCCCCCGATTTCACCAAGCTGCACCGCTTCGACGCGGAAGGGCTGGCGCTGGCATGAGGCTGCACGGCAAGACCGCCCTGATCACCGGCGCCGCCCGCGGCATCGGTCTGGCCTTCGCCCGCGCCTATGCGGCCGAGGGTGCGCAGGTCTGCATCGCCGATATCGACCTGGCGGCCGCCCGTTGACATCCTGATCAACAATGCCGCGCTCTTTTCCGCCGCCCCCCTGACCGAGATCTCCCGCGCCGACTACGACCGGCTTTTCGCCGTCAACGTCGCCGGCACCCTCTTTTGCACCCAGGCCGCCGCACGCCACATGATCCCGCGCGGGCGCGGCACCGTCATCAACATGGCCAGCCAGGCCGGCCGGCGCGGCGAAAGCCTCGTCGCCGTCTACTGCGCCACCAAGGCCGCCGTCATATCGCTGACCCAATCAGCGGGCCTGAACCTGATCGCCCACGGCATCACCGTCAACGCCATCGCCCCCGGCGTGGTCGATGGCGAGCATTGGGACGGCGTCGATGCCTTCTTCGCCAGATACGAAGGCAAACCCCCTGGCCAGAAGAAGCAAGAGGTCGGCGCCGCCGTCCCCTTCGGCCGCATGGCCACTGCCGCAGACCTGACCGGAATGGCGATCTTCCTCGCCACCGATGAGGCGAAATACATCGTCGCCCAGTGCTTCGGAGTCTATCTGGACGACCTGTTCAACCTCGGGATCGGGCACGACTGGGCCATCCTCGGCGCCGGCGTCCGCGCGCCCGACGTCGCCATGCGCGATGCCCTGCGCGCGCAGGATTGCCTTTCCACGGTGATCGAGCTGGACCCGGCGGGCAAGACCGCGCGGCGCATCGGCGCGATGGTCGAATTCCTGCCTGTCGAAGCCGACAACGCCGCCCTGATCGCCGCCATGGCAGACCCGGCGATCCGCATCGTGTCGCTGACCATCACCGAGGGCGGCTACTTCATCAACCCCGCAACCGGCGCCTTCGACGCGGCCGCGCCCGAGATCGTGGCCGACGCCAGAGATCCCCGCCGCACCGCCTTTGGCGCCATCATCGCCGCACTCAGGGCCCGCCGCGCCGCAGGCACCCCGCCCTTCACCGTGATGTCCTGCGACAACCTGCCCGGCAACGGCGCTGTCACCGCCGCCGCCGTTACCGGCCTCGCGCGCCTGTCGGACCCCGCTCTGGGCGACTGGATCGCCGCCAATGTCGCCTTCCCCAATGGCATGGTCGACCGCATCACCCCCGCCACCGGCCCGCGCGAACGCGCGCTGGCGGCCGAGTTCGGGCTCGATGATCCGGTTCCGGTAACCTGCGAGCCGTTCCGCCAGTGGGTCGTCGAAGACAACTTCCCCACAGGCCGCCCGGCGCTGGAAAAGGTCGGCGTCACCTTCACGCCGCATGTCCACGCCTTTGAGATGATGAAGATCCGCATCCTCAACGGCGGCCATGCCACCATCGCCTATCCCGGCGGGTTGATGGGCATCGAATTCGTGCATCAGGCGATGGCGCATCCGCTGATCGCGGGCTTTCTGGACAAGGTCGAGGCCGAGGGGATCATTCCTTACGTGCCGCCGGTCCCCGATACCGACACCGCAGCCTATTTCCGGCTGATCGTGCAACGGTTTTCCAACCCCGAGGTGGCCGATACCGAGCGCCGGCTCTGCCTCGACGGGTCCAACCGCCAACCGAAGTTCATCGTGCCCTCGATCCGCGATGCGCTGGCGGCGGGCGGCAACATCGACGGGCTGGCGCTGGTTTCGGCGCTGTGGTGCCGCTATTGCTTTGGCACCGAAGACGACGGTACCGCCATTCCGCCGAACGATCCGAACTGGGACCGTCTGGTCCCGCTGGCACAGGCTGCCAGGGCCGATCCGCAGGCCTGGCTGGACGGTCTGGTCACGATCTATGGCGATGTCGCGTCGGATGCGCGTTTCGCAACCGCCTTTGCGGGCTGGCTGCGCCGGCTGTGGGCGGAAGGCACGGCCGCTACGCTGTCGCACTACCTTGGGCCGCGCGGCTGAACGCCTCAGCGCGCCGCAGCCCGGCCGCGAGGCCGACGCAGGCTATCCGGCATCGGCCAAAGGCAGTTTCAGCGCATCCGTCGGATAGTCGGCCTGCATGACCCGCCCGCGGCCAGCATTCTTGGCGGCATAAAGCGCAGCATCGGCTTCGGCGAGGACGCGGGCCGGATCGGGCATCTCTTCGGCCCCGACGGTGACGAAGCCGACGCTGGCGGAAATCCGGCATTCGCCGTTCTGCCAGGGGATCGGATGCTTGAGCTGCGCGATCATCCGTTCGGCAATGCCGCGCAGGCCGAGAGGATCGGTCATCTCTGGCAGCAGCATCACGAATTCATCGCCGCCAACCCGCGCCAGGCAATCGCCGGCACGGCTGGCGGCCTTCATCACCCCGGCCACATGCACCAGCACATGATCCCCGGCAGCATGGCCGAAGGTGTCGTTCACCGCCTTGAAGTAGTCGAGGTCCATGTGCATCAGGCCAAAGGCCGCGCCTTCGCGGCACAGGCGCGCCAGCATGGAATCGCAGGCCCGGCGATTGCGCAGCCCGGTCAGGGTATCGCTCTCGGCCTCTTCGCGGGCCTGGCGGCGGGCATCCTCCAGCCGCAGGGCAAGCGCGCCCAGCTCACCCGTCACGACGACATTTGCCTCGGCCAGGTACAACAGCTCCATCGCCAGGTCGGTCGGTGCAAAATCGGCGTCGGTCAGCTGCAGCAGGGCCACCGCGCGCGGCAGGTCGATGCCGAACGAGAGGTTGACGATCCATCCCGCCACCACGCCTTCGCCGATCTGCGGCATCGGAACCAGAAGCCCGCGCAGACGCAAGGCCGCATCGCCCGCCCTCGCCACCAGCCGCACCTTCTGTCCGGCGGCAGCGGCTAGATCGGCCGGCCCGACAAGTCCGCGCGGATTGCGGACTTCGAAAAGATCGAAGAAGCTGCACCCGGCCAGCGGCCTGTCCGCGAACACCCGGCCAAGCGTCGGACCCTGCGACAGCACCCGCCCGGCGGCATCCAGTACCAGATGCATCGGCATCAGGCAGCCCAGAACGGCGTCCATGCCAGACAGCTGCCGGCAGATCGGGTCACCATCCATACGGCACCTCGCCCTTGGACAGATCAAAGCGGTTGCCGCTGCCATGCGCCGTTTCCAGCAATTGCACCGAAAGCCCGTTGCCGCAGGCATTGGCCAGGGCGGCAGGAACCGGGTCGATCAGCACCAGCGCGCCATAATCGTCGGCCATCGCGCGCAGCACCCCCAGAGCCACCGGGAACAGCGCCGGAAAACTGCAGCCGCACGACAGCTGGAACAGGCCCGGCGCGCTTTCCGTCAGACCGATCTGCGGCAATTCCAGGTCCGGCAGGGCAAGGCGGGCACGGTCGGGCAACTCCTCCAGCGAGTGCAGGAAATCGGCGAAGGTCGCACCGCCAAAGCGCAGCAGACGGCGCAGCCCCTGATTGCCGGGATCGGCGACCAGGAATGTTCCCACATCCTCCAGCATGGTTTCCACCGGGCGGTCGAGTTCGGCCGAGCAGGCCGCGAGAACGCGTTGAAACGCATCGGCATCATAAGGGAGCATGGGTTCGAACCCGTCCGGAGACTGGCCCGCAGCACGCAGCACCCGCCCCCAGACGGCCGCGCCGAAGGTGGCGCGCAGATAGGCCTGGATCGACCGCAGCAGCAAGCCGTACATGGACGCGCCTTCTCCTGATTCCCGGGCAAGGTTAGCGGTCAATCCTTAACAACTGACTTCACGGATTCCGCCACGAACGGGCGGCGATCGCCGCATCGGGTCCGGCCTGTCGGCAGTCCTGATCGGCGGCCATTGATTTTCCGCGCGCGCCCGTGCAAACGAGGGGCGGACTTGCAGGAGGCCCCGATGACACGGATCGACGACACATTCGCGCGGCTGCGGGCTGACGGGAAGAAGGCCTTCGTCGCCTATATCATGGGCGGCGATACCGATGAGGCGACCTCGCTTGCGGTGATGCGGGGCCTTCCGGCGGCAGGGGTGGACATCATCGAGCTGGGCATGCCCTTCACCGATCCGATGGCCGACGGCCCGTCGATCCAGGCGGCCGGCCAACGCGCGTGGAGGGCGGGATGACGCTGGCCCGCGTGCTTGGCATGGTGCGGGCGTTCCGGGCGGGCGACAAGACCACGCCGATCGTGCTGATGGGCTATTACAACCCGATCTACTCGCGCGGGGTGGACCGGTTCCTGACCGACGCGACCGAGGCCGGGATCGACGGGCTGATCGTGGTCGACCTGCCGCCGGAAGAGGATGACGAGCTGTGCATTCCGGCCCAGAAGGCGGGGCTGAACTTCATCCGCCTGGCCACGCCGACCACCGATGACAAGCGGCTGCCGAAGGTGCTGCAGAACACCAGCGGGTTCGTCTACTATGTCTCGATCACCGGGATCACCGGGGCGGGGGCGGCCGAGGCGGGCGACGTGGGGCCGGAGGTCGCGCGCATCAAGGCCTCGACCGATCTGCCGGTGATCGTGGGCTTCGGGATCACCACGCCCGATCAGGCGCGGGGGATTGCGGGGGTGGCCGATGGCTGCGTGGTCGGGTCGGCCATCGTGAAGGATATCGGGGCGAAAAAGCCCGTGGCCGAAGTGCTGGCCAATGTCGCCGCCCTTGCCAGGGGCGCGCATTCGGCGTGAGCTTTCCGCTTTGGTGCCCCGCCCCCTCGGGCGACGGGGCGGGCGGGTGGGCGGCGTCCGAGGGGGTGGCTCTGGCCAGACATGGAGCATGACGATGACCATTGAAGCCCGCTTTCTTGATCTCGAAACCGACGCCGCCGCCATTGCCGCCTTTGTCGCGCGCGAAAACGCTGCCACCGATGCGGCGCTGTCCACCCCGCAAAGGGCGCAGGACGAGGCAACCATCCGCGCCATCCTGGAAGCCCCCGATGCCCTGCGCGGCCTGCGCCGACGGGCCGGCCATGTCTACACCTTCCGCCAGACCGCAAAGAACCCGCGCGGGCTGTGGCTGCGGTTGCCGGAAGGCACGGCCCCCACGCCGGATGCGCCTTGGGAGACGGTTTTCGACGTCGATGCCTATTGTGCGGCAACCGGGCAGGTCTGGGTCTGGGCCGGGGCCGAAACCAGCGCTTTTGATCCGGCCCGCGTCATGCTGCGGTTGTCGGCAGACGGGTCGGACATCGCCCATAGCCGCGAATTCGACCTTGTCACTTGCGCCTTCGTGCCCGGCGGCTTCGACATCGGTCCCGACAAGGGCCGCGCGGTCTGGGCCGGGCGCGATGAGCTGCTCTGGTCCTCGGCGGCACCCGGCGACGCCACCGCCTCGGGCTGGCAGGGCACCATCCGGCGCGTCGCGCGGGGGTCCAATCCGGCCACCGCGCCGGTGGTTCACCGCACCGACCCCGCGCATCTGATGGTTGCCGACTGGGTCAGCCGCGAGGGCGGGACGGAATGGATGCACTGCCGCATGACCATGACGGCGATCAACAAGACCCGCATCACCCTGCGCTGTGGCACAGGCGACGAGGTCACCCTGCCCAACCCCGCCGATACCTCTGCCAGCTTCAACCATTCGCATTGCGCCTGGGTCGCGCAGGAAGTCGGCCCGCATCCGACCGGCGCGCTGGTCCTGTGCCGCCATGACGGCAGCGGCCAGCGGGTGCTGTTCACACCGGAACATGGCACCTCGGTCGCCGCTGATGAGGTGATGTTCCACGGCAACTGGATGATCTGGACGGAAAGCCGCTGGCTGACGCCGCGCCTGATGGCGCTGGACCTGAGCCTGCCGAAGGCCGCGCCGCAAGAGATTGTCCCCCCGGTTCCGGCCGGGACGCTGCGGGTCTGGCCGTTCCATGCCAACCCGGATGCGGGCGATGGCACGCTTTGCCTGCACGTCTCGGGCTTTCTGACACCACCGCAGGACTGGTTGTTCGATTTGTCCAGTGGCGTGGCGGGAATCGCCTTTCGTCCGCTCTATGTGCAGCCGGAAAAGTTCGATTCTTCCGGGGCCGAGGTGCATCTCTGGAAGGCCGTGTCCGAGGATGGAACAGAAGTGCCCTATCACATCGTTCTGCCGAAAGGGCATCAGGGCCGCACCGACCTGCCCGTCCTGCAATATGGCTATGGCGGTTTCGCGGTCAGCCTGTCGCCCTGGTATGACGCGGCGATCGGCAAGACCTGGATCGGGCGCGGCGGCGCCTATGTGCAGGCCTATATCCGTGGCGGCGGAGAAATGGGCCCGGACTGGCATCTGTCCGCCAAGGGCGCAGGTCGCCAGCGCGCCTTTGCCGATTTCGCCGCCGTTGCCGCCGATCTGGTGGCGCGGGGGATCACGCGGGCCGACCGGATCGCCTGCCATGGCGGATCGAACGGCGGGCTTCTGTGCGGCGTGATGCTGACGCGCTATCCCCGGCATTTCGGCGCGGTCTGGGCCAGTGTCGGCGTCCATGACATGCTGCGCTTTGCGCATTTCCCCGCCGGGAAGGCATGGACCGACGAATATGGCGACCCCGATGACCCCAAGGCGCGCGACTGGCTGTTGGCCTATTCGCCCTTGCACAATGTCCCCAAAGGTCCGCTGCCCCCGGCGCTGGTCGACACCAGCCACCGCGACGACCGGGTGGACCCGTCGCACTCGCGCCGATTTGCGGCGGCCCTGCGGGCGGGCGGGCACCGACCGTTCTACTACGAGCATCAGGGCGGCCATGGCGGCGGCGGCGCCAGCCATGAGAAGGCGGCGGAATTTGCACTGGGGCTGGCGTTCCTGCGCCATGCCCTGCGGCTTTGAAGATGGTGGACTTGCGCGCCCGTGATTGGTAAGCAAACCTAACCAAAAGCCCGGAGCGCGCCCATGCCCGTCATCACCTGTATCGAAGATCTGAAGCGCCTGCACCGCAAGCGCACGCCGAAGATGTTCTGGGATTACTGCGAAAGCGGCAGCTATACCGAGCAGACGTTTCGGGAAAATACCAGCGACTTCAACCTGATCCGGCTTCGGCAGCGGGTGGCGCGCGATCTGTCGGACCGCTCGATCAAGGGCGAGATGCTGGGCGAAAGGTGGCGATGCCGGTGGCCCTGGCGCCCGTCGGCTCCACCGGCATGCAACACGCGGATGGCGAGATTCTGGCGGCAAGGGCGGCAGCCCGGTTCGGCGTGCCCTTCACCCTTTCGACCATGAGCATCTGTTCGATCGAGGATGTGGCAGCACATTCCCCGACGCCGTTCTGGTTCCAGCTTTACGTCATGCGCGACGAAGATTTCGTCGACGCCATCATCGAACGCGCGAAGAAGGCGGGATGCTCCGCGCTGGTGCTGACGCTGGACCTGCAGATCATCGGCCAGCGCCACAAGGACCTGAAGAACGGCCTGACCAGCCCGCCGAAGCCGACGCTCCCGAACCTCCTGAACATCGCCACCAAACCGCGTTGGGCGCTGGGCATGGCAAAGACCCCGCGCCGGCAGTTCCGCAACATCGTCGGCCATGTGAAGGGCGTGGCCGATCTGGCCGACCTGACCGCCTGGACGAACGAGCAGTTCGACCCCAGGCTGGACTGGAAAAAGGTCGCCCGCATCCGCGACCAATGGGGCGGCAAGCTGGTGCTGAAAGGCGTGCTCGATGCCGAAGACGCGCAGATGGCGGTCGACCTTGGCGCCGATGCGGTCATCGTGTCGAACCACGGCGGGCGGCAGCTGGACGGCGCGCTGTCGTCCATCCGCACATTGCCCTCGGTCGTGCGCGCAGTGGGCGACCGGACCGAGGTCTGGCTGGATTCGGGCATCCGCTCGGGCCAGGACGTGTTGAAGGCACTGGCGATGGGGGCCAAGGGCACGATGATCGGGCGCGCCTATGTGCATGGCCTGGGCGCCATGGGCGAGGCCGGGGTGACCAGGGCGCTGGAGGTGATCGCGAAGGAATTGGACACCACCATGGCGCTGTGCGGCGAGCGTGACCTTGCCAATGTGGGCCGCCACAACCTGCTGGTGCCGAAAGATTTCGAAGGCGAGTGGGCCTGAACCGGCGCCGCCTGCGCCCTTTTTCCGCGCTTCGCGCGGAGATGGCTTGTTGCGGCTGACGGCCCCGACGCGCGGCTCTTGCTTTTTGATCAAATTGCGCGGCATAACCTTTGCGTCGAAAGGACCCTTGCCATGTCTGCCGAAACCGTCTCCGAAACCGTCGCCGGGGTCCGCACGGACCGCCTTCAGGCCTTCGCCGCGCGCGAGGCGCAGCGCTATGCCCGTGGCCGTCCGAAGGCCGCCGAGGCGCTGGCGAAAGGCGCCGGGGCCTGGCTGGGCGGGGTTCCGATGCATTGGATGGCCGATTGGCCGATGCCGCATCTGCCGCTGATCGACCGGGCCGAAGGCGCACGGATCATCGACATCGACGGTTTCGGCATCGACGATTTCTGCCTCGGCGATACCGGGTCGATGTTCGGCCACTCCCCCGCCCCGGTGGCAAAGGCGATCCGTCGCCAGGCCCGGCGCGGCCTGACCTACATGTTGCCGACCGAGGCCGCGATGGAGGCCGGGCGTCTTCTGACCAAGCGCTTCGGCGCCTTCCGCTGGCAGATCGCCACCACCGCCACAGATGCCAACCGCTTTGCGCTGCGCGTCGCCCGCGCCGTCACCGGGCGGCCCAAGGTGCTGGTCTTCAACGGCTGCTACCACGGCACCGTGGACGAGACGATGGTGACCATCGAAAACGGCCGCACCGTCACCCGCCCCGGCCTGCTGGGCCAGTTCGCCGACCTCTCCGCCAGCGCCACTTGCGTGGAATTCAACGATCTGGCGGCCGTCGAAGCCGCGCTGAAGACCGGCGAGATCGCCGCGATCCTGACCGAGCCGGTGATGACCAATTCCTGCATGGTGCTGCCGCAGGCCGGGTTCCACGACGGGCTGCGCCAGTTGTCGCGCCACTACGGCGCGCTTCTGCTGATCGACGAGACGCATACCATCTCGTCCGGCCTTGGCGGCTATACGGCCGTCCACTCGCTGTCGCCCGACATGTTCATCGTCGGCAAATGCGTGGCAGGGGGAATGCCGACCGCCGTCTGGGGCATGACCGAAGAGACCGCGCGCCGCTACGAAGAGGTGAACGCGGGCCGCCCCTCGGGCCATTCCGGCATGGGCACCACGCTTTCGGCCAACCCGATGCAGTTCGCCTGCCTGGTCGCCACGCTGGACCAGGTGATGACCGAAGACAACTACCGCCGCATGCGCAAGGGCGCCGAACGGCTGGCCCACGGCCTGCACGCCGCCCTGGCCCGGCACGGCGCGCCCTGGCATGTGGTGCGCGTCGGCGCGCGGGTGGAGTTCATCTGCGCCCCCGGACCGTTGAAGAACGGCGCCGAAGCGGCGCTGGCGCATCAGCCGCAAGTCGAAGCCGCCGTCCATGTCGGCCTTTTGAACCGCGGCAGCCTGATCGCGCCCTTCCACAACATGATGCTGGTCAGCCCCGCCACCACCAAACGCCAGATCGACCGGCTGATCGCCAGCTTCGACGAAATCCTGACCGACCTTTTTGCCTGAGACAGACATGACCCAGACCAGCCCCTCCGGTTCGACCGCGGCGGAAGCCGAAGCCTTTCTCGCAGCCCACCCCGAGATCGAGGCCTTTGACATAATCCTGCATGATGCCAATGGCATCGGGCGCGGAAAGATCATCCGCCGGCATGAGCTCTTGTCCTTTTACAACAACGGCCGGCATCTGCCGATCTCGATCCTCGGCCTCGATATCTGCGGCGAGGATGTGCATGAGACCGGGCTGATCTGGGACCAGGGCGATGGCGACCTGCGCGCCTGGCCGATGCCGGGTACGCTTGTGCCGCTTGCACGGCACCCGGCCGCCGCGCGGCGAGGTGTTCATGTCGATGTACACGCTGGACGGCGCGCCGATGACCTCGGACCCGCGCCACGCGCTGGCGCGGCAGGTGCAGGCGCTGGCCGCGACCGGCCTGCATCCGGCGGGCGCCTTCGAGCTGGAGTTCTTCCTTCTGGATCCCGAGCGCGGGCCGGATGGCAAGATGCGCCCGGCGCGGGACGTGCTGGACGGGCGCAAGTCGTCGAAGACCGAGGTCTATTCGGTCGATCACCTGCACGGCATGCTGCCGCTGTTCTCCGACATCTACGCCGGCGCGAAACTGGCCGGGATCACCGCCGAGACGCTGATTTCGGAATACGCTCCCGGCCAGTACGAGCTGACACTCGACTACCGCAAGGACGTGATGCAGGCGGCGGACGACCTGATACGACTCAAGCGCATCGTGCGGGCGCAGGCCCGCGCGCATGGTGTGACCGCCTGCTTCATGGCCAAGCCGAACGAGGATTACGCCGGATCGGGCATGCATTTCCATGTGTCGATGCTGGACGACGCCGGGGCGAATGTCTTTGTCGAGGCCGAGCCGGGCAAATGGAACCCGACCATCCTGCATGCGATCGGCGGGTTGAAGGAGACGATGGCCGAATCGATGCTGGTCTTTGCCCCGCATGCCAATTCCTGGCGCCGGTTCGCGTCCCAGAGCTATGCGCCGGTCAGCCCGACCTGGGGGTCAACAACCGCTCGGTCGCGCTGCGCATTCCCGAAGGCGACGTCAAGGCCCGGCGGATCGAGCACCGACCGGCGGGGGTCGATTCGAACCCCTATCTGGTGGCCGCGACCGTGCTGGCCGGCATCCGCCACGGCATGGCCGACCGCATCGACCCGGGGCCGGAAACCACCGGCAACGGCTATGAAGACGGCGGCAATGGCGCGATCCCGACCGACTGGCGCTCGGCGATCGAGGCGGCGAAGCGGTCAGCCTTCCTGAAACAAGCCCTTGGCGAAGACATGCACCGCACGTTCACCGCGATCAAGGCGGCGGAACATGCCCGCGTGATGCGGACGGTCAGCGAGGTCGACTTCGACCTCTACCTCCACACGGTCTGAGCGGGCCAGATTTCCTGAGCAAGAGATCTGCAAAATCCTTACTCAAGGGCTTTGGCCCTCGCCCCAATGGCAGCCTTGGGCGCAGATCGCCACACCGGCCGTGATGGCATCGGCGATCAGCTTCGGCACACGCGCATCCTGACCCACCGGTGGCAGGATGCGGCCACGGAACCCGGCCCTGGCCAAGGCTGCCGGGATATCCTCGGTCACATGCCCGCCGGCCATGGCAAAGAACGGCAGGCAGACGGTGTCTTCGGTGTATCCGGTTGCGGTCTCCAGCTGCGGGGCCTGGTCGATGAAGGCGGCAGCGGCGGGCAGCCCCGTCTCGGCGGTGATCCGCGCCGCGACATGGTTGGCGATCGCCGAGGGCACCTTCGACTTGAACGACCCATGCGCCGCCAGAAGCACCCGCCCCGCCCCGCTTTCCCGCGCAATCCGCAGTGTCAGGTCGTGCAGGGCCGGCAGGCAGCCGAAAGGTTCCAGCAGCTGCCAGCCGGTCGCGCCGGCGACGCGCAGCCGGTCGGGGATACTGACCCGTGTGAACCAGCCCCCGGCCATGAACAGCGGGAGGATCACGCCCGGCACGCCCGCAGCCTCGGCCGCCAGCCGCCCCGCTTCGGCCAGGGTCGCCGCCCCCACCCGCCAGCCCGGCAGATGCGCCGCGACCCGCTCGGCCAGCCGGTCCAGTTCCGCGGCCGCCGGGCCAGGGTCGGACGGCTGGCCGTGTGCCACGATCAGCGCGCGGATCACGTCCCGCTCCCGCCAAGGCTTTCCTCGGTCACGCTGGCGCGGCAATGGTCGATGAAGGCACGGATCGTCAGTGCCGCCCTTGCCCCTTCGGTCATCACCAGCCCCAGGCGCAATGGATCGGCCATCGTCAGCGGCACATGCGCCAGCCGCTGCCCATCGGGTGCCACGTCCGATTGCGGGCGGATATTGGCGATGGAATAGCCGAAGCCATTGGCCACCATAGCCCGCATCACCCCCATCTCACGGGTCCGTTCCACCACCTTGGGGCGCAGGCCATGCGGGCGGAAGATCTCCATGAAATAGTCGGTGGAAAACGGAAGGTCGAGCAGCACCATCGGATGCGGCGCCAGGTCCTGCGGCGTGACCTCTGCGCGCCCGGCCAGCGGGTGGTCGGGGGAGAACAGCGCATAGGGCCGCAGCGTCAACAGCGGCAGGAAATCCAGATCGGCCGGAATATCAAGGTCATAGGTCAGCGCCACATCCAGCCGCGCCTGCCTCAGGCCGTCCAGGATCTCGGCTTGATGCCGCTCGTACTGGCGGAACTCAACCTCCGGAAAACGGGTCACGAAGCTGCGCCGAAGCCGCGGCAGGACCAGCTGAGCAAAGGTCACCAGACAGCCCACCGACAGGGGCCCGCGAACCTGGCCGGTGATCGCGTTGGCAAGGTCATTGAGCCGCCCCGCTGCAGCCAGCACGGCGCGGGCCTCGTCGACGAACTGCCGCCCGCCTTGCGTCAAGGACAGGCCCTGGGCATGGCGGCGGATGAACATCTGCAACCCGAATTCCTGCTCCAGCTGGGCGATGGCGGCAGAGATCGAGGGCGAGGACACGTTCACCCGCTCGGACGCGGCGGCGATAGAGCCGGTCTCGCCCACGGCGACCAGGTATTCCAGCTGACGAAGGGTGAAGCGCAGCGCCATGGGCCAGACTTAGCCGCGCGGCGGGGGCGGCGAAAGTCTATTCGTCGCCCGGCACACCGTAAGAGGGCGCCTCGCGCGGGTCACGGGCGCGCTGGACATAGGCGGCCATCTGGGGTTGGTAAACCTCCCAGGCGCGGGTCAGTTCTTCGATGGGCCGCGCTGCTTCGGACCAGTCGACGCGCAGCCAGGCGCAGGGCCAGCTGTCGCGGTCCACGACCAGAAGGCCCGCCGAATGGACGGGCCCGGCCTCTCCTCCCGCCGCTGCGCCCGCCTGCAGGCCGGCCACCAGCCTGTCGCCAAAGGTGCCCCTTGCGGCCCGATACCCCGCCACCATGGCCGCCGGCACATCGTCCTGCGCCAGCAGGTTGCCGCCCGCCACGGTGCCCGGCCCCTCGGCCAGCGCCCAGACACCCAGGGTCTTGTGCCCCGAATGCGTGGCCACCCGGCCCTCCCGGTCGACGCACAGCAACTGTCGATATTCGACATGCGGTGCTTCGGCCACCACTTCGGCCATCGCCTGCGCGGCGCCGGCACCGGCCTCCATCAGGTCCAGCAGGCGCGGGCCAAGGGTGGGATCGGTGATGTTCTGCGTTGCCGCCACCCCCACGCCCGCCCGCGCATGCGCGCAACGCGCGGCCACGGCCGGGGAGGAAGACGAGATCACCATGCCGAACTGGCCGGTTTCAGGGCAGCGGGCAAGAAGCGAGAAGGTCATGGGCCGGATCCTTTGGCAGGCCGCCGGGGGCGCTTCGCCCCCCGGACCCCCCGAGAGTATTTCTTGCCAAGATGAAGGGGAAGGGGAAGGGAAGGAGCGATGCTGCGCCCTTCATCTCGGTGCAAATACTCCACGGGGGTCCGGGGGTGTGAAACCCCCGGCGGCGGGTTCAATCGGGGATGACAGCGGTGGCGTCGATCTCCACCAGCCAGTCGGGGCGGGCCAGGGCCGTCACGACCACGCCGGTCGAAACCGGATGCACGCCCTTGATGTATTCGCCCATGGTCCGGTAGACCGCCTCGCGGTGGCGGACGTCGGTCAGGTAGACGACGACCTTGCACAGATGTTCCATCCGGCCGCCGCATTCCTCGATCAGCTGGCGGATGTTGCTCATCACCTTGTGGGTCTGTTCGACCGGGTCGTGGCTGCCGATGTTCGCGGCACTGTCCAGATCCTGCGGGCACTGGCCGCGCAGGAAGATGGTGGTGCCGCGCGCCACAACTGCCTGGGCGAGGTCATTGTCCAGCTTCTGCTCGGGATAGGTGTCTTTGGTGTTGAACTTGCGGTGGCGGGTATGGGCCATGTTGGTCCTTCTCGGTTTTCTTCAGGAGCAGGCCGCCTCAGGGCATCTTCGAGGCGATCCAGCGGGCGAAATCATAGTTGGGCCGTTCCAGATGGGACAGCGCGCCGGGGCCGGAAAGCCCCGCCAACAGGCCGCGATAGACCTTTTCGGTGCAGCCCTTGTCCTCGATCTGCACATCGTCCAGCAGCGCCTTGACGCCCTTCAGATGCTCGGCCGCCGCCGGATCGGCCATCCAGTCCGCGCTCATCCCGCCGCCGAACAGCACCTGCACCTTGCCCGGACCCTTCGGCGTCAGGCTGAGATACCAGAAATAGCCCGGCGTCAGCGTGATCAGGAGGCTGGGATAGATCGCCAGAAGCCAGGTGTTGCGCCGGTCATCGCCCTGCAGCGTCGTGTTCGACGGGTGCGCCAGCGCCAGCGGCACCGAATCGTTCTTGATGATCCAGTGGTAGTTGAAGGCCTCTTTCCCTACCGGGCATTCCATCTTGTTCAGATTGCTTGCGCCGCCGATGGTGCCCGCATGGCAGACCGGCAGGTGATAGCTTTCCATGAAGTTCTCGGCCAGAACCTTCCAGTTGGTGGCCCATTCGAACTCCTCGCGGAAGACCTCCCGATAGGCTTCCATCGGCAGATGGCCGACCAGCTGGTCCACCTCGGCCAATGTTTCCGAGGGCGGGACCGCGTCGGGGTTCAAGGAGACCATGATCCAGCCGTGCCAGTTCTCCACCCGGATCGCCGGCAGGCGTACGTCGTCCTTGCAGAAGGCCTCGTTGCGGGTCATCGCCGGGGCGCCGCGCAGGGAGCCGTCGAGGTTGTAGGTCCAGGCGTGATAGGGGCAGACGATGGCGCGGGTGTTGCCACGGCCTTCCAGCAGGGTCGACATCCGGTGGCGGCAGACGTTCGACAGCCCGCGCAACTGGCCGTCGCGGTCGCGCAGGATGATGATCGGCTCTTCCGCGATCTTCATCGTCAGGTAGTCGCCGGGGTTCGGCAGCCCCTCGGCCCGGCCGGCGCAGAGCCATTCCTTGCCGAAGATGTGGCGCTGTTCCAGTTCCGCGAAATCGGGCGAGACATAGACCGATTTCGGCATCGCCTGGGCGCGCTCGAAGGGTTGCGCCACATTGGCGCGCAGCTCCTGAAGAGCGGGATCATGGGCGGTCATGGCGGCAGCCTCCGGCAGCGGTGAGGACGGGTTCGGGAAACGACATTGCCCAGATTCATCTTTTGGAAAAAGGAATGAATTGCATATCGCGGATTAGGCCCAGCCTAATCTCCGCCGCACGGAAACTCCCGTTTGATCGCAGCGGCAAGGCCCGCCGCCAGACCGGGCATGGCCGCGGCGTCATAGTGAATGCCGTCGATTGCCGAGACACGGACCAGACGCCCGGCATCCTCGAACGCCACCCCCAACCGGGCTGCGACCGTGGCAACGGCCGGCGCCAGGGCCTGCGACTTCGCTGCCCCGCCGGCAAAGATCTCGGCCAGACAGCCGGCCTCCTCGATCGGCGGCGGCGCCACCAGCAGCACCCGCGGCGCCCCGCCCCCCGGCCCGCATTCCGATGCCAGGATCATGCGGACCATCCGCGCAAGCGACAGCGCGACGTCGGTGGGGCCGACGCAAAAGCGCGGCTTGAGGTCATTGGTGCCCAGCATCAGCAGCACCACATCCACCGGCGCCTGGCTTTCCAGGATGGCGGGCAGGATGGTCATGCCGTTGCGATGCGCGCCCTCGATCGGGTCGTCATGCACCGTGGTGCGGCCGGGCAGGCCCTCGGCAATCACCTCCCACTCCGGCAAAAGGCGGGCCAGATGCGTGGTCCAGCGCTCGGCCTTCGCCATGCGGCCCATGGTGTCCAGATCCGGCAGCGGCAGCGTGCCATGCGTGTTGCTGTCGCCATAGCACAGCAGGGTGCGGCTTGCGGGGGTCATCAGGGGGTCACCTCATAGGGCCAGTTGGCCTGGGAAAACGCGCCACCGTCGACATACAGCGTCTGCCCGGTGACGAAGGCGGCCGCGTCCGAGATCAGGAACAGCAAGGGCCCGCAGAGGTCCTGCGGCACGCCGACCCGGCGCAAGGGCGTGACACGAGCCCAGGTGGCGGCATAGTCGCCCGCCTCGGCCGCCGTCCGCCCGGTGGCGATGGCACCGGGCGCCACGCAGTTGACGCGAATACCATGCGGCCCCAGTTCCACCGCCGCGGCCTTGGTGAACTGCTCGACCCCGCCCTTCGAGGCGGTGTAGTCGACCAGTCGCGGGAAGGCGAGCTTGTTGCAGCCCGAACCGAGGTTGACGATGGCGCCGCCCTGCCCGGCGGCGATGCAGGCGCGGGCAAAGCCCTGGGTGTTCAGGAAGGTGCCGCGCAGATTGGTGCGCATCACCGCATCCCATTGATCGGCCCACAGCTCCAGCAGGCCGGCCCAGGTCTGGATGCCGGCATTGTTCACCAGCACGTCGGGCACCGCCCCCGCCCAGTCCGCAACTGCCGCATGCAAGGCGCCAACGGCGGCCTCGTCGCCTGCGTCGCTTTCCCAGCCGCGCGCCCGGCGGCCCATGGTGGCCACCTCCGCCTCCAGCGCCCGCACGGCCGCATCGGCACCCAGATGGGTGAAGGCCACATCCTGCCCGGCCCCGGCCAAGGCCAGAACCAGATGCCGCCCGATGGCGGAAACCCCCGCCGTGACGATTGCAACCATCGGCCTTCCCCCCAGCCTTCCCCTGCGGCGCCAGACTACCGCCCCCGCCGCAAAGCGGAACCCCCGCCGTCGCGCCGCGCCGCAGGCACAGTCGCCTGCCACGGGCGCAAGCCGCAAGTGGCAAGACCAATCAGGCCCATGGCCTTGCTCTTTTGCCAAATACTCCGGGGGTTTGGGGGTGGAACCCCCATTACCCGAGCCGGTTGGCCGGAACGGCCAGAGGCGAGAAGACAGGAACGCGGCGCAAGCCGTTCATTTTCCTTGCCATCATGGCAACACCTCGAAACGGTCGACATCCACCATGCCGTGATCGGTGATCTTCAGATGCGGGATCACCGGCAGGGCCAGGAAGGCAAGTTGCAGGAACGGCTCTTCCAGCACCACGCCCAGACCTCGCGCCGCCGCACGCAGGGCGACCAGCTTGCCCTGCACGTCCTCGAAGGACAAAAGGCTCATCAGCCCGGCCACCGGCAGCGCCAGTTCGGCCAGCACGCGGCCACCGCAAGCCACCACGAAACCGCCCTCGATCTCGCCCAGCCGGTTCGCCGCCAGTGCCATGTCGGCGTAATCCGCGCCGACCACCGCGATGTTGTGATGGTCGTGGCAGACGGTCGACGCAATCGCGCCCCGTTGCATCCCGAAGCCCTGCACGAAGCCAGTCGCCTTGTTGCCGTTCAGCCCGTGCCGCTCGATCACCGCGATCTTCATCAGGTCACGCGCCACATCGGGCCGCTTGTCGCCATCCACCGGGGGGATGTCGAAGCTCAGGTGCGGGGTGATGATCTTGCCGGGCAGGATGCCGATCACCGGGGTTTCCGCACGGTTGCCGCCGGTGCGGAAATCTGCCGCCGTGACCGATCGCGCCTTCACCGAGTGGCGGGCCACCGGGGCCGTGGTGGCGCGGGACGCAAAGGCCGCAGCTTCGGCCAGCACGCCGCCCGCGAACACCATGGCCGCATGGCACCCCTCAAGGCTGTCGATCACCGCGATATCGGCCCGCTTGCCCGGCGCGATCAGCCCGCGGTCCTTCAGCCCGAAGGCCTCGGCCGCCGACAGCGACGCCGCTCGGTAGACCGCCAGCACGGGACAGCCCAAGTCGATCAGCGTGCGGATCATGTAATCCAGATGGCCGTGTTCGGCGATATCCAAGGGGTTGCGGTCATCGGTGCAAAGGCACAGGTAAGGCGCGTGCCGTTCGGTCAGCAGCGGCGCCAGCGCATGCATGTCCTTCGAGACCGAGCCTTCGCGGATCAACACCCGCATGCCCTTGCGCAGCTTTTCCAGCCCCTCCTCGGCCGTTGTCGCCTCGTGTTCGGTCCGGATGCCGGCGCTGATATAGCCGTTCAGGTCCAGCCCCCGCAGCAAGGGCGCGTGGCCGTCGATGTGGCGGCCCCGGAACGCCTCCAGCTTGGCCAGACAGCCCGGATCCTTCATCAGCACGCCGGGAAAGTTCATGAACTCGGCAAGCCCGATCACCTTGGGATGGTCCATCAGCGGCACCAGATCGGCCGCTTCCAGCCGCGCCCCGGCGGTTTCCATATGGGTCGAGGGCACGCAGGACGACAGTTGCACGCGGATGTCCATCAGCGTCTGGGCGGCACTTTGCAGAAAGTAGCGGATGCCGGTCAGCCCGCAGACATTGGCAATCTCATGCGGGTCGCAGATCGCCGTGGTCACGCCGCGCGGGGTCACGCAGCGGTCGAATTCATGCGGGGTGACCAGCGACGATTCGATATGCAGATGCGTGTCGATGAAGCCCGGCACCAGCACCTTGCCCGTGCAGTCGATCTCGCGACGCCCGGCATAGCTGCCAAAGACGCCGACGATGGTATCGCCGCAGATCGCCACATCGGTTTCCACCAGATCGCCGGTGATCAGGTCGAACACCCGGCCGCCCTTCAGCACCAGATCGGCCGGGACAATGCCCCGGCCCTGATCAATACGGTCGCTGAGGGTGCTGGTCATGACGTTCCTCCGTTTCGGTCTGCAGGTTCCCGTGGCGGGCTCTGGCGGCGCGCTGGGCCGCGGTCTCGCGCATCAGGCTGGCGCCTTCGGCATCCTCGATCCCCATGGCCGCGAAATGTGCCGCGCTACTGGTCAGATAATCCAGACTCGATCCGAAAAAGCCAGCCCCGGTTGCAATATGGCGCAGTTGTTCGGCGCGCGGAATATCGGCGCAGATCGCCGGCGATGCGTGACCGGCGGTGAAGGCCAGCGCGCGCACCGGCCCTGCCGCCGTCTGCTCGGTGACGAAGACCGCCCGACAGGCCCGCCCCGCGATCTCGCGCCGCCACAGGATTTCGGTCTCTTCCGCCACATCGGCGGCGGCGATGCGGAACACCAGCCCGTCGCAGCCGGCCCCGAGATCCGTCGCCGCCTGCATGCCCGCATGCCCCGCCAGCGCCGCGGAGCGAGAGGCCTCGCGGTCAGCGACCGGGGTCAGGAACCGCGCCAGCCCGATCTCCGGCCAGCTGGCGGCCAGCGCCTGCGGATCGAAGCCGCGCAGGGGCGAGATGTCCGGATCCGTGATCAGGCCGCGCAACTCCGGATGATGGGCAAATGCGTCCGGCGTCATGCGGCGCCTCTCCAGTCAACCACAGCAACAGCTGGCAGACCGGCCCGCCGAGGCCAGCGCAAACCGCATCCGGCCTTGATCCCCCGGACAAAGGGTGATTGGACTGGCGCAGGAGGAAAGGCCCCTGATGCGTCCCCTTCGCGGCATCGCCCTCAAGCTCGGCTCCGTCCTGATCTTCATCGTCATGGCTTCGATGATCAAGGCGACGGCGGCGCATGTGCCGGCCGGTCAGGCGGTGTTCTTCCGCTCGGCCTTCGCCATTCCGGTGATCGTGGTCTGGCTGATCTGGCGGCGCGAGTTGCGAACCGGGCTGAAGACGGCAAATCCCTTCGGCCATCTGTGGCGCGGGCTGATGGGGACGCTGGCGATGGGCTTCGGCTTTGCGGGCCTGGGCTACCTGCCGCTGCCCGAGGTGACGGCGATCGGCTATGCCGCCCCGATCCTGACGGTGATCTTCGCGGCGATGTTCCTCGGCGAAGAGGTGCGGCTTTTCCGCATTTCCGCCGTGGCACTGGGTCTGGTCGGCGTGCTGGTGGTGGTCTACCCGCGGCTGACGCTGCTGTCGGAGGGCGCGGCAGGCTATGCCGAGGCGTTCGGGGCGCTGGTGGTGCTGGCGGGTGCGCTGTTTGCCTCGCTGGCGCAGGTCTTCGTGCGCAAGCTGGTTCAGGTGGAAAGGACCGCCACCATCGTGTTCTGGTTTTCCGTCACCGCGGCGATGCTTTCGCTGGCCACCCTGCCCTTCGGCTGGGTCTGGCCCACCGCGTTCGAGGCCGCGCTGCTGGTCGGCGCGGGGCTGCTGGGCGGGGTCGGGCAGATCCTGCTGACCTCCAGCTACCGCGAGGCGGACGCCTCGGTCATAGCGCCTTTCGACTATGCCTCGATGATCTTTGCGCTGCTGATCGGCTGGTTCGTGTTCAGCGAAGTGCCGACCTCGACGATGCTGGCGGGGGCTTTGCTGGTGGTGACCGCCGGCATCCTCATCATCTGGCGCGAGCGGCGGCTGGGGCTGGAGCGCGCGCGGCAAAGGAAGGCGATGACCCCGCAGGGCTGAGCCGAGCCGGCAGGATGGGCAATGTTGCCCGCCTACGTGGCCCCCTCGCGGGCGGAAGCGTTCTGGTCCAGCAGGTAGCGTTGCGACAGCGGGATCGCCGCCGCGCCCAGCGCGCGGGCATCCGCCCCCACCGTGCCTTCGCGGATCACCGGCGGCGCCACCCCGGCAAGGTCCATCCGGTGAAATGCCGCATGGGTGCGGCGCGTGACCTCGGCCCGCACCTCGACCGGCATCCAGCCGTCGATCAGAACCGCCTCCAGTTCCAGGAGCGCCGCCGCCGACAACGTGGCATAGGCCAGCCCGCGCGCGGCCCCGTCGATCCAGGGGTCCAGCAGGGCGTCGGGCACCTGCCAACGCGCGTGATCTTCCCACAGGTGGTCCGACGGCACGCCGGCCGCATCCATGCTTGCCGCCAGCACCGAAAGCGAGGCCACGTCGATCAGCCGCCGGCTTTGCCCGTCCGGCCCCGGCACCGGCATCGGCCCGATCCCCGCCGCATTTCCGGTGCGGCCGAGGAACAGCTGGCCATTGATCACCAGCCCGCCGCCGATGAAAGTGCCGAAGTAGAAATAGAGGAAATCCTTCGGCCGCTCGCCCGTGCCACCGCCGGTGCCGAAGACCAGTTCCGCCCCGCAAGCAGAGGTGGCGTCGTTCTGCACATAGACCGGGATGCCTGTCATCTCGGCCAGTTCCGCGCCGATGTCGCGGTGGCGCCAGGCGTCCATCTCGGCCTGTGGCGCGCCGATGATGCTGACCCAGTTCCACAGCTGAAACGGGATCGCCACCCCCATGCCGCCGATCCGGTCGCGCAAGGCCACCGGCAGCCCTGCGGTCAGCTCCGGCAGCGCACCGGCGACAAAGCCGGTCACCGCATCGGGCGTCGGATAGCGGTAGACGCGGCGCCGCGCCGCCCGCACCCGGCCAAGGAAATCGACCAGCATCAGGTCGGCCGACCGCCGCCCCACCTTCAGCCCGAAGAAGAACGCCCCGTCCGCCGCCAGCCGCATCGGCACCAGCGGCTGGCCCACCCGCCCGCGCAGCGGATCGCCGCGCAACAGCAGCCCGTCGCGCTCCAGCGCGCGCATGATCACCGAGACGGTCTGCGCCGACAGCCCGGTCATCCGCGCGATATCGGTTTTCGCCAGCGCCTCGTGGCGGCGCACCAGCGACAGCACCAGCCGCTCGTTATGCGCGCGCATGCCGGACTGGTTGGACCCCCGCGGGGCGCCCCCTTCCGGCACATTGCGCGCCTCGGCCGCAAGCTCTTCCTGCCCTCTCACCACCACCTCCCGCATCCGAACTCCGGGTGCCTGCGGGCCAGCTTGCCGGAAAAACCATTGCGAAGTCAATAATAATTCAGAGTGATTTATTTATATTGACGGGATGGGGGGAATCAGTGTCTTTGAAAGGTGGCGCAACGGGCGATGGCCCTGCGCACAGCTTTTCTGATCCGGGGGCAAGACGCCCCTATCCTTGGGAGGACAACCATGAAATTCACCACCAAAGCCCTGCTGGGCGCGGCCACTGCGGCGCTTCTGTCTGCCGCCCCGGCGCTGGCGCAGGACGTCTCGGCCTGCCTGATCACCAAGACCGACACCAACCCCTTCTTCGTCAAGATGAAGGAAGGCGCCGCGGCCAAGGCGGCGGAACTGGGCGTGTCGCTGAAAACCTATGCCGGCAAGATCGACGGCGACCATGAAAGCCAGGTTGCGGCCATTGAAGCCTGCATCGCCGATGGCGCCAAAGGGCATCCTGATCACCGCCTCCGACACCAAGGCCATCGTCGATTCGGTCAAGTCGGCACGCGAGGCGGGCCTGCTGGTCATCGCGCTGGACACGCCGCTTGAGCCGATCGACGCGGCGGATGCCACCTTTGCCACCGACAACTTCAAGGCCGGGCTGCTGATCGGCCAATGGGCCGCCGCCAAGATGGGCGACGAAGCCGCCAATGCAAAGATCGCCATGCTGGACCTGGCGATCAGCCAGCCTTCGGTCGACGTGTTGCGCGACCAGGGCTTCCTGACCGGCTTCGGCATCGACACCGTCGACATCGCCAAATGGGGCGACGAGACCGACCCGCGCATCGTCGGCAACGAAGTCACCGCCGGCAACGAGGAAGGCGGGCTGAAGGCGATGGAGGCGCTTCTGGCCAAGAACCCCGACATCAACGTGGTCTACACCATCAACGAACCTTCCGCCGCGGGCGCCTACGAGGCGCTGAAGGCCGCCGGCAAGACCGCGCTGATCGTCTCGGTCGACGGTGGCTGCCCCGGCGTCGAGGACGTCAAGTCGGGCGTGATCGGCGCCACCTCGCAGCAGTATCCGCTGCTGATGGCCTCGCTCGGCATCGAAGCCATCGCCAAATTCGCCGCCGACGGCACCAGGCCGGCGCCGACCGAGGGCAAGGACTTCTTCGATACCGGCGTGTCGCTGATCACCGACCAGGCCGCCGAAGGCGTCGAGTCGATCGACTCGGTCAAGGGGCTGGAGCTGTGCTGGGGCTGATGCCCCCGGTCGCCCGTTGCCATTGATCCGGCACGGGTCCTGACCCAGAGTGAACCCGCAGGGGCGGCCCCGCGCCGCCCTTCTTGCACGGCGCCCCGGTCACAGGGACGGTTGCGCCCGGCCCGCCTGCGCGGCGGACGAAGGAAAGGGAAATGCCATGGCCTCGGACCCCCGCGCGGCATCATCCTTTGAAGAGGGCCTGAAGGGCGCCTCGGAAAAGGTGGCCGAATTCCAGCACGAGGCCGACACGCTGAAACGGCTGCAGCACTGGCTGCACCAGACGCCTTCGGCCGTGCCGCTGATCGTGCTTCTGGTCTCGCTGGTGATCTTCGGGGTCGTCGCGGACAATTTCTTCAAGGCCACCACGCTCAGCACCATCCTGCAGCAGATCGCCATCGTCGGCATCCTCGGTTGCGCGCAGACGCTGGTGATCCTGACCGCGGGCATCGACCTGTCGGTCGGCGCCACGGCGGTGTTTTCGTCCGTCATCATGGGGCAGTTCACCTTCCGCTACGGCCTGCCGGCGGAACTGGCGATCGTGATCGGCCTGGCTTGCGGTGCGGCGATCGGCGCGGTGAACGGCGTCCTGGTCGCCTATATGCGGCTGCCCCCCTTCATCGTGACGCTGGGCACCTGGCAGATCATCCTTGCGTCGAATTTCATCTATTCCAAGAACGAGACGATCCGGTCCTCGGACATCGAGGCGCAGGCCCCGGCGCTGCGCTTCTGGGGCGAGGATGTCACCTTCTACGGCACGCCCCGCCCGGCCGAGGGCGTCGACCCGGCCAGCGTGCAATCGGCCTTCGTCACCCTCGATGCGATGCCGGGCACCGGGGTGAAGGTGCTTTATGCCGTGTTCCTGCTGATTCTTCTGGTCGCGATCATGGCCTATGTGCTGCGCTCGACCGCCTGGGGGCGGCATGTCTATGCCACCGGCGACGACCCGGACGCCGCGGCCCTGGCCGGCGTGCCGACGAAAAAGGTGCTGATCCAGGTCTATGCGCTGGCCGGATTCTTCTGCGCCATCGCGGGCTGGGTGATGATCGGGCGGTTCGGCTCGGTCTCGCCCACCGCCTCGACCGGGCAGCTGGGCAACATCCAGTCGATCACCGCAGTGGTGATCGGCGGCATCTCGCTGTTCGGCGGGCGCGGCAGCATCGTCGGCATGTTCTTCGGGGCGCTGATTGTCGGCGTGTTCGAGATGGGTCTGCGGCTGGTCGGCACCGACCCGCAATGGACCTTTTTCCTGATCGGCGTGCTGATCATCTTCGCCGTCGCCGTGGACCAGTGGATCAGAAAGGTGTCGGGATGACCGCGCAACTTCAGGCAGAACCCATTCTCAAGGGCCGCAACCTCGTCAAGCGCTATGGCCGCGTCACGGCGCTGGACCATTGCGACTTCGAGCTTTACCCCGGCGAGATCCTGGCCGTGATCGGCGACAACGGCGCCGGCAAGTCCACCCTGATCAAGGCGCTGTCCGGCGCCGTGATCCCGGACGAGGGCGAGGTCACGCTGGACGGCAGGCGGGTCGAGTTCGCCTCGCCGATCGACGCCCGCGCTGCGGGGATCGAGACGGTCTACCAGACCCTTGCGATGTCGCCCGCACTGTCGATCGCCGACAACATGTTCATGGGGCGCGAACTGCGCAAACCCGGCTTCATGGGCAGCGTGCTGCGCCAGCTCGACCGCTCGGCGATGGAGAAGTTCGCCCGGGCAAAGCTGAACGAACTGGGGGAAAGCCGCCGCGTGCTGGAACTGATCCGCGATGTCCGCGCCCGCGGCATCCCGATCATCCTGATTTCCCACAACATGCCGCATGTCTTCGAAGTGGCCGACCGCATCCACATCCACCGGCTGGGCAAGCGGCTCTGCGTGATCGACCCGAAGGACTACACCATGTCCGACGCGGTGGCCTTCATGACCGGCGCGAAACTGCCCGAAGGGGTGACGGAAGACGCATGAATTGCAAAGACCTGGCCATGTTGATCCAGGCCCGCGCCAAGGGGCCCGGGCGGTTCTTGGTGGCGCTGGCGGGGCCACCGGCCAGCGGCAAGTCCACCCTGGCCGCCGATCTGGCCGCGGCCTTGGGCAAGGGCGCCCGCGTGGTGCCGATGGACGGCTTTCACTATGACGACGCCGTCTTGCAGGCACGCGGCCTTCGCAGCCGCAAGGGCGCGCCGGAAACCTTTGACGTGCATGGCTTTCTTCATCAGGTCCGGCGCCTGCGCGCAGAAGACGAAGTGGCGATCCCGCTGTTCGACCGGTCCCTGGAAATCTCGCGCGCAGGCGCCGATATCGTCGGCCCCGACGACCGCATCCTGATCGTCGAAGGCAACTACCTGCTGCTGGACGACGCGCCCTGGTGCCAGTTGGCTCCGCTGTTCGACCTGACGGTCTTTCTGGACGTGCCCGAGGCCGAACTGATCCGCCGCCTGACCGACCGCTGGCACCACCACGGCAAGACCGAAGCGGCGGCGCAGGACTGGATCGCCTCGAACGACCTGCCCAACGCGCTGACCGTGATCACCCGGTCCCGGCCGGCCGAGATCACCCTGCGCGGCGCCTGACCTTTCGCACCCCGTCGTCGCGCCCCTGACCGCGTCCCCGAGACCGCAAAGCGCGCCATTCCGGCCTGGCCGGTCTTGAATCTCCTTGCGCAAGACGCAACATGCTTCCAAACCCGCCGCGACGCGACCAGCGACCGCACGCCACGCCACGACGAGGAAAAAAGACCGCATGTCCCCCGCCCTGATCGCCGCGCTTCCGTTCATTGGCGCGCTTCTTCCCGGTCTGGCGCAGCGGCTGGGGCGCGGCTGGGCGGCGCTGGCGGCGGGTGCGGCCACGGCGCTGGCACTGGCCGGCCTGTTCTTTCACGCCCCCGCCGTCCTGCACGGCGAGGTGATCAGCGCCCGCATCGACTGGATGCCCACCCTTGGCCTGAACGCCAACTTCCGCATCGACGGGCTGGGCATGCTGTTTGCCGGGCTGATCCTGGGCATCGGCCTGCTGATCATCCTCTACGCCCGGTTCTACCTGTCGGCCAAAGAGTCGATGGGCCGCTTCCTGACCTACCTCATGCTGTTCCAGGGCGCGATGACCGGCATCGTTCTGTCCGACAACATCCTTCTCCTGCTGGTGTTCTGGGAGCTGACCTCGCTTTCGTCGTTTCTCTTGATCGGCTGGTGGCGGCACCTGCCCGCGGGCCGGCAGGGCGCGCGGATGGCGCTGGTGGTCACCGGCGGCGGCGGGCTGGCGATGATCGCGGGGATGCTGATCCTGGGCCGGATCGCCGGCTCCTACGATCTGTCGGTCATCCTGACGCAGAAGGAGGCCATTCAGGCCAGCCCCTGGTATCTGACCGCGCTGGTGCTGATCCTCCTGGGCGCCTTTCACCAAATCGGCGCAGTTTCCGTTCCATTTCTGGCTGCCGCATGCGATGGCCGCGCCGACGCCGGTTTCGGCCTATCTGCATTCGGCCACCATGGTGAAGGCCGGGCTTTTCCTGATGGCGCGGCTGTGGCCGGTGCTGGCGGGCACGCCGGAATGGACCGCAATCGTCGCCACGGCGGGCCTGTTCACCATGCTGATGGCCGCGAAGATCGCGCTGTTCAAGGATGACCTGAAGGCGATCCTGGCGTTTTCCACCGTCAGCCACCTGGGCCTGATCACCTTTCTCCTCGGCCTCGGCACGCCCGCCGCCGCCAGTGCCGCCATGCTGCACATCCTGGCCCATGCCAGCTTCAAGGCCGCCCTGTTCATGGTCGCCGGCATCGTCGACCACGAGGCGCACACCCGCGACATCCGCCGCCTGGGCGGCCTTCGCGCGGCAATGCCGCTGACCTTCACCATCGCGCTGATCGCCAGCCTTTCGATGGCCGGAGTACCGCCGCTGAACGGCTTTCTGTCGAAGGAACTGATGCTGGAGAACGCCGCGCAAGCCGATTGGCTGACGCCCTGGCTGGTGGCAATCCTGGCCACCGCAGGGGCGCTGCTGTCGGTGGCCTATTCCCTGCGGTTCCTCGCCCATACCTTCCTTGGCACCCCGCGCGAGCAGCACGACGCCCATGACCCCGGCCCCGGCCTCTGGGCCGCACCGGCGTTGCTGGCGGGGCTGGTCATCGTCTCGGGCCTGGTGCCGATGGCCACCTTCGGCCCCTTCGTCGATGCAGCCGCCTCGGCCACCACCGGCACGGAAATCCATGCCCATATCGCGCTGTGGCACGGGCTGAAGGCGCCGGCCCTGTGGATGTCGCTGGCCGCACTCGGCGGCGGCCTGGCCTGCCTTGGCCTTTACCCCCGCCTGCGCGCGATCTGGGATGCCACCCCCCGGCCCGAGGCAAAGACGATCTTCGACGCCGCCATCGGCGCCCTTGCCGGCACCTCGCGGGTGGTAACCTCGACGCTCCACAACGGCTCGCTGTCGCGCGGCATCTTCGCCACCATGCTGGTGATCCTGGGCCTTGGCCTCTGGGCCTTCCTTTCCGGGCCCTACCAGCCCGGCACGCGCGCGATGCTGCCGGTCGAGGGCGCGCCGCTGGCCGGCTGGGCAGTGCTGGCATCCGCGGCACTGGCCACCCTCTTTCGCCATCACGACCGGCTGCTTGCTCTGGTGCTGACCGGCATCGTCGGCCTGCTCCTCTCTGCCGGTTTCGCCTGGCTTTCCGCCCCCGACCTTGCGCTGACCCAGATCAGCGTCGAGGTGGTGACAATCCTGCTGATGCTGCTGGCACTGAACTTCCTGCCGCAGCATTCGCCGCGCGAAAGCTCTCCTTTCCGGCATGCCCGCGACGGCATGCTGGCGGTGGCCACCGGGCTTGGCGCCGGCCTGCTGGCCTTTGCGCTGATGACCCGCGAGCCGGCCTTTTCCCGGGTGTCCGAGTTTCACTGGGCGCAGTCGAAACCCGGCGCGGGCGGCACCAACGCGGTCAACACCATCATCGTCGATTTCCGCGGCTATGACACATATGGCGAGATCATCGTGCTGGGCATCGCCGCGCTGATCATCTTTGCCTGGCGGTCAGCGGTGTTGTCGTCGAAGACCGCGCTTCACCGGCTGGCCAGCATCCGCATGGCAAAGAACGCTGGCGACCCGCACCCCCTGATGCTGGTGATGGGCACGCGTTTCCTGATGCCGCTGGCGCTGATGGTGGGGGTATTCATCTTCCTGCGCGGCCACAACCTGCCGGGCGGGGGCTTCGTCGCCGGGCTGGTGGTGTCGATTGCCTTCCTGCTGCAATACATGGCCTCGGGCTACATCTGGTCGGAACGCCGGCTGCGCTTTGATCACCAACTCCTGATCGGCACCGGCGTGCTGGTCGCCACCTTCACCGGCATCGCCGCCTGGTTCATGGGCTGGCCGTTCCTGACCTCGGGCTATGACTACGTCCACATCTGGCCCTTGGACGAGATCGAGCTGACGACCGCCTCGGTCTTCGATCTGGGCGTGTTCTTCTGCGTCCTCGGCGCGGTGATGCTGTCGCTGGCCACGCTGTCGCGGCTGGCCCAGCACACCACCGACCGCGACGCGGGCCCTTCCGGCAAGGAGAGCCTGTGATGGAGATCTTCGTCGCCGCCACCGTGGGCCTGCTGACGGCCGTCGGCGTCTATCTGATGCTGCGGCTGCGCAGCTTTCCGGTGATCCTGGGGCTGACCTTCCTTTCCTACGCGGTCAACCTGTTCATCTTTGCCGCCGGGCGCATCCGCACCGCCGCAGCGCCCATCGTCGGCACCACCGATACGCCAACCGACCCGCTGCCGCAGGCGCTGGTGCTGACCGCCATCGTGATCTCCTTCGGGATGACGGCGGTGATCGTGATGATGGCGCTGGGCAGCTATCTGGAGCTGGGCCACGACCGGGTGGACCCCGACCAGGGCGAGGATGACACCCCCGCCCCGGCCGGAAAGGAGACCGGGGCATGATGGGAAACTGGATCATCACCCCCGTCGTGCTGCCCGCCCTCTTGGCGGCGCTGTCGCTGTTCATCGGCCGCAACAGCATCACCGTGGCGCGGCTGCTGTCGGTCACCGGCAGCCTGGCGCTGCTGGCAATTGCGCTGATGCTGCTCATGGCAGCAAGCGAGGGCCCGCCGCAGGTCTATCGGCTGGGCGACTGGCCCGCGCCCTTCGGCATCGTGCTGGTGCTGGACCGGCTGTCGGCCCTGATGCTGCTCTTGACCGCCGGGCTGGCGCTTCTGGTGCTGGGCCAGGCCATCGCCACCGGCTGGGACCGGCGCGGCCGCAAGTTCCACGCGCTGTGGCTGTTCCAGCTGATGGGGTTGAACGGCGCCTTCCTGACCGGCGACGCCTTCAACCTGTTCGTGTTCTTCGAAGTGCTGCTGATCGCCTCTTACGGGCTGATGGTGCATGGCGGCACCGGCCCGCGCATCCGGGCCGGGGTGCAGTATATCGCGGTCAACCTGCTGGGCTCGACCCTGTTCCTGTTCGCGCTGGCCACGATCTATTCGCTGACCGGCACGCTGAACATGGCCGACCTGGCGGCGAAACTGCCGGTCCTGCCCGAAGGGGACCACGGTCTGATGCGCGCGGCGGCGGTGATGCTGATGCTGGTCTTCGCCATCAAGGGCGCGCTGGTGCCGCTGCATTTCTGGCTGCCCGGCACCTATGCCCAGGCGCCCGGCGTGGTGGCGGCCCTCTTTGCGGTGATGACCAAGGTCGGCGCCTATGCCGCGCTGCGCTTCGGCACGCTGGTGTTTCCGACCGACCTGGCCGTCACCGGCCCGTTGATCGCCGACCTGATGCTGCCCGCCGGGCTGATCACCCTTGCTCTGGGGTCGATCGGCATCCTGGGCGCGCGCAGCCTGCCCCGGCTGGCGGCCTATGCGGCGCTTGCCTCGATGGGCACGGTCTTCACCGCGCTGTCGGCCTTTACCCCGGCCTCGACCACTGCGACGCTGTATTACATGGCGCATTCCACCCTTGCGGGAGGGCTGTTGTTTCTGGTCACCGACCTGGCCCGCGCCCGTGGCGGTGAATTCCTCGACGGCCCCGACCGGCCGCGCCTTTCCGGCCGGCTGGGGGTGCTGTTCTTCCTGGCCGCCATCGCCACGGCCGGCCTTCCGCCGCTGTCGGGCTTTCCCGGCAAGCTGATGGTGCTGCAATCGGCCAGCGGGCCGATGGCGCTGGTCTGGCCGGTGGTGCTGGGCGGCGGGTTCCTCGCGCTGATCGGCCTGTCGCGTGCCGGATCGGCGCTGTTCTGGGCGCCGCAGGGCGAGGCGATGGCGCCTTTGCCGCTGTCGCAGGCCATCGCCCCGGCGCTGCTGCTGGCGGGGCTTGTCGCGCTGACGCTGGGCGCCGGGCCGGTGCAGGACTGGCTGGGCACCACCGCCGCCGCACTGCACAACCCGGCCCCCTATATCCTGGCCAATGATCTTCCCGGAGGGGCCTGAGCCATGCCGATCGTGCGCAGCCTTTTCCCCCACCCCGGCCTTTCCGGCTTTCTGGTCGCCTTCTGGCTGGTGCTGGCCGACAGCTGGACCTTCGGCAGCCTGATCCTGGCGCTGATCCTGGGCACCGCCATTCCCTTCTTCACCGCGCCCTGGTGGCCCGGCAAACCCCGCCTGCAACGGCCGCTCTCGCTGATCGCCTATCTCGGAATCGTGGTCTACGACGTCGTCATCTCCAGTTATCAGGTGGCCCGCATCGTGCTTTTCATGCCGCCGGACCGTATCCGCTCGGCCTTCATCCCGGTGCCGACCTCGCTGACCTCGCCCGAGGCGGTGGCACTTCTGGCCGGGACCATCACCATGACCCCCGGCACGCTGACCGCCGATATCTCGGCCGACGGGCGGACCTTGCTGATCCACTCGCTGCACGCCCCCGACCCGGACGAGATCCGCGACGGCATCCTGACCCGCTATGAAGCCCGGCTGAAAAGGATTTACGGATGATCCTCGACTACGCGCTAACCTTTGCCCTCGGCTGTTTTGCCCTGGCGCTGGTGATGAACCTGATCCGCATCGCCACGGCCGACAACATCATCGACCGGGTGCTGGCGGTGGACACGATGGCGGTGAACGCCACCGCGCTGATCATCCTGTACGGTGCGCATTCCGGCGCGATCTACAGCTTCGAGGCGGCCATCCTCTTTGCGATGACCGGCTTCGTCTCGACCGTGGCCTACTGCAAGTATCTGTTGCGGGGGAGCATCATCGAATGACCATGGTCGTCGAATACATCGTCGCCGCCCTTCTGGTGATCGGCGGGCTGTTCGGGTTGGTCGGGTCCTACGGCCTTCTGCGCCTGAAGGACCGGATGCAGCGGCTGCATGCGCCGACCAAGGCCACCACCGTCGGCGTCGGCACCGCGCTGATCGCGCTGGCCTTCGAGGTCTGGCTGATCCAGGGCCGCTTCGCATGGCGCGAGGCGCTGGTGGCGGTGTTCTTCTTTGCCACCGCGCCGCTGTCGGCGATCTACCTGTCCAAGGCGCATCTCTTCACCGCGATCCGCCGCGACGGCGTGCCGCCGCCCGGCAACGGCGACGACTGGGCCAGCTTCAGCCCGGACCACCCCGAAGAGGCCGAAGACGACAGCGGCCGGGACTGATCGGCAAATCCTGACCATCCGGTCAAATCCCATGCGCGAATCCCTTGCCTTCGCCGCGCGCAGCGTGGCATCGTTCGGCCAGTCCCCTCCGGCTGAAAGGCCGCACCCCGTGCAGACCACATCCCCCACCGCGACCACCGGCGGCCTCCTGCCCCAGATCACCCCGCAACCGGGCCACCCCCCGCAATCCGGGCATGGCGCTGGACCTCGACTGGGTCGCGGGCGTGCAGGTCAACACATCGGCGGTCGAGCGCCGCTGCGCCAGCCTTGGCGGGCGGCGGTCGGTCAAGAAGGACTTCCAGGCCGCCTGGCTTCTGAAGGCGATCAGCCTGATCGACCTGACCACCCTGTCCGGCGACGACACGCCGGGCCGCGTGCGGCGCCTCTGCGCCAAGGCCCGTCAACCGGTTCGCCCCGACATGCTGGAAGCCCTGGGGATGCCGGGCCTGACCGTCGGCGCCGTCTGCGTCTATCACGAGATGGTGGAAACCGCCGTGCGGGCGCTGGAAGGCACCTCGATCCCCGTGGCTGCGGTCTCCACCGGCTTTCCGGCTGGTCTGTCGCCTTATCACCTGCGCATCGCCGAAATCGGAGAGTCGGTGAAGGCGGGGGCCGCCGAGATCGACATCGTCATTTCCCGCCGCCACGTCCTGACCGGCAACTGGCAGGCGCTGTATGACGAGACCCGCGAGATGCGCGCCGCCTCTGGCGATGCCCATATGAAAGCCATCCTCGCCACCGGAGAGCTGCAAACCCTGCGCAACGTTGCCCGCGCGTCGCTGGTCTGCATGATGGCCGGTGCCGATTTCATCAAGACCTCGACCGGCAAAGAAGCGGTGAACGCCACCCTGCCCGTTACCCTGACCATGATCCGCTGCATCCGCGACTATCAGGACCGCACCGGCTTCAAGGTCGGCTACAAGCCCGCGGGCGGGATTTCAAAGGCCAAGGACGCCCTTCTCTACCTCGCCCTGATGAAAGACGAACTCGGCCATGACTGGCTGCAACCCGACCTCTTCCGCTTCGGCGCCTCCTCCCTTCTGGGCGACATCGAGCGCCAGTTGGAACACCACCTCACCGGCCATTACTCGGCCAGCTACCGCCACGCGATGGGATGACCCATGCCCAAACGCGCACCAACAGCACCGGAGCAAGGGGCGCTGCCCCTCGCGGCCTTGCCGCTCACCCCGGAGTATTTCTGCCAAGATGAAGCCCACAAGGCCGTTTCATCTTGGTCCAAATACTCCCGCCGGAGGCGCAGGGCAGGTCCTGGCGATTCCGCTGCCGGGTTGGCGCGACTGGAGATGACAGCATGACCATCAAGGAAATCTTCGCCGCCATGGACTACGGCGCAGCACCCGAAAGCAATGCCGAGACGCTGGCCTGGCTGGCAAAGCACAAAGGCAGCTTCGGCCATTACATCGACGCCAGCTTCACCGCGTCCGAGACGCCCTTCGACACCAGAAACCCCGCCACCGGCGCGGCGCTGGCGCAGGTTTCCCAAGGCTCGTCGGCAACAGTCGATGCCGCCGTCAAAGCCGCCGCCCGAGCCTTTCCGAAATGGTCGCGCACATCGGGGCCGCAACGGGCGCGCATCCTCTACGCCCTTGCACGGTTGGTGCAAAAGCACAGCCGCCTGTTCGCCGTGCTGGAGACCATGGACAACGGCAAACCGATCCGCGAATCCCGCGACATCGACATCCCCCTTGTCGCCCGCCATTTCTACTACCACGCCGGTCTCGCCCAACTGCTCGCCTCCGAGAAACCGGGGCTAAGCCCGCTTGGCGTCTGCGGCGCGATCATCCCGTGGAACTTCCCCCTTCTGATGCTGGCCTGGAAGGTCGCCCCGGCCCTTGCCGCCGGCAACACCGTCGTGTTGAAGCCCGCCGAATACACCCCTCTTACCGCCCTTCTCTTCGCCGAAATCTCTCGCGAAGCGGGTCTGCCGAAGGGTGTTCTCAACATCATCACCGGCGATGGCGACACCGGTGCGGCGCTGGTCGCTCACCCCGGCGTGGCGAAAATCGCCTTCACCGGCTCTACCTCCGTCGGCAAGCGCATTCGCGAGGCGACGGCAGGCCAGGGCAAGGCCCTGACCCTGGAACTCGGCGGCAAATCCCCCTACATCGTCTTTGACGACGCCGATATCGATTCAGCCGTCGAAGGGCTGGTCGATGCGATCTGGTTCAACCAGGGCCAGGTCTGCTGCGCCGGATCGCGCCTTCTGGTGCAGGAAGGCGTCGCCGACCGCTTCCATGACAAGCTGAAACGCCGGATGGACGGCTTGCGCCTCGGCGACCCCTTGGACAAATGCATCGACGTGGGCGCCATCATCGATCCGATCCAGCTGGATGCCATCACCCGTCTGGTCGACAGCTCGGAGGGAGAGATCTACCGCGCCGCCACCGCCGTCCCGCAGGGCTGCTTCTACCCGCCCACGCTGATCACCGGCCTCTCCACCGCCTCGCCGCTGATGCAGGAAGAAATCTTCGGCCCGGTCCTCGTCTCCATGACCTTCCGCACCCCGGCCGAGGCGGTGGAACTGGCCAACAACACCCGCTACGGCCTTGCCGCCAGCATCTGGTCCGAGAACATCAACCTCGCTCTGGACGTGGCTCCGAAACTGCGCGCCGGCGTGGTCTGGGTCAACGCCACCAACCTCTTCGACGCCGCCGCCGGCTTTGGCGGCGTCCGTGAATCCGGCTTCGGCCGCGAGGGCGGATGGGAGGGGCTGATGGCCTACCTGAAGCCCGACAGCAAGCCCAGACCCGCCCGCGCCATCCCCGCCATGCCGGAACCCCGCAACCCGCAAGCGCCCGACATGGACCGCACCGCGAAACTGTTCATCGCCGGCAAGCAGGCCCGCCCCGACAGCGGCTATTCCCGTGCGGTCTGGTCGCCCAAGGGCAGGCTTCTGGGCCACATCGGCCTTGGCAACCGCAAGGACGTGCGCAACGCCGTCGAGGCGGCGCAGGCCGCAAAGGGCTGGGCCAAGGCCACGGCCACGCCCGCGCCCAGATCCTGTATTACATCGCCGAGAACCTGTCGGCCCGCGCGCCCGAATTCGCCGCCCGGATCAAGGACATGACCGGAAAACCGGGGCTGACGGAAGTGGCGGCCGCGATCAACCGGCTGTTCACCTGCGCCGCCTGGGCCGACAAATACGAAGGGGCTGCCAAGCCCGTCCCGATCCGCGGCATCGCACTGGCGATGAACGAACCCCTTGGCGTGATTGCCGCGCTTTGCCCCGACGACGTTCCCCTCCTCGGCCTCGTCTCGCTGATGGCGCCCGCCATCGCCATGGGCAACACCTGCGTGCTGGTCCCGTCCGAGCCGTTCCCGCTGGCGGCCACCGACTTCTATCAGGTTCTGGAAACCTCGGACCTGCCGGCAGGCGTCGTCAATATCGTCACCGGGACGCATGGCGACCTTGCCAAGCCCCTCGCCGGCCATATGGACGTGGACGCGATCTGGAGCTTCGACACCACCCCCGCCGCAGTGATCGAGCGTGAAAGCACCGGCAACCTCAAACGCACCTGGGTCGGCAACGGCCAGGCCCGCGACTGGCACGCCGATGGCGAAGGCCGGGCGTTCCTGTCCCGCGCAACAGATGTGAAAACCATCTGGGTTCCCTACGGCGAATGACGCTGCGAAGCCGCCTGCGCAACCTCTACGAAGGCACCAGCGAGGCGGGCGACCGCTTCCGCTATGCGCTTCTGGGCTTCGACATCCTGACCGTGGCCTATCTGATCGCCACCTCGTTCCTGCCGCGCGGCCTGCATACTGTCGCCATCGACGTGTCGATCGGGCTGGTCTTTCTGGTCGACGTGCTGGCGCGGCTGTGGATCTCGCGCCGCCCGCTGAAGGACCTCTTCAGCCTCTGGGGTGTCGCCGACGTGCTGGCGGTGGTGTCGCTCCTGCTGCCGTTCTGGGGCGAGGGGCTGGCCTTCCTGCGCGTCCTCAGGCTTTACCGAGTGTTCCACTCGGAGCAGACCATCCACCAGCTGCGCGAGGATATCTCGGGCTTTCGCCGCAACGAGATGACCTTCCGGGCAGCGGCGAACCTGCTGATCTTCATCTTCGCGATGACCGCCCTTGTCTACCAGACACAGAACAGTACGAACCCGCTGATCACCAACTATTCCGATGCGCTCTACTTCACCGTCACCACGCTGACGACCACCGGTTTCGGCGACATCACGCTGGTCGGCACCTCGGGGCGGCTGCTGGCGGTGGCGATCATGATCGTCGGCATCTCGCTGTTCCTGCGGCTGGTGCAGGTCGCGCTGCGGCCGCCGAAGGCCGATTTCCCCTGCCCGACCTGCGGCCTGACGCGCCACGACCATGACGCGGTGCATTGCAAGGCCTGCGGCACGGTACTGAACATTCCCGACGAGGGGCGCGACTAGGGGTGCGACTGGGGAATGCGACCGGGGGTGCGACCGGGCGCCAGCGGCGGGGGCGCTCCGCCCCCCGCACCCCCAGGGAGTATTTCGACCGAGATGAAGCCGGGAGCCGCGGCCCTGCCTGCGGTCAGCGCATCCGGCAGGCCATGTCGAGCATGCGGTTGGAAAAGCCCCATTCGTTGTCATACCAGCCGAAGACGCGCAGCATGCCCTGCGGTGTCAGCTTGGTCTCGAGGCTGGCCATCACCACCGATTCCGGCCGTGCGCGCAGGTCGGTCGAGACCAGCGGCCGGTCGGTCGCCCCGATCACGCCGCCCGCTGCGCGAAAGGCCTGGTTCACCGCCTGAACCGTTGCGGGACGCGCCGTCATCACCGACAGGTCCACGCAAGAGACGCTGGCCACCGGCACCCGCACCGCCTGCGCGATGATCCGGCCCGCCACCTGCGGCAGAACCCCGTCCAGAAGCCGCGCCGCCGAGGTCGTCGTCGGCACCATCGACAGCGCCGCCGCCCGGCTGCGCGGATAGTCCGCCGCCGGGGCATCGACGGTGGGCTGGCTGCCGGTATAGCAGTGCACCGTGGTCATCGAGCCGGTGACCACGCCCCAGCCCGCGTCGATCAGCTTCACCAAAGGCGCCAGCGCGTTGGTCGTGCAAGAGGCGTTCGACACGATCTTCTGTGCCCCGAGCACAGCCTCGTTGGCGCCCAGCACCACCGTCACTTCGGCCGCCTCCGAGGGCCCCGAAATCAGCACCCGTCCCGCCCCCGCCCGCAGCCCGCGTTCGGCGACCTCGGGCGTCTCGGCCCGTCCGGTGCATTCCATCACCAGATCGACCCCGTTCAGGCCCAACACCGAGATATCCGGCGTCCGGTGCAGCGGGATTGCGCGGCCGTTCAGCACCAGCGCGCCGTCCTGCAACGCCACTGTCCCCCGCCATGGTCCGAAGACGCTGTCATATTCAAGGAGATAGGCGCACATCTCGGGCGCGGCGATATCGTTCAGGCCAACCACCTCCAGCCCCGGCCAGCGCTCCGGCGCCAGCGCCCAGGCCCGCAGCACCGACCGCCCGATCCGCCCAAAGCCGTTGATGAAGACGCGCATCAGACCCTCCCGCCGCTGGGCCAAGTCAGACCATGCGATGGTCCTCCCGGCAAGGCCTGTCACAGAATTTGATCAAACGCACGACCGCGGCGCGCGGGCCGTCAGACCACCAGGGTCGGTCAGACCCCGACCTCGATTCCCATGCCGCGTTCCCGCGCCCGCGCCACCGCCACGCCGGCCACCGCCAGATCCTGCAGCCCGACGCCGGTGCCGTCGAAAAGCGTGATCTCCGCCTCCGACTGCCGGCCCGGATGCGCGCCCACCAGGACCGCGCCGATCGGCGTGATCGACTCGCCCCTGAGAAGCCCGGCGCCGACGGCATGCTGCGCCTCGCCGATCGTCACCGATTGCGCCACCTCATCGGTGAACACCGTCGCAGCCGCCAGCAGTGCCGGCTCCACCTCCTGCTTGCCGACCGTATCGGTGCCCATGCAGGCCAGATGCGTGCCGGGCGCCACATGCGCCGCCAGCAGGCTGGCCGCGGGCGACGAGGTGATCGTCACGATCACGTCGGCCTCGACCATGCGCTCCAGCGGCACCGCCTCGAAGGGCAGGCCCAGTTCCGCGGCGACCGCGCCGAGCTTGGGCAGCATCTCGGGGTGCAGGTTCCAGGCGATCACCCGCTCGAAGCCTCGCGCCCGCGCCGCTGCGCGCAGCTGGAACCCGGCCTGATGCCCGGCGCCGACGATGCCCAGCACCTTTGCATCCGCCCGCGCCAGCCGGTCGATCGAAATCGCCGCCGCCGCCGCCGTGCGCAGCGCCGTCAGCAGGTTGCCGCCCACCATCGCGACGGGGCGCCCGGTGTCGGGGTCGAACAGGAACACGCTCGACTGATGGTTGATCATCCCCTTGTCGGCATTGCCGGGAAAGTAGCCGCCCGCCTTCACCCCAGCATCGCCGCCGCCCGGTCGAGACCCGATTTGAAGCCATACTGCCGCCCCTCGCCCAGCGCCTCGCGCACGACGGGGAAGTTGTAGGCATCGCCCCGCGCCATCGAGGCAAAGCAGGCCTCCACCGCCTTGAACGCATCTTCCGGCGAGACGAGAGAGGCGATCAGCGCCTCGGGAACGATCAGCATCGGGGGCTCCTTCAGGGCGATTCGCCCAGGCTTGGTTAACGCCTGGCAGGTCTGACCGGGGGCCAGATCGCTGCCAGACGCTTGCCATACGTTATGCAGACGCAATGCAGCACATGTTTTTCAAGCAGTTTCAGCTGGTTGACCCAGAGAACGCTAGTAGGCCTTGCCGCGCGCCGAAACCGGCCAGACCACCTCGACCTTGCCGTTGCGCACACCGACATACCAGTCATGCACATTGCAGGTCGGATCGCAGTGGCCCGGCACCAGCCGCAGCTTGTCGTTGACCTTCAAGACACCGCCCTTGTCCTCGACCACGCCATGCTCATCGCTGCATTTGAGGTATTTGACATCCGTCCGGCCAAAGACCACCGGCAACCCCGAATCCACCGATTGCGCCTTCAACCCGGCATCGACAATCGCCTTGTCTTCCTTTGCGTGGCTCATCACCGAAGTCAGGATGAACAGCGCATTCTCCCATTCACCCTGGTCGATCCGCTTGCCATCCTTGTCCAGGATGCGGCCATAATCGGCATCCATGAACGCATAGGAGCCGCACTGCAACTCGTTGTAAACACCAGAGTTTCCCTCGAAGTAGTAAGACCCGGTGCCACCGCCGCCGACGATATCGCACTCCAGCCCCTGGGCCTTCAGCCCCTGCACGGCGTCGCGCACCATGTCGATGGCGATGTCCAGCTTGGCCTTGCGGTCGTCGTATTTGTCCATGTGCTGCATCGCGCCCTGATAGGCTTGGATGCCCGAGAACTTCAGCCCCGGCGCCGCGTCGATCAGCTTGGCGATATGCACCACATCCTGCGTGGTGGTCACGCCGCAGCGCCCGGCGCCGCAGTCGATCTCGACCAGACATTCGATCTGGGTGCCATGCTTTTGCGCCGCCGCCGACAGATCGGCCACATTCGCCGCATCATCCACGCAAACGATTGTTCTTGCACCCAGTTTCGGCAACCTCGCCAGCCGGTCGATCTTGGCAGGGTCGCGCACCTGGTTGCTCACCAGCACATCCTTGATGCCGCCACGGGCAAAGACTTCTGCCTCCGAGACCTTCTGGCAGCACACGCCACAGGCGCCGCCAAGCGACTCCTGCAGCTTCTGCACATCGACCGACTTGTGCATCTTGCCATGGCTGCGGTGGCGCACCCCATGCGCCTTGGCGTAGGCGCCCATCTTGGCGACGTTGCGCTCCAGCGCGTCCATGTCCAGGATCAGGCAGGGCGTCTGGATGTCCGCTTCATTCATCCCCGGCAGCGCGGGGATGTCGTATCCGACTTCAAAGCCTTCAAGATTCGCTTGCTTGTTCATGGTGTTATCCCCTCATTTCATCCACGGAAGCCGGTCGAGATCGACATTGCCACCGGTCACGATCACTCCCACCCGGCGCCCCTTGAACCGGTCCCGATTGGCCAGAATACTGGCCAGGGGAACGGCGCTGGATGGCTCCATCACGATCTTCATCCGCTTCCAGATCAGCTTCATCGCCTCGACGATCTGATCCTCGGTCGCGGTCAGCACATCCGTCACATGGGCTTTCACAAAGTGCCAGGTCAGGTCCTTCAGCGGCACCTTCAAGCCATCGGCCACCGTCTCGGGTGCATCGTCGGCGATGATCTTCCCGGCCCGGAAACTGCGCGCCGCGTCATCGGCGTTCAGCGGCTCGGCGGCAAAGACCTCCACCCCCGGGGCCAGTGTCGAAAGTGTCAGGCAAGTACCTGAAATCATTCCCCCGCCACCGATCGGCGCGATCACCGCATCCAGCCCGTCCACCTGCTCCAACAACTCGCGCGAGCAGGTGCCTTGCCCCGCGATCACCCGCGGATCGTTGTAGGGATGCACGAATTCCGCCCCCGTCCGGGCCTGCACCTCGGCAAACACTGCTTCACGGGACGAGGTCGAAGGTTCGCATTCGGTGATCTGCCCGCCATAGCCCAGCACGGCGTCCTTCTTGGCCTGCGGCGCCGTGCGCGGCATCACGACATGGCAAGGAATCCCCCGCCGCCCCGCCGCATAGCTGAGGCTCAGCGCATGGTTGCCGCTGGAATGCGTCGCCACCCCCTTCGCCGCCATCTCGTCGGTCAGGCCGAACACCGCATTGCAGGCCCCGCGCACCTTGAACGCCCCGGCCTTCTGGAAGTTCTCGCACTTGAAGAACAGCTCCGCCCCGGTCAACTCATTGAGAAAACTCGACGTCAGCACCGGCGTGCGGTGAATGTAGGGCGCCACCCGCGCATGCGCGGCCAGCACGTCGTCAAAGGTCGGCACCATCAACCCGCCGATATCCTTCATCTTTCCACCCTTCATCTTGGTCCAAATACTCTCGGGGCAACCAACTGGTTTCGTCATCGGTTCAAGAAACCGATTGGCTGCGGCGGGCCGACAGCCCCCCGGCATCTTCCGTTATTCCGCCGCCAGCGCCATCGCGCCTGCCGTGCCGCGGAAATACTCCTGCGCCGCCGCCACGCCAGACCCCAGACTCACCTTCCAGCCGAGATCGGCCATGCACATCTCGGCCGCGGCCAGCCCTGACAGCACCATCACATCCGTCAGCATGCCCAGATGGCCGATGCGGAACACCTTGCCCGCAACTTCACCCAGGCCCACCCCAAAAGCCACGCCGTATTTCGACGCCGCCAACTGCACCAGCGCCGTGCCATCGCAGCCCTCGGGCACCTTCACCGCCGTGACAGTGTCGGAATAGAGATCCGCCGAGGCCGCAAAGGGCGCCATGCCCCAGGCGAACACCGCCCGGCGCACTCCTTCGGCCAGCCGGTGATGGCGGGCATAGACCGCTTCCAGCCCCTCGTCCTCCAGAAGTTCGATGGCGTGCGCCAGCCCGGCAATCAAGCCAACCGCGGGCGTATAGGGATAGCCGCCGCGCCCATAGGCCGCCAGCATGTCCTTGAAATCAAAGAAGGTGCGTGGCAGGCGCGCGGTCTCCATCGCCGCAATCGCTTTTGGGCTGACTCCCAGAATGGCCAGGCCGGCCGGCAGCATGAAGCCCTTCTGACTGCCCGCCACGGCGATGTCGACGCCCCAACCCGCCATGTCGAACGGCATCGAGGCGATCGACGACACCCCATCGACGAACAGCATCGCGCCATGCCCGGCCGCATCCATCGCGCGGCGGATACCGGCGATGTCGGACTTCACGCCGGTCGCGGTCTCATTATGCGTTGCCAGCACGGCCTTGATCTTTCCGGCCTTGTCAGCCTTCAACGCAGCTTCGATTGCCGCCAGCGGCGCACCCTGGCCCCAGGGCGTCTCAAGGATCTGCACTTCCAGCCCGTGGCGCTGGCACATGTCGATCCAGCGGTGGCTGAACATCCCGAAGCGCGCGGCCAGGACCGTGTCGCCGGGCGACAGGGTGTTGGTGATCGCCGCCTCCCAGCCGCCGGTGCCGGTCGAGGGCAGGATGATGACCTCACCCGCCTGCATCTTCAGCACCCGGCGCACGCCGGCCACGGCGGGCTTGAACAGCCGCGCGAAGGCCGGGCTGCGGTGGTCCAGCGTCGGCATGTCACAGGCCTTGCGGACCGATTCCGGCATGTTGGTGGGGCCCGGAATGAAGACGGGATTCTGGAACGACATGGCGCAGGCCTCCTCTTTCTACAGCCTGAAGATACGCCCCCATGCCCCGCATCGCAATTTTTTCGAAAAGATTTTTCATTTTATTACAAAGATGGTATTCCAAAGCCAGATCAAACCGTTGCGCTTTTTCATCCGGCAGACAGGAAGCCCCCATGGCACAAAAACCGCGCGGCCGGCCGAAGGCTTTCCACGACAAGACGGACCAGAATACCGTCCAGGCGCTGGACCGGGGGCTCGACATCCTCGGCCATCTCGCCGCCCGCCCCGGCCTGACCTTGTCGGACCTGGCCATGGAAACCGGCCAGGCCGTCGCCACGGTCTACCGCGCACTTGTCACCCTGCAAGGCCATGGCATGGTCGAGGTCGAGGAACCCGGCCAGTTCTGGCACATCGGCCCCGGTGCCTTCCGCATCGGAACCGCCTTCCTGCGCCGCACCAAAGTGGTCGAACGCGCCCGTCAGCCTATGGACCAGCTGATGCGCGACACCGGCGAGACCGCGAACCTTGGCGTCGAGGTGAAGGACGAGGTCGTCTTCCTGGCCCAGGTCGAAACGCACGAGGCGATCCGCGGGTTCTTCGCACCCGGCACCAAGGGGCCCATGCATTCATCGGGCATCGGCAAGGCGCTGCTGGCCTGGTATCCGGCCGGGAAAGTGCAGGGCATCATCAAGCGGCAAGGCCTGCAACGGTTCACCGAACTGACCCTGACGACCACCGAGGCGCTGATGGAAGACCTTTCACGGACCCGCAACCGCGGCTTTGCCATCGACGATCAGGAACGCGCGACCGGCATGCGCTGCGTCGCCGCCCCGATCTTCAATGCACATGGCGAGCCGGTGGCCGGCCTCTCCGTCTCTGGCCCCGCCTTCCGGATGAGCCTGCCCGACGCCACCCGCATGGGCGCGCAGGTCCGCGCGGCGGCCGATCTGGTCACCGTGGCGACGGGCGGGGCGATCCCCTGATCAGCCCAGCGAGGCCGCCTTGGCGTGCAGGTGCCTGACCAACCCGTCGTCCAGGTTCAGCGCGGCGGCCAGCATCGCAAGGTATCCCTTCTCTTCCAGCGACTGCTCGTCCACCACCAGAAGCGAGGCGGCATAGATCTCGGCGGCTTCCTCGGGCGACCGCGCCAGCCCTGCGATGCGGCGCACATCCAGCGGCGCGTCCAGTTCGGCGCGCAGAAGGGCCGCGGCCTCGTTTTCCAGCCCCATCCGGCCCAGCGCCTCGTCGATATGGGCGCGCTCGTCCGGGGTGACATGGCCATCGGCCTTGGCGGCTGCGACCATCGCCTGCACCAGCCGCTGCGCCAGGTCGTTCGCCGCTGCGTCGTCGGCAGGCAGGAAGGCGGTGCCCTCGGGCGACGGAAGCTCCCCCACTGCGGCCTGCGGGTCCTTGCCGTTCTTCCAGTCGTCATAGGCCTTGTAGGCCAGCCCGCCGATCACGGCAGCGCCCCCCACCTTCAGCCCGGTCCCGATCAGCCGCCGCCCACCGCCGGTCAGCAGCACGCCCAGAAGTCCCCCGGCAATCGCCCCCTTGCCAAGTGCCGACTGGTTGTTCCAGGCGCCCTTCGCCTTGTCGGACAGGCCCTTTGCGCCTTGCCCTCCGGTCAGGGTGTCGAGCAGGGATTTCGCGTTGAACATGGGGCCCTCCGTGGCTGCCTGCCCCATCATATGGGTGAAGCGTGACAAGACGGCAATGCCCGGATGTCGCATCGGCACCGGACCGCAGATCGGCACTTGCGGGGAGGCGGGGCCCTTGTGCCGGATGGTCGGGATGGAGCCTTCGGTCTACGCCCGGGCGTCGAAGTCAGCCGCCCCCCGACCCGGCGCCGACCAGGATCGTCTTCCCGCTTTCCGGCCGAATGCCGGAACTTGACGGGGCGTTGCATCCGCAGAAAGAAAAGAAAGGATCGCGCACGTCTGGCGCCGGTTGCGTCGAGAATGGCCCGGAACGGCCCCCTTCAAGGGCGGTTGCAAGGCCGGCCAGGGCATTGCGCGCGGCGTCCAGTCCGGCCAAGGCATCTTGTGCCGGCGCGCGCGGGTCGGGGCGGTCAACCACCGCGCCGACAAACGCGACTGGCCGACTCCTCTCGCAGCATCGCTTCGTTCTGCGGCGTGGGTTCCGTGCGAGGAACCCAGCGACGATGGGCTGAGGCGGCGGCGCTGCGCGGGCCATCAGGTTTGCCTGCCGAAAAGCACCGATCGCTATCCGCCCTTTGACCTGCTCTCCGGTCGTCCCTCAGTCATGACGGGAGTCCTTGGGTTTTCGGATGTCTTTGGACTTCTTTGGATGGGATAAGTGGTGGCGAGGGGGGGACTCGAACCCCCGACCCTGCGATTATGAGTCGCATGCTCTAACCAACTGAGCTACCTAGCCACGGCTTGGCGGAATAGGGGCAGGGACCGCGAAGGTCAAGGGTCTTTCGTGCGGACTATTCCGCCGCCCTCTCATGCGCCACGCGCGGCCGACCCGAGGCGGTGACAGTCACCGTCGCCTCGATGAACATCGCACTTCCCTCGACATCGGCCTCGCGGATGTCATGGGCGACGGTCAGCCGCAGGTCGACCGCCCCGGCCGTGCGGGCACGGGCCACGGCCTCGTCGCGCAGCAATGCTTCCAGCGCTGCAAGTGCTGCGTCGCGGCTGGTGAAATGCTGCAAACCTTCGGGCAGATGGGCGGTAAAGCGGCCCTCGGCCGGCGACGACACCATGCCCGAGACCCGCTGGCTGACCTGGCCCGCCACCGCGCCGATGGCATTGGCGACCCCGGCATGTTCGGGCAGGATCATCTCGCAGCCCAGGCGCTCGCCCACCGCGCCGTAGTAGGACGGGGCCGAGGCGCCGAGGCCCACCACCGGCACTGCGAGCCGGGCGTTCAGCTCCAGGATGCCCCAGTGCCGCGACAGCGCGGCATCGGTCAGTCGGTGCCGCGCCAGCGCGACCGGGTCTTCGCCGGCAAAGGCGGGGTCTTCGGCAAAGGCGGCCTCGACCAGGCAATCCACGGTCTGCGCGGTCAGTTGATCGACGATCATCTGCGCCAGCACCTCGGGCGTCGGCGCGAAGCGTTCGCCCGCACCGGTGCGGCGGCGTGCCATCAGGCGCAGCGCCTTTTCGGCCGCCAGGGCATCCCAGCCGTCCTGCCGGCCCAGCACATGGCTGGCATCCGACGGCGTGACGCCGGACAGCATCACCAGCCCGCGCGCCACCAGCCGTTCAAGCGCCGCCACTTCCAGCCGCGAGGTCAGCGCCCTGTGCATCGGCATCGGCACGGTGATGCGGGCCAGGACGGCCTCTTCGCGCGCCGAAAGCCCGCCCGCCTGCCCGGCCATCGGCAGCACGAAGCGGCCGTCCATCTCGCCGGCGGTCTCGGTCGACAGCCAGCGGTCAAGGGCGGCATGGACCATCGCGCCATGGTCGACCGCCAAGAGCGACACCGGGATCAGCCGCCGCGGGCCAAGCCGCAGTCCGCCGGTCAGGCCGGTCTGCAAGAGATGCGCCTCGCTGTCGCCGCCAAGGCCGGTGGTGCGCATCGCCACCGCCTCGACCATGGTGCGGAAACCGCCGACGCGCGCGCCCTCGGGGTCGATCTCGGGCAGACCGTCCTTCAGCAGCGCCACATCAGTTGTGGTGCCGCCAATGTCGCTGACCAGCGCATTCTGCGCGCCCGTCAGCCAGCGCGCGCCGACGATGGAGGCGGCGGGACCGGAGAGGATGGTCTCGATCGGGCGTTCGCGCACCATGGCCGAGGAGATCAGCGCCCCGTCGCCGCGCACCACCATCAGGGGCGCGTCGATGCCGATTGCGGCAAGGTGGCGGTCGCAGGCCGCGACGAGGCGGTCGATCATGCCGATCAGGCGGGCGTTCAGCACCGCCGTCAGGGCGCGCTTGGGTCCGTTCAACTGGGCCGACAGCTCATGCGAACAGGTGACCGGGCGGCCGGTGACGCGACGGATCACCGCGCGCGCGGCGTTCTCATGGCCCGGATTGCGGGTGGCAAAGCGCGCGGCGACGGCAAAGCCCATGACCTCGGGGCCAAGCTCGGCCACCGCGGCCTCTACCGCCGCCGGATCCAGCGCAGCGGCCTCGGTCCCGGCATGGGTATGGCCGCCGAGAAGGATCACGACCGGATCGCCCTTCAGGGCCTCGGTCAACCCGCCACGGGCCAGATCGTCGGCGTCGAAGCCGATGAAGATCAGCGCCACCCGGCCGCCCTGGCCTTCGACCAGCGCATTGGTGGCCAGTGTGGTCGACAGCGAGACCAGCGCGATGTCGGACGCCTGCACCCCCGCGGCGGCCAGCGCCGCGTCAACCGCGCCGCCGATGCCGATAGCCAGATCGGCCCGCGTGGTCAGCGCCTTGGCCTTGCCAAGGACCAGGTTGGCATGATCATCCAGGATCACCGCATCGGTATAGGTGCCGCCGGTATCAACGCCCAGAAAGTAGGCCATTCGTGCTGTTCCATTTCCATTTCGCCCGGCAGACCTAGCGCGCGGCGAGCGCCGCGTCATCCCCGGCTGCGACCTTTCGCGTCGCCCTTTCGCCGCAAATGGGCGGGCGGGATGCCCAGCATCTCGCGGTATTTGCTGACCGTGCGCCGCGCGACGGGGGCACCTGCCCCGGCGAGGGCCGCTGCCAGCGCAGTGTCGGACAGCGGACGCGCCGGGTCTTCCGAGGCAACCATCCGCGACAATGCCTCGCGCAGCGACGCTGCCGAGGGGCCCTGGCCTCGGATCGCCTGGCTGAAGAGCGCACGCAGCCACCAGGTGCCGCGCGGGGTATCGACCGCCGCGCCGGCCACGATCCGGCTGATCGTGCTCTGGTTCAGCCCCAGCGCCCCGGCAACTTCGGCCATGGTCATCGGCTGCAAGGCGCCCGGCCCGTCGTCCAGTGCCGCCGCCTGCCGCGAAAGGATCTCGCGCGCGACCTTCAGCAGGGTGGCGTTGCGGCCTTCGACCAGCCGGATCAGCGACCGCGCCTCGGCCCGGCCCGGCCCCCGTTCCTCGGCCAGCGCCAGCGTGGGCAGGGCCGAGCCGTTCAGCGAAACCTCCCAGCCCGCCGGGCTCTTGCGGGCAATCAGGTCAGGCGTGCGGATCGGCGCGTCGCAGGGGCCGAAACGGGCGCCCGGCTTCGGGTCCAGCGTCCGGAGGCGGCGGACCACGCCCTGAACCGCCACTTCGCTGACGCCGAGATCGGCGGCGATGCGATCGGTCCGGCTCGCCGCCACCAGCGGCAGCCGGTCCAGCACCGCGCGGGCCAGCGGGTCCAGCCAGCCTTCTTCGGCGGCCTGCAGCGCCAGGCATTCAGCCAGGTTGCGGGCGAAAAGGCCCGTCGGCTCCACCCGCTGCAGCCGGGACAGGACCAACTCGGCAACGCCCGGCGGAACCCCCGCCTCTCGCGCGATGTCGGCCAGCGGCCGGCCAAGCCAGCCCGAAGGCTCCAGCGCATCGACGAAGACCTCGGCCACTTGCCGTTCAGCCGCAGTCAGGCGCAGGACTGCCACGGCGGCAGAGACATGCGCCATCAGGCCGGGCGACCTTGTGTCTGGCAGGCTGTCCACCGGCACCCCTGCGCCGGCCCGCGCAAAGGCCGATGCCCAGCGCGGCAGCCAATCGGCCAGCGGCGGGGGGGCGATCACCAGTTGCGGGTTCTTTTCCGCCGCTTCCTCCAGGAACCGGCTGAGGCCGATGGCATCGGTCGAGATCAGCCGGATCGATGCAACAAGCCTTGTGTTCAGCGACAGGCGCTGGCTTTGCTCGATCCGGATGCGGTTGCGGCTGGTCATGGTGGCAGGCTAAGGCGCCCCCCGGCCCGGCGCAACGGGGGCGGCAAGGGCACCTCTCGCCATTCCGGCGCGGGGAGGCTATGGCGGGGGCATGAAGAGGCATGGCTCTTTCCCCCTGGTGCAGGATCTGGTGCTGGTTGGCGGCGGCCATGCCCATGCGCTGGTCTTGCGGATGTGGGGGATGGACCCGCTGCCGGGGGTGCGGCTGACAGTCATCAACCCCGGCCCCGCCGCGCCCTATACCGGCATGCTGCCCGGCCTGATCGCCGGCCACTACCGGCGCGACGAGATCATGGTGGATCTGGTCCGCCTGGCCCGCTTTGCCGGGGCGCGGGTGATCCTGGACCATGCGACCGGGCTTGATCTTGCGGCGCGGGCGGTGCGTCTTGCCTCGGGCCGGACCCTGGCCTTCGACGTGGCGTCGGTCGATATCGGCATCGGCTCGGACCTGCCCGACATTCCGGGCTACGCCGAGAATGCCGTCGCCGCCAAGCCGCTGGGCCATTACGCCGCCCAGTGGGAGGCTTTCGTGGCCCGCCGCCTTGCAGCACCCCGGCTGGTGATCATCGGGGCCGGCGTCGGCGGGGTGGAACTGGCGCTGGCATCGGCCCACCGGCTGCGCAAGACCGGCGCGGAACCGCAGGTGACGGTGCTGGAGCAGGCGCCGCAGGTGCTGCCGAACATCGGCGCCGCGGCGCGCGCGACGCTTCTGCGCCACGCCCGCGCGGCCGGGATCGGCTTTCGCACCAACACCACGGCGGCGCGGATCGGGACCGAAAGCGTGATACTGACCTCGGGCGAAGAGGTCGGCTCTGATTTCACCCTGTCGGTTGCGGGCACCCGCCCGCAAGGCTGGCTGGCCGAGACCGGGCTGGCCACGCATGAGGGGTTTCTCGACGTCGGGCCCAGCTTGCAGACCTCGGATCCGGCGGTGTTTGCGGTGGGCGACTGCGCGCATCTTGCCCATGCGCCGCGCCCCAAGGCCGGGGTCTTTGCGGTGCGCGAGGCGCCGATCCTTCTGCACAACCTGCGCGCGGCGCTGTCGGGCGGAACGATGCGGCACTACCATCCGCAACGCGACTATCTGAAGCTGGTCTCGACCGGCGGCAACGGGGCGGTGGCCGACAAGTTCGGCCTGCGGTCGGGCGGCACCTGGCTGTGGCGGCTGAAGGACCGGATCGACCGCAAGTTCATGGAAAAGTTCGCTGATTACCCGGCGATGACGCCGCCCGCCCTGCCCCGCCAGACCGCGACCGGCCTGGCCGAAGCGCTGGGCGACAAGCCGCTTTGCGGCGGCTGCGGCGCCAAGATCGGCGCGCCCGTGCTGACCGCGGCCCTGTCGGCCTTGCCGCCGCCGACGCGCGGCGATGTCCTCTCCGGCCCCGGCGACGATGCGGCGGTGCTGACGGCGGCAGAGGGCGTGCAGGTCCTGACCACCGACCATCTGCGCGCCTTCACCGAGGACCCCGCCCTGATGGCCCGGCTGACCGCCATCCACACACTGGGCGATATCTGGGCAATGGGTGCAACCCCGCAGGCCGCACTGGCGCAGATCACCCTGCCGCGGCTGTCGGACCGGTTGCAGGCCCGGATGCTGGACGAGATCATGCAGGCCGCCGCACAGGTTTTTGCCGCGTCCGGGGCCGATGTGGTCGGCGGCCATTCCTCGCAAGGGCAAGAACTGACCATCGGCTTCACCGTGACCGGCCTTGCCCGACGCCCCATCGGCAAGGCCGGTGCCCGGCCGGGCGACGCGATCGTGCTGACCAAGCCCATTGGCACCGGCACCATCCTTGCCGCAGAAATGGCACTGGCCCGCCTGCCCGGCCTGATCCTGGGCGAGACGGTCGCCGCCGCCCTTGCCAGCATGGCCCGACCGCAGGGCGCGGCCGCGGCCCTGCTTGCCGCCCATGCCACGGCGATGACCGACGTCACCGGCTTCGGCCTTGCCGGGCACCTTCTGGAAATGCTTGATGCCTCCGGCACCGCCGCCGAAATCGCGCTTTCGTCGGTGCCGTTCCTGCCCGGCGCCGTGGCGCTGGCGGCGGCCGGGCATGGCTCCAGCCTCCTGCCCGCCAACCGCGGGGCGGTGGATTGGCGGATGGATGCCCCCCCCGGCCCCTCGACCACGCTGCTGGCCGATCCGCAGACTTGCGGCGGTCTGCTGGCTACGGTTCCCGCCGACCGGGTCGATTCGCTGCTGGCCGCCCTCCGTAGCGCCGGAGCGCCTGACGCCGCCCGCATCGGCACAATCGGCGCCAGCAAGCCCTTCCTGTGCGTTCGCGTCTGATCACGCCCACCCGGCGAGCGGACGATCCAAGTCAGGACGCACGCCGAAGTCCGGCACAGCCGCCGTCACTCTGTTCGTGACGGCCATCCGGAAATCCGCGTCGGACTGGCCGTGCCTGGCTGGCGTCAGCGTCGATATAACCCTAGGGTCCGGACCAGATCATCGTGCCCTGTCCGGTCAACGGACGGCCATCATAAAGACGAAGCCGCGTGCGACCGCATGCATCCAAGGAGACAGGGCAATGGGATTTGACGGTTTCAGCATTCCATCGCTGAAAGAACTGTACGCGCGCCCCTATGACGAGCGCATGCTCGAATGGCGCCGACGCGGTGCACGCGACAAGGCAGCCAACATTCTCGGGATGGTTGGCGAACGGGCGAGCGAAATCGCAACGGTGCTTGAGGTCGGTGCCGGCACCGGTGACGTCCTGAACTGCCTTTCGGACGCCGGTTTCGGGAAAAGCCTTGCCGGAATCGAGATCGGGGACGCCAGGCTAGCATCGTCATCGCCGCGACCGAATGTCACCCTTTCCTATTTCGACGGCTCCAGGATCGCTGCACCCGATCAAAGCTTTGACCTCGTCTACGCCACTCATGTACTCGAACATGTCGTGCACGAACGGGCCTTCCTGCACGAACTGGCCCGGGTCGCGCGAAGATATGTCTATGTCGAGGTTCCTCTCGAAATCCCCGCGCGGACAACCTGGAAGTCGCTGAACACCACGCTTTAGATCGGCCACATAAACCCGTATGACCGGCATGGCTTCGTGCTGAAGCTGGAAACCTCGGGGCTGAAGGTCCTTGATCACCAGCTTTTCGACCACAGCTTCGCCGTCCAGAGCTTCGGCGGCACGCCGGCTCGCGCGGCAATGAAGATGACGCTGCGGCGGCTGGGTCTGCTGGCTGGCATCGGAAGCCTCTTTCTGTCCTATCATTGCGGCGCGCTCTGCGTGCCGGCGGCAAAACTCGACATAGCCTGACCTGGTCCCGTGATCCGACTCGCCGCGGCTGGGTGCCCGGCCGGAACACCCGGTTTCTGCAGTCCGGAAAGCCGGATTCGCGACACCAGGGTCGCGCAGACACCGCGGTGCAGCTATTCCCGCAAATAGCCGAGGCGGAAGCGTATCAGTCCCTGACATGCCGTCCCGAAACCCTGGCAAGTCGCAGGACCGGCTTCAAGAAGCCCTGGAATAGACCGGCCTCTACGGCATTTCGCCGTGCGATATCTGCGCAACCGCCTTGGCAACCCGGTCCGCCAGAGCCAGCAGGTCCGCCTCGCGCAGCCCCACTGCCTCGAGCTCCACGACAGGGCAGTTCATCCGGGACCGGTGCTTTTCATAGCGTGGGTCGTAATGGTGCTGCATCAGTCCCTCGGCCAGATCGGCGAAGGCCCCGGCATCGGCCAGCGCCAGCCAGCCCTCGATCACCTCGGCCGAATGCGCGGGACGCAGCTTGCCCACCACTTCGGCCAGCCGGGCGCCATCCTCGGTCAGATCACCATAGGCCCGCGCCAGATAGGCCGCCCGCGCTGCCCGAGGCACCTGCAGCGTCACCCGAGGTGCGGCAACCATCGCCTTCCACAGCTGTGGCGGCAGCCGGCAGTCGCCCACCTTGCTGCTCTCTGCCTCCACCACCACCGGCCGGCCGGGGTCCAGCGCATCCAGGGCATGGGCCAGCCGGGTCTCGAACGCCCGCTGCGACGGCTGCGGCCCCATCGCCCCAAAAAGGCTGCCGCGATGGTTCGCCATCCCTTCAAGATCCAGCACCTGCATCCCCTGCGCCGCCAGAAGCGCCAGAAGCTCGGTCTTGGCCGATCCGGTATTGCCGTCCAGCACTACCACCGGGCCGGCAACGGGCCGGTCATAGACCGCCTCGATCACCAGCGCCCGCCAGGCCTTGTAGCCGCCGGCAATCACCTCGACCCGCCAGCCGATCTGCGACAGGATCGACGCGAAAGAGCCCGACCTCTGCCCACCCCGCCAGCAATAGACCAGCGGTCGCCAGCCACCGGGGCGGTCGGCCAGGGCGCCCTCCAGATGCTTCGCGGCATTGCGCGCCACCAGCGCCGCGCCCAGCTTGCGGGCGGCAAAGGGGCTTTCCTGGCTGTAGATCGTGCCGACCCGGGCACGTTCCGTGTCATCCAGCACCGGCAGGCTGATCGCACCGGGAACGTGATCCTCGGCATATTCCGCCGGCGCGCGGACGTCGATGATGTCATCGAAACCCATCGCGGCAAGATCGGACAAGGATCGCAAGGTCACGGCCATGCCCGCCTTCTACCGCGCTCCGCAGCCCGGCGCCAGAACCTGCCCTTTCCGCTTCATCTCGGCTCAAATACTTCGAGGAGTTTGAGGGGCGGCGCCCCTCATCAGCCGAGGAGAAGCGCCCAAGCGCCGACGAGACAAAAGACCCGCGACCGCCTCTTCGGCGGGCGCTCCGCATCAAAACCCCTGCGTCAATTGCTCCACCAGCCCGCCCAGCATCGCCTCGCAGCGCTGCAACTGCTCTACCGCCACGAATTCATCCGGCTTGTGGCCCTGCGCCATCGACCCCGGACCGCAGATAACCGTGGGGATCCCCAGCCGCGCGTCAAACAGCCCGCCCTCGGTGCCGAAGGCCACCTTGATCGTGCCATTCGCCCCGGTCAGCGCTTTGACGAAACGCACCACCTCGGCATCCACCGCCGTTCCCAGACCGGGATAGTCCCACAGCCGATCGACCGAGATTGCCGCCTCCGGGAACGCCGCGCGCAACGGCGCCACCGCCGCCTCGGCCCCGGCGCGCAGCTCTTCGATCAGCGCCGCCACGTCCACTCCCGCCAGCGACCGGATCTCGAAATCCACCGTGGCCCGGTTCGGCACGATATTGACCTGCACGCCGCCCTGCATCTTGCCCGCGTGAACCGTGGTATAGGACACGTCGTAGTCGCCATCAAAGGGCCCTTCGGCCGCCACCCGCGCTTGCACGGCCCGGATCACGCCGATGAAATCCGCCGCCAGATGCAGCGCGTTCAGCGCCATCGGCGCCAAGGCCGAATGCCCCTCACGGCCCGTGCAGGTCGCGCGCAGCGCCACCTTGCCCTTGTGGCCCGTTGCCACCTGCATCCCCGTCGGCTCGCCCACGATGCAGAACCGGGGCCGGTCGGGTGCGCCCTCCAGCACCTCGATCAGGCTGCGCACACCCATGCAGCCGATTTCCTCGTCGTAGGACAGCGCCAGATGCAGCGGCACCTTCACGCCAGCCCGCGCCGCCTGCAGCATCGCCCGATGGCGCAAGCGACAAAGCCCTTCATGTCCGCCGTGCCGCGCCCGTAAAGCCGGCCTTCGGCCTCGGTCAGCCTGGAACGGCGGGCGGGTCCAGTGCCGCCCTCGACCGGCACCACGTCGGTATGGCCCGAGAGCATCACCCCGCCGCCGCCCGCAGGGCCGCTCGCCGCATAGAGGTTCGCCTTGCCGCCGCTGGCATCCGGCACCAGCAGTCTGTCGATCCCGTCACCCTTCAGCAGCGCCGCCACCCAATCCACCAGCGCCCGGTTGGGGTTGGACGAAACCGTGTCGAAGGCGATCAGCCGGGCAAGGATATCGCGGACGGTTGGCATCGGGGCGGGCGTGGCGGGCATGACGGGGTCCTTTCCTTGCCCCTTGGCTAGCGCGAATGCCCGGCGGCAGGAAGGGCCGCCACGGCACCGGCCCGAATTTCCCGCCTTTCGCCCGCCGCCGGCTTGCGCCACTCTGGCCTGATCACGACGCAACCCGAATGCCCCCAGATGCGCCTTTGCCCCGCCCTCGCCCTCGCCGCCTTTGTGTCCTTCGCGGCCCTGCCAACCCGTGCCGGAGAGGGGCCGAACCTTGCGCCGGCGGGCGACGCGACGCCTGGCGCGGTCCGGGTGCTGGTGCTGGCCGAGCAGCTTTTCGCGATGGGTCGGGACGGCGACGATCCGCTGGTCCTGCTGACCGCCGTTCGGCTGGCCCGGTCGGTCGACACCCGCGCCGCGACCGGTTGGGAGGGGCCAGCCCGCCCGCCGGAAGAAAGTGCCCCGGCCCCCGGCCTGCCGCACGATCCGGGTTCCGAGGCGGCGCTGGCGCTGGCCCTCCTGATGGCCGAGGGCGACCCGGCGCTGGCCGAGGTGGCCGCCGATCTTGCGGGCCGGCAGCGCAGCCGGGGCAGGGTCAGCCAGGGCCATTCCGCGCTGGCGGGCGGGCGAGAAGACAGCTGGCGCATCCCGTTCTTCGGCCAGAGCCGGGCCGAACTGGCGGTGATCGGCGATGGTGCCGCGAACCTCGACCTTGAGGTCAGGGACGAGACCGGCGCCACGATCTGCCGCGAAACCGGCCCGGCCGACCTGGCCTATTGCGGCTTCACCCCGGCCTGGAACGGGTTCTTCACCGTCACCGTGACCAACCGGGGCGAGGCCGCGAACACCTACCGGCTGCTGACGAACTGATCACCGCCCGCCCGCCCCGATGACATGATTTGTCACACCATGCTGGCTTTTCAAACGCTTCCGGTAGTGCCAACATCAGCGCATCCCGGCCCGATCCTCGGACCGCCAAAGCATAGGACCGAAAGATGAAACTCAAAACCCTTTCCCTGACCCTGGCCACCACCGCCTTGGTGGCGCTGACCCTGCCGGTGATTGCCCAGGACAAGACCGGATCGAACGTCACCGTCGATGGCACCGGAGAGCCGGGCGCTGCGGCCACCATGTCGATGGCCTATGAGCTTTACGCGATGGGCGTCGCCTCGGGCGATGCGCTGACCGTGCTGACCGCCGCCAAGCTGGCCGCCTCGGCCGAAGGCGAGGTTCAGGAGCCGGCCATTCTGGACGCCAGCCTGATCACCCTTGAGGGCGCCGACCAGCAGACCACCCGCAAGAAGGCAGCGCCCGCCGCCGTGCCCGCCGCCCCGGCGCCGGTGATGAACGGCGAAGTGCGCCCGGTGGCGAAGGCCACCTTCCTGTCGACCACCTCGGAAGACGAGGGTGCTTCCGAAGCCCCCGCCACTGCCGCACAGATGTTTGCGATGGCGACCGAACTGGCCGGCGATGACGAGGCGCTGAAAGGCATCATCTCGGACGCCGAGGCAGAAGGCTCGCGCGGGCGCATCGGCGGCGCGGTCTCCTGGCTGTCACGGTTGCCTGCGGGCAGCACCGACGTCTGGGAAGTGCCGTTCTACGGCAATTCCTATGCCGAGGTGGCGATCGCCGGCGACGGCGATGCAAACCTTGACATGGTGATCACCGACGAGAACGGCAACGTCATCTGCTACGACGTCTCGCCCTCGGACTCGGTCTATTGCGATTTCGTGCCGGCCTGGGACGGTTACTTCTACATCACGGTGGAAAATGCCGGCCGGTCGCGCAACAGCTACTACCTGCTGACGAACTGACGACAGCGCCCACAAGATGGGCGACAAGGGCCCGGACCGGATGGTCCGGGCCCCTTGCCTTTGCGGCCACCGGCCGTTGCCCCACGGCCACGCAATTGCCACAAAGGCAGCCTCGCCGAGGTGGTTATGCTTGCCCCGCACCGGCCCCGGACTGCATCCTTGCCCCCAATGAAGCGCGCGGGCCATGCAGTCCGCGCCGCACGAGGCAAGGGTGAAGCAGATGCAGCGCAGCGCAGGCGGCGATGATCGGGTCATGCTGGTGACCACGGTCAAGGACGAAGGTCCGAACATCCTCGAATGGATCGGCTACCACCGGATGATCGGCTTCACCGATATCGTGGTGTTCCAGAACGGCAGTTTCGACACCACCGAACGCGCCCTCTGGACGCTGCAGGAAATGGGTGTGATCCGCTATCTCAACAACGATTTCCGCAAGCCCTGGGTCCGCGCCACCTTCCAGAACCGTGCCTATCGTCGCGCCGCGCGGTTGCCGGAATACGCCGCGGCAAAATGGTGCATGGCGCTGGACGGCGACGAATTCCTGCGGGTGAACGTGGGACAGGGCCAGGTGCAGGATCTGATCGCCGCGACCGAGGATGCCGACGAGGTCCGGCTGAACTGGCGCATCTTCGGCAATTCCAACCTGCGGCGACTGGACAAGCGGATCGTCACCGAACGCTTTTCCATGGCCAGCGAGATCACCCTGCCCGCGCGCTATCCGATGCCGGTCAAGACGCTGTTTCGCACCGACAGCTATCAGCTGCCCGGCATCCACATGCCCAAGCGGCCCGCAACCGGCGGGCGGATCATCCGCAACGGTTCGGGCCGGTTGATCGAGGATGTGACGGTCCGCGGCTTTCAGGTCACCGACCCGGAGCCCTACGGTCTGGCGCAGATCAATCACTACATGGTCAAGGACAGCGACAGCTTCCTGATGAAATCGGCGCGCGGATCGTCGTCGCACCCGGACCGCGAGATCGCGCTGGACTACTGGAAGAAGCGCAATGTGAACCGCGAAGAGGACCTGACTCTGGTCAGCCTCTCGGATGCCATCCGCGACGAGATGGAGGCGCTGAACCGCGCCTCGGGCGGGCTTCTGGGGCGGCTGCGCAACCGGTCGTTGCGGATGTGGCGCGAGCAGATTTTCTCGATCAAGACGCGGCCCGAAATGCGCGGGCTGTGGGAACAGCTCGTCTGAACGGCCCGGTCGACAGTCGAAAGCCCCGCCCTGCAGGCCGCAGGACGGGGCTTTCTTGTGGATCAACCGCCGGTCACGGGTTGGTCGTCAGCACCTCGTTCAGCCAGGGCACGAAATGCGAGATGTCGGTATAGGCCGAGAACATCGCCTGCTCCTCGCAGCCGCGCCCCGAGGCCGCGGTCAGGCCCCAGCTGACAATACCGGCCTGGATGTAGCTGCCGTCCTCCAGCGGCACCACCAAGGGGCCGCCACTGTCGCCGTTGCAGCTGGTCTTGCCGCCCTCGAAGGTGCCTGAACAGATCATGTTCTCGCTCATCGGCATCGGCGCCTTGGCGATCAGCTGGTCCCACAGGGCATAGGCGTCGTTCTCGGACAGGGCGAAGACCTCGGCCGCGTAGACAAAGCCCTTGGCGGCCTCTTCGGCGCGGGCCTCCATCATCGCGGTATTGCACAGGTTGCGGTCCAGCATCTGGATCTGTGCCTGGCGCAGTTCGGGCGACGGCGCCGCGCCGTTCTGCAGGCCCCAGCCGGTCACGATGGTGGTCACGCCGGGCTGGTTCAGCACCGAGCCGAAATCGGCATCCGGCACTTCAACGGTCTTGAAGGGCACGGTCGGCGCGCGCGCAAGCTTGATCAGCGCGATGTCATAGTCGAACTGGTTGCCCGAATAGGACGGATGGCGGATGATCTTTTCAACCGGGATCACGTCGCCCGAGCCATCCAGCTTGTTGGTGCCCACCACGATCGAAACCGATTTCGGGTCGATGTCGGCCCAGACGCCCTTGTCGTCGGCCCAGTGGACGCAATGCGCCGCCGTCAACACCCAGGTATCCAGCACCAGAGAGCCGCCGCAGAACTGGCTGTCGGTCGACACCGGCACGCCGCTGACCACCAGCGCCACCTGCCAGGGCCAGGCGCCTTCGGCCGCCACCTCGCCGCCGATCACCTTTGATCCGGCGGCCACCGCGGCCTTGCCTGCCTCGGCCTTCTTGCCGGATTCGGCAAAGCCATAGGGAGAATCCTTTTTGACCTTGGCCGCATCTATAATGTCAAAATTTCCCATCTTGTCCGTCTGGGCGGCCGTGGCCCCTGCCAGCGCCAGAAAGGCAGTGAACACCGTACCAATGAGTCTGCGTTTCATTTCTTGTCTCCGTTCATAATTCCGGCGTCAATTCGCCGGAGGGTTTCAGTCGCACCACCTGACGGATCATCGTCAGGGCTGCCGGTTTCAACGAGAATCCGCGCATCGCGGCCTCAGCAGGGTCGATCATGCGGCCTTCCAGCCACAAAGTCATCTCATCCGATGCACCGGCGAAATCGCGGGTCATCTCGGGGCTGGCCAGCCGGGTCAGATCGACCCGGGCGCCCGTGTCGCTTTCTGGCACGGCCAGCACCCAGATTTCCTCCAGCCCGGCCGTGCTGCCGGGCGCGATCTGCAGGCCGATGGTCACGCTTTCGCCGGGGGCCAGGCGGTTGGCCAGGTTGTTGACCGGCCAGATCGGAGCGACCGAAAAGTCGGTCGAAAAGTAAAGCACGCTGACATCCTGCGCCTTACCCGAGGTGTTGGTCAGCACCAGCCACAGCTGGTCGCAGGGCTGCACGCCTTGCGCCGGGTCGGCGGCCTCGCCTTTACCCGCGCTTCCGCAGCTGTCGCCTTCGACGACCGCAGGGCGACGTTCGATCTGCATCTCGATCACCGGCCTGTCAGTCAGCCCCCGGCCCGCGGCGGCTCCGGCCAGCGTGTCGCGCAGGCGCAGGCCATGGGCGGCGGTCTCCAGCGCGCGTACGATGGCGTCGGCCTCGGTCTCGCCGTCTTCACGGGCTACGCGCGGGGTCGATCCGAGGCCTTCGGGGTCCAGAACGCCATCGGCATTGGCCAGCGCCACCGCGCCATCGACCAGGATCGGCACCAGCGCCGGGTTCGCGCCGGGCTGCGGAAGGGCCGCTTCCCAGGCCGCATAGTCAAGGCCATCATTTTCGTCGGCACGCACCGGCGCGGCCAGGGTGAGGGGCGGCGGCGGGGCGGCGGCGGACAGCTCGGCCCAGGCGGCGCCTGCGGGGATGTCGCCGGAAAGCATGGCACTGCGTGCATCGGCTTTGGCAACGTTGGCAAGGCCCAGCGGCTCGCCCCCTGCCCCGTCGGCGTAGAGCGCCAGTTCGGCACCCGTGTCGAGGCCCTGCAAGAGCCCGGCCTCGACCTTCGCGCCCGTAAGCGCAAAGCGCGGCGTTTCGGTCGCGGTGCCGAAGACCTGCGCATCCAGCAGCGGGCCTTCGCCTTCCGGCATCTGCCGGGCCGGGCCCAGAGTCATCAGCCCGGTTGCCGCATCCATCACCTGCCGCCAACTGGCCTCAGGGGCGGCGGCCAGCACCTGCGCCAGCCGCAGGGTGAACTCGCCATGCCAGGTGCCGTCATCGCCGAACGGGTATTCGAACGACCGCTCGTCGGATTGCGAGGAGTAAAGGAAGACGTAGTCGCCCGAAAGGGTCAGCGGCGCCGTGGCGGGGGCCGAGGCCGCATCTGCGGGGATGCCCAGCGCCTCGGGCTCCAGCACCTTGGCCACGCCCTCGCCGCCGATGGCACGAAAGCCGGTGGCCGAATGGCAGGCGTCGATCAGCCCGACCAGCGCGACATCGCGGTCCATCAACTCCTGCGCAAAGGCCTGCAATTCATCGTCCAGCAGCGCGTTTTCCACTGCCCCGATGGCGCCTTTCCAGCCGGCGGCATCGGCGGGCAGCAGGATCTCGTCATAGCCGCCGCCCTCATCCCCCGAGGCATCGGGGGCCTGCGAGCCGTGGCCGGAAAAGTAGAACACCACCGTATCGCCGGGGGCAGAGGCCGCAGCGGCGGCCTGCATCGCGGTCAGGATGCCGTCGCGGGTGGGCGCGCCGGTGGCAACGCCAACGGGAAGGCCCGCCGGGTCGGATGACAGCACCGTCACCGCACCCGGCGACACCCCGCGCGCGATCAGCGTCTCGGCCATCAGGCGGGCGTCATGCGACGGCCCCTTCAGATCGGCGTCCAGCACCAGATAATCCGACACCCCAACCACCACGGCGCGCGTCTCGGTCAGCGCGGCAGAGGGGGCAAGCGCCGCCAGAGCAAAGGAAAAGGCATATGAAATGCGCGTGGTCATGGCGCCAAGATAGCGGGGCGGCGGTATCGCACAAGGCAGCAGATGCCCGGCGCCGCCATGTGACGGCATTTGTCACCCGGTGGGGTCAAGGGCAGGCCAGGCGATCTCGACGGTCAGGCCTTTGGCCACGACCGGAAGGGTCAGCCGCGCCCCGTGGCGGGCGGCAATGGCGCGCACCAGCGCAAGGCCCAGGCCATGCCCCTTGATGCCGCGCGCGCGGTCGCGGTCGGCGCGGGTGAAGCGGTCGAAAGCCTCGTCGCGCAGTTCCTCGGGCAGGCCCGGCCCGCCATCGGCCAGCCGCAAGAGGTGCCGGTCGCCCGTGCTGGTCAGCGACAGCGCCAGCGTATCGCCCGCCGCGCAATACTTGATCGCGTTGTCCAGCAGGTTCGCCAGCCCCTGCGCGATCAGGTTGCGGTCGCCCAGCACCGACAGCCCCGGCGCGACCTCGGCCGAACAGAACAGGCCCTTGTCCTCGGCCAAAGGCTCATACAGCTCCCACATCTCGCTCGCCACGGCCGACAGGTCCACCGGCACCAGCCCGCCACCAAAGCCCTGATCGGCCTCGGCCCGGCTGATGTCGAAAAGCGAATCGAACATGCGGATGGCCCGCGCATCTCGGATTTCAGGGCCTCGACCTCGGCCTCTTGACCCTCGATCCGCGAAATCCGCTGCAGCATCCGGTTCAAGGGCGTGCGCAACTCATGCGCGATGGTGTCCGACAGGTGATGGGTGGCGCGGTTGAGGTTCTCGATCCGGTCCAGCATGGCGTGGACATGGGTTTCCAGCAGGCCGAATTCATCCGGTGCGCGCGGCCCCGGCAAGCGCGCCGCCAGATCGCCCGCCGCCACCCGGTCGGCCAGCGCATTGACCCGTCCGATCCGGCGCATTACCCAGTTTGCGGCCAGCCAGCCAGTCACCGCCGCCGCTGCCAGCACCCCCGCCAGAAGCCCCAGCATCCCCCGCCGCAAAGCCGCCAGCGTATCATCCACCGGCTGAAGTGACCGCCCGACCAGCAGCGGAAAACCGCCCGGCAATTCGCGCGCGACCACCAGCCAGCGGCTGCCATCGCGCTGCACTTCTTGCGCCGGATCCACCGTAAAGCCCTGTCCCGAGGTTGCCAGCCCCTCGGGCCAGGCTTCCAGCGTTCCGGCCAGCACCCGGCCCTGCCGGTCCTGCAGCAGCAGCATCTCGGTCCCGCCGGACGCGGCCGCGCGCCAATCGATCGCCTCGCGCAGGGCGATGATGCGGCGCTGGTCGTAAAGCGCGGCGAACCCGTCCAGATCGGCGCTGAGAAGGGCGCGCTGGCCTTCGGTCAGGCGGGTTTCCACCAGCCGGTATTGCAGCCCCATCGCCAGCATTGCCAGCACCACCACCGCCGCCGCCATCGCCGCCGCCAGCCGCCAGGTCGCGCGGGCCTTCCAGGGGCGCTCGTCGCGGGGCCGCCCCGGCTTCACCCGGCATCCCCGGTGCTGGTCACGGGCAAGGGCGCGAAGATATAGCCTTCGCCCCGCGCCGTCTGGATGGCAGGGCTGCCGGCTTCTTCCAGCTTGCGGCGCAGGCGGCCGACATGCACGTCGACGACATTGGTGCCGGGGTCGAAATGCAGGTGCCAGACGTTCTCCAGAAGCTGCATCCGGGTCACGATCTGGCCGGCGTTGCGGGCGAAATAGGTGATCAGTTCGAATTCCTTGGGGCTGACGGCGACATGGGTCAGCTTGACATGCACGGTGCGCGCCTTCATGCGGATTTCCAGATCGCCGAAGGCCAGCAGGTCGTTGTCCAGCACCTGGATGGTGCCTCGGCGCAGAAGCGCGCGCAGGCGGGCGCGCAATTCCTCGGGCTCGAACGGTTTGGGCAGGTAGTCGTCGGCGCCCTTCTCCAGCCCCTCGACCCGCTGCGCGGCGCGGCCCAGCGCCGACAAGACCAGGATCAGCGCGCCCGAGCCGCCGGCCTTGATCCGTGCCATCGCCTCGACCCCGTCGCCGCCGGGCAGCATGCGATCCAGCACGATCACCCGGAAATCGCCCGAGGTCGCAGCGGCGATGCCGGCCTCGAGCGTGTCGTGGTGCACCGGCTCGCAGCCAAGGTCGCGGACCACGGCGGCCACGGCGGCGGCGGTTTCGGGATCATCCTCGACGATAAGGATGCGCTCGGGGCGGGAGGGGGACTGGGCTTCGGTCATGGCGAAGGATCAGAACACCACGACCGCCGGGTCAAGCACATTCGCGCCGCCGACCGGGCGAACGCCACCGGCATCGCCCCATGGGTCGATGAAGATGTGCCGCGTGCCGCCACCGGGGGCTTCGACCAGCAACATGGTGGCTTCGGTGATCTCCAGCGCTTCCAGCGCGGCGGCATCGACCGTCTGGCCGTTCACCGCCAGGATGCGGTCGCCCCGCGCAAGACCCGCGAAGAGGCCGGGAGAGTTCTCGGTCACCTCCTTGACCCGGCCATCATCGCCCAGCATCACGCCCAGCGCGGCCAGCCGGTAGCTGGTGATGCGCTCGGGGCCGCTGGTGGTCAGGTCGATGTCGCGGATCTTGATGCCCAGGGTGGCGGTTTCGTCCGCCTCGGCCAGCGCGAAGGGCAGGATCAGATCCTGTTGCGTGCCATCGCGCAGGACGGTCAGGCTGGCTTCGCCTTCGGCCTGCGCGGCTTCGATCAGAAAGGCCAGGTCGCCAGGTTGCACCAGATCGGTGCCGTTGACGGCCACGATCACATCGCCCGGCTTCAGGCCAGCCGCGGCCGCCAGCCCGCCGCCCTTGACGCCGTCGACCAGAAGCCCGTGCGGCTCCAGCTCCAGCATCGCGGCGACCTTGCGGTCGACCGGACGGGCCTGCAGGCCCAGCGCAGGAAAGGGCAGCAGGGTTTCCTCGATCAGCCCGGTCACGATACGGTCGAGGTCGGCCACCGGGATCGCATAGGCGATGCCCACGAACATCCGGCTGCCATCGGCGATCTGGCTGTTCATGCCCACCAGCCGGCCCTCGGCATCGACCAGCGGTCCGCCGGACGAGCCGGGGTTCACCGCCGCGTCATGCTGCAGCATGCGGATCGGCACGGCGATTTCCACCTGCCGCGCGGTGGCCGAGATCAGCCCCTCGGTCAGGGTGAACTCGATCCCCAGGGGGGCGCCCAGGGCAAAGACCTCCAGCCCCAGCCCGGCCACATCGGTCGCGGCCACCAGCCCGCGGCGGGTGCTGCCATCGGCGCGCGGCGCCAGCGAGATCACCGCCACGTCGCGAACGCTGTCGCGGGCGATCACAAGACCCACCTCTTCATTTCCGTGGCGATCCACCAGGCGCACCTCTTCGGCATCGCCAACGACATGGGCATTGGTCACCGCAACCTCGGCCACCTCGCCCCACAGAAAGGCCGAGCCGAGGAAACGATCCTCGGCATCATTGGTGCGCACCGTCAGCACCGCGTCCATCGCGCCATCCAGCGCCGCCGTATCGGCCCACGCGGACTGTGCCAGCGCCAGGACCAGAGTCATCGCCAGCACCAGCCCCGCCAGCGCCGCCATCATCCATTGCGTCACACCCTTGCGGGCGGCGCGGATCGTCATTGTCTTCGAAATCATTTTATCTCGGTTCCTTGGGTCCTGCCCCGGGTTCTGCCCCTGGATGCCAAGATACGCCCGCCCCGAAATGCGGTCACATGACAAAGACGTTCATGAAAAGATTGTGCGTTTACAGACCTCTCGTCGCGCCGCATCCTTGGCCCAACCTGAAGGAGACGGAAACCCGCCATGGCCCTTGTGAAATGCATCGCAGCCCTCTTTGCCCTGACGGCCCTGCCCGCAGGCGCCGAAGCGGCCGGGCCGCTGAAGCTGGCCGAGATCTCCGCCCGGCTCTACGATCTTGGCCGGGAAGATCGCGACGCTCTGGTCGTCGCCACAGCCGCAAAGCTGCGCAAGGAGGCGGGCCTGTCGGCAGACCTGCCGCTGGACTGGCAGGCGATGCTGGCCGAGGCCGAGACGCTGGCCGCCGGAGATGCAGCCCTGCTGGAGCTGATCGGGGACATAAGGGCGGAAACGGCAAAGGGCGTGATCTCCGGCGCGATCCAGCACCTGTCCGTCCTTGCGGCAGGCGCAAGCGACACCCGCCCGGCAATGGAATTTCGCGGTGGTGAATATGCCGAGGTCTATGTCGAGGCCCCGCCCGGCGTCGATCTGAACCTGACAGTGCTTGACGCCGGGGGCCATGTCGTCTGCACTGACGCCGACAAGAGCCACATCGCCTATTGCGGCTGGACCCCGGCAACCGATGGCGAATTCATTCTGGTGATCGAGAACGCGGGCGCCCTGCCCGCCGACTATGCCCTTCTGACCAATTGAGGATTACGATGCTGCGCAATTTCCTGCTGTCCTCCGCCCTGGCGCTCTGCGCCCTGCCCGCCGCCGCACGCGAGAATTACGCCCTGCTGGTCGGCGCCAACGAATACCGCAACCTCGACGAACGCTGGTGGCTGAACGGCCCGGCGAACGACGTGCAGCTGGTGCGCGACTATCTGACGACCGAAGCGCCGGTGCCCTTCGCGGCGGAAAACGTGACCATGCTGACCGATGGTGTCGAGGGGGTGGAGCCGGCCACGCTGGCCGCCATTCGCGCCGCTTTTGCCGATCTGACCGAAAAGGCCCAGCCAGGCGATTTCATCTATCTGCATTTCTCCGGCCACGGCACCCAGGCCCCCGCGCTGGATCCCGACAGCGAGCTGGACGGTCTGGACGAATTGTTCCTGCCGGTCGATATCGGCAAGTGGAACGACAGCGTCGGCGCGGTCGAGAACGCACTGGTCGATGACGAGATCGGCGCGCTGATCGACGGGCTGCGCGCCAAGGGCGCCGATGTCTGGGTGGTGTTCGACAGCTGCCACTCCGGCACCGCCACCCGCGCTGCCGATGCCGGCGATGACGACGTGCGGATGCGCCAGCTGGACCCATCGGTCCTCGGCATCGACGACGCGGCGCTGGACAAGGTGGTCAGCCGCGGCGTCGGTGACGACCCGCGCGCGGCGCCCGAAGTGCCGGTGGACGTGGGCGAGGCCGACGGCAGTTACGTCGCCTTCTTCGCCGCCCAGACCAACGAGGTCACGCCGGAGAAAAAGCTGCCCAAGGGCAAGCCCGACCGCAAGCCGCATGGCGTCTTCACCTATACGCTGATGGAAACCATCGCCGAACATCCCGGCGCCACTTACGGCCAGATCGGCGAAGAGGTGCTGCGGAAATACGCGGTGAGCAATCTGGCCAAGACCACCCCGCTGTTCGAGGGCGATCTGGACGATGTCGCCTTTTCCGGGATCGGCGGCGAACCGGTGGACCAATGGCAGGCCACCGTCACCGATGGCGTCTTCACCATCCCGGCCGGCGAATTGCACGGTCTTTCCGAAGGGGCCACGCTGGCGGTGATGGCCACGGCGGCCGACGGCACCGATCAGGCGCTGGGCTATGTGACGATCACCTCGGTGGACACGTTCTCGACGGCCATCGCCAAGGAGGGCGCCGAAAAGGCGCTGCCGGAGGAACTGCCCAAGGCCTGATCCTGCGCAAGCTGGACGATGCGGTTGATTTCACCCTGACCGTCGCCCTGCCCGCGCCGGGCACCGCCCCGCCGGATGCGCTGCTGGCCTCGCTGGACGCCTGCAAGAGGCGGCGGGCGCGGCTGGTCTTCGTTGCCCTCGGGGCCGAGGCCGACCTGCGGCTGGCGGTGATCGAGGGCAGCCCGCGCCCCGATGCGATCTGGGTGCTGCCCGCAACCGGGCTGGCCGAAGATCTGGCGACCACGCCTTCGGTCTCGACCGCCGACAAGGACGGGGCGGAACTGGCCATCGTGCTGGGCGACACGCTGACGGCGATGGCGCGGGCGCTGAACCTGATGAAGCTGGGCGGCGCGGTGGGCGGCGATGGCGGGCTTGATGTCGAGGTGGCGATGCTGACCCGCACGCCCGAGGACCGCACGCTGAAGCCCCTGGTCTTCACCGGTGCCGACGCTGCTGCCCGATGACGAAGTGCATGTGCTGGCAAAGAACAACTCCGACCAGCCGGTCGACGTGAACGTGCTCTACGTCGGCGCGGATTACTCGATCACCCATTGGGCGGCCGAACGGCTGCAGCCGGGCGACGAGTTGAAACGCGGGCTTTTCGCCATCGGCGGGCCGTCGCTGGGCGCGGAGCGGATGATCGTGGTGGTCACCCCGGCCAAGCCGAAGACCCCGGTCGAGAACCTGTCCTTCCTGGCGCAGGACCCGCTGGAGATGTCGCGCAGCATCGGTGACGATGCAGATGGCGAAAAGGCGCGGACGCTGGGCGGTGGCGGCATCGGCGGGCTTCTGGCCGAGGCCGGTTTCGGCGAGACGACGCGCGGTGCGGTGCCACTGTCGGGCGGCGGCGAAGATGCCGGCCCGGCCCCGGTGATCCTGCAGATGGAAGTGCGGACCCGGCCGGCAAACTGACCGCAGACCGCGCCGATGCCCTTCGTGCACTCCTTTGACAGGCGCCCTGCATGAGGCGCGCATCACGTGCATCGACGACCGCTCCGGGCATTGCGGGACCGGTGGGCAATCCTCTAGGCTCACCGGAGTCAGGGGCGGGTCGATGCCCGGCTCTTACTCCATCTGATGAGGACCACAATGCCCTGGACCGCCGCCTGCGCCACCACCGATATCGACGAGGAAGACCTGATCCGCTGGGGGACCACGACGGTGCCACCTATGCGATCTACCACGCGCCCGAGGGTGCTTTCTTCGCCACCGCCGGCCTTTGCACCCATGAACAGGTGCATCTCTGCGACGGGTTGGTCATGGGCCACCTGATCGAATGCCCCAAGCACAACGGCCAGTTCGACTACCGCACCGGCGAGGCGAAGCGTGCGCCGGTCTGCGTCGCCCTGCGCACCTTTGCGGTGAAGGTCGAAGGCGACACCATCTTCATCGACGTGCCCTGACGGCACGGCGGTCAGGGAATGACCTTGCCCGGGTTCATCAGCCCGGCCGGGTCCAGCGCCGCCTTCACCGCCAGCATCACCTCCAGCGCGACCGGATCCTTGCGCCGCCGCATCGAAGGCAGCTTGGACAGGCCGATGCCATGTTCGGCGCTGAAACTGCCGCCCAGCTCCTGCACTACATCCTCCACCGCCTCCATCAACGCATCGTTCAGGCCCGCATCGTCGCGGCTGGGGAAGACGCTGAAATGCAGGTTGCCGTCGCCCAGATGCGCCACCGTCAAGGTGCGGAAACCGGGGTCCAGCGCCGAAAGCCGGGCCTCGGCTCCGGTCAGGAAAGCGTCGACACGGTCCAGCGGCAGGCAGACGTCGAAATCCACCACCGGCTCCAGCCCCACCGTAATTTCCGCCGCCGCCTCGCGCCGCGCCCACATCGTGCCGCGCTGCGCCTCGCTGCGGGCCACCACCGCGTCGTCGATCAGCCCTTCGTCCAGCATTGTGCCCAGCACCGTCTCCAGCCGGCTCGACCAGAGGCACCGCCCCGTCGGGCGGGTGCCGCTTCCTCGGCCACCGTCGTTGCGGCCTCGATCAGGATCGTCACTTCCGGGATATCGGCAAAGGGCAGGCCCAGGTCGGGGCGCACTTCGCGCAGCCGTTCGGAGTAGCTGCGCGGCATGAACTCGAAGGCTTCCACCCGCCCGCCGGTCGCCGCCTGCATCCGGTTCAACAGCCCCAACGCCTGCGGCAGGGACCGGGCCGCGACGCAGGCGGTGGCATAGGCCAGCGGCTTCGGCACCAGCTTCATCACCGCTGCGGTGATGATCCCCAGCGTCCCCTCGGCGCCGATGAACAGCTGCTTGAGGTCATAGCCCGAGTTGTCCTTGTGCAGGGCACTCATCAGGTCCAGCACCCGGCCATCGGCCAACACCACCTCCAGCCCCAGGCACAGCCCCCGCGTGCTGCCATAGCGCAAGACGTTCGACCCGCCCGCATTGGTCGACAAGGCGCCGCCCAGCATGGCCGAGCCGCGCGCCCCGAACCACAGCGGGAAGTACAGATCCTCGGCCTCCGCCGCCTCGTGGATACGCTGCAGGACCGCGCCCGCCTCGGCAATCACCAGCCCCGCGTCGGCCCGCAAGGCGCGGATGCGGCTCATCCGCTCCAGGCTGATCATCAGCCCGCCCTCGCGTCATCGTGCCGCCGACCAGCCCGGTGTTGCCGCCGACCGGCACCACCGCCACCCCTGCTGCTGCCGCCAGCCTCGCACGCCGTCGGCGGTTGACCCGGCCGCACCACGGCAAGCCGGGAGCGCCGCCGCTTCCCCATCAGTCGCGCGTAACCGCGCCGCCATGTGCTTAGTCCCCGGCGGCACCTGCCCGCCCACAACCGCTGTCAGATCGTCCCCAAAGCCCGCCATCATCTGGCCTCCGAGACGGCCCCCGGCGTCGGCCAAACCTAGCCACGGCTTGACAAGGCCGTCCATCCGATAATACTTAGCCACTCAGCTAACCGAAAGGCCCCCATGATGCGCCCTCGTCTTTGCCACCTGCCTTGCCCCGCTACCTGCCATGGCGCAAGACCTGCCCGCCCCCATCGCCGGGCAGTACACGCTGGAGCGCGCCCATTCGCGCCTGCTGTTCAAGGTCAACCACCTGGGCTTTTCAACCTATATGGCGCCCTTCACCGACCTTGCCGCGACGCTGGCCTTCGACCCGGCCAACCCGGCGGCGATGACGGTTTCGGCAACCATCAAGGCCGCCTCGGTGGAAACGCTTTCCCCGACCCCGACTTCGACTTCAACGCCAAGATCACCGGCGCCGACCTGCTGGATGCCGCCCAATTCCCCGAGCTCACCTTCCCCTCCACCGCCATCGCCCTGACCGGCGACCGCTCGGCCGACGTCACCGGCGATCTGACCCTGCATGGCGCCACCCGGCCTGGTCCCTGGCATGTCACCTGCAACGGCGGCTGGGGCTCCATGCCGATGGACCCGACCGGGGCGCGATCGGCTTTTCCGCCACCGGCAGCCTCAACCGCTCCGACTTCGGGATCGGCTTCGGCATCCCTGCGCCGGGCACCACGATGGGCGTCTCGGACGTCGTCGAGATCGAACTGGAGGCCGAGTTTACCAGCCTCGAAGCCGGCGTTCCCGCCAACTGAACCCTGACCCCGAAAGCGCTGGAGCCCGTGTCTAGTTCGCGACCCGCGACAGCAGTTCCTGCACCTGCGGCCCCAGCGCCGATGATTTCAGCCCCTACCTTCCGCGTCGGGGTGGATACCATCCTGCATCCAGCCCGCAAAGCTGGAGGGTCCGCCATGTCGCGTTCTCGCGGCGCGAAAGCCGTCAAAGGAAATCCGGCGCCAGCAGGGCGTGGCGTTGCGCCGCAAGCTCGGGGTAGATCGCGTCGAAATCCGGGCAGCCTGTACCCGGGCCGTAGTTGCCCGGCGCGGTCATGCCCACCAGCAGGACCGGCAGGCCGCGCGCCTCGGCCCCGGTCAGGATCGCATCCAGATTGGCCCGCGCTTCCGAGGGCGGCAAGCCGCGCAGCATGTCATTGCCGCCCAGCGTCACGATCAGCGCATCCGTCCTGGGGCCCAGCGCCCAGTCCAGCCGCGCCTGCCCGCCCGCCGTGGTATCGCCCGACGCCCGCGTTCTGCGCACACCACATCGGCGCCCGCCGCCAAGCCAGCTTTCCTGGTGGCGGCACCAGCCCTCTTCGGGCGCCAACCCATAGCCCGCGGTCAGCTGTCGCCCAGGGCCACCACGGTCACCGGCTCGGTCTCTGCGGCCGCCGCAGCCAGCGACGGAAAAGACCAACGCAACGACATAATGCAGGCGGCGCTGAAAAGGAACATCCTGGGTACCACCCGTGACAGAAA
>JADJAB010000009.1 GCA_016704435.1 Rhodobacter sp. | reverse complement strand
AATCCCTAACAAACCCTTAACCCCACCCCCAACCCATTGGAATCCTTTGCGTCCCCCGAACGTCCCGGCTCGGGACGCCTACCAATGCGGCGGCTTCACATTCGCCTCCCCAGACCCCCCATCCGCCTCCCGCCCCGCCTCGCGCTCCATCAGCAGCCGCACCCGGCGGGTCAAGACATCAATCTCCCCCCCCTGCCGCGCCACCACATCCGACAGATCATCAACAGCCCGCATCAGATGCGCCAGCTTCTCTTCCAGCTTCTCCATCACAGCCCCCACCTTGCCCCAGCCCCCACCTTGCCCAAACCCCCCCATCCGCTACAGCACCCCAGCACAAAAGCGAAGGGCCCCGCGCAATGTCCACCGGCAAAACCCACCGCCCCAAGGCCGAGGCGCCCAAAGGCTTCCGCGACTATTTCGGCGCCGAGGTCACCACCCGCAAAGCCATGCTCGACGCCATCACCGCCGTCTACCACCGCTACGGCTTCGACCCCCTGGAAACCTCCGCCGTCGAAACCGTCGAGGCCCTCGGCAAATTCCTCCCCGACGTCGACCGTCCCAACGAAGGCGTCTTCGCCTGGCAGGACGAGGACATGGACTGGCTCGCCCTGCGCTACGACCTGACCGCCCCCCTCGCCCGCGTCGCCGCCCAATACCGCAACGACCTGCCCAGCCCCTACCGCCGCTACGCCATGGGCCCGGTCTGGCGCAACGAAAAGCCCGGCCCCGGCCGCTTCCGCCAGTTCTACCAATGCGACGCCGACACCGTAGGCGCCCCCTCCGTCGCCGCCGACGCCGAAATCTGCGCCATGCTGGCCGACGCCTTGGAAGCCGTGGGGATCGAGCGCGGCGACTATGTGGTGAAGGTCAACAACCGCAAAGTTCTGAACGGCGTGATGGAAGTCGCGGGCCTGGCGGGCGACGACAAGGAAGCCGAACGCGGTATCGTGTTGCGGGCCATCGACAAGATCGACCGTCTGGGGCCGGAGGGGTTCGCGCGCTTGCTGGGCGAAGGCCGCAAAGGGACGAGACGGGGACTTCACTAAGGGCGCGGGCCTTTCGCCCGATCAGGCGAAGTCATAATGGGGTTTGTGAGGGTGCGAACCACGTCATTGACAAATTTGATTCGCGGATCGGGCTGAGTTCAGCCAGATCAAAGATGAGCACCCGGGCGATGGGAGCGGTTTTGCCCTCGGATCTGAAGGATGTGACACCCTTCTGATCGGGCCGAAATGCACTCGTGCTGGATTACCTTCGCAATCTCGTTGTTGGTTCAGTTGTCGGACTAACAGGCGTCGAGGAACTATCCGAGATTTCGGAACTTCTCTACACTCAGAATTATAACGCTGACCGAATTCGCATCGACCCCGGCGTCGTTCGTGGCCTCGGCTACTACACCGGCCCGGTTTATGAGGCGGAACTGACCTTTCAGATCACCGATGAAAAGGGCCGTCCTCGCAACTTCGGCAGCGTCGCAGGCGGTGGCCGCTACGATGGCCTCGTCAAACGTTTCACCGGGCAAGACGTCCCCGCGACCGGCGTCTCCATCGGGGTTGACCGCCTTCTGGCCGCCCTCCACGCCAAGGGCCGCACGACAGCCGACACCGCAGGCCCCGTCGTCGTGACGGTGATGGACCGCGACCGGATGGCCGATTACATGGCCATGGTGGGCGAATTGCGCAAAGCAGGCATCCGCGCCGAGGTCTATCTGGGCAACCCGAAAAACTTCGGCAACCAGTTGAAATACGCCGACAAACGCCAAAGCCCCATCGCCGTCATCCAGGGCGGCAACGAGGCCGAAAACGGCACCGTCATCCTCAAGGACCTGATCCTCGGCGCCAAGATCGCCGAAAACGCCACGCTGGAGGAATGGAAGGACCGCCCCGCCCAAGTGGAGGTCCCCCGCGCCGATCTGGTCGCCACCGTGCGCAAGATGCTGGCGCCATGAAAGCCGCGATCCGCGCCGAAGCCGAACGCCTGCACGCCGCCCTTCTGCACGCAGGCGCCGCCCCGGTCGAGGCCGACATCCTCTTGCCCGCCGACATCCTGCTGGATCTTTACGGCGAGGATATCCGCGCCCGCGCCTATATCACCGCCGACCCGCTGAACGGCGAGATGATGCTGCGCCCCGATTTCACCGTGCCGGTGGTGCAGGCCCATATGAAAGGCGGCGCCGACCCCGCCCGCTATGCCTATATGGGCGAGGTGTTTCGCCGTCAGGAACACCTCGACGGCCGCGCCCGCGAATACATGCAGGTGGGGTATGAAGTGTTTGACCGCGACGCCCCGCAGGCCGATGCCGAGGTTTTTGCCCTGTTCTCGACCCTGCTGGCCGACCTGAACCTGCGCCCCGCCACCGGCGACATCGGCATCCTGATGGCCGCCGTGCGCGGGCTTTCGACCACCGACCGCCGCAAGGCCGCCCTGCAGCGCCACATCTGGCGCCCCCGCCGCTTTCGCGCGCTTCTGGACCGCTTTGCCGGCCGGGCGCCCGTGCCCCCGGCTCGCGCGGCCCTGCTGCAACGCCTTGCCTCGGACGCGCCGCAAGCCCTGATCACCGCCGCCGGGCCGCTGGTCGGCCTGCGCAGCGCCGAAGACATCGCCGCCCGCGCCGAGGCGCTCTTGGAAGACGCCAGGGCCCCCGCCATCGCCGCGCCCGAAGCCGCCCTCCTCTACGATCTCTTGTCGCTTGAGGCGCCCTCATGCGCGGCGCTTTCGCATCTGCGCGGCATCGCCCCGATGCTGCCCGCCATCACCCCCGCCGTTGACCGGTTCGAGGCCCGGCTGGGCGCGCTGGCCGCAAACGGCATCGACGTAGACACCCTGCCGTTCGAGGCCAGCCACGGCCGCACAACGCTGGAATATTACGACGGCTTCGTCTTCTCTCTGCACGGCCCCGATGACCTGCCCCCGATCGCCAGCGGTGGCCGCTATGACGCGCTGACCGCCGTTCTCGGCGCGGGCCGGTCGATTCCCGCCGTCGGCGGCATCATCCGCCCCGGATTGGTCGCGCGGCTCAGGGGGGGGCAAAGATGACCCGCGCGATGCTGAAGATCGGTGTGCCGTCCAAAGGGCGGCTGATGGAAAAGACCTTTGACTGGTTCGGTGCGCGCGGGCTGACCATGGTCCGCACCGGGAATGAACGCGAATATTCCGGCGCCGTTCAGGGCATTCAAGACGTGGAACTGGTGCTGCTTTCTGCCGGAGAGATCCCGCGCGAACTGGCCGCAGGCCGCATCCATCTTGGGGTGACCGGCTCCGACCTCGTCCGAGACAAGCTGCCAGATTGGGCCGCACAGGTTGTGGACTGGGCGGCGATGGGCTTTGGCCATGCCGACCTGGTGCTCGCCGTGCCCGCCGCCTGGATCGACGTCGATACCCTGGATGATCTGGACGCCGCCGCCGCCGCCTTCCGCGCGACCCATGGCCACCGGCTGCGGATCGCCACCAAATACCACCGCCTGGTGCGCGACTTCCTGACCGCCAATGGCGTGGCCGACTACGCTCTGGTCGACAGCCAGGGCGCGACCGAAGGCACCGTCAAGAACCTGACCGCCGAGGCGATTGCCGATATCACCTCATCGGGCGAGACGCTGCGGGCGAACCACCTCAAGATGCTGGCCGACGGGCTGATCCACCGCTCGCAAGCCACGCTATACGCCGCGCGCAGGGCGGATTGGTCGGGCAGAGCCGCTACGCTTGCGGCGCTGGCGGCGCGGCTGGGGCTGGCGGTGCCCCGCCTTTCCGGCTGACCAGCGCCACGCCGAAAGCGGCCAGCGCCATGCCGGCCCAGCCCAGGGGCGGCATCGCCTCGCCCAGCAGCGGCCAGGCGAACAATGCCGACAGGGCCGGAACCAGGTAGAACAGGGCCGACACCCGGGCCACCTCTCCGGCCCGGATCATCGCCAGCAGAAGCGTGATCGCCAGAAGCGAATTGGCCAGCACCAGATAGGCCATCGCCGCGATGAACTCGGGCGCCCAGTCGACCGACGGATCTTCCAGCGCCAACGCCAGCGGCACGCAGAAAAGCGCCCCGACGGCATATTGGATCAGGTTCGCGGCAACCGGATGGTGACCCGCACCGAAACGCTTTTCATAAAGGGTGCCGCCGGTGATCCCCAGCAGCGCCAGGACGGTGCAGGCCAGACCGAAGAGGTTTTCCACCGCGACCGACCCGCGCCCGAAGACCACCATTGCCGCTCCGGCAAGGCCAAGCCCCAAGCCCAGCCAGCCACGCGCCGAGATCCTTTCGCCCACGAAGCGCGGCGCGACCAGGGCCACGAGGATCGGCTGCAGGCAGACGACGATCGCCACGCCGCCGGCCGAGACGCCGGATTTGAAGGCCAGATAGCACAGGCCGAAATAGACGACCTGGATCGCGAACCCCACCACTGCCACGTCCCGAACACCCCGCCAGGACGGAAACGGCACCCGCAGGATCAGCGCCAGCGGCCCCAGCAGTCCAATCAGAAGGGCATAGCGCAGGGCCAGAACTGTCAGCGGGGCGGCATGAAGGACGGCGATCTTGGCCACGGCAAAGCCGGCCGACCAAAGGATCAGGAAGATCGCCGGGGCAGCAAGAAGCCAGAATGGGCGCGATCTGGTCATGCGACTTTTTGGCTGGGTGCGCCGGGAATGGGAAGGGGCCAATTTTTCTTCGAAGAGAATTGTAGAATCTTTCGAAGGATTTTGGCCCCCAGTTTCAGCCGTCCACCCGGATACGGGCGTTGCTTGGGTCGAAGGGACTGTCCTCGACCACCACCACGTCCCATTCCTGGCGCAGGATCTTGACCTTCAGCTTCGTCCCCGCCTCGGCCAGATCGGGGCGGACATAACCCATGCCGATCTGCTTGCCGAAGGCCACGGAATAGCCGCCCGAGGTCAGCCGCCCGACCTTTGTCCCGTTCACCAACAGGGCCTCCTTGCCCCAGGGGTCGGTATCCTCCGGCCCGTCGATCAGCACGGTGACGCATTTCGAGCGGATGCCGGTTTCCAGCATTCTGGCCTTGCCGTTGAAGTCCTTGGAGAGGTCGACGAAGCGGTCCAGCGCGGCTTCCAACGGCGTCGCGTCGCGGCCCAGCTCGTTGCCGAAGGCGCGGTAGGATTTTTCCTGCCGCAGCCAGTTCTGCGCCCGCGCGCCGACACCCTTCAGCCCGTGCTTTTCACCGACCGACCAGAGCAGGTCCCAGAGATAGCGGCCGAATTCGATCGGGTAATGCAACTCCCAGCCAAGCTCGCCGGTATAGGCCACGCGCACGGCGCGGACCGGGCACATGCCCAGCTCGATGTCGCGGTAGGAAAGCCAGGGGAAGCGCTTGTTGCCGAGAACCGTCTCGGGATCGCTGTCCTTGACGATGTCTTTCAGCAGGGCGCGTGCGTTCGGCCCGGCCAGCGCATAGACGCCCCATTGCGTGGTGATGTCATGGATGTCGATATGCGCACCACCGGCGGCGATGAAGTCTTCGGCCGATTTCTTCAGGAAATCATAGTCATAGGCCGTCCAGGCGCCGGCCGAGATCAGATAGTATTCGTCCTGCGCCAACCGCACGATGGTGTATTCGGTGCGGGTGGTGCCATGGTCGGTCAGCGCATAGGTCAGGTTGATGCGGCCGACGTTCGGCAGCTTGTTGCAGGTGAAATGGTCGAGGAAGGCGGTCGCCCCCGGCCCACGCAAGAGGTGCTTGGTAAAGGCCGAGGCGTCGATGACACCCACGGTATTGCGCACGGCTTTCGCCTCTTCCACCGCGAAGGGCCACCAGGCGCCGCGGCGGAAGCTGCGGCTGTCGTGGTCAAAGCCTTCGGGCGCATCCTTGGGGCCGTAATAGTTGGGCCGTTCCCAGCCGTTCACCTGGCCCATCTGGGCACCCATGCCGATCTGGCGGTCATAGGCGGGGGCGGTGCGCAGGGGGCGGCAATCGGCGCGCTCTTCGTCCGGGTGGTGCAGGATGAAGACGTGGTTGTAGCATTCCTCGTTCTTCCGCGCGGCGTATTCGGTGGTCATCCAATTGCCGTAGCGCTTGGGGTCAAGGCTGGCCATGTCGATTTCGGCCTCACCTTCGGTCATCAACTGGGCAAGGTAATGGCCGGTGCCACCCGCCGCGGTGATGCCGAACGAAAACCCTTCGGCCAGCCACATGTTGCGCAGGCCCGGCGCAGGGCCGACCAGCGGATTGCCATCGGGGGTATAGCAGATCGGGCCGTTGAAATCGTCCTTCAGGCCGACGGTTTCCGACGATGGCAGGCGATGGATCATCGACATGTATTCCGCCTCGATCCGCTCCAGATCCAGGGGAACAGATCAGCGCGGAAGCCCTGCGGCACGTCATATTCAAACCGCGCAGGCGCGCCGTATTCATAGGGCCCAAGGATCCAGCCGCCGCGTTCTTCGCGCACATACCACTTGGCATCGGCGTCACGCAGGACGGGGTGTTCGGGGTTGTTCTTGCGGTATTCGACCAGCATCGGGTCGGGTTCGGTCACGATATACTGGTGTTCCACCGGAATGGCCGGGGTCTTGATCCCGAGCAGCCGTGCGGTGCGTTGGGCGTGGTTGCCGGTCGCGGTCACCACATGTTCGGCGTGGATCTCGTATTTCTCGTCCGAAGGCACCAGATTGCCGCCCTGTTCCACCATCCGGGTGACCGACACGATCCATTCCGACCCGGTCCAGCGATAGCCGTCGACCTGGATCTTGCGCTCGAACGTGGCGCCGTGCTGGCGCGCGCCCTTGGCCATCGCCTGCGTCACGTCGGCCGGATTGATGTAGCCGTCCTGCGGGTGATAGAGCGCGCCGACCAGATCATCGGTGCGCAACAGCGGCCAGCGGTCTTTCATCTCTTTGGGCGTCAGGAATTCGTGGTAAACGCCCGCAGTCTCGGCAACGGAGGAGTAGAGCATATACTCATCCATCCGTTCCTTGCGCTGCGCCATGCGCAGGTTGCCGACGACGTAGAAACCTGCGTCCAGGCCGGTCTCGGCCTCCAGCCCCTTGTAGAAATCGACCGAGTATTTGTGGATGTGGGTCGTCGCATAGCTCATGTTGAACAAGGGCAGAAGCCCCGCCGCATGCCAGGTTGAACCGGAGGTCAGCTCATCCCGCTCGACCAGCATGGTGTCCCAGCCCGCCTTGGCCAGATGATAGGCGATGCCCGTGCCCACCGCGCCACCGCCAACCACCAGCGCCTTCACATGCGTCTTCATCGGACCGACTCCCCCGGCAATGTTCCGGCCCATATCTGCCAGAGCGCGCCGCCATAGGGCAAGCCGGCCCGACCCTTCGCATCCGAAAACGACACCCGGGGCCCGCATCCGCGCGCGGCAAGTCGCCAGACGGTTCCCGGCAGGGCAGTGAAAACATCGTGACCGGCGGGCGTGAAACCGGCGGGCTGCGGGGGCGTTGGTCTGCCATCCCGGCCTGCGGGCCAAATGATGCAACAGGAGACCCAAGATGAAGACCCTGCTCGCGAACACCGTTGCCGCTTCGGCGCTGGCCCTGGTGGCCTTTCCCGCGCTCGCGGACTCGCATGAAGCCGAACGCCAGACCTATCTGCCTGGCATCGAACAGGGCGTCCGCGCCTCGGATTTCATCGGCAAGACGGTCTATGTGACCGAAGCCGACACCACCGGCATGTCGACCGAGGCTATCGCCGAGGCCGATGCCGCCTGGCAGAACGCCGGCGAGATCAACGACCTCATGATCAGCCTTTCGGGCGATACCGAGGCGGTTCTGGTCGATGTCGGCGGCTTCCTCGGGATCGGTGAGAAAACCGTGGCCGTGGCGCTGAACGAGCTGACGCTGGTGCCCGATACCAACAGCCCGGACGACTACTTCATCGTCTTCCACGGCACCTCTGCGTCGCTGGAGGCGGCACCCGCCTTCGACCCCGAAATGGTGTTCGAGGCCGCCGAGCCCACCGCCGACCCTGCCGCGGATCCCGCACTGACCAAGGCCGAACCACCGATTGCGGACCCTGCGACGCAAGAGGCCGTGACCTCGGTCACCGAGCCGCAGGCCGATCCGCTGCCGGGCGAGACGGTCGATCTGTCGACCTGGGTCGAGGATGACCTGATCGGCATGCGTGTCTACGGCCCGAACGATGAGGACGTCGGCGAAATCAGCGCCGTGGCGGTTGGCACCGATGGCAAGATCGAAGGCGCGGTGGTCGATGTCGGCGGCTTCCTCGGCATCGGCGAAAAGAAGGTGGCGCTGGACTCCGGCATGCTGATGCTGGTGCGCGAAGCAGATGGCGACAGCTGGTTCCGCGTCGGCGCCACGCAGGAACAGCTGGAGAGCATGGAACCCCACATGGGCTGAACCCAACGCCCGCAAAAGACGCAAACGCGGCCCTTCGGGGCCGTTTTTCGCTAAATGGGGTTGGCCCGGCGGCTACTCTTCGGCCGCGTCGCCCACGCCGCAGACCTTGCGGCCACCGTCGGTCGTGCAGCCCTCGTCTCCGAAGCCGCCGATCTTCTTGGCCGGCTTCTTCTCCTTGCCGGTGCCCTTGCGGACCTTCACGCCGGTCTCTTCGTCGCGCTCGATCCCCTTGGCGCGCTCTTCCTTGATCTTCGCCTCTTCTTCTTCGGCGAGCCGCGCGACCTCTTCCTGGGCCGCGCGCTCGGCCTCCCTTGCGGCGCGTGCTTCGGCCTCTTTTGCAGCCTCGGCGTCGCGTTCGGCGGCCCAGATTGCGCGGGTTTCCTCTTCCAGCACCGAGGCCACGACGATTACCGGCACTTCGCCCATGCCGGCCACTTTCTCGATCACATTGGCATTCATCGCCGGCACATGCAGGGTCTCGAAGAACGGCAGCAGATCCTGATCGGTCATCGTGCGCGGCGCCAGCGCCCGCAGCCAGATCTGGCCAGCCACATCGCCGACAAGATAGCGCAGGCCGATCTCGTCGGGCAGCTCGTTTTCGTTGATCTCCATCCCGCGCACGGTCATGAAGCCGCGCCCCGAAAAGCGGCTGCTGTTCATCTGCAGTTCCATCTTCAGATGCGCCGCGGCAAAGCTGGTGAACACGAAATCGGGGTAGCGGACCAGTTCGAACACCACCTTGCGGGCGCCGTTCGCATAGGTCATCCGCACTTCCCTGACGCCATTGCCGCCGCGTGGGTTGATCGCGGCGCGCACCTCGCGCAGGGCCTTTTCGCTGCCTTCTGCGGGCAGAAAGGCATCCAGGTCGCCCGGTTCGGTCGGGCGCATGGTCCAGCCTTCGGGCGCCTTGGGCAGCATCATTGCCAGGTCCGAGGGCATTTCGGTCGCCTCGCCGCTGCCGCCGTTGCCGCCTACTCCGGCCAGCGACATCCAGCCCGACATGTATTCGCTGACACTGACGCCATCGCCGTCGCCCATCCGCGCCATGCGGTTCACATTCCAGAAATCAAAGGCAAGATAGGCCCCCGCGAAGAACAGCGGAACGATCAGACCCATCGCGAAGACGCCGACACGAAACATGGCTTCAGCCCCCTGAATACACGCGCAATGGGGCCTTGCGGCCCCGCTCGACTGCCGGTCTAGCCGGGAAATGGGGCAGGCGTCGGGCGGTGGTGGGGCAATTGCGGATCAGCCCGACCGCATCCGTCCGAAGGCGGCCGCGACGGCGAAGATCAGGGCCGCCGCCACGATGATCGAAGGGCCGGCGGGCGTGTCCTGCCACATCGACAGCTGCAGCCCGGCCAGCGCCGCCGCCGCCCCTGCCGCCACCGCGCCCAGCGCCATGCCCTCGGGGCTGCGCGCCAGCCCGCGCGCCGCCGCCGCCGGAATGATCAGCATCGCCGCGATCAAGAGCGCCCCCACCACCTTCAGCGCGACGGCCACCACCACGGCCAGCGCCAGGGTCAGGATCAGCCGCTCGCGGTCGGGGTTCAGACCGGCCGAATGGGCCAGGTCTTCGTTCAGCGTGGAGGTCAGCAGCGCCTGCCAGCGCCAGACCAGAAGTGCCACGACCACCGCTGCTCCGCCCCAGATCAGGCCCAGGTCGGCCGTGGTCACCGCAAGGATATCGCCGAAGAGATAGGCCGACAGGTCGGTCCGCACCTCGGGAAAGAAGCTGACCGCGACCAGCCCGAAGGCCAGCGCCGAATGCGCCAGGACGCCCAGCGTGGTGTCCATCGCCCAGCCCCGTGCGGCCAGCCAGGCCACCGTCACCGCCATCGCCAGCGCCACCACCAGCGTGCCGGCGGCGATCGGCAGGTCGGTCGCCAGCGCCAGCGCCACGCCCAGCACCGCCGCATGGGCCGTGGCATCGCCGAAATAGGCCATCCGCCGCCAGACCACGAAGGCGCCAAGCGGCCCCGTCGCCAGCGACAGCCCTACCCCCGCCAGCCCCGCCCGCACCAGAAAATCGTCAAGCATGATGGGAATGTCCGTGGTGATCGTGGTCATGGTCATGGTCATGGTCATGCGGCGCGGCGTGGTCATGGTCATGCTCGTGCCGGTACAGCGCCAGCGCGCCCTGGGTGCCCAGCCCGAACAGCGCCCGGTATTCGGGCGCCGAGGACACCACCTGCGGCGTGCCTTCGCAGCAGACATGGCCGTTCAGGCAGACGACCCGGTCGCTGGCCGCCATCACCACATGCAGATCGTGGCTGACCATCAGCACCGCCACCCCGGTTTCCGCCCGAACCTCTTCGATCAGCCGGTAGAATCCCGCCTCACCCGGCTGATCCAGGCCCTGCGTCGGCTCGTCCAGCATCAAGAGATGCGGCCGGCCCAGCAGCGCCCGCGCCAACAGCACCCGCTGCAATTGACCGCCCGACAGCGCCGCCATCTGCGCAGCGCCCGCGGCGTCCATCCCCACCTTTGCCAGCACGGCCGCCGCCTCGGCATCCCGGACCCGCACGGGCAGCGACAGGAACCGTCGCACCGTAATGGGCATCGACCGGTCAACATGCAGCCGCTGCGGGACATAGCCCACCCGCAGACCCGGCGCGCGGCCGACCTTGCCTGCCGCCGCCGGCACGATGCCCAGAAGCGCGCGCAACAGCGTGGACTTGCCCGAGCCGTTTGGCCCGACGATGGTGATGATCTCGCCCGGCTCGATCCGCAGCGAGACGTCGTGCAGAACTTCGGTCCCGCCCAGCCGGATGCACAGATGGTGCGTCTCGATCAGGCTCATGGCGCTGCCTCCCGGCACGAAGGGCACAGGCCCAACGCCTCGATGTTCGACCGCTCGACGGCAAAGCCCACCTCGGCCGCCGCTGCCTCCAGCGCTGCGCGCACCAACGCGGCAGGGGCCTCGGCCACTGCATCGCAGCCCCGGCAGATCAGGAAGGCGGGCGCGTGCGCCTCGCCCGGATGCATGCAGGCGGTAAAGGCGTTCAACCGCCGGACGCGGTGGGCAAAGCCCTGATCCACAAGGAAGTCCAGCGCCCGGTAGGCGACCGGAGGCTGGTTGCCGAAGCCTTCGGCCGCCAGCCGTTGCAGCACCTCGTAGGCGCCCATGGCCTTGTGTTCTTCCAACAGGATTTCCAGCACCCGCTTGCGCACAGGCGTCAGCCGCGCGCCCTGTTCCGCCGCCAGCACCTCGGCCCGCGCCAGCACATCGGCGGCGCAATGGCCATGGTCATGCCGCGCAAAGGCCGCACCGGGATCGGCACAACCGGAGCACTCCGCCGTCTGCTGCTTTGCCATTCCCGGCCCCTTGACGTGTTATAATATTACATACATAGATCGGCCCCACCGAGTCCAGAGGCAATCCCGATGCGTTGTATCATATCCTTCCTGCTGGCCAGCACCGCCGCCCTGGCAGAGGTTCCCGCCGTGGTCACCGACATTCCGCCGGTGCAGTCGCTGGTGGCAGCCGTGATGGGCGATCTGGGTCAACCGGTGCTGCTTCTGGACCGCGGCGCTTCTCCGCACAGCTTCCAGTTGCGGCCCAGTCAGGCAAGGGCGGTTGCCGAGGCCGATCTGGTGGTCTGGATCGGGCCGGGGCTGACGCCCTGGCTGGAAAAGCCTCTGGCCAACCGGCCCAAGACGGCTGCGGCCCTGGGCCTTCTGGCCGCCGAGGGGACGCACCGGCAAGAGTTCGGCGCGACCGGGGCGACGGACCATGACGAGGAGGGCCACGACCATCATGGCACCGACCCCCACGCCTGGCTCGACCCCGACAACGGCCGCCACTGGCTGAAACTGATCGCGGCCGAGCTGTCGCGGCTGGACCCGGAGAACGCTCCTGCCTACGCCGCCAATGTCAAAACCGCCGCCGCCGCCATCGACAAGGCCGAGGCCGAGGCCACCGCGATCCTTGCCCCGGTCAAGGACCAGCCCTTCATCGCCTTCCACGATGCCTACGGCTATTACACCGCGCATTTCGGCCTGACGCTGGCCGGAACCGTGGCGCTTGGCGATGCGGTCTCGCCCGGCGCTCGGCATCTGGCCGCGTTGCGCGACAGCATCGCGCGTGGTGCCGCGCCCTGCATCTTTCCCGAGGTGCAGCACAACCCCGCCCTTGTCGCGCAGATTGCCGAGGGCAGCGGCATCGCCGTGGGACCGCCGCTGGATCCGTCCGGCTCGGTCCTTGAGCCGGGATCCGGACTTTACCCCGAGTTGATCCGCAGCCTGGCCGCAAGCCTGGCCGCCTGCCCGCCCTGAGGCCGGCGCCACCGCCCTTGACCGCCCTGCCACGCCGGTCCACACACGGCGCCCATGCAGACGCGCCCGAAATCCCCCGGCCTCAGCCGCCTTGGCCTGACCGCGAACGGCCAGCCGGTCGAAAGGATCGTCCTGGCCGATGACCGGCTGGCCGTGTCCGTCCTGACCTTCGGGGCAGCGCTGCAAGGGCTGTGGCTGGACGCCGTTCCCCATAGCCTGACGCTGGGGTCGGACCGGCTGGCCGATTACGAGGCCGCGTCCAGCTATTTCGGGGCGCTGGTCGGCCCGGTCGCGAACCGCATTGCCGGCGCCAACGCGACGATCGTCGGCCGCCCCTGCCGGTTCGATGCGAACGAAGGGGCGAACACGCTGCACTCCGGCGCCTCCGGCCTTCACCGCCGCCTTTGGCGGGTGGAGGATCGGTCCGACACTGCCGTCACTTTCGCGCTGGATCTGGCCGACGGGCTGGGCGGCTTTCCCGGCAACCGCCGCCTTTCGGCTCGTTTCAGCCTGCCCGGCAGCGCCACCCTCCGAATGGAGCTATCGGGCACGACCGATGCGCCGACGCCGATCAACATCGCCAACCACAGCTACTGGAACCTCGACGGCACCGCGACCTGGGCAGGCCACAGCCTGCAGATCAAGGCGGATCGCTGGCTGCCCGTCGATACCGACCAGATCCCGACCGGCCGGATTGCCCCCGCCACCGGCGCGATGGACTTCCGCCGCCCCCGGCCCCTGGGACCCGACGCCCCGGCGCTGGACCACAATTTCTGCCTTGCCGCCGACCGGCGCGCGCTGGCCGAAGCCGCCACCCTGACCGGCGCCTCCGGCGCCAGGCTGCGGCTGATGACCACCGAGCCGGGCCTGCAGGTCTATGATGGCCGTGCGCCCGTCCGGCCCGGCGATGCCGCATGCGCAGGCCTGGCACTGGAGCCGCAGGCCTGGCCCGATGCGCTGCACCAGCCGACCTTCCCCGATATCATCGCCACGCCGGACAGCCCCTACCGGCAGATCACCGAATGGCGGTTCAGCATTGGCTGACCGGCGGCATTCCGCGATTCAAACCAGCCCTTCGCGCTTGAACAGCGCCTTCACGTCGACCTCGGGGCGGGCGCCGAAATGGCCGATCACCTCTGCCGCGGCGACACAGCCCATGCGGCCCGCCACCGCCAGCGGCGCCCCCGTCGCCAGACCGTAGATGAAGCCCGCGGCGAACTGGTCGCCTGCGCCGGTGGCATCCACCGGGACCACGGCAGTCACCGGCACCACCGCCTCTTCCTCGCCGCGCACCAGCACCACATCATGCCCCGACCGGGTGCAGACCACCGTGCCGGCATCCGCCGCCGCGCGTTCAAGCGCGCCCGACAGGTCGGTCTGGTAAAGCGATTCCCATTCGTGCTCGTTGCCGATGACGAAATCCAGCTCCTTCACGAGGCGGCGGAAGCTGTCGCGGTGGCGGTCCACGCAAAACGGATCGGAAAGCGCGATCCCTGCCTTGCCGCCTGCCGAGCGGGTCAGCCGGGCCGCCCGCTCGAACGCCTCTTTCCCCTTCGGCTTGTCGTAGAGATAGCCTTCCAGAAACAGGATCTCGGCCTTGCCGGCTACCTGATCCGACACGTCGTCGGGGCCCAGTTCCGACGAAATCCCCAGATAGGTGTTCATCGACCGCTCGCCATCCGGCGACACGAAGATCATCGAGCGCGAGGTCGGCAACTCGCCGCCCCTGACCGGATGGTTCACGAAATCGGTGCCCTCCTCGGCCATGCTCTGCGCATAGAACCGGCCCAGCGCATCGTCATGCACCCGGCCGATGAAAGCTGTCGAAAGTCCCAGCGACCCGATCCCGGCGATGCTGTTGGCAACCGACCCGCCGGGCGCCTGGCGGCGGTTCTTCATCGCGGCGTAGAGCATCTCGCCCCGCTCGCGCTCGACCAGCTGCATGATGCCCTTGCCGATCCCCATCAGGTCCAGAAAGCTGTCATCCGCCGTCGAGAACACATCGACGATGGCGTTCCCGATGCCCACAACCTGATAGGTCTTCATGTCTTCTCCCCGAACTTTTCTTCATATAGGCACCACTCGGAAATCGGGCAGATACCGCATCTTGGTTTGCGCGCGGTGCAGATATACCGACCATGCAGGATTAGCCAGTGGTGCGCGTGGCGCTGGAATTCGGCCGGAACGTTGTCTTCGATGGCGCGTTCGACCGCCGCCTCGTCACGGCCCGGCGCGATGCCGCTGCGGTTGCCGAGGCGGAAGATATGGGTATCCACCGCCTGCGCCGGCTGGTGGAACCACATGTTCAGGACCACGTTCGCGGTCTTGCGCCCGACGCCCGGCAGCGTCATCAGCGCGGCACGGCTGGACGGCACCTCGCCACCGTAGACCTCGATCAGCCGCTGGCTGAGCTTGATGACGTTCCTGGCCTTGTTGCGAAACAGGCCGATGGTCTTGATATGCGCGATCAGCCCCTCTTCGCCCAGCGCAAGCATCTTCTGCGGCGTGTCGGCCAGCGCAAACAACTCTCGCGTCGCCCGGTTCACCCCCTTGTCGGTGGCCTGCGCGCTCAATGCCACCGCGACCAGCAGGGTAAAGGCGTTCAGGTGCTCCAACTCGCCCTTCGGCTCGGCCTCCGCTTCGCGGAACCGGGTGAAGACGGCCTTCATGGCCGGATAATCGAGCTGGCGCACCATGGCATCTCCTGTGCCATGCCGCAGGCCTTGGGGGCAAGCCCGCAAAGCCGCAGGAATCGGGTCGCAGGCCCGCGCGCCGCCGCTTATGTTGGCGGTCAAGGAGACCGCCATGACCGACCAATCCCCCGCCTACCACTATTCCGTCATCGGCCGCGCGCTGGCCGTGATCGACGGCGCACCGCCCGGCCTGACGCTGGACGACCTCGCCGCAAAAATGCAGATGAGCCCGGCGCATTTCCAGCGCACCTTCAGCCAATGGGTAGGCGTCAGCCCGAAACGCTATCAGCAATACCTGACGCTGACCCACGCCCGCCACCTTCTGGCCGAACGCCACACCACCCTTGCCACCGCGCATGAACTGGGCCTGTCCGGCACCGGCCGCCTGCACGACTTGTTCCTGACATGGGAGGCGATGACGCCCGGCGACTATGCCCGCGGCGGCGCGGGTCTGAGCATCCTCTGGGGCTGGTTCCCCTCGCCCTTCGGCCCGGCGCTGGTCATGGGCACCGACAAGGGCATCTGCGGCATCGGCTTTGCCGACGACACCGGCACCGAGGCCGCCATGGCGGACCTGACCGCCCGCTGGCCGAAGGCCACCTACATCGAAGACCCCGCCACGCTTGCCCCCTGGGCCAAGGCCGCCTTCGGCACCGACCCCGGCCGCGCGGCACCGCTGCACCTGATCGGCGCGCCCTTCCAGATCAAGGTCTGGGAGGCGCTGCTGAGCATCCCCACCGGCCACGTCACCACCTATTCCGACATCGCTTCGGCCATCGGCCACCCTGCGGCCCAGCGCGCCGTCGGCAGCGCCGTGGGCCGCAACCCGATTTCCTTCCTGATCCCTTGCCACCGCGCGTTGCGCCGCGACGGCGGCCTTGGCGGATATCACTGGGGCCTGCCGCGCAAACGCGCCATGCTGGCCTGGGAGGCCGCCCGCACGCGGATGTGACCGCAAGAGCCGTCGGCAGAACCTCGCGCATCGGGCCCGCCCCCTGTCCCGGCCCCGCCCACCATGGTATAGCCTGCCCATAGCCCGGCACGACACGGGCCGGAAAACCAACGGCAACGAGCACATCATGACCAAATTTCCGCTTCTTCTGGCTTCGGCCAGCCTTCTGGCTGCCACCGCCTGCGTCGACCCCAACGCTTATCCCGATGATCCGAACGCCCGCCAGAAACAGGGTATCGCCCTGGGTGCGCTGGCCGGGGCCGCGCTTGGCGCCTCGCAGAACGACGACAAGCTGGCCAAGGCCGCTGTCGGCGCCGTGGTGGGCGGCGTGATCGGCGGCGCCATCGGCAATTCGCTGGACCAGCAGGCGGCCGAACTGCGCGGCTCGCTGCCGTCCAGCGTCAGCGTCACCAATTATGGCGACTACCTTGTTGTCAACATGCCGCAGGACCTGTTGTTCGCCACCGACAGCGCCAGCGTGCGCCCTGACCTGACGCGCGACCTGAAGACAGTCGCCGCCAGCCTGCTGAGATATCCCAACAGCCGGATCGAGGTAATCGGCCACACCGACAACACCGGCTCCGCCGCCTACAATCAGGACCTGTCGCAACGTCGCGCGGTTTCCGTGGCCAACGTGCTGCGCGAAAGCGGCGTGCCGAACGGCCGCCTGGCCGCCTATGGCCGGGGCGAGGATCAGCCGGTGGCGACCAACCTGACACCGGAAGGCCGCGCCCAGAACCGCCGGGTCGAGATCATCATCCGCCCGACCGCCTGACAATTCGCACATTTTTCCGCAAGGGGCCGGTTTTCCGGCCCCTTTTCCATTGAGCCTTTTCGCGATTGGTCATAATTTCAAACCAATCACGAAAGAAACCTCATGCCCTTCCTGAAAGTCACCCCGGAAAAACTGTCCTCCTCGGTCGTGCGCCAGATCGAGCAACTGATCCTGCGCGGCATCCTGCGCCCTGGCGAGCGCCTGCCGGCAGAGCGCGAACTGTCCGACCGTCTTGGCGTCTCGCGCCCCAGCCTGCGCGACGCCATCGCAGAGCTTTCCGACCGCGGCCTGCTGACCAGCCGCGCCGGATCGGGGGTCTTCGTCGCCGAAGTCCTCGGTTCTGCCTTCTCGCCCGCCCTGACGCAGCTTTTCGCCAGCCACGAAGAGGCGGTGTTCGACTACCTCGCCTTCCGTCGCGACATGGAAGGGCTGACCGCCGACCGCGCCGCGCGTTTCGGCTCGGACACCGACCTGAAGGTGATCGACACCATCTTTCGCAAGATGGAGGCGGCCCACCTCAAGCGCGATCCCACCGACGAGGCGGAACTGGACGCGCAATTCCACATGGCGATCATCGAGGCCAGCCACAACGTCATCATGCTGCACATGATGCGCTCGATGTTCGAGCTTTTGCGCCAGGGCGTGTTCTACAACCGCCAGATGCTGTTCAAGAACCGCGCGACGCGCGACCAGCTGCTGGAACAGCACCGCGCCATGAACACGGGTGTGCAGTCGCGCGACCCCGCAGCGGCGCGGGCCGCCGTGGAGGCGCATCTGAACTATGTCGAACAGTCCTTCCACGACATCCTGCGCGCCGAACGCAACGAGGCCGTCGCCCGCCAGCGCTTTGAACACGAAAAGGATCGCTGACCGCAAATGAAAGACCCCGGGCCCATTGCAGGGGCCGGGGTCAATGCTTGCCGTCGGAACCGGCAGATCAGTGCAGCTTTGCGTCCACCTGGTCAATCGCCGCGTCGATCGAGGACTTCGCCGCCTCGGCCGTCATCTGCCTGGCCAGAACATCGCCCGCAGCCGCAACTGCCAGCTGGACCGCACGCTCGCGCACTTCTCGCACCGCCGAGGCTTCGGCGCTGGCGATCTGGTCTTCGGCAGCGGCCAGACGGCGGGCAATCGCCGCCTTCAGGTCGGCCTTTGCCTGTTCAGCCGCCGCCATCGCCTCTTCCTTTGCGGTCGAGATGATGCGGTCGGTCTGTTCGGCCACTTCCTTCTGCTTGCGCTCATAGCTGGCCAGTACGGACTTGGCCTCTTCGCGCAGGGCGCGCGCTTCGTCCAGATCGGACTTGATCTGCGCCGCGCGGGCATCCAGAAGCCCCATCAGCTTTTTCGGCACACCCATGTAGATCAGCAAGCCGACGAACAGGAAGAAGGCGATCAGCACCACGAAGTTGGTGTTGCCCAGGCTGAAGAACGGCCCCGAGGCGGCAAAGGCCGGCGAGGCCCCGAGGGTCAGGAGAACCGAAAGCTGCTTCATCGCCTTACCCCTTCATCCGTGTCGTGACAGCCGAGGTGACGGCCTTGGCATCCGCCTGCCCGCCCAGCGCCGCCACGATCTCGCGTGCGGTGTCGCGGGCCACGGTTTCCACCGCTTCCATCGCGCCAGCCCGGATCTCGGAGATCTTCTTCTCCGACTCCGCCGCGCGCGCGCCGATCTCGGCATCGGCCTTGGCTGTGGCCTTGTCCAGGTCCTTCTGGATGTCCGCCTTGGCCGCTGCCACGATCTTGGCCGCCTCGACCCGCGCCGTCGCCAGCGCATCGTTGAAGGCCTTTTCCGCCGCGACCGCCTTCAGCTTCAGCTCTTCGGCCGCCGCCAGGTCGTTGCTGATCGTGCCCTTGCGTTCGGCCAGCACCGCGCCGATGCGCGGCAGGGCGATGGTCTTAAGGATGAAGAACATCACCACCAGCGTGACCAGAAGCCAGAAGATCTGGTTCGGCATCCAGTCGACGCAAAGCTGCGGCATGCCGATGGCGCCGCCATGCTCGTTGACGCAGGTGCCCGCGATTTCCTCGACGATTGGCTCAGTTGCCATCTTTGTCCTCCATCGGACCCTTCTTCACGCCGGACCGGCGCCAGTAGCCCGGCGCCGTCCCGTCCAAGAACGTCGGATGCCGGATCAGACGGCGAACATCAGCAAGAGGGCGACCAGGAACGAGAAGATGCCCAGGGCTTCGGCAAAGGCGATGCCGACGAACAGGTTGGCCATCTGGCCGGGGGCCGCCGACGGGTTGCGCAGGGCGCCCGACAGGAAGTTGCCGGCGATGTGGCCCACGCCGATGCCGGCGCCGCCCAGACCGATACAGGCCAGACCGGCACCGATGAACTTGCCCATCTGGGCGAACTGCTGCGCTGCTTCGAGTTCCATGGATGTGCTCCTTGAGAAGATGGAATGGATTGAGAGTTGTCCGGGCCCTAGTGATGCGCTTCGCCGACGGCGTCGCGCAGATACACGCAGGTCAGAATGGTGAAGACATAGGCCTGAACCGCTGCCACCAGCAGCTCCAGCCCGTAGATGCCGGCAATCGCCACGATCGGCACGACCGAGGCCACGCCCATCGCTCCGGCAAAGCCCGCGAAGACCTTGATCACGGCGTGACCGGCCATCAGGTTGCCGCCAAGACGGATGGAATGCGAGAGCGGACGCACGAAGTAGGAGATCAGCTCGATCAGCGCGAGGACGGGACGCAGCGCCAGGGGCGCCGACGACACCCAGAACATCGACAGGAACCCGATGCCCTTGCGGAAGAAGCCAACCAGCGTGACCGTCATGAACACCATCAGCGCCAGCACCGCCGTTACCGCGACATGAGAGGTGGTGGTGAAGCTCATCGGGATCAGGCCGAGGATATTGGCAAGGAAGATGAACATGAACAGCGTCATGACATAGGGGAAGAACCGCGCGCCTTCATGGCCGGTCACGTCCTCGACCATGTTGTGGATGAAGCCGTAGAACAGCTCGGCCACCGATTGCAGCCGCGACGGGATGATGCCGCGGTGGCGTGTCGCCAGCACGAAAAGGCCGATCAGCACCAGAACCGCGATGAACATCCACAGCGTCACGTTGGTGACGGTGTACCATTCCACCGGTCCGTCGCCGAACAGCGGCTTGACGATGAATTGGTCCATCGGGTGGATCGCAAGACCGCCCGCCTCGCTGCCGTGTTCTTCGGTTCCCGTCGCCACGTCTCAGTCCCTCTCACGCTCTGCGGCCTCGGCCGCGGTCGCCTTTTCCTGCACTTGCCGCGCGGTGCCCAGCATCGTCTTCACACCGGCCGCAAAGCCCACCATGGAAAAGATCGCCAGGAAGACGGGCAATGTGCCGATCAGCACATCCAGCCCGTAACCGATGCCGACCCCGACCAGTATGCCGGTTGCCAGCTCGATCACCATCCGATAGGCGACCTCGCCCTGCGAGAGCCCTTTTGCCGTCTGGCTGCGCTCCGGCTTCGGCTTTCCCCTGGCCGCTTCGATACGCTTTTCCAGCGCACGCAAACGGTCGGGATCGGGTTCCGAAGCCATGGATGCCCCCTTCCAGCAGTCAGGCGCGGTTCTAGGGGTGTGCCCGACTTAAGTCAAGTCGCCATGATCAATATCCAACCACCTGTTTTGAAATCATTTTTCTTGGCGGCGGCAGATTGATGCAAGTGGCATGGCCGCCAATTCCGGTCATGGCAATATTCAACCCGGCGGTTGACAATTGCCGGCGCGCCCCGATAGTCGCGCCATGCCCGTACCCGTTCCGCCCCGCCCCGTTCTGCCCCGCCCCGTTCTGCCCCGCCTTGATACCGTCTTCGCGGCGCTGGCCGATCCGACCCGGCGCGCGATACTTGGCATGCTTCTGGAAGACGACATGGCGGTGACCGACGTCGCGCAACCGTTTGCGATGAGCCTGGCCGCGATCTCGAAGCACCTGGCGACCCTGGCAGACGCCGGCCTGATCAGCCGCGAGAAACGCGGCCGCGTGATCTGGTGCAAGCTGGAACCGGACGCGATGCGCGCCGCCTCGGTCTGGATGCAGGGCTTCGGCCAGTTCGAACCACTGGATCTGGACGATTTCGAACGCTTCCTGGCGACCGAACTTGGTCCCGACGAAAACCCGGACTGATACTGCGACAGCCTCCGGCGGGCGTACTCGCCTCAGAGAAAACCCCACGCCGAACCCCTTTCAAAACTTGCTCTTTGGCAAATACTCCGGGGGGATTGGGGGGCTGGCCCCCCATCCGCCGAGGAGAAGCGCGCAAGCGCGACGACGAGACAAGAAACTTGCGGCGCAAGCCGCGCGATTCTCCATGTCGCAGTCGGCGGGGCTGCCCACGGTCGGCCCCCGACAGTCCGCGCGGACGCATGCAACCGCAAGATCTTCTCGCGCCGGACGACCTTGGTGGAGCAGGGTAGGTGCGGCAGATCGGCTGCAACGCAAAGGAAATCGGGCCATGTTGCGGATCAGGCATTTACAAATGCAAAACCTTGAATATATCTCACCCGTGAAACAGGCCCGCCGATGGCGCGGCCGGTAACGGGGGCCATGACGATGCGCGCAATCCTGACTTCGCTTCTGCTGCTCGGCCTGAGCCTGACCCCGCGGGCCCAAGCCGAATCCCTGATGCTTGCGCCGGTCAAGGTGACCGAGTGGAAGGCCGTGTTCGGCCGGATCGAGGCACGCGACCGCCTGCCCGCCCGCGCCCGGCTGGGCGGCACCTTGATGGAACTGGCCGTGAAGGAAGGCGATGTCGTCACCGCGGGCGATGTCATGGGCCGGATCGTGGACGAAAAGCTGAGCTTCCAGCTGACCGCCATCGACGCGCAGAAAGCCTCGCTTGCCGCGCAGCTGGCCAATGCCGAGACCGAGTTGAAGCGCGGCGAAGACCTGCTGGAGCGGGGCGTGACCACGGTGCAGCGGCTGGACGCGCTGCGCACCCAGGTCGATGTGATCAAGGGCCAGATCGCGGCGGTCGAGGCCGAGCGCGCGGTTGTAGAACAACGGACGGCCGAGGGCGCGGTGCTGGCTCCCGCCTCGGGACGGGTGCTGGATGTGCCGGTCGCGGTGGGCGCAGTGGTGCTGCCGGGCGAGGTGGTCGCCACGCTGGGCGGCGGCGGCATCTTCCTGCGGCTGGCCGTGCCCGAACGCCACGCCTCTGCCCTGGCCGAGGGCGACAGCATCGTGATCGAACGCCCCGAGGGCGAGCAGCAGGGCCGGCTCGAGCGCATCTATCCGCTGATCGAAAACGGCCGCGTGGTGGCCGATGTCAGCGTCGAAGGCTTGCCCGACGCTTTCGTCGATGCCCGCGTTCTGGTGCGCCTGCCGGTCGGCGACCGCGCTGCTCTGGTGGTGCCGGAGACCGCCCTGATCACCCGCGCGGGGCTGGATTACGTCGGCGTCTCGGCAGGCAAGGGCATCGCCCTGCGCGCCGTGGTGATCGGCGAGCGCCATCTGATCGACGGCGCGCCGATGGTCGAGGTGCTCACCGGCCTGCAGGCGGGCGACAATGTCGAGACCGATGCCGCCGCCGCCCTGGCCGCCGCCACCGCGGCCCATGCCGATGGGGAAGCACATGAGTGACGTGCCGAAGGATCAGCCCCTGGGCATCGCTGGCGGCCTGACGCGCAGTTTCATCGCCTCTGCCCTGACGCCGCTGTTCATCCTTGCCGCGCTGGCGGCGGGCCTTGTCGCGCTGGTCAGCCTGCCGCGCGAGGAAGAGCCGCAGATCTCGGTCCCGCTGGTGGATATCCACGTCCAGGCCCAGGGGCTGCGCGCCGAAGACGCCGTCAAGCTGGTGACCGAACAGCTGGAAATCATCGTCAAGGGCATCAACGACGTCGAGCATGTCTACAGCCAGACCCGCGACGATGCAGTGATGGTGACGGCGCGGTTCATGGTGGGCACCGATTCAGATGACGCCATCCTTCGCGTGCACGAAAAGCTGCGCGCCAACATCGGCCGGATTCCGGTCGGCATCCCCGAGCCTCTGGTGATCGGGCGCGGCATCGACGATGTGGCGATTCTGGCGCTGACGCTGTCGGCCGCGCCCGGGCAAGAGGTGTCGGCCAATGACCTGACCCGCCTTGCCCGCGTGTTGCAGGCCGAAATCGCCAAGACCGACGAGGTCGGCCTGACCTATATCGTCGGCGAGGCGTCCGAGGCGATCCGCATCGCGCCCGACCCGGACCGGCTGGCGCTTTACGGCGTGACGCTGCAACAGCTGGCCTGGAAGGTGCAGGAGGCGAACCGCACACTCAACACCGGCAGATTGCGCGATGGCGGCGGGCAGGTGGACCTTGTGGCGGGCGAAACCCTGCAGGCGCCAGCCGAGGTGGCGAACCTGCTTCTGACCACGCGCGACGGACGGCCGGTCTATGTGGCCGATGTGGCCGATGTGAGTTTCGTGCCCGACACTTCGGACCATATCGTGCGGATGGTCGGCAAGACCGCCGATGGCGCCATCGCCGACAGCCCTGCCGTCACCTTGGCCGTCGCCAAGCGGGCGGGCGCCAATGCCGTGGTGGTGGCCGAAGAGGTGCTGCACCGGATGCATTCGCTGGAAGGCAACCTGATCCCCGATACGGTGCAGGTGACCGTTACCCGCGACTATGGCGAGACGGCCAATGAGAAGGCCAACGAGCTGCTGTTCCATCTCGGCCTCGCCACCGTGTCGATCATCGCGCTGGTCTGGCTGGCGATCGGCCGCCGCGAGGCGATCGTGGTCGCCATCGTCATTCCGGTGACCATCCTGCTGACGCTGTTTGCGTCCTGGGTGATGGGCTACACGCTGAACCGGGTGTCGCTGTTCGCACTGATCTTCTCGATCGGCATATTGGTCGATGACGCCATCGTGGTGATCGAGAACATCGCCCGGCACTGGGGCATGGGCGGCAAGCGCAGCCGCGCCCAGGCGGCCATCGATGCGGTGGCCGAGGTCGGCAACCCGACCATCGTCGCCACGCTGACCGTGGTGGCGGCCCTGCTGCCGATGCTGTTCGTCTCGGGCCTGATGGGCCCCTACATGTCGCCCATTCCGGCCAACGCATCGGCCGCGATGATCTTTTCGTTCTTCGTCGCCGTCATCATCACGCCCTGGCTGATGGTCAAGATCGCCGGCCGCGCGGACATGTCGGCGCATGGCCATGACGATGAATATGGCGGCCATCCCGGCGGCATGCTGGGGCGCATGTATGGCGTGGTGGCGCGGCCTGTTCTGGCCTCGCGCTCTGGCGCGCTGGCGTTCCTGCTGATCACCGCCGTGCTGTCCTTCGGCTCGCTCGCCGCCCTTTTTACCCGCGACGTGACGGTGAAACTGCTGCCCTTCGACAACAAATCCGAACTGGCGGTGATGATCGACCTGCCCGAAGGCGCATCGGTCGAGGCCACCGACCGCGTGGCGCAGGACGTGGCGCGGATCGTGCTGGCGATGCCCGAGGTGCTCTCGGTGCAGACCCATGCCGGCACGCCCGCGCCGTTCAACTTCAACGGTCTCGTGCGGCACTATTTCCTGCGGGCGGAACCGCAATTGGGCGAGGTGTCGATCCTGCTGGCGCCCAAGGGCGACCGCGACCGCAGCAGCCATGACATCGCGCTGGATATCCGTGACCGGCTGGCCGGGCTGGACGTGCCCGAAGGCACCAGCCTGAAAACGGTGGAGCCGCCCCCCGGCCCGCCGGTGATCGCCACCCTGCTGGCCGAGGTCTACGGACCCACGCCAGAGACCCGGCGCGACGCCGCGACACGGATCCGCGCGGCCTTCGAAAGCATCCCCTTCGTCGTCGACGTCGATGACAGCTTCGGCACCCAGGCCCGCCGCCTGCGCGCCACCATCTCGACCGACCAGCTGGAATTCTTCGGCGTGCAGGAACAGGACGTGTTCGACACGCTGGCCATCCTGAACGGCGGCCAGACCGTCGGCTATTCGCACCGCGGCGAAGGGCGCCACCCGATCCCGCTGCAGATCGCCCTGCCGAAGGGCGCAAAGGGTCATGGATGAATCGTTCCTGACTACCCCCATCCCCGCCAATACCATTCCCGGAGCGCGCGGCGTGGTAGAACTGGGCGACGTGATCGAGGTCAACGAAGAACGGTCGTCCTACCCGATCTTCCGCCACAACGGCCGCGCCGCCGAGATGGTCACCGGCGAACTGGCTGGCGCTTTCGAGGCCCCGCTTTACGGCATGCTGGCGGTGGCCGAGGCGCTGGACGGCATGGACTGGGCCGATGGAACCAAGCCCGTGGTCAGCCTGCATGGCCAGCCCGAGGATGAATCCGCCATCACCCTTCTGTGGGACGGCGAATGGGAAGTGACCTTTGTCACCTTCCGCGACATGGGCGCCGCCTTCGGCGTGGCGCTTCTGGGCATCTACATCCTCGTGGTGGCGCAATTCGGCTCGTTCAAGCTGCCGCTGGTGATCCTGACGCCGATCCCGCTGACCTTCCTGGGCATCATGCTGGGTCACTGGCTGTTCGCCGCCCCGTTCAGCGCCACCTCGATGATCGGCTTCATCGCACTGGCGGGGATCATCGTCAGGAACTCGATCCTGCTGGTCGATTTCATCCGCCACGCCGTGCCCGAGGGCGAAAAGCACGTGCCGGTGGCCGTGCTGATCGAGGCGGGTGCAATCCGCTTCAAGCCGATCCTCCTGACCGCCATCGCCGCCATGATCGGCGCGGTGGTGATCCTGGCGGACCCGATCTTCCAGGGTCTCGCCATCTCGCTTCTGTTCGGACTGCTGACTTCAACCCTGCTGACGGTGCTGGTGATCCCCGCGATCTACCGGGTGTTCCGCAGCTGACTTCAACGAAAGGAAAGACCAATGAACCTCGACCGTACCGTGACGCTGTTTGCCGGAGTGATGGTGCTGCTTTCGGTGGTGCTGACCACCTGGGTTTCGCCCTATTTCGTCTGGTTCACCGTCTTCATCGGCGCGAACCTGATCCAGTCGGCCTTCACCAAGAAATGCCCCGCGGCCTTCGTGTTCAGCAAGCTGGGCATCAAGACCGGCTGCGCGTTCCAGTAAGCCGGCCACTCGTCGTCTTCGACGCTCCTCGCTGATGATCCGGCGAGGAGTGCGCGAAGCGCATTGGCGTCAATCCTTCAACAGCAGTCCCAGCGCCACGCAGGTCAGCGCCACGCCCAGCGCCACCAGTGCCGGCGGCAGGCTGCCATGCATCGCCAGTTCCCACAGGATCACCCAGCTGGGCACCAGATAGGTATAGGCCATGACCTTGGCCGCCGGCAGCCGGAACGAGGCGAATTGCACCAGATAGGTGGTCGTCGCCGTCGCCGCGATGGAGATATAGGCCAGCGTCACCCAGACGATTGCCGGCAGGGCGGCCCAGTCGGTGGCCATCATTTCCCTGGCCGACCACAAGGTCAGCAGCACAGCGCCTGCCACCATGGTCAGGTAGGTGGACACCACCGGGCTTTCGCCCCGGTTCAGCCTGCGCACCAGCGCGGTATAGGCGGCGTGGCAGGCGCAGCCCCAGAAATAGATCACCTCGCCGCGCCCCACCTCCATCCGCAGCATCGCGCCCGGATCGCCGCGAAAGATCACCCACAGCGCCCCTGCCGCCCCGAGCGCCAGTGCCAGCGCCATCCGCGCCGTCAGCCGCTGGCGCAGGAACAGCCAGCCGAAGCCAGCCGCCATCACCGGCGTCAGCGTGAAGACGGCGGCGGTGGGGATCGCGGCGGCGGTCTTCAGCCCCTCGAACATGAAGACGAAATAGGCCGCCATCAGCCCGCCCAGTACCAGCCAGCGCCACGGCGCCTGCCGCAACGGCGCCCGCACCGACCCGCCCGAGGCCCGCACCACAACCCACAGGATCACCACTGCCACGACGAACCGAAGTGCTGACAGCACGCCGGGGTCCACATGCGGCGCGGCCACCGCTCCCAGCGAGAACGATCCCGCCACCACGGCCGAGAACGCCAGCATCGCCGCATGGCCTGCGGCCAGGCGCCCTAGCTGCACAGCTTCCACCCTTTCGCCGCCTCTTTCAGATAGGACAGAAAAGCCTGCACCTTGCGCGTCCGGTGCAGATCGACATGGGTCACGATCCACAGCGCCGAGTCCCACTCGGCCCGCGGTGCCATCACTTCGACCAGCCCGTCGTCGCCATGGGCCTTGTAGGCCGACAGAAAGCCGATCCCCGCGCCCTCGCGCAGGGCACGTTCCATCGCGACCGGTTCCGACGCGCGGAAGGCCAGCGCCGTCTCCGGCACCCGGTCGCGCAGCCAGCGATAGAACGGGGCCCGGCTGGCTTCGCTGTCGGCCGCGATGAAGCGATGCGCGGCAAGCTCCGCCTCGCCCGCCGGCAGACCATGCGCTTCGACATAGCTGCGCGCGGCGTAAAGCCCGGTCTTCACCCGCACCAGCGGCTGCACCACGTTGTCGGGCTCTTCCGGCGCCGCTCCGGCGCGAATCGCCACATGCGCCTCGCCATAGTCCAGCCGGAAAAGCCGCATGTCGGTCAGAAAGCGCACGATCACCTCGGGCCAGTGGCGCTGGAACCCGGCCAGCACCGGCACCAGAAGGTCCGAGATGCCCGAAATCGAGGTGACGATCAGTTCGCCCTGCACTGTCTCGCCCTGGCCCTTGATGCGGTTGGCCAGCTGGGCGAATTGCTCATCGGCGGTCTGGGCGATGGTCAAGAGGTCGCGGCCGGCCTCGGTCGGCGTATAGCCGCGGGCGTGGCGCTGGAAAAGCTTGACCCCCAGCCGCCCTTCCAGCGCGTCGATATGGCGGATGACGGTGGCGTGATGCACGCCCAGAACCTCGGCCGCGCCGGAAACGGTGCCCAGCCGCGCCACCTGAAAGGCGGTGCGGACCTCGTCCCAATTGTTCATCCGGGCTCTCCGTTGTGCGCTGACGCACATCAAGCGCGAAAGCCGGGCGGGTTGCAAGCCGGGCTGGCCAAACCGGACTTGCCGCCCGGTGCAATGCGGCACAGACTGCCGCAAAGCTCCCAGTGCAAGAGAATCCTGTGCGCCATATCCTTGCCGGCCTTGTACTGCTGCTGCCCGCTCCGGCGCTGGCCGGTGGCCCCTGCGATTTCCCGGCCTTTGGCAATACTCGTTTTGTCGACCCCATCGCCATCCATACTGCCCCCGCCGCCGGCAGTCCGGTTGTCGGCCTTGCCCCGCACGGAGAGACCGGCACCGAGTTCGAGGGCGAGTCGGCCTATTTCAAAGTGGTCGCTATGCAGGACGGCTGGGCCAGGGTCGAAGATGGGCAGTCGGCCGATTACGAGACCGCCTTGCCGGACGGCTGGGTCGACAGTGCGCTGCTCACCCTCTTTGCCCAGACCGAGTTGGCCTTCGTCGCCCCTGATCCCGCCTCGGACCCGGTCTGGCAAGCGATGGAAATGGAAGACGGCGTGGCGGCCGAAGTGGTGCTGGATTGCAGCGGCGAATGGGCCAGAATCCGCTTTGCCGACTACCACCGGCAGGGTGACGAGCGGATCATCGCCGGCTTTCTGACCGGCTGGGTGCGTGGCATCTGCGGCAGCCAACGCACCACCTGCGACGGGCTTGTCGGCGACCGGCCCTAGACACGGACAGCCACCATGCCCCCGCCATTCGCCAACCGCCCGATCATTGCGCCGCTGACTCCGCTGGCGCTGGTCGTCGCTGCGACGGCATTCACGCTGACTCTGACGCCGTCGCTGATCCCGCGCAGCGGGGTGTTGCAAGGTGCCGTCGCGGGGTTGAGCTTTGCGCTGGTCTATGGGCTGGTGGCCGGGCTGATCGCGCTGTGGCGCTGGCTGGGGCTGGCCGGCTGGCACAATCCACGGCTGCGCTGGCTGACCTGGACAGCCACGCTGGCGATCCTGGCCTATGGGCTGGCGCGGGTGACCGGCTGGCAGAACGCGGTGCGGCAGGCGGTTCAGATGGCGCCGGTGGAAACCGCGCGGCCGCTGATCATCGCGGCAACCGGGCTGGCGGCAGTGGGGGTGCTGTTGCTGCTGGGGCGGCTGTTCCGTCTGGCTGCGGTGATTGCGGCAAACCGGCTGGCGAGGCTGGTGCCGCCACGGGTGGCGATCACGCTTGGCACGGCGATTGCCGCCTGGCTGTTCTGGGCCATCGGCAACGGCCTTTTGCTGCAAGGCGCACTGCGCACGATGGACGCGGGCTATGCCGCTGTTGACGCGCTGATCCCGCCAGGAGAGATGCCGCCCGGCGACCCGCTGAAATCGGGCTCTGCGGCATCCCTTGCCTCATGGCAAAGCCTGGGGGCTGCGGGACGCGACTGGGTGCAGGCAGCACCTGACGCCGCCGCCATCGCCGCCCTGACCGGCGCCCCGGCGATGGAGCCGTTGCGCGTCTTTGTCGGGTTGAACAGCGCGAAAGACCCCGTAGCCCGTGCCGATCTGGCGCTGGCCGAGTTGCTCCGCATCGGCGCCTTCGACCGCCGCTTGCTGGTCATCGCCACGCCGACCGGCACCGGCTGGATCGACCCGGCCTCGGTCGCCCCGCTGGAATTCCTGTGGGGCGGCGATGTCGCCTCGGTCTCGGTGCAATATTCCTACCTGCCCAGCTGGCTGTCGCTGCTGGTCGAACCCGAATACGGCCATGAAACCGCCCGCGCCGTGTTTGCCCGCATCTACGACCACTGGCGGCAAATGCCAAAGGAAGCGCGGCCACGGCTTTATCTGCACGGTCTCAGCCTCGGGGCGCTGAACTCCGACATCTCGCTGGATTTCACCATCGTGATCGGGGATCCGCCACAGGGCGCGTTCTGGGCCGGCCCGCCCTTTGCCAGCCAACGCTGGCCGCAATTCACCGCCGCGCGCGAACCGGAAACCCCGCCCTGGTCGCCGCGCTTTCGCGACGGCGCGCTGGTGCGCTTTACCACCCAGACCAATACCACCGGGGTGGCCGATGCCCCCTGGGGCCCGATGCGGATGATCTACCTGCAGTATCCTTCGGATGCGATTGCGTTCTTTGAACCCTCCAGCCTTTACCAAGCGCCGGACTGGATGCGCGATCCGCGCGGCCCCGATGTCTCGCCCGTGCTGCATTGGGTGCCGGTCGTCACCTTCGTCCAGCTTCTGACCGACATGATGACCGCCACCACCACCAACTCGGGCCACGGCCATGTCTATGCCGCGCGCCACTATCTGGACGGCTGGGTCGCCCTGACCGATCCGCCCGGTTGGGATGAGGCAAAGCTGGCCGCCTTGCGCGACTGGTTCGCGGACAAGGGTCTTTAGCCCCCCCGCGCTTGACACTCCGGCCCATCCGGCGTATCCGCCCCTCAATTCCCCGAGGGCATCTGCCTTCGGTCCCATGGGCAAAGCCCGGGATCGCCATCCGTCAGCGCGTTGCGCCCACGGGTGCGCTTCCGCTTTTCGCCATGGTCCTGCCACCCCGTATGGGGTGAAACCGCAACGGAGGTGACGCGATGTTCGAAAGCCTGTCAGAACGCCTTGGCGGCGTCTTCGACCGTCTGACCAAGGCCGGCGCGCTGTCCGAGGCTGATGTGCTGACCGCGCTGCGCGAAGTCCGCGTGGCGCTTCTGGAGGCTGACGTTTCACTGGCGGTCGCCCGCGATTTCATCAAGCGGGTGCAGGACAAGGCGACCGGTGCGGCGGTCACCAAATCGGTCACGCCGGGCCAGATGGTCGTCAAGATCGTGCATGACGAATTGATCCGTGTTCTTGCCGGCGATGGCCCGGCGGACGCCCTGAAGATCGACAACCCGCCTGCCACGATCCTGATGGTGGGTCTGCAAGGCTCGGGCAAGACCACGACCACGGCCAAGCTGGCCAAGCGGTTGAAGGAAAAGAACGGCAAGAAGGTGCTGCTGGCGTCCTTGGACACCAACCGCCCGGCGGCGATGGAGCAGCTGGCCATTCTGGGCGTGCAGATCGGCGTGGATTCCTTGCCGATCGTCAAGGGCGAGTCGGCGGTGCAGATCGCCAAGCGTGCCAAGACCCAAGCCAGCCTTGGCGGCTATGACGTGGTCTTTCTGGATACGGCGGGCCGTCTGCACATCGACGAAGTCCTGATGAACGAGGTGCAATCGGTCCGCGACATCGCCCAGCCGCGCGAAACCCTGCTGGTGGTCGATGGCTTGACCGGACAGGACGCGGTCAACGTCGCGGCGGAATTCGACGGCAAGGTCGGGATCTCGGGCGTCGTCCTCACGCGGATGGACGGCGACGGTCGCGGCGGTGCGGCTCTGTCGATGCGCGCCGTCACCGGCAAGCCGATCCGGTTTGTCGGCCTGGGCGAGAAGATGGACGCCATCGAGGTCTTCGAGGCCGAGCGTGTGGCGGGCCGCATCCTTGGCATGGGCGACATCGTTGCCCTGGTCGAAAAGGCGCAGGAGACGTTCGAGGCCGAGCAGGCCGAGCGGATGGCCAAGCGCTTTTCGAAGGGTCTGTTCAACATGAACGACCTGCGCATGCAGCTGGAACAGATGATCAAGATGGGCGGCATGCAGGGCCTGATGGGCATGATGCCGGGCATGGGCAAGATGGCCAAGCAGGCCGAAGAGGCGGGCTTTGACGACCGCATGCTGAAACGCCAGATCGCGCTGATCCAGTCGATGACCAAACGCGAACGCGCCAACCCCGACCTGATGCAGGCCAGCCGCAAGAAGCGCGTGGCGGCGGGTGCGGGGCTGGAGGTGGCTGACCTCAACCGTCTCATCAAGCAGCACAAGCAGATGGCCGACATGATGAAGAAGATGGGCAAGGGCGGCGGCATGAAGCAGATGATCAAGCAGTTCATGGGCAAGGGCGGCATGCCCGACCCGTCGAAGATGACGCCCGAGCAATTGGCCGAGGCCGCCAAGGGCATGCAGCAGGGCATGGGTGGCATGGGTGGCATGGGTGGCGGCATCGGAATGCCGCGCGGCATGACCCTGCCGGCGGGCTTGTCGGGGATGATGAAGAAGAAATGATCCTGTGATGTCGGGCCTTGCTCAGCAGTTTTCCAACTCCGTGCCGGTCCTGTCGACCGAACGGCTGCGGCTGCGCGCTCCCCGGCTTGATGATTTCGAATATCACGCCGATTTCCACGCCAGCCCGCGCGCGGTGTGGGAAGGCGGCGAGAAGTCGCGCAAGGAGGCCTGGTACAACTGGGCCGGTGATGCGGCCTGTTGGTCCTTGCGCGGCTATGGCGCCTTTTCGGTCGACATGAACGGCCGCTTTGTCGGCGAAGTCGGCCTTTACCATCCCGACCATTTCCCCGGCCCCGAACTGGGCTGGTTCGTCATTCCCGAAGCCGAAGGTCAGGGTATCGCGTTCGAAGCCGCCAAAGCCGTGCTGGGCTGGATCCGCGCCAGCTTTGACTGGCCCGACATCACCTCGATCATCGAGCCGGGCAACGCCCGCTCCATCGCCCTTGGCCTGCGGTTGGGCGGCAAGATCGTGGTCGACCCCGCCTATCCCGGCATCGACCCCGGCGATGTGGTGATCCGCCACGGCCTGCGGAGGGCGGCATGATCGCGCTGACCGGCATTCCGGTGATCGACACGCCGCGCCTGCGGTTGCGCGGGCCTGCCTTGCGTGATCTGCCGGCCTCGGCCCGGTTCTGGGCGTCTGACCGCTCGCACATGATGGGCGGGCCCTGGACATTCGAAGAAACCCGCGTTGAGTTTGAAGACCTGCTGACGCAATGGCAGCGGCATGGTTTCAGTCTGTTCACCGTCACCCGGCAGGGCAGTGACGAGGCGATCGGCGGCATTGGCCCGTTCTTCCCCGACACCCACCCCGAACCTGAACTGGGCTGGAGCCTGTGGAATGCCGCAGACGAAGGTCAGGGGTTGGCCCATGAGGCCGCTATCGCCGCCCGCGACTGGTTCTTCGCGGCCACCCGCTACCGCACGGCGGTCAGCTATACCCATCCGGCCAACACCCCCTCTCACCGGTTGTGCGAACGCATGGGCGCGGTGGTGGACCCGGCGGCGAAGCACCCCTACGGCGAAAAGTCGACGTTGATCTACCGCCACTTTGCCGGGGGAAAGCCATGATCGCACTGACCGGCATTCCGGTGATCGACACCCCGCGCCTGCGTCTGCGTGGCCCGCGGGTCGAGGATTTCGAGGTGTTTGCGGGCTTTCTTGCCTCGCCCCGTTCGGCGCATGTCGGTGGGCCGGTGCCGCGGGTGCAGGCCTGGCGGTCCTTCGGCCATCTGACCGGGCATTGGGTCTTGCGCGGCTATTCGATGTTCATCCTGGCCGACCGCGACACCGACCGCGCCCTTGGCATGGCCGGCCCATGGTTCCCCGAGGGCTGGCCCGAGCGGGAAATCGGCTGGTCGATCTGGGACGAAGGCGCGGAAGGCAAGGGACTGGCCCATGAAGCTGCCACCGCCGCGCGCCTATTTGCCTATGAGACCCTTGGCTGGCCCACCGCAATATCGCTGATCGTCCAGGGCAACGCGCGGTCCGAGGCTTTGGCCCGCCGCATGGGCTGCATGCCCGAAGGCGACTTCGTGCACGAGACCTTCGGCAAGAGCCGCATCTTCCGCCATCCCGGACCGGAGGCGCTGCAATGACCCCCCATGAAACCCCGATCCCCGGCCCTGCCGCCGCTTTCGCCGCCGCGCTTTGCGCGCAATTGCCGGTTCTGGAAACCGCCCGCCTGCGCCTGCGCGCCCCGCATATGGGCGATTTCGACGCCTGGGCCGAAATCCTCTGCGGCCCCGCCGCGCAAGTCGTCGGTGGCCCGGTCACGCGCGACGAGGCGTTTGCGGAATTCGCCAGCCTCGGCACCTGGCTCTTGCGCGGCCACGGCCTGTGGACGGTCGAACCACTTGCCGGCGGCGCGCCTCTTGGCTTCGTGCTGATCGGTTTCGAACCGGGCGACCGAGAGCCGGAGTTGGTCAATCTCTTCCGCAGCACGGCCGAAGGCCAGGGCCATGCGTTCGAGGCCGCGACAGCGGCTCGCGATCACGCCCGAGCCTTGGGCCTGCCGGTGCTGGTCGACTGCATCGACCCCGCGAACACCCGCTCGCGCCGGCTGACCGAACGGCTGGGCGCGGTTCGGGATGGAGAAGTGGACGACGGTGAAGTCCGGCGCCACTGGACCACGGATGGAAGACGCCCGGAAGTCGCGGGCGAGACCATGGAAAAGGGGCAATGATGGACGCCGAAGCCAAAGCCGCCGGCCTGTTGAAAGACCACCGCCTGTCGATCGACCGGCTCGACGCGATCCTGGTCTACACGCTGGCCGAACGCTTCAAGCACACCCAGGCCGTGGGCCGGCTGAAGGCCGAGCACGACCTTCCGCCATCTGACCCGGCCCGCGAGGCGACCCAGATCGAACGGCTGCAGGCGCTGGCCAAAGAGGCCGATCTGGATCCCGAATTCGCCAAGAAATTCCTGACCTTCATCATCGGTGAAGTCATCAGGCACCACGAGAAACTGCAAAAGTGAAACCCGGTAGGATGGGCAGTATTGCCCATCCTACGAAGCCATCCCAAAGGAGAAATACCATGGCTATGAAAATCCGGCTCGCCCGCGGCGGCTCCAAGAAGCGCCCGTTCTATTCCATCGTTGCCACCGACAGCCGCATGCCGCGCGATGGCCGCTTCCTGGAAAAGCTCGGCACCTACAACCCGCTCCTGGCCAAGGACGACGAAAAGCGCGTCGTCATGGACATGGACCGCGTGAACCACTGGCTTGCCCAGGGCGCCCAGCCGACCGACCGCGTCGCCCGCTTCCTTGAAGCCGCCGGGGCCCGCCCGAAGGCCGCCCGCTCCAACCCGAAATCCGCCGTCCCCGGCAAGCAGATGGCCGAACGCGCCGCCAAGAAGGCCGCCCGTGCTGCCGCCCCGGCCCCCGCCGAAGCGCCGGCCGAAGCCCCGGCAGAGGCCACTGCCGAAGAATGACCGGACCGGGCAGCCCCTGGTCAATCGGGGGCTGCCCAACCCGCGGAGGGAAGCCATGACCGACGAACGTATCTGCATCGGCACCATTGCCGGTGCCTTCGGCGTCACTGGCGAGGTGCGGCTGAAGTCCTTTTGCTCCGATGCCACCGACATCGCCGCCTACGGGCCGCTCTTCACCCGCGACGGCACCCGCAGCTTCACCGTCAAGCTGACCCGCCCCGTCGCCGGCGGTCTTGGCGCGCGCCTCTCGGGTGTCGCGACCAAGGAACAGGCCGACGCCCTGAAGGGAACCGAGCTTTACGTCGCCCGCGACCGGTTGCCCCGGTTGCCCGACGACGAGTTCTATCACGCCGACCTGATCGGCCTGCAGGTGCGCGACACTGGCGGCGCGGTGATCGGTACGGTCATTGCCGTTCACAACCACGGCGCCGGCGATATTCTGGAAATTCGCGCGGATGGCCGCAAATCCGCCGTTCTTTTGCCATTTACCCTTGCAACCGTCCCGACAGTGGATGTTGCCGGAGGTTGTCTGATTGCAGAGCTGCCCGAAGGTCTTGACTGACCCTTCCGGCTGCCCGCGCAGAGAATGCTTCGTCACGCAAACGGAGGTTCGACAATGGCAATGCGGCTCAGACTGCTTCAGGGGGCGACAGCGCTTCTGTACATGGGGCCACTGATCGCCGGTCTCGCCGGCTTTGGCTGGGCCATGCTGCTGCCCTTCGTGTCGGTCTTCGTGCTTTGGCTGATGCTGCTCCGGCCGCATCAATGGCCGCAGAGCAACCGCGAATGGCTGCAAGCCAGCGCCTGGATTGCAGCGCTGACGCAGATCCTGACCCAGGTGCTGCTGGTCGCGGTTCTGTTCGGCATCGGCCGCGGCATCGGCGGAGTGATGGGCCAGGTGCCGCTGGTCTTTCCGATGCTGCCATTGGCGCTTTCGTTCACCGCCATCCCGCTGGCACGGCTGGCATGGGATTCCGATCAGGCGCTGGCGAAGGGATTGAGCATCGACGAGTTGCTTTACCCTCACAAGCAGCCGCAGCCTACACTCCACCCGGCACCAACACCGGAAGTGGTGGTGGAGCCGCTGTTCGCCTTTCCAGACAACGCCCCGCTGGCCGACCTTGGCCCGGCGCTGGAAGAAGCGCTGGAAGATGCCGGGGCCTGGGCCGTGCTGGCCGTCGTGGCCGACCGGCTGGACGCCGCGCCGGGCCGCCATGCCTGCCTGCGCGAAGCCCTGCTGATCTGGGCCACCGATCCGGGCAACTTCGCCTCCAACGCCGCGCCGGCGGGGATGCGGGCCGCCTTCAGGGTAGCCGGGTCCGACCTGCGGTTGCTGCAGATCCCGCTGCCGCGCGCAGCGGCGCTGGCCCGTATCATGCCGGAACGTCACGCGCAATTTCCCGATCGGGCCGATCTGGAGACCTTGGCCCGGCTGGCCCTGCCCGCCCAACTGGCCACCGACCACGCTGCACTGATGGCGGCCTTGGGATGTCGCGCCGGCTCTCAACCGCTGCGCCGCGCCACGGCTGCGGTCCATGCCGGAGTGCAGGCGACCTGAGGCTGCTTGAAGCGACGATGGTTTCGGCCGATAAGCCGGACCCATGAGCGATACGCCCGACGACCATCCCCGGCCGAAAAGCCACGGCCGCCTGTCCATCCAGGCAAGCGCCCGCCCGCGTGACCTGATGGCCGGGATGCCGCAGGTCCGTGGCGCGTATCAGGCACGGGTGATCACCCTGTTCCCCGAGGCCTTTCCCGGCACCCTTGGACTGTCGCTGACCGGCAAGGCGCTGGACATGGGGCTGTGGCGGCTTGACGCCATCGCCCTGCGCCCCTTTGGCGAAGGCCGCCACCGCAATGTCGACGACACGCCTGCCGGCGGCGGCGCCGGCATGGTGCTGCGCGCCGATGTGGTGGACCGGGCGCTGGATGCCGCGATGGAGGGCGCCCCTGACGACCGTGCGCGCTGGCCGGTGGTCTACCTTTCCCCCCGCGGGCAACCGTTCGATCAGGCAATGGCCCGGCGCTTCGCCGCCTGCGAAGGCATCACGCTGCTCTGCGGCCGGTTCGAGGGCGTCGATCAGCGCGTGCTGGACGCGCGGGCCATTGAAGAGGTCAGCCTTGGCGACTTTGTCCTGACCGGGGGCGAGATCGCCGCCCAGGCGCTGCTGGATGCGATAGTCCGGCTGATCCCCGGAGTGCTGGGCAACGCCGCCTCGACAGAAGAAGAGAGCTTCTCGGACGGCTTGCTGGAGCACCCGCAGTTCACCCGGCCCCAGCTCTGGGAAGGCCGGGAAATCCCCAGCGTGCTTACCGGCGGCAACCATGCCGAGGTGACGAAGTGGCGGCGGGCCGAGGCTGAAAAGCTGACCGAGGCGCGCCGCGCCGACCTTTGGGCCGCGCATCAGGCCCGCATGGCCGCAAAGCCGCCGGGCAGGGGCAGGTGACCGCCACCCCACCTGCTCTTGAGCTGCGCCGCGCCGGCCCCGCCGATGCCCAGGCGCTGGCCCGCCTGCATCATCAGGTCTGGGTGGAGACCTGCGCCGCCCTCGCGCCCGCCCCGGCTGTCGCAGCGCTGACCTTCGAGCACCGTCTTGCCGGCTGGACCGCCACGCTGGCCGCCGCCGATCCGGAAACGCTGATGGCTGTCGACGGCGACCTGCTGGCCGGGCTGGTATCGTTCGGCGCCGCCACCGACCCCGTCTTCGGCCCGCTGGCCGAGGTGCGGCATCTCTACCTGCTGCCCGCCTATCGCGGTCAGGGTCACGGCCTGCGCCTGCTGACTGCCGCGCTGATCGCCCTGCGGGATGCCGGCCATCCGGGCGCGGGCCTTGCCGTGGTCGAAGACAACCACCGCGCCCGTGCATTCTACCTGTCCGCCGGTGGCACCGAAGCGGCACGCTTTACCGACAAGGGCCCGCTCTGGCGCTCCTGGAACCGGCTGGTGACCTGGCACTTCGCCTGATGCGGCGCGCGATCTGGGCGCCTGTGCCCCTGCGCCCCCCCGCGGCCCTCTTGACCACACCCCGCGCAGGGCCTATACGCCCGCAGTCCGGGGCGGGAATGCCCATCGGATCCGATTCCCTATGTCAAGACCGGAGCGCTTCGTCCGGCATCAGACAAAAGGGGCGGCACAGCGACAAGCAGGCGCCATCTCTGGCGGGCTTTGCCAAAGCGGCAAGGGACCCGGACGAAGACCGAGAGCTATAGCGCGGCATCACCTCTGCGGAAAATACCGCAGGCATATGGAGACTGGCGCATGAACCTCATCGCGCAGATCGAGGCGGAACAGATCGCCTCGCTGGGGAAAGCAATCCCCGATTTCAAGGCCGGCGACACGGTTCGCGTCGGCTACAAGGTGACCGAAGGCACCCGTTCGCGCGTGCAGAACTACGAAGGCGTCTGCATCGGCCGCAAGGGCGGCGCGACCATCGCGGCCTCGTTCACCGTCCGCAAGATTTCCTTCGGCGAAGGCGTGGAGCGGGTGTTCCCGCTCTACTCGACCAACATCGACTCGATCGAAGTGGTCCGCCGCGGCAAGGTGCGTCGCGCCAAGCTGTACTACCTGCGTTCGCGCCGCGGCAAATCGGCCCGGATCGCGGAAGATTCGTCCTACAAAGCCAAGTCCGAATAAGAGGAGCCGGAGAGATGAAAGAGGGCATTCACCCGGAATATCACGTCATCGAAATCAAGATGACCGATGGCTCCACCTACAAGACCAAGTCCACCTGGGGCAAGGAAGGCGATACCATGTCGCTGGACATCGACCCCCTGGCGCACCCGGCCTGGACCGGGCAATCGGCCAAGCTGATGGACACCGGTGGCCGCGTGTCGAAGTTCAAGAACAAGTATGCCGGCCTGGGCTTCTGATCCCGCCGCATCGCGAAGCAAAGAGGGCGTGCCGCAGGGCGCGCCCTTTTTCGTTGGCACGGACGCCGGTCGCGATCAGGACCCGGCACAGGCAAGGCGGCGATGCCCGTCAAAGAGCCCGATCCAGTCCGGGCGGCTGATGCAGCAGTATCACGTTTCCCCGGTCCGGGCGCGACACGCCGATGGCACCCGCCCCCACCAACCCCTGAAAGGTGATCGACAGGCCCGCGCCAAAACGAAGGGTCAGGCTGTCTTCACCGCGCTCGACACTGTAGCCATCGGTCAGATCGGGGTTCAGCACCACCACCGCCTCGGCCCCGGCGGACAGATGCACCACCTCATTGCCACCTCTGGCGGAGAAGTGCAGCGCGAATGTGCCGCCCGCTGCCGTGATGCGGTCATCGCCCGCCCCGCCGCGCAGGGCCAGCGCATCCACCACGCTTGCCGCGATCCGGTCGGCCCCCGCGCCGCCATCGTCCATCCCGGCACACATTGCCCGCAGCATCCGCACATTGGCCGAGCCATCGGCCCATTGCGCCACCATCGCGCGCCCTACATCGGTCTCTGGCTGCAGGTTTTGGGCCATGCCGGTCACGGCGCTGACCGAGATGTCATCCGCCCCGTCACCGCCAAAGATATCCGACGCGACCACCGCTGCAACCGCCACCCGGTCATCGCCCGCCCCGGCCATCCCCCCCTGAACCGTGCCCGCCGTGTTGGCGATGGCATCTGCCCCGCCCCCGGTCGACACCCAGGCGACATGCCGCGCCGAGATTGCCAGCGCATCGGCATCGTCAAACTCGCGCTTCGGGCCGAAACTGCCGCCGTCATCGTCGAGATGCACGCCGCCGACCCAATTGGCACGGATCGTCACCGCATCACCAGCACCACCGCCGGCCCGGAAGACCTGCCCCCCATCAGCCGCCGCAGCCCGGCCTGCATGTTTTCCAGCCTGGCGGCGTGATGGGCAATGCGCGCCTGCCCGCGTTCGATGCTGCGGGCGCAGTTGACCATGGTTGCCTGCGTGCGGTCGTCGACAGTCGGCACTTCTTTCAGCAGGATCTCGGGCGCAACTGGGGGCAAAGCGAGATCGGCCCGCGCCAAGGCCAGATCACCGCACGTGGCGGCAACTAGCGGGGGAAGGCTGGGCATGGGATCCTCGGCTCACTCAGATTTCCACCCGAGCCATTCTGGCACCGCACCCTTGCAAAAGTGCCAAGACCTGATGCTTTCCGATCGCTCTTCCCCTTGCGCGCCACTACTTCCTTCGGTAGCCCGCCCAGCCTATAGTCGCCCGCGCCCGGCGGGGTGCCCGGCGGGGTGACGGACGCAGCAAGGGGACGGGGCATGGCGCATATCATCGTGGTCGGCAACGAAAAGGGCGGGTCGGGCAAGTCCACGACCAGCATGCATGTCGCCACCGCGCTGGCACGGATGGGCCACCGGGTCGGCGCGCTGGACCTGGACCTGCGGCAAAAGACCTTCGGCCGCTATGTCGAGAACCGCCGCGCCTGGATGGCGAAGTCCGGCGTCAAGCTGCCCAGCCCCGACTACCGCGAGTTGCCCGAGGCCGATCCGGCCACGCTGGCCCCCGGCGAGAATGCCTTTGACCACCGGCTGACGCTGGCGGTCTCGGCGCTGGACCCGGTGAAGGACTTCATCATCATCGACTGCCCCGGAAGCCATACACGGCTGAGCCAGGTGGCGCATTCGCTGGCCGATACGCTGGTTACACCGATGAACGACAGCTTCGTCGACTTCGACCTTCTGGCGCATATCGACGGCGAGACCGGCAAGGTCAAGGGCCCGTCGATCTATTCCGAGATGGTCTGGGGCGCGCGGCAATTGCGGGCGCAAGCGGGACTGAAACCGATCGACTGGATCGTGCTGCGCAACCGGCTTGGTGCGCAACAGATGCACAACAAGAAGAAGGTAGGCGCGGCGCTGGACGATCTGTCGCGCCGCATCGGGTTCCGCGTGGCGCCGGGCTTTTCCGAGCGCGTGATCTTCCGCGAGCTGTTCCCGCGCGGGCTGACTCTGCTGGACCTGAAGGACACCGGGGTCGACCAGTTGAACCTGTCGAACATCGCCGCCCGGCAGGAATTGCGCGATCTGGTCGCCGCTCTCAGGCTGCCGAATGTGACCGTTCGGTTCTGAACAGCACCGCACGGGCTACCGAGCCCTGGCGCACGCCGCCCATTTTCTGCAGGCGGTTGTCGAAAACGGTCTGGCCTTCCGGCTCTTTGCCGCGGAACACGTTCAGCTTCCGCAGGATATCCATCGCTTTTGCCATGGTCTGTCTCCTTCTTTCCCCCTGAGCGACGGTTTCGCCGCCAAGCCGGGCAGCTTTGTGGCAAAGCGGCGGGCAAAGCGGGGCTTTGGGGCCGGTCGCGCGGACAGACTGTTTCGCGGTCTTGAGCACGGCGGCAAGACCGTGGCAGAATCCGCAAAGCCGCGCCGCAAAGTGGAGACCGCGATGACCAACACCCTTTACGACGCGCTTTTCGCACCGCTGGCCAACCGGCCCGGGCCACTGCTGATCCTGCCTGACGGGGCCACGATCACCGGCACGGCTTTTCTGGCGATGGTCGCGCAGACCGGCCACGCCCTGCGGGCTGCCGGGGTGCAGCCCGGTGACCGGGTGGCGGCGCAGGTGCCGAAATCGCCGCTGGCGCTGGCGCTCTACGGGGCGACGGTGGCGGTGGGCGCCATCTTCCTGCCTCTGAACACCGCCTATACCCCGGCAGAGATTGACTATTTCATCGGCAACGCTACCCCGCGCCTGTTCGTCTGCGACCCGGACCGCAACGCCGCGCTGACGCCGGTGGCCACCGCCCATGGCGCGGCAGTCCTGACCCTGGATGGCGCAGGTCACGGTTCGCTGGCAACGGCACTGGCGGTCCAGCCCGACCGGCTGACACCGGCGCCGCGCGGACCCGGGGATCTGGCGGCGATCCTTTACACCTCCGGCACCACCGGACGGTCGAAGGGCGCCATGCTGACCCATCGCAATCTCCTGTCGAACGCCGAGGCGCTGGCCGGCCTGTGGCAGTTCACTGCGGACGATGTCCTCTTGCATGCGCTGCCGATCTTTCACACCCACGGGCTTTTCGTCGCCTCGAACACCAGTCTTCTGACCGGCGGGCGGATGATCTTCCTGCCCGGCTTCGACCTGGACGCCATCCTGCGCCTGCTGCCGCAGGCCACCGCGATGATGGGCGTGCCCACATTCTACACCCGCCTCCTGGACGATCCGCGCTTCACGCGCGACCTGACTGCGGGGATACGGCTCTTCATCTCCGGCTCGGCCCCCTTGCTGGCCGAGACGCACCGCGCGTTTCACGCCCGCACCGGCCACCGGATACTGGAGCGCTATGGCATGACGGAAACCAACATGAACACCTCCAACCCCCACGACGGGGACCGGCGCGCGGGCACCGTGGGCTTTGCCCTGCCGGGGGTAGAGCTGCGGATAATGGCCGATGGCGCCGAGGTGACGCCGGGCGAGGCGGGCGTGATCGAAGTGCGCGGGCCCAACGTCTTTGCGGGCTACTGGCAGATGCCGGAGAAGACCGCCGAAGAGCTGCGCCCGGACGGCTGGTTCATCACCGGCGACATCGGGCGGCTGGATGCCGACGGCTATCTGCAGATCGTGGGGCGGGCCAAGGACCTGGTGATCTCGGGCGGGTTCAACATATATCCGGTCGAAGTGGAGGCGGAACTGGACGCACAGCCCGGCGTGCTGGAAAGCGCTGTTGTGGGCCTGCCGCACCCCGATTTCGGCGAGGCGGTGTTTGCGGTGCTGGTGCCGCAGCCGGGCGTCATTCTGGACCCGGAGTCGGTGCTTGCGGGCCTGCGCGACCGACTGGCGCGGTTCAAGCAGCCAAAGGCGGCGGTGGTGGTTGACGCCCTGCCACGCAACGCCATGGGAAAGGTGCAGAAGGCTGCTTTGCGCAAGACCCATGCCGGCTGGTTCGCGGCCGCGACGTCCTGACTGCGAACGGGGAAATGGGCCAGCCCTGGCCGGCCCCTTGCGCTGCCTGCCGCCAGCACCCCCTCGATTCTCGGATCCCGGAAAACCGGGCCTTGGCCGATTGAGCCTTCTTGCACCCGGTTCCGGCGAAGCGCTGCCGGCCGTCGTCCGGCATTCTTCCGACACCTCAGGCAGCGCGGCCGCTGAATGAGCTTCCCCCGAAAATCGGACAGCGACGAAAGCTGCGCTCGGTCGCCTGCCTGTCGCCAAGGACGACGAGATCATGACTTGTCGAAACGCAGGAACCGTGGCGCGGGCAACAAGCCTCGCGTGGCGCTGGAGGCCGTGAAGGGCGCGCGCAGTGTCGGAGTTGGTCGCAGCCCATCGGCTCTCCTTCTGGCACCGGCAGCGCATGTCCACATGCGCGAGAGACGATGATCCACCAAACGAAGAAGGCGCCCCGTGCCTCCCCTTAACCGGGGGACCCCGGCCCCCCGGGGGCTGTGTTCCTTCTTTTTCCTTTGCCCCCCCCCCCCCCCCCCCCCCCCCCCCTTTTTCCCCCCCCCCTCCCCCCCCCTTTCCGCGGTGGGCCCCGGCCCCCCCCCCCCCCCGGGTCGTCCCCCCCGCCGGCGCCCCCCCCCCCCCCCCCCGGCGGGGGCCCCCCCGGGGGCCCCCCGGCCCCCCCCCCCCCCGCCCCCCCGGTGGGGGCCCCCGGCGGGGTGGGCCCACCCCCTTTCGCGCGAGCCCCCCCCCCCGCCCCCCCCCCCCCCCCCCCCCGTCCCCCCGCCCCTTTGCCCGGGGCGTTGGCCCCCCGCGCCAGGGGGCCCCCCCCTGGGGCTCCCCCCCCCCCCCCCCCCCCCCCCCCCCCCAGGCTCCCCGGCCGGGGGGGGGCCCTGCTGCCCCGGGCCCCCCCCCCCCCCCCCCGCCCCCCCCCCCCCCCCCCCCCCCGGGGGGGCCGCCCCCCCCCCCCCGGCGGCCCCCCCCCGCCCGCCCCCCGCTCCCGCCCCCGGGGCCCCGGCCCCGCCGCCCCCCCCCGGGGCGCGGCCCCCCCCGGCCGGCCGCCCCTTTGGCCCCCGCACCCCCCGGCCCCCGGCGCCCCCCGCCCCCCCCCCCCCTGTTTCCCCCCCGGTCCCCCCCGTCCCCCTTGGAACCCCCCGCTCCCCGCCCCCCCGGTCCCTCCCCCCCCTCCCCCGCCCCCCCCCCCCCCCCCCCTCCCCCCCCCGCCGTTCTGTCCTCCCCCACGACCCCCCGCCCCCGGCCCCCCCCCCCCGGCCCCGGCCTCCCCCCCCCCCCTCCTTTTTCCCCCCTCCCCCCCCCCCCCCCCCCCCCCCGGACCCCCCCTCCTCCCCCCTCCCCCCCCCCCCGGGCCCCCCCCCCCCCCCGCCCCCCCCCCCCCCCCCTCCACCCCCCTCCCCCACCCCCCCCCCCTTCCCCCCCGTGTCTTCCCCGAGCTCCCCCCCCCCCCCGGGACGCTGCTTAAGTCTCAACGTAAGTGCTTTGGAACGGGCGGCGGACATTTCCGAGCGGGGCGGCAAGAAGCCTGCGAAGGAGCACAAGACCTAACTTCAACTCTTGGGCGGGCTGCTGCGGGTGGACGGGCCCAGCCAGGTCTCCCACTTGCGCATGCCGGCAAGCGCTGTCGGGCAGCGGGTGTGCCTATATCACCTATTCAGTTCGGGAAGGGCGCAACCCCGTCTGCTCCCGACAAGCTCAGGCGCTCGACGACGATCATGTTTCCGCAACTGATTGATGCGCTGCGGGAGGTCCGGATTTGCAGTAGCTTTGGCGCTTTGCGTTTTGTATGCTGCGATTGACTGAATTGTCAGTCAGAACTTCCAGAGGCAGATCATGCGGCGCTCGAGCTTGCGAAAAACGGCGATGACGGATGATCGGCCGGTCGATATCGGCCTGAACGCCAGTTCGACGCGCCCCTATGACCCGTTCGATCCGGCGCAAATCGAGGCGCTGATCGGCACGGCCAAGACCTATCTGCATGAGATCGGCATCCGCTTTGAGCCGGGCACCGAAGCCGACACCCTGTTCGCCGCAGCCGGTTGCAGCGTTGGCGAAGACGGTGTCGTTCAAATCCCGCCTCGGGTGGTCGATGCCGCGCTGGACAGCTGTGCCAGATCCACCCGGCTGTGGGATCGTGACGGCCGCAGCGCAATCGACATCGATGCCCGGCATACCTGGTTCATGCCCGGCATGACCTGCATCAAGGTGCCGGATCTGGAAACCGGCGCCCTGCGCGACAGCACTTGCGACGACCTGGCCACCATCGCCCGCATCGCCGACGGCCTGCCCAACATCGACGCCGTCTGCGTGGCCTGCAAGGATGTGCCCAACTCCAGTCTTTCCGGGGAAATCGGCGAATTCCTGTGCCTGATCGAAAACACCACCAAGCCGCTGGAATACCTCTGCGAACAGACTGCGGCGCTGGAGGCGGCGATCGAAATGGCCGCGCGGCTGCGCGGAGGGCGGGAGGAACTGGCCGCCAAGCCCTATTTCCTGCATCTTGTCACGCCGCTTCCGGTCAACTTCGCCGCCTCGCATATCGAACAGATTCTGGTCGGCGTGCGGGCAGGGGTGCCGCTCAGCGTCGGCACGCTGGCGATTGGCGGCGCGTCGTCGCCGATCACCGTGGCCGGCTGCATCGCGCAGTGTCTGGCCACCGATCTTGCCGCCCTCGTTCTGGGACAACTGGCCCGGCCCGGCGCCTTCTGCATCGGCAGTTCCAACGGCTATTTCATGGAGGCCGCAACCGGCGGGATCGGCAGCAACACCCAGTTGATGCTGGGCGAACAGATGATCTGCCAGTGCCGCCGCCACCTGGGCCTGCCGTCCTTCACCGGGATCGGCGGTGACGCCAAATCGCCCCGGTTCGATCAGGATGCGGTCTGGGAAATCTCGACCCTGATGACGCAACAGTTCTTCACCCGGCCCGCGACCTGCGACTATCTGGGGTCGATTGATCAGGGGCTCACCTTCTCGCTGCACGCTTTGCTGCTGTGCCACGATCTGGCCGGAATGCTGCGCCAGCTTTGGCAGGGGGCGGGGTTTGACCGCGAAGGCCTCGCCTATGACGTCATGGCCGATGTCGGGCCGTTCGGGCATTTCCTGGGTCATACCCATACCGCCGCCCATTGCCGCGAGGCGAACTGGACCAGTGCCTATTTCGGCGCCAACGCCCCGCTCAGCACCAACGACGTGCCCGCGCAGACCCTGTTCGCCCGGATCGACGCCGACCTGCGGGAAAGGCTGCGCGCCGAGCCTTGCGCGCCTTTGCCCGCCGATCTGCGCGCGGCGCTGTCGGAAATCCACCACCGCTATTCCGTGGAAGAGCCGCAATGAACCCCGGTCGTGACCCCCGTTTCGACATCCTGTTCCAGCCGCTGCAGATCGGCCCGGTGACCGCGCCGAACCGGTTCTATCAGGTGCCGCATTGCTCCGGCATGGGGTACAATCGTCCCGCAGTGCTGAACGCGATGCGCGCCATAAAGGCCGAGGGCGGCTGGGGCGTGGTTAACACCGAGTATTGTTCGGTCCACCCGTCATCCGACGACGACGGCTATCCCTATGCCAGCCTGTGGGATGATACCGACACCCGCAATCTGGCCGGAATGGCAGATGCCGTTCACGCCCATGGCGCGCTGGCTGGGGTGGAACTGTGGCACGGCGGGCAGAACACCTCGAACCTGGGGTCGCGCGAAACGGCGCTTGGGCCGGAAAGCCTGCCCACCCTTTATGCGCCCTGGCAGTGCAAGAAGATGGACAAGGCCGATATCGCCGAGATGCGCCTGTGGCACCGCAACGCGGCGCTGCGGGCAAAGGCGGCCGGGTTCGACATCGTCTATGTCTATGCCGGGCACACCTATCTGCTGGCGCAGTTTCTGGATGCGGCGGTCAACCGTCGCAGCGATGATTATGGCGGCGAGCTGGCCAATCGGGCGCGGCTGTTACGCGAGATCCTGGCCGACACCCGCGACGCCATCGGCGATCGCTGCGCCATTGCCACGCGGATCGAGGTTGGCGCAAGTTGGGGCAGGCCGCGACGCGCAAAGCATGCTGATGGCCACCATCGCGCCCGAGATCGACCTCTTTGACGTGACGGTGTCCGATTATTATGGGCACGAGATGGCCTCATCGCGGTTTCGCGCCGAAGCCACGTTGGAGGACGATATTGCCCATGTCCGCGCGCTGACCGGCAAGCCCGTGGTCAGCGTCGGGCGGTTCACCAGCCCCGAGACCATGCTGTCGCAGGTGCGGCGCGGGGTGGTCGACCTGATCGGCGCCGCTCGGCCGTCGATTGCCGACCCGTTCCTGCCCGCCAAGATCCGCGACGGGCGGCTGGATGACATCCGCGAATGTATCGGCTGCAATATCTGCTATGCGCATAACTCGCTGCATGTGCCGATCCGCTGCACCCAGAACCCGACGATGGGAGAGGAATGGCGGCGCGGCTGGCACCCCGAACAGGCCCCCGCGCTGGTAGGGCAGCACAAGGCGGCGCTGGTTGTGGGCGGTGGCCCGGCCGGGCTGGAGGCGGCGCTGACCCTGGGTCGCCGGGGTATGATGGTGATGCTGGCCGAGGCCGAAGACCAGTTCGGCGGCCGGGTCACGCTGGAGGCCAGCCTGCCCGGCCTTGGCGAATGGGCGCGGGTGCGCGACTGGCGGCTGCACCAGTTGTCCAAGCTGCCCGAGGTTGAACTGTTTCCAGCCAGCCGGATGACGGCGCAGGATTGCCTCGACACCGGGGCGGCGCACGTCTTCGTGGCAACGGGCAGTCAGTGGCGCATCAACGGGCGCGGCGTCGCCTTTCCCAGCGGGGTGGAAAGCTATGCGAACCCCATGACCCTGCCCGTTGATGCGGTGCTGAAAGGCGCCCGACCCACCGGCGATGTCATCGTCTTTGATGACGAGGGCTATTACATGGCGGCCTCAGTGGCCGAGGCGCTGGCGCTTGGCGGCGCGCGCGTTTGCTATGTCACCTCGCGCAATGCGGTTGCGGCCTGGATGCAGTATACCGGCGAGCAGCCGCAGATCCACAAGCGGCTGGCTGATCTGGGCGTGACGCTGCATCTGAACGCGCTGGTGGCCGATCTTGGCAGCGGCGTGGCGCAGATCAACTGCGCCTATACCGGCACCCGTGAGACCCATGCCTGCGAGCATTTCATCCCCGTCACCTCGCGCGAGCCGCAATTGACGCTTTGGGACGCGCTGCAGGGCAAGGCGCTGGAATCCTTGCAGTTGATCGGCGATTGCAAGGCCCCAGGCATCATCGCCCAGGCGGTCCATGACGGGCACCGGGCCGCGCGGGCCTTTGGCGGGCCCGAAACCGCCGCGCGGCGCGACCGTGTGGCTTTGGCGGGCTGAACGCCGCACCCGATGACTCAGATCCCGAGGTAACAGATGCGACGCTCGCCACTCAGAAAACAACAGGCCAATGCCGCCCCTATCGACATCGGTGCGCACGGGACGAACACCCGCCCCTATGAACCGCTGACCCCGGCGCAGGTCGCGCGGCTGATCACCGAGGCGATTGCCCTGATGGGCGATGTCGGCATCCGGTTCGAGCCGGGCAGCGAGGCCGACCAGCTTCTGGCCGCGGCGGGCTGCTCGGTGTGCCCCGACGGGGTGATCCGGTTTCCGGCCGCCCTCGTGCGCGCAGCGCTGGCAAGCTGCGCCAAAGGCACCAAGATCTGGAACCGTGCCGGGGACACCGGCATCACTATTGACACTGAGCATACCTGGTTCATGCCCGGCATGACCTGCATCAGGATCATCGACCCGGTCAGTGGCAAGACCCGCGACAGCACGCGCGACGATCTTGCGCTGATCACCCGCATTGCCGATGGCTTGCCCAATATCGATGCAGTCTGCGTGGCCTGCAAGGATACCCCCAACTCCACCCTGGCGGGCGAGATCGGCGAATTTGTCTGCCTGACCGAAAACACCACGAAACCGCTGGAGTATCTGTGCGAATTCACCGCCTCGCTCGAAGCGGTGATAGAAATGGCCGCCCTTCTGCGCGGCGGGCGGGCAGAACTTGCCGCAAGGCCGTATTTCCTGCATCTGGTCACGCCCTTGCCGGTTGCCTATGCCAAGGGCCATGTCGAGCAGATCCTGATCGCGGCGCGCGCCGGGGTGCCGGTGGGGGTGGGCACGGTATCCTTTGGCGGCGCCACCTCGCCGATCACCACCGCGGGCTGCGTCCTGCATTCGCTGGCCACCGACTTCGCCGCGATGGTCCTGGCCCAGGTGGCAGTGCCGGGGGCGTTCTGCATCGGCGGCTCGATCTCCTATTTCATGGAGGCGGCGACCGGCGCGATCGGCAGTACCCCGCAGGTGCTGCTGGCCGAGCAGATGGTCTGCCAGATCCGCCGCTCCCTGGGCCTGCCGCATCTGACCGGGATCGGCGGGCGGGTGCGGGCGCGGCGGTTCAGCCAGGACGCGGTGTGGGAGATGTCTGCCATGATGATGCAGCATTTCTACACCCGCCCGGCGACCTGCGACTATCTGGGCCTGTCGGACAACGGCGTCACCTATTCGCTGCATGGCCTTCTGATGGGCAACGAGATGGCCGGGATGCTGCGCAGCATGTGGCGCGACGGTGCGGTGGATGACGAGTCGATGGCGCTGGACGCCCTGCGCGCCGTCGGTCCGCACGGCAATTTCCTGGGCGAGTTGCACACTGCCAGCCATTGCCGCGAGGTCAGTTGGCCAAGCGCCTATCTGGGCCGGTTCGAGCCCTTGTCGACCACCGACCTGCCGGACCGGGATCTGTCCCAGCGGATCAGTCTCGATCTTGCAAAGCGCATCAACGCACCGCCGCCCGCCGCCCTGCCCGAGGATCTGCGCGCAGCCTTTGCCGAGATCGTGACGCGCACCACCGAAAAAGCCGTGGATGCCGGCTGAGACCGGGACGTCGGACGCTTCCGGAGGGTTCCGATCTGGCCTTGTTGCGCGCCTTTCACGCCCTGGCTGAGGGCAGGACCTGCAAGGCATGGAGATCGCTGAAAGAATCGTTCGTTTTTCTTGCGTGCATTTGCCCCTCCCGGCCGATCAACTCTCTTGTGAAGCAAGCGCCGGAGCCGTCCGATGCGGCGGACGATCAGTATCGAGGGAGCGGATTGGGCAGGATCGCGCCTTTGACGCAGAGGTGGATCGATTTCCCGCCGGACGGTCGCGAGCAGCCGAATTCATCGGGCAGGTCGCGCCACGAAAATCCCGTCCGTGCAATCCGGAATATTCAACTCAGTGCAAGACGATGGTTCAAAGTCGAGCACGCTGCCGTGGGTGTGTCAGGGTATTGGAATCCCCGACATTCCGCATGATGGTGCGGAAATCCTTGGGCGCTGTCGATCAGGAATGCGGATGAGGGCCCAGGCGCTTGTGAAGACGAGAATCATGGATCTTGAAGTGATTGCTGAACCAGGCTTCCAGGGTCTTTGCCAATCGCTCGGCGGTCTGGTCCGGTGATGCCGCGTCGCCCTCCATGAGGTCGCGCAGGTCGTCCAGAAGGCGTTCGTGATCGTCCTTGTGCGGGGCGCGCTGATCATAGCCATGGGCTTTCATCTGCTGCTCTTCGAGGGCGAAATGTGCCGAGATGGCGCGCAACAGATCGCCAAAGCAGCTCTGGATGTCGGCCTCGGGCTGGCGGTCGACAATTGCCGACGCGGTCTGGTTGACAAGGTCGACCAGTTCCTGATGCTCGTGATCGACCGACGGATTGCCGACGCTGTATTCCGGTTTCCATTCAATGGGTGCCATGTCGGAGTCCTTCCCCTTCAATCGAAGACAAAACCGCTGTCCTTCTGGAAGTCGATCACGAAGCTTTGCCCGGGTTTCAGATCGACTTTGCGCGTCGCCTCATAGCCGAACGCGTCAGTTGCGGGGTTGTCGCGCATCCGCACCGTCAGATCATGCTCGCCCGCGGGCAACAGCAGGCGTTCGTAGAGGCGTGACGGGCCGCTTCCGGCAAGGCCCGATGGCGGGCTTTCTGCAGCATAGATCAGCGTGCCGTCAACTTCCAGTTCGACATAGATCGGCGGCCGCCTGCGGTCGCAAACCTGGTTCGCGCGCATGTTCGGCGGCAGCTTGGCCAGTTCTTCGGGTGTCCTGTCACGACAACTGGCGCTGCGGTCGCCGCTATGGGTGAAGCTCAGGCGCAACAGGGCCATGTCTTCGGGCACGCTTTGCCAGGCAGGCGCCGCCGACAGCCAGGCGACGCCGAGGCTGAGCAGGAGGGTCACGATGCCGCCCATCGCCAGATGATGCAGGCGCCCCTTCATGCCGGGTTGCCCCCGGCGGCCGCATCCAGGTCTGGCGTCCCTGCGCTGTCGGCATCAAGCGAGGTCCTTTTCGGCATCGGCCCCAAGGCCGCAACGCGCTCGGAAAAGTCATGAATGTCAGGCTCAGGATGAAGTCGAACAGTGAAGGCGGCGCCATCGCCACGCAAGGCAGGATCACGCGGCCCTTCTCGGGCGTGCCGGCTGCGCCGTGTTCGCAGGCGATGGTCATCACCCGGCCTTGCCCCGAAAGATCGGCGGCGGCGGCGATGACCTCGGCGCGCACCTGCTCCAGCGTGCGGCCGGGCAGATCGATGCCTGTGATCAGCGGACCGGAGCGCCGGAACGGGGTGGACGAGGGGCACGAGCCCATGCAGATGCCGCAGGCCACGCATTTGTCCGGGTCGACCTTTGCCTCTTGCGGGAATGGAGCGCCGTCGCTGCGCGGCACCATGGTGATGGCGGTGTAGGGGCAATCGGCCTCGCAACGGGTGCAGCCGTTGCAGAAATCAAGGAACACCTGCGCCGCCCCTGCCTCCTTGCGCGGCGGCAGCCAGGGCAGGCCGATGAGCAGAATCGTGATCAGCAGCGCCCCGGTCCAGATCACCGACGGCGGCACCAGGTCGATCACCGGATAAAGCCCGAGGATGAACCAGTCGAGCCCGACGCTGGCCGGTATGGTGGACAGATCCGCTGGCCCCTCCAGCGGCGCCGGCATCGCGAAGGACACGATCACCAGGGCCGCCAGGGTCAGCACGCTCAACCCGCGCGGCGGTTTGGTGCGCGCCGAGGTGATGCGCTGGATGTGGATCCACATCATCAACAGCAGCATCAGCGGAATGGCGATGTGCAAGAAGACCAGTAGCGTGAAAAAACGTCCCGACAGGCTTTCCGGCGTCAGGAAATTGCGCGCAATCGGCTCGGCGAAGAACGGCAGTGCGTCGAGCAGTTCCGTGGTCGTCAGCGCCACATATTGCGCCAGTTTGTCCCAGACCAGCCAATAGCCGGTGATGCCGGACATGTAGACAAACCAGATCACCGGCACCCCGGTGATCCAGGAAAACCAGCGCCGCCCGCGATAGCGGTCAAACGACCATTCCCGCAGCAGATGCACCAGCATGACCACAACCAACAGATCCGAGGCGTATCGGTGCAGGCTGCGCGCCACACCAGCGTGGAACCAATGGGTCTCGCTCAGCCATTCGACCGACTGATAGGCATTGACCACGCCGGTATCGAAGAAGATGAACAGATAGATGCCGGTGGCGGCAACGACCCAGAACAGGAACCAGCCCAGCGGCCCCAGATTGGAAAGCGGATTCCAGTCGGCCCCGAACAGCTTGTCCAGAGGGCGCTCCAACCGATCAAAACCACGCTTCAGCGTAGCCCGTATTCCCGTCATCGCATCATGTCATCCGCTGTTCTTGCCGGGCGTAACAGGCCGACTTGCCGCTTTGCGCGCCGCTTTTCAAGCCAGAGCCGAACGATGATCAGCCCAGTCAGCAGAAGTGAGACGGCACCAAAGAAGATACCGAAAAGAATGCCAGTCAAAGCGATAGGCGCGGGTCAGCGGATTGTAGACGGTGCACAGGAAGGTCAGCCTGTTCCACAGATCTGCGGGCGCGACCGAAACAGTCGTGCGGCCAAGCACGAGTTCCTTGAGCGGGGTCATGAACACCGGCAGCGGGAAGTCCTCTCCGTAGACCTGGCGATAGACGCGGCCCTCGGCGTCGAGGATGGTGGTCTGGCTGGGATGGTCGAAGCCGCCGGCAGCGTCGCGCCAGCTGAATCCCAGGTCCTGCAACAGCGCCTCGGTCGTCTCAGGGTCGGCGCTGGCCAGATACCAGTCGTCCAGCCGGTTGATGCCGTGCGAGATTGCAAAGGCGCGCAACTGCGCCGGTTTGTCACTGCTGGCGTCGAAGCCAAAGGTCAGGACCGCGAAACTGCCCTCTCCCAGCACCGCGTGGGCATCTTCCACCGCATCGTGCACACGATCGGTGGTCACCGGACAGATCGAACTGCAACTGGTGTAGACCAGCGAGATCACCAGCGGTCGGCCGCGCAGATCGGCCAGCGCCAGCGGCGCGCCGGTCTGGTCGCGCAAGACATGCGCCCCCACTTCGCGCCCGATCGCGGCCTGACTGATTTCGTAGACCTGCTTTGCATCCAGGACATCGGGCAGAGCATCGGGCTGGTCTGTCGTTTGTGCCTGCGCCGTGCCGATCAGCGCCAGGGCGCAGAGCAGGTACGACGACCAGCTCAGAACGCCCATCGCGAGGCCTCGTCGAGGACAACCCCGGCCGAAAGCAGGGCGAACTGGGCGAGCGATGCGCGGAAGGTCCGCATGGCCACCGCCCGAGCGGGATCGTGCATCAGGCGCCAGGCCGCCAGGAGGAATGGAACGCCCCCCGCCACTGCGAAAAGAGCATAGACCCAGCCCATGCCGAACCACAGCGGCATCAGCGACAGAGCAACCAGCGTCGCGACATGGCTGAAGATCACTGGCCCCCAGACCTCGTGCTCGGTCACCACGGGCAGCATCGGAATGTGCGCACGGCGGTAATCCTCGCCGCGGACAACGGCAAGGCTCCAGAAATGCGGTGGAGTCCACAGAAACAGCACCGCGGCAAGGATCAGCGGGACCGGGCCGATGACCGGGTCGAAATGCGGCGCCGTAGCCGCAGCGCCGGCCAGAACCGCAAAGCTGCCCGCCGCGCCGCCGATCACGACGTTCCAGACAGTGCGGGTCTTCAGCCAGACGGTGTAGATCACGCCATAGGTCAGCGCGCCGAGAAAGACCAGAACAGTCGCCAGCGTCCCGCCGACCGACCACGCCATCACCAGCGCCGCGGCCAACAGCGCCAGCAAAGTCACCGGCCATATCGCCCCGGCCTGCAGAAGGCCGCTGGCGAATGGCCGGTTGTGAGTTCGCGCCATCATGCGATCGCTCTCGCGCTCGTAATACTGGTTGAACCCACCCGCCGCCCCGGACGCGCCCAGAACCGCAAGTGCGAAGACCAGCGCCTCGACCGTGCCAAGCTCGCCGCCCCCCGTCATCACGCCGACAAGCGCTGCCAGCGCAATGAAGGCACCGATCCGCAGTTTGAGGATCGAGACGGTCATGTTCAGGGCGGCAAGCATGGCTCTGTCCTTCCCGTCTTAGTTGAACAGCCAGAGGTCGGAGAGATACTTCCAGTTCACGAAGTAGTAGAGCACGAAGGTGAAAAAGAAGATCGAGACCAGCATGACCGTGCCGGGCAGCTTGAAGTGCGGCTCGCTGCCATATTCCGACACCGCCTGCGCGGCCCCGTCATGCAGCGGGAACGCAAGCTTGGCACCCGGTCCGTCCAGCTTCGGCCCAGCCAGCACCGAAGCTACGATGAGCACCACGAACAGCAGCCCGCCAGTCGCCGCAAGGATCGCCGACATGCCGTTGAGACCCATCATCAGATAGGCGCCTGGCGCGAATTCGAACGGATGCCCCGCGTCGGTCAGCGCGATGTCCCAGTGCCGGCGCGGAACCCCCAGCGTGCCGGCGCCCATCATGAAGAGCGAAATCCCCCCTGCGCCGATACCGAAGAGATAGGGCTGCAATTTCGCCAGCCTCGGCCAGATAATGTCGCGCTGGAAGATCAGCGGCACCACGATATAGGTCATCGCCATGAAGGCCAGCGTTGTCCCTGCAACCACGGTGCCGTGGAAATGGCCCGGCACATAGATGGTGTTGTGCATCAGCACGTTGAGTTGCTCGGTGCCCAGGATCACGCCGGTGATCCCGCCGAGGAAGCCGAACATCACCAGGCTCATGAACATCCCCGAAAACGCCGGATTGCCCCAGGGTGCCTTGGTAAGCCATTCGAACATGCCGCGGGTATAGCCGTTGCGGCGCTGCGCCGCCTCGATGGCGCCGGGCACCGTCAGGCCGTGGATCATCGAGGCCATGACGGCAAGATACATCATGTAGCTGGTGTTGATGATCTTCCACGACGAACTCATCCCCGGCTCTGCCAGCATGTGGTGCGCCGAGGCGAGTTGCAGGAACAGGATGTACATCAGGAAGGCAAAGCGGCTGACCTTTTCGGAAAGCGGCTTGGCGCCCACGACCATGGCCGCGATCGCATACCAGATCGAGATATGGGCCGCGACGTTGATCTGCTGGCTGGAATGGCCCATGCCCCACCACACCAGCTTGTACATCAGCGTGTCGATGCCCGAGATGAAGCCAAGCGACCACAGCCAGGTCGGGACCAGGATGATCGCGCCGGCCGCCAGCGTGAACACGGCGATGATGGCGGCGGTAATGGCGCCAAATGTCACCAGCGGCACCGATCCGTCATAGGTCTTTTCGTCCTTGGCCACGACAAGCGTGCCGAAGAACACGAAGACCCCGATCAGCGCCCCCACCGCGAAGACGATCAGCGACAGGTAGAACCAGTGTTCGGCCATCATCGGCGGATAGGAGGTGAACATCACCGTCGAGTCGCCCTTGAGCACGGAGTAGTTGGCCATCACCGCGCCGACAATCATCAGCACGAAACCCAGCCAGGCCCATCGCGGCGTCGCCAGGCGCGATCCCAGGATCACCGCCGAAGCGAAATAGAGCACCGCGATCTCGAAGAAGATGATCCAGAACAGCAGCACGTTGGCGCCGTGCCCGGTCAGCACCAGATAGAACCAGTCTGCCGGCAGCAACTGCACCGCCGGCCAGCGCGTCAGCGCAACCAACAGGCCGAAAAAGCCGCCGACCGCAAGAAAGACGACTGCCGCGACGGCATTGGCGCGGATCAGCAATTCGGCACTGCGCTCGATGCGGCGGCCGGTAAACGGGCAGGTGCGATACCTGACCTGTGGTCCGGCATAGCCGATTGTTCCTTGATCGATGGTGGTCATGTCCCTGGTCCCCTGCTCACTCGACGACGCGGATGATGCCGGTCATCGTGTGATGGCCGATGCCGCAGAATTCGTTGCAGACGACGCCGAAATCGCCCGTTTGGGTCGGGGTCAGCGTCAAGATGTGCTCATAGCCCGGATGCACCGAGATATTGATGTTGACGGGCTGCAGCGAAAAGCCGTGCTGCCAGTCAGCGGAAGACAGGTGGAACCGGTAGCTCTGACCCTTCTTCAGTTCAAGCGCCGGCCACCATTCCCAAAGCCGCCCCAACATGTAGACATCGCCCCCCGCCGGTGGGCGGACCAGTGGGGTGCCGGCAATGTCCACGGGCGCGCCGGTTTCGTCCAGCACCTGGTATTCAGTCGCGAACTCCTCGACCCGTTCGACGAACTTGTCGGGATTGACGCGGTAGGTTTCGGAGGACAGGTTCTGATTGCCGATGAAGTGCCAGGCGATCATGAAGAAGAACATGAACACCCCCCAGAGGAAGGCGATGATGATCCAGGCCAGTTCGATGCCGTGGATAGGTTCCTTCCACCAGAGGCGGTTACTCGGAGGATTGATGGCCATTGCGCGACCTTTCAGGCTGCTTTGCGATTAGTTGGCGATCGGAACGGAGGCGACTTCCATCACACCCCAGATGATGTAGAGCACCGTCGGCATGGTGACGCCGATGAATAGAAGCAGGAACGGATTGTCCAGAATGCGCTGCATGGCCGGGACTTGCTCAATCGGCGGCGTTGCGCCCGGCGCGGTCGTGTCGGTCTTTTCCATCTGGTATCCCCTTTGAGTGACAAAGCCGCATCGCCACGTCTCACGCAACAAAAAACGCGCGATTCAGGCGCGAACAGATTCTCCATCTGCGGTTCGGCGAAAGGGATATCCGGCATATATATCATCAGGAAGGCAAGAGAGCGCATGCCATGATAGAAGCCGAAGCACCCAGAACACCGTGCCACCAGTTGAATGATAAGTGAAAACTATTGCGCCGACATGATCTAAATCAAGGAGATCCCGCCTGAGCTTTGACTTGGAAACTGCTCCGGCCGCCAGTGTGATAGCAATGCATCCGATGGCCCTTCTTCGGGTCAGTTGTGAAGTGCCCCCATCGAGCGGTCCAATCTGATTGATGGTGCATGGTCGGCCTCTGGCCTGCCGGCACGAGGCTTTCCGGCGCGAGGGGCAGTACCCGATCGCGATCGAGGCGGTGCGGTTCAAATAGCTCGACAATCGCCTCGGCAACGACCACATCGTTCGCCTGGCTCTTGACGAACGGCTTCACTCGGACCAGGGGGATCAACCGCACGTCGTGTCCCGGCGTCTCAAACTCGCGCCCCCAGCCGTGCGCCGTGGCGCAGGACTCCATGGCGACCACGCATTCGAGTTTCCGTGCCACGTGCGCGAGCATCCGACTCCGCGCAAGTCCCTTGCCAAAGTCGACTGATCCGTCCTTGGCGCGCCGTGAAACAGGAAGACGTGCTTTGCCAGGTCCGTAGCGATGATGGTAACCTCGGACATGGATGCTTTCTCCTTCCGTGACGGCCTTGCACGCATCACCCCGGCGCATTCCGATGCCGTCGGGAGGGGGCATCGGCGCCATCACCAACAAAGGCGCGTCAAACCGCGTGAACGAGCATTGTCGCGTGTGAACAACCTGCGTATGGCTGGGTAGTCCGTCTTGAACGCCGGGAGTAGGAATATCTGAAATGGAACCGCGTTTCACATTGCGTCAGATACGCTATTTTCTCGCCGCCGCGCGGGCCGGAAGCGTGAACCAGGCGGCTTTCGACGTCAGCATTTCCGCGCCGTCGATTTCCGCCGCCATCAGCCAACTCGAAGAGCAATACAACATCCAGATGTTCGTCCGGCACCATTCACATGGCCTGCTGATGACCGAGGATGGCAAGAAATTCTTTGCCGCGGCCAAGTCGTTCTTCGAACAGGCAGAAGCGCTGGAAAGCCAGGCCCAGGGCCTGGGCAAGACGATCTCCAGCGTGGTTCACGCCGGCTGTTTCGTCACTCTCGCTCCGGTGATCATTCCGCTGTTGTCCAACGCGTTCTCGCAAAAGCACCCGGAGTCACGGCTGTCTTTCACCGAAGGCCACCAGGCACAGATGCTCGACTCATTGCGCGAGGGCATCATCCAGATGGCCTTCACCTACGAACTGAGCATCGGCCGCGACCTGGTCTTCACGCCCCTGGGTGAAGTCGCCCCTTATTGCATTCTGCCGAACGACCACCGTCTCGCAGGGCTGGACCGCATCGACCTGACCGAACTGGCCGAGGATCGGATGATCTTCCTCGACCTGCCGAAAAGCCGGGAATACTACATGTCGCTGTTCGACAAGGCGAAGATCAGCCCGAAGATCTCGCATCGCACGACGTCTCCCGAGGTCGTCCGGGTAATGGTGTCGCACGGCCTCGGCTATTCGATCCTGGCGATGCCGACCCGCCATTCGGTGGCGATGGACGGGACCGAGTTCGCCATCAGGCCTCTCGTCGGCAGTTTCCCCAACCTCTGCGTCGGACTGCTGGCCAGTTCCGAAACCATCACCACGCACACTTATGAATCGGTGTACGAGGTTTCGAAGAGGGCACTGGAACAGGTGCTTCTGCCGATCTGAAAGCGCGAGAACCGATGCCGCCGGGACAAGGCGGCGGCGCAGTCAGGTCCCCCGCACTGGCAGCGCGTCAAGGAATGCGTCATTTTCCCCTTGGCTGCCCATCGTGACCCGCGCCCAGTTGCAGTACGGATCTTCCTGCCAGGCCTTGATCAGGATTCCCTTGTGCCGCAGGGCTTCGGCAACATGAGCAGCCGGCCCGCCGGTGTCGAAGAAAAAGAAGTTCGTCTGGCTGGGGGCGACGCTGTAGCCCTTCGCCGCCAAGGCCGCGGCAACCCTTACCCGCTCGGACCTGGCCAGATCGGTCACCTTGCGAAGGTGCGCGCGATCCGCGAAAGCCGCCAGAGCCGCCACTCCGGCAAGTGCGTTCACGCCGAAGGGGTTGCGCGTCTTCATCATCGCCCGGACCAATGCGGCGGCAGAGGCAAGTCCGTATCCGACCCGGACGCCGGCCAGGCCATAGGCCTTCGAGAACGTGCGCAGCACGATCCAGGGCTGTGCGGCATCCGCTAGCACGCGCAGGGCGTCGAAGCGGGCCGCATCTTCCACATATTCCAGATAGGCCTCGTCAAAGACGACAAGAGTTTCGGCCGGGGTTGCGGACAGCAGCGCCCGGAATTCGACTTCGGATACGGCGGGGCCGGCAGGATTGCTGGGCGAGGAAAAGATCAGAAGGCGCGCCGGGACGGATAGTGCGTTCTTCAACTCATCAAGCGGAAATGACCAATCGGCCCGGAACGGGGTTTTCTCCACCATCGCCCCGCAGGCCAGCGCGCCGAATTCGTGCAGGCCGAAACTGGGACAAAGCGTGACAACCCGGTCTCCAGGCCGGAGCACGGCCCGGAAGATCGCGCCGATCAGGTCTTCGGAGCCGTTGCCGATGATGACGGTCTCGGCGGTGGTGCCGGTCGCCTCGGCAATCGCGGTGCGCAGCGCCATATTGGCCGCATCGGGGTAGCGCGCGACCGAGGCCGCCGCTTCGCGGATCGCAGCGATGGCATCCGGCGACGGGCCAAGCGGGTTTTCGTTGCTGTCGAGCTTGGCCCTGCACTCCAGCCCGTAGATCGCGCGGAACCGGTCCAGCGCCAGACCGGCGTTGTAGTCCGGCAATGCTGCGATTTCGTCGCGGATAAGGGGGGCAGTCGAAGCGATGCCGTCCATGGTCGCGGGCCTTTCGGGGTCAGAGATCGAATATCTTGCCTGGGTTCATGATGCAGTCCGGGTCAATGGCGCGCTTGATCCGCCGCATCAGGTCAAGTGCCGGGCCATGCTCGGCTTCCATGTAGTCCTTCTTGCTAAGTCCTACGCCATGCTCGCCGGTGCAGGTTCCGCCCATTGACTGGGCCAGCGCCACGAGGGTGCTGTTGATCCGCTTTGCCTTGGCGGTTTCTTCGGGATCGGCCGGATCGAACAGCAAGACAAGATGGAAGTTGCCGTCGCCGACATGGCCGATCAGCGGCGCCTGTATCCCGGTTCCGGCGATCACCGCCTGAATCTCGCGGATGCATTCTGGCAGGCGCGAGACCGGAACGCAGACATCGGTCGATATCCCCTGATCCCCGGCCTCAGCGCGCGGGCGGCGAAAGCGCGTCATGGCGGATGCGCCAGATGCGGTTCGCAGCATCGGTATCTTCTGCCCGCTCGATCCGGATGGCGCCACCGTCGCGCGCAAGGTCCTCGAACAGCCCAAGGTCGTGCGGCACCGCGACGTCGGAGCCGGTGACCTCGACCCACAGGGTCGGGCTTTCCGGCAGGTCGGTCTTCGAATAGCGGTTGATCGCCGTCATCTGCAACGCATCGGCCAGTTCGATCCGGTTCAGCCCCAGCCCGCATTGCAAGGCCGCAACCACCGTCTGCGTCGCCGCCTCCAGATCGGGAAAGCTGCACATCAGCGATTGCCGCGCGGCGGGCTGACCGAAAAGCCGCAGCGTCAGTTCGGTGATGACGCCAAGCGTGCCCTCGGACCCGATGAACAGATGGGTAAGGTCGTAGCCGGCGGATGATTTCCGGGCGCGGCCGCCGGTCCGGATCGTCTGGCCGTCTGGCAGCACAACCGTCAGACCCAGCACCAGCTCGCGCATCGAGCCGTAGCGCACCGTCGTCGTGCCCGAGGCCCGAGTAGCGGCCATGCCGCCAAGCGTCGCATAAGCGCCAAGATCGACCGGGAAGAACAGCCCGGTCGCCCGCAGATCCTCGTTCAGCTGCTGCCGGGTCACGCCGCATTGCACGGTGCAATCCATATCGTCGGCGGCGACCGAGAGGATGCGGTTCATCGCTGAAAGATCAAGGCTGATGCCACCATGCGGCGCGTGGATCTGACCTTCGATCGACGATCCGGCACCGAAGGGAATGACCGGCACCGAATGCTGGCTGCAAATGCGCAGCACCGCGGCCACTTCTTCGGTTGTCTGCGCCATGACCACCGCATCGGGCATGGTGGCGGGCAGCCAGCTTTCGCCGGACCCGTGCTGTTCGCGCGCGGGACGCGAGGTCAGCAGCCGATCCCCGAAAAGCCGGGCCAGCGCTTCGATGGCCGCGGCCACGCGGGAAGGGGTTGGCAGGTCGTTCATGGCGCCTCGCGACGGGCCCGGCGCGCGCAATCACGCACGCCGGGTATTTTCCGGGTCAGGCGGAGAACCACCAGCGTTCCGAGCAGCGGCCACCGTCGAGATCCCAGTCGTTGGCGATCTCGTCATGCATCACCTTGTCGGAGGTGGCGTTCAGGAAATCGGCCCAGATCGGGGCGACCATGCCGCCGTCGGTGCTGATCAGCGACTGGCATTCCCAGTACAGCGCCTTGCGCTTGGCCTCGTCCTTTTCGCCGCGTGCGGCGACCAGGGCGGTGTTGAACGCCGCATTGTCCCAGCTGGACTCGTTCCAGTCGCCGATGCTTTCCTTCGAATAGGCCAGCGACAGCATCAGGTCTTCGGTGGCACGGCCCGACCACCGGGTCGCGAACATCGGCTTTTTGCCCCAGATGTTCGACCAGTAGCCATCTTCCGGCTCGCGCTTGACCTCGATGGTGATCCCCGCCTTCTCGGCCTGCGCGGCATAAAGCTGGGCCATGTTGGTGGCGCCGGTGAAGGGAGAATCCGCAACGTGCAGCGGCACGGTGGCCCCCTCCATCCCCGCCTTCTTGAACAGCGCCCGCGCCTTGTCGGGGTCGTAGACATGCTGTTCCAGTTCGGTGTTGTGATAGAGATAGGCCGACGAGATCGGCTGATCGTTGGCGATGGATCCGTAGCCGTTCAGGATCTTGTCGAGCATCTCCTGCCGGTCGATGGCCAGTTTCATCGCCATGCGCACATCGGGATCGGTGAACGGCGCCTCAGCGCAGTTCATCGAGAAGGCGTAGTGCACCTTGCCCTGCGTCTGCAGCAGCGAGATGTTCGGCATCGCCTTAAGGAGGTCGGCCGTCGTCGAATCGACGGCGTTCATCGCGTCGATCTGACCGGTCTGAAGTGCTGTGGTGCGGGCGTTCACGTCGGCGATTGCCAGCAGTTCGACTGCATCGAAATGGGCGCGGCCTTCTTTCCAGTAGTTCGGGTGGCGGGTCACCTTGCTTCCGACGCCGGGCTCGTAATGCTCCAGCACATAGCCGCCGGTGCCGATGCCGGCGTCGAGGTTGGCGTCTTCCGCCTGCACGATCAGCACGTTGAACAGCGACATCAGCGCCGGGAAGCCGGCATTCGGTCCTGCCAGTGTCACCGTCACCTCAAGGGGCGCGGTCGCCTTCACGTCGATCACCTGTTCCATCAGCGACTTGACCATCGAGATCGAGGCCTCGCCGCGATGCAGGTTCAGCGACCAGACCACGTCGTCGGCGGTCAGGGTCTTGCCGTTGTGGAACTCCACGCCTTCGCGCAGCTTGAAGGTCCAGATCGTGGAATCGTCGTTGCCGTTCCATTCGGTCGCCAGTTCCGGCACCAGCACGCCGCCCGGCCCAAGCTCGACCAGGCTGTTGCGCAGCTGATATTGCAGGACCGTCATGAACCGCGACTCGTTGACCTGCGGGTCAAGCGTCTCGGCCGAGTTGAAATCGGCGATTGCGATGCGGCAGGTGCCGCCCTTGGACGGCGCGCTTTGCGCCAGGGCCGGTCTGCCCCAAAGCCCAAGCGATGCCGCCGCGCCAACCGCGCCGACGCCAAGCAACAGTGATCTTCTATTGGTCGTGAAAGTCATCGTTTCCTCCCCATTGATACCAAAGCGCGCGCATGCGTGATGCCCGTCGCGCTTTCCTGCGTGTTCCCCGTCTTGTCCCGTGCAACAGTCTAGGAGCCGCCGTCTCGCCCCGGCTATTCGCATTTTCTTGCGGGACCCGTCAGGAAAACCGAGGCACCTGCGGTGCCCTTTCAATTGCCGGCGCCAAGGTCGATGGCGCCACCGCGTTCGGCCAGCCGCCGGTCCAGCCAGTCGGGGTCCATCTCGGGCACCGACGACAACAAAAGGGCGGTGTAATCGTGATGCGGCGGCGCGAAGATTTCGTCCTTTGGACCCTGCTCGACGATCTTGCCACGCAGCATCACCACCACCTCGTCGGCGATGGAGCGGACGGTCGCCAGGTCATGGGTGATGAACAGATAGGTCAGACCCATCTCGCGCTGAAGCCGGTCGAGAAGCCGCAGGATTCCCTCGGCGACAAGCTGGTCCAGCGCCGATGTCACCTCGTCGCAGATGATGAAGTCCGGTTCCGCCGCCAGCGCGCGGGCGATGCAGACGCGCTGCTTCTGACCGCCGGAAAGCTCGCTCGGCAGGCGGTCGATGAACTGGTCCGGCTCCAGTTCGATCTGGCTCAGCAGCTCACGGATGCGGTCCTCCTTGGCGCGGCCGCGCAGGCCGCAGAAGAACTCCAGCGGCCTGCCGATCACCTCGCGGATGCGGTGGCGCGGGTTCAGCGCGGTGTCCGCCGACTGATGGATCATCTGCATCCGCCGTTGAAGGCTGCGCGGACGGGCGCGGCTGGTGGGCGCAAGTGCGGTGCCGTCGAATTCGATGCGGCCCTTGCCGGGCGGCAGCAACCCCATGATGACGCGCGCCGTCGTCGACTTGCCCGAGCCGCTTTCGCCCACCACCGCCACCGTGCGGCCGCGGTGGATGGAAAGGTCGATGTCGTCCAGCACCGGCACAGCCCCATAGGACGCGCTGACGCCCCTGATCGTCAGAAGCGGCGTGTCCCCCTGCGGCACCTCGGGCAGCGGGTCACGCCGGAAATCACGCACCGCCCAAAGCGATCTGGTGTAATCCTCGCGCGGGGCGGCAAGCATCTGGCGGGTATCGGCCTCTTCAACCTCTTCGCCGCGCAGCAGAACCTTGATCCGGTCGGCCATCTGCGCCACCACCGCAAGGTCATGGGTGATGTAGATCGCCGCTGTCTGATGGTCGCGCACGATCGCCCGGATCGCGGCCAGCACCTCGATCTGGGTCGTCACGTCAAGGGCGGTGGTCGGCTCATCAAAGATGATCAGATCGGGCCGGCACGACATCGCCATCGCCGTCATCGCGCGTTGCAACTGCCCGCCCGACACCTGATGCGGGTAGCGAAAGCCGATGTCTTCGGGATCGGGCAGCCGCATCTCGCGGTACAATTGCACCGCGTCGGCCTCGGCCTTCTTGCGCGGCAGGATGCCGTGGCGCACTGGGCCTTCGCAATACTGGTCGATCAGCTTGTAGGCCGGGTTGAAGGCCGCGGCAGCAGATTGCGCGACATAGGCGATGCGAGCGCCGCGCAGCTTGCGCCGGGTCTCGGCCGGGGCGCCGATCAACTCGATGCCATCGAAGCGGACCGACCCGCCGCTGATCCGGCAGCCGCCCTTGGTATAGCCCATCGCCGCAAGGCCCAGCGTCGATTTGCCCGCCCCGCTTTCGCCGATCAGGCCCAGGATCTCACCGCGCCGCAGCGTCAGGTCGACGCCCTTGACGATGTCGTGCCATTGCCGCTCGGACCGGCCCTGAATCTGCAGGTTGGTGATCTCAAGCAGCGTGTCGCCTTTGCGGCCTTGCCCGTTCGGCGCCATCGTCTATTCCTTCAAACCGCTGGAGAGGTGCAGAACCCAGTCGACGACCAGATTGACCGCCACGGTCAGCAGCGCCACCGCCCCAGCCGGCAACAGCGGCGCCAGGCCGAAGGTCGCGGTGGTCCAGCTCGAGAAATTGGCGAAGGCGATCAGCTTGGCGCTTTCGCGCACCATCGAGCCCCAGTCGGCGGTCGGCGGCTGGATGCCGAGGCCTAGGAACGACAGTGCCGCGATGAACAGGAACACAAAGCAGAAGCGCAGCCCGAATTCGGCGATCAGCGGCGCCGAGGCGTTGGGCAACACCTCGCGCCGGATCAGCCAGAACATGCCTTCGCCGCGCATCCGCGCGACCTCGATATAATCCATCGTCAGGATGCTCTGCGCCACCGCCCGCGACAGCCGGTAAACCCGCGTGCTGTCCAGAACGGCGATGACAAGCACAAGCGACAGGATCGAGGTGCCGGTGATCGTCAGGATCAACAGCGCGAAGATCAGCGCGGGGATCGCCATCAGCACATCCACGGCGCGCGAGCTACAGCATCGAGATAGCCGCCCATCGTCGCGGCCAGAAGCCCCATGGTGATGCCGATCGCAAAAGCCAGCACCGTGGTGGCAAGGGCGATGCCCACGGTGTTGCGCGCACCGAAGATCAGCCGTGACAGCACATCGCGCCCCAGCGCATCGGTGCCCAAATAATGCGGCGCAACCCAGGCGTGATATTGCGGCCCGACGATGGCGGTTTCCGGAAACGGCGCGATCAGCGGCGCGAAGATCGCCACGACCGCATAGATCAGTACCAGGATCATTCCGATCCAGGCCGATAGCGGTGCCTCGCGCAGTTGGGTCAGCCAGGGGAGCACGGTTTACCTCGGATGCAGCAGGCGTGGGTTGGAGATCACCGAAAGCACGTCGGCCGCGAGGTTGAGCAGGATGTAGGTCGCGGCGAAGATCAGACAGGCCGCCTGCACCACCGGAAAATCGCGCTTGGCGACGCTGTCGACCAGAAGCTGGCCAAGGCCCGGATAGACGAAGACCACCTCGACCAGCACCACGCCGACGATCAGATAGGCAAGGTTCAGCGCGACGACGTTGATGATCGGCGCCAACGCGTTCGGCAGCGCGTGAACCGCGATCACCCGCCAGTGCTTCATCCCCTTCAGCCGCGCCATCTCGATATAGGGCAGCGCCAGAAGGTTGATGATCGCGGCCCGCGTCATTCGCATCATATGCGCCATCACGATCAGCGTCAGGGTCACCGCCGGCAAGAAGGTGACGTAGAGCCGATGGCCGAAGGCCGCACCCGGCTCGACGTTCGCAAGGCTGGGAAACCAGCCAAGGTGGACCGAGAAGACCAGGATCAGGATATAGGCCACAAAATATTCCGGAAACGAGATCGCCGCCAGCGTCGACCCCGAGATCAGCCGATCGAAGGCAGAATTGCGGTACAGCGCTGCCAACAGGCCCAGCCCGACCGCCAGCGGCACGGCGATCGCGGCGGCATAGCCGGCCAGAAAGAAGGTGTTCATCGCGCGCGCCGCGATCAGGTCTGACGTTGGCCGCTTGTTGGCCAGTGACATGCCGAAATCGCCCTGCAGCGCCCCGCCCAGCCAGCGCCCGTAGCGGACGATGGCCGGGTCATCCAGGTGCAGCTCTGCCCGCAGCGCCGCCAGCGTCTCGGGCGTCGCCGACTGGCCAAGGGTTTCGGTCGCGATGTCGCCGGGCAAGAGCTCAACCGCAGCGAAGATGATGCCGGTGACGATCAGCAGCGTCAGCAGTCCCGTCATCAGCCGTTTCATGATCGTCGCCAGAATCGGATTCATGCCCGCATACCCCTCTTGCACCGCATACCCCTGTCCCCGGTGATCTGCCGGGCGAATGCCCGGCCGTCGTCCTGTTGAATGATCACGCCTGGTACTTGATCCAGATCGTCTTCAGTGCGGTGTATTTGTCGAGCGAGTGCAGCGACAGATCCCGACCGAAGCCGGATTGCTTCATGCCCCCGAACGGCGTCGCGGCCGATAGCGCGTCGACCGTGTTCACCGACACCGTGCCGGCGTGGATCGCGTCGGCAACCCGGTGCGCCCGCGACAGGTTGTCGGTCCAGACCGAAGCGGCAAGGCCGTAGATCGAATCGTTGGCCATCTTCACGGCTTCCGCCTCGGTATCGAAGGGGATGATCGACAGCACCGGCCCGAAGATTTCTTCCCGCGCGATCGGATCGTCATGGTCGACCTCGTCGAAGATCGTCGGCTCGACATAGTGCCCCTGACCATCGACCGTCACTTGTTTGCCGCCGACCACCAGATCGGCAGTCGTCTTGCCGGCCTCGATGAAGCGCATGATCCGCTCGGTCTGCTTGCCATCGACGATGGCACCCATCTTCGAGGCCGGGTCCAGCGGATCGCCGGGCTGGTTGGCCTTGGCAAGGGCAACCATCTTCTCGACGAAAGCGTCCTTGATCTCGCGCTGGACATAGAGCCGCGAGTTCGCCGAGCAGGTCTCGCCCTGATTGAAGAAGATGCCGAAAGCAGCCATTTCGGCGGCCTTATCCAGATTTTCGCAATCGGCGAAGATCAGGTTCGGGCTCTTGCCGCCGGTTTCGGGCCAGACCGCCTTCATGTTCGACCGCCCGGAATATTGCATGAAGAGCTTGCCGATCTCGGTAGAGCCGGTGAAGGCAAGGCAATCGACATCCATGTGCAAGCCCAGTGCCTGCCCTGCCGTCTCGCCAAAGCCCGGCACGACGTTGAAGACGCCGTCCGGCACCCCCGCCTCGGCCGCCAGTTCCGCCAGCCGCAGCGCCGACAAGGGCGACTGTTCGGCCGGTTTCAGCACCACCGAGTTGCCGGCGGCAAGGGCGGCGGCAGATTTCCACGTCGCCATGTCGAGGGGGAAGTTCCATGGCGTCACCGCGGCCACGACCCCCAGGGGGACCCGCCGGATCAGCGCCAGATCGCCCGGCCCGGTGGGGGCCACCTCGTCATAGATCTTGTCGATCGCCTCGGCATACCACTGGAAGAAATACGCCGATCCCGGCGCGTCGATGGTGGCGGCGTCGGTAACCAGCTTGCCCATGTCCAGCGAATCCAAGAGCGCCATTTCGGCCAGGTTCTCGCGGATCAGTTCGGCAAGGCGCAACAGAACGGTCTTGCGCCCCTCCGGCGCCATGCGCGACCACGAGCCCGAATTGAACGCCTTGCGCGCGGCTGTAACCGCGGCATCGACATCGGCTGTCTTGCACGAGGCGACGCGGGTCAGAACCTTGCCGGTCGCCGGGTTGATGCAATCGAAGGTATCGCCATCGGCGGCATCGACGAATCGGCCACCGATGAAGGCCTGATTGCGAAAGCTCAGTGCTGCCGCACGGGCTTTCCAGTCGTTATGCGTGAAGTCCAGCATCTTGGTCATCTTCCCCGTAGTTTCATTTTGCCGTCGGACTGGTGGCGGTCAGCCACCCGCGACGGAGGTCATTTTTCGGTGCAAACCCACTGCGAATCCTGATTCACGATGATCAGTGTCGGGGCATTTGCGGTCAGTGCCGCGCGCACGCTGGCCATGAAGGCCGCGGCAGTTTCCGGTGCGGCGTAGTGGCATCTGAACCCCTCGGCCAGGCGCGCGAAATCCGGGGTCAGCGGGCTGTCGGCCACGTGCGGGATGTTGTTGAGGTCATAGCCGGCGCGGATCATGCCGTAGCCCTCGTTGTTCCAGATGATAACCGGCAGGGCCAAGCGCAGCTCGGCGGCGGTGATCAGTTCCTGTACCGTGAACATGAACCCGCCATCACCGGCAACCGCGACAACCGGCGTATCAGGCTGGGCGATCTTGGCGCCGATCGCATCGGGGAGCGCGCAGCCCAAGGTGCCGAACCCGGCCGGATAGAACCAGCGCCTTGGCAGTTCGACCGGCATCACGGCCGAGCCGGTGTAGACGATCTGGGTGATGTCGCCCATGATCACGGCCTCGGGCGGCAGCACTTCGCGCAGACGGTCCCAGACCGCCTTGTGCTGGCGCTCAACCGGGCCAAGACCCTCGATCACCTTGCGCCGGACCTTTTCGACCGCCTCGGGACCGCCCCGCGACAACGGCTTGCCGGTCTTTTCCTTCACCGCGGCAAGAAGCCCGTTCGCTGCCTCGCCCGCATCGCCCAGTAGGCACAGATGCGCCGGATAGGCGTCGTTGAACTTCGACGGGTCGATGTCGACCCGGATCAGCCGCCCGTTGATCGGCAGGAATTCGACGAAACTGTCAGTGGCCGCCAGTTCGGTGCCAAGCGCCAGGATCACGTCGCCTTCGGCCAGATGGTCGCGCACCGCCTGACGGATCAACCCGCCGCCAAGGCTTAACGGATGACTGTCCGGCACCACGCCCTTGCCGGCATTGGTCGCGATCACGGTGGCATCCAGCCATTCCGCCAATTTGGCAACGTCGTGCCCTGCTTCGACGGCACCGCCGCCGACAATGATGACCGGGCGCTTTGCCCGCGCCAGCAGATCGGCCGCCTCGGCAATCGCCCGGCGGGCGACGATGGGCCGACCGGGCAACTTGCGCACCTGCCAGCGGCCGGTTGCAGGCGCATCCAGAACGTCAAGCGGGATCGAGATATGAACCGGCCGCGGCCGCCCCGATGCGAACAGCGTGAACGCCTGGCCGATAAGCTCGGGGATTTCGGCAGGCGACATGGCCGTCTTGCTGAAGGCCGTGATCGGCCTTGTCAGGCCGTCCTGATCGGCGGTCTCATGCAGGCAGCCCCAGCCCTTGCCCAGCGTATGGCTGGCGTTGGTGCTGGTGATCAGCAGGAGCGGCACCGAATCCGCATAGGCCTGCCCCAGCGCCGTGCTGACATTGGTCACGCCGGGGCCGGAAATGATCGTGCAGACGCCGGGCCGCCCGGTCGATCGTGCATAGCCGTCGGCCATGAAGCCGCCGCCCTGTTCGTTGCGCGGCAGGATGTGCCGCATACCGCTTTGGCCGATGCCGCGATACAGCGCCAGGGTGTGAAAGCCGGGAATCCCGAACAGCGTATCGACGCCGTAATCTTCCAGCAGCCTGATGATCGCCTCTCCGCAGGTCAGCTGCGCCGCAGCGGTTTCGGCATCCGGACGTTCCAACACAGGCTTTTCTCCGATTCTTTCGGGCATCGACATCTTGCCGGCCCGGCGGCTTGATACCGGGCCGGGCGCAAGTTGCCCTACCCCGCCTTGCGGGCAGTGCGAACGGCCCTGGCAATCTTCTCCGGCGTCAGCGGGAAGTCGAACACCCGCGTCCCGATGGCATCGGCCACGGCGTTGGCAACCGCGGGAGCCGCGGGGGTATGACCGGGTTCGCCGATCCCCTTCGCGCCGAAAGGGCCAAGCCCGCTGCGCGATTCCAGAACGATGCTCTCGATCCGCGGCGAGTCCATCGAGGTCGGGCACAGATACTCGGAAAGCGATGGGGTCACCAGGCAACCGTCCTTGTAGATCAGCTCTTCGCTCAGCGCATAGCCATGGCCCTGGGCAACGCCACCCTCGATCTGGCCTTCGACAGCGGCCATGTTGACCGCCTGGCCGATATCATGCGCGCCGATGCTTTTCAGGATGGTGACTTCGCCGGTTTCGGTATCCACCGCCACCTGAACCGCGTGCGCGCCGTAGGTATAGTCGGGGTGCACCTGACCCTGCCCGGTTTCCGGGTCGATCCAGTCGCCGAAGGGGGCGCGGAAGATCGCCAGCTCGGCCCGGTGGATGCCCTCCGAGGCGCAGGTCGCGACCAGTTCCTTGAAGGGCATGGTCTTGCGCGGATCGGACTTCAGGAACACCTGGGCATTGGCGAAATCGACGTCATCCGCAGTTGAGCCGAAATGCTGCGCCGCGCGCGCGGCAAGCCGGTCGCGAACCGCCTCGGCGGCCAGACGAACGGCATTGCCGCTCATGTAAAGCCCGCGGCTGGCCGATGAGGTTCCGGCCAGCGGCGTGGTCGAGGAGTCGCTGTTGTAGACCGTGATGTCCATCATATCGATGCCCAGCAATTCACCGGCAATCTGCGCCAGCGAAGAGGTCTGCCCGGCCCCGATATCGGTCATCCCCGACCGCACCAGCACGGTGCCGTCCATCTCGACCCCGACCCAGCCTTCGGCGGTGTCGTGCAGCCAGATCATCCGGCCATAACCCTGCTGATAGGCGGCAAGGCCGTGGCCATATTTGATCGGGCCCTTGTCCTTGGGCTTTTCGCCCAGGGCGGCCATCGCGCGGTCCATGCATTCCTCGGTCCAGACCGCACTCTGCACCTTGAACCCGGTGGCGATCGCGTCGCCGGTCTTCAGCAGGTTGCGGCGGCGCAGTTCGATCCTGTCGATGCCCAGGACCTTCGCCGCCTCGTCCATCTGTTGCTCATAGGCGATGCAGGCCTGCGTCGCGCCAAAGCCGCGGAAGGCGCTGGTGTACATGTTGTTGGTCGCGATCGACCGCGAGTCGATGTGCACATGGTCCACCAGATAGGGGCCGGGACCAGCCTCGGTGGCATACATCAGCACATAGGGCGACATGAAGGCATAGGGCCCGGATTCCGACGTGATGTCGATCTTCGAGGCGGTGATCTTGCCGTCCCTGGTGAAGCCGGTCTTGTGGGTGATGATGAACGGATGCCGCTTGCCGTGGCCGTAGAAGGAATCCTCGCGGGTAAAGCCCAGACGCACCGGACGGCCGGTCGCCTTGGTCAGAAGCGCTATGTAGAGTTCCACGGTAACGTCGCACTTGCCGCCAAACCCGCCGCCGACCAGCGCGCCGCGAATGCGGACCTTGCTGTGCGGCAGCCCCATCGCATCGGCGATGTAGCGGAACGTCTCGACCGCCTGGGTCGACGAGCGGATATTGATCACGCCCTGCTCATCTTCCCAGCCAAGCCCGACTTCGGGCTCAAGGAAGGCATGTTCGATGTACTGGGTGGTGAAGGTGTTCTCGACGATGACATCGGCGGCAGCAAATCCGACTTCGACATCGCCCTTGCGGACCTTGTAGCTGGCCACAAGGTTGTCGGTGCCGAAAACCTTGGGGGAGTCGGGTTTTTGCGCGTCGAAGACGTTGTAGACGCCCGGAACCGGCTCCAGATCAACCTCGATCAGCGACAGCGCATGCTGCGCGATCTCGACCGTCTCGGCGGCAACGATGGCGATCGGCTCGCCCTGATAGCGCACGAGTTCATCGACCAGGATCTGCTGGTCGGTGGCGCGGCGCTTGAACCCGGTCTGGCCGGGGATGTCGGTCGCCACAGTGCCGATCTTCAGATCCCTGAAGGTCAGCACGCTGGCAACGCCCGGCAGCGCGCGCGCCTTGCTGACGTCCAGCCGCGTCATCCGCGCGCTTGGCACCTTGGCGCGCAGAACCCGGGCGTGCAGCATGTCGGGCATGACATAATCGCCGGCATAGGGCGTCTTGCCAAAGACCTTGCCGGGGGCATCGGTGCGCGTGCGCGGCTTTCCGATCTGACGGAAATTGACGTTCTGCTCTGCCACCGTCGGTTCATCGAGCTTGTTCATTTCGCGGCCTCCGTTTCGCGCATTGCCTTCGCGCCTTCGAGGACGGCGTCGTAGATCTTGGTGTAGCCGGTGCAGCGGCACAGATTGCCGCTGAGCCCGTGCCGGATATCGTTCTCATCCGGCGTGGCGGTGTCGTGGGTCAGCATCGACTGCGTGGCGATGATCATGCCGGGCGTGCAATAGCCGCACTGCGCGGCGCCCAGTTCGGCGAATGCAGTTTGCAACGGGTGCGGCGCCTCGGCGGTGCCCAGGCCCTTGATGGTGGTGATCGCGCGGGTCCCGACCGTATGGGTCAGCGTCAGGCAGCTGTCGACCGCCATGCCGTCCAGCAACACTGCACAAGCCCCGCAATCGCCCTTCTCACAGCCGCACTTGACCTCGACGGCACCAACCCGGCGCAATGTTTCCAGCAGGGTCTCGTTCGTCGCCACCTCGACGTTCCGGACGGTGTCGTTCACCGTCATTTTCAGCGTTTTCCGGTTGGTCATGTGGTGGCTCCTCAGGAAAGGGATTCGAGGGATTGGGTCAGCAGGCGCTGGACAAGAACCTGCACCTGCTCTTTGCGGTATTCTCCCGATGCCCGGATATCGTCGATCGGCGTGCTTTCGGCCGTGGCCGCCTGTGCGGCCTTGGCAATCAGGTCGGCGCTCGGCGCCTTTCCCTGCATCACGGCTTCGGCTTTTTTCGACCGCATGACGCAGGGACCGACCGCACCTAGGGCAATGCGCACGGTGTCGCAGACGCCATCCTTCAGGCTGACGAAGACCGAGACGCCGACCATGGTGATCGCGTCACCCCGGCGGCGGCCAAGCTTGTAGAACCGGCTTGCGGATTTGGCCGTCGGAACCGGCCAGGAAATCGCGGTCAGCAGCTCATCTGGTTTCCGGACCGAAGTCTTGTAGCCGGTGAAATAGCCGTCCAGCGGCACTGTCCGCTCGCCGCTGCCGCTGCGCAACGTCACCGAGGCACCCAGCGCCAGCAGCGGCGGCACAAGATCAGCTGCGGGCGACCCGCAGCAGATATTGCCCGCGACGGTGGCGGTGTTGCGGATCATCTGGCCGGCAAAGACATCGGCGGATTCGACCAGCACGGCGGCGACCTGCTTCATCCGGGGGTCGCGCAGAATGTCCGAAACCGTCGTGGCAGCACCAATCGTCACGGTGCCGTCGGCAATGGTGATTCCGCGCAGGCCGGCAAGCTGCCCGACACTGACCAGCGTGGCCGGGCCAACGCCGCTGGCGCGCATCTCGACCACCAGATTGGTGCCGCCGCCCAGCGGGGCGACGTCATTCGCGGTCTTTGCCTTGGCAATCATTCAAATGGCTTGATCCAGCTTTTCCGGGACCAGCAGATCGAAATTTGCGTACATGGGTGCCTCCTGGCCGCTGAGTGTCGTGCCGATCCGGGATCCGCAGCTCTCGATGTGTCGTGGCAGTGTAGTGGTGCCGGGCGCGGGTTCGGTATTAGAGATTTCCTTGGGCTGAGCCTTGAAAACCGAAGACGCGATCAGGTGAACCGGGCTTCGAACCGGTCCCGGATGAGCTTGCTGTCCAAGCCCTGGGTGATGAAGACCAGTCGCGTCGAATGCTCCTCGTCCGGCCAGTGATCCAGCCAGGTAACCGGAAACATCACATGCTGGACACCGTGGATGACGGCCGGCTGGTCCGGTCGGCCCCCGACGCTGAGGATGCCTTTCATCCGCAACAGGTTGTCGCCGAATTCGATCACCAGATCCTGCAGGAATTCGTTGAACGCGGCCTGATCCACGGCCTTGTCCAGCCGGATGACGAAACTGGTGATGCCCCCGGTTTCGTGCGGATGCTGGTGGGCGTGCGAATGGCTGTGGTCATGGTCGGGATCATGGCAATCGTCGTCGTGGCAGTGGTCTGCCGTCGCCGCGACCCAGTCCGAGAAATCGCGAAACGCCGCTTCGGCGTCGCCGTCGGTCTTGCAGCGCAGGATCTCGGTGTCGATCCGGCCATTGACCGACTCGTGCATGCTGGCGCGCGGGTTGATCTCGTGCAGCCGCGCGCGCAGCGCCGCAAAGCCGGCAGGGTCGGAATGGCTGGCGACCAGATCGCCCTTCGACAGGATCAGGCGGTCGGCGATGGCGACCTGTTTCATGGCTTCGGAAAAACGCCCGATGGACGACGCGCCCGCGATGGCATCGACCACGGTGATCACGCTGTCCAGACGATAGCGGTTCAGCAGCGTCTCGTCGGTCATCATGGTGTGCATGATCGGGGCCGGGTCGGCCAGGCCGGTGGTCTCGACGATCACCCGGTCGATCGGCGGCACCTTGCCCGCATCCAGCCACATCGCCAGCGATCCCAGCTTGTCGGCCAGGTCGCCGCGCACCGTGCAGCAGATGCAGCCGTTGTTGATCTCGATCATCTGCTCTTCGCTGGTCTCCACCAGCAGGTGGTCAATGCCGATCTCGCCAAACTCGTTGATGATGACGGCAGTGGCCTTCATGTCCGGCTGCTTGACGATGTGGTTGAGGATCGTCGTCTTGCCGCTGCCGAGAAAGCCGGTGATGATGATGACCGGGATCTTCCGGTTGCGATGACTTGCCATGCCGCGCCTCTCCTATGCCGAATTCACAAGGCTCGACGCCGGGATGCGCGGCGGAATGGCCGCCCTGGGGCAAAGCGCGGTCGCTGCACGCTCGAGGGTGCCAAGATGCCTGTGCAGCCAGTCCGTCTCGGCGCGGCCAAGCCCGCCGGTTTCGCAGCAGCGTCGGAACTTCTCGAACAGTTCCTCGTCGCTCGTGGGGTTGGCCGGCATGCCCTTCGGCACACCAAGGTAGCCCGAGATCGACCGCCCGTCGCGGGTGCGGATCGTCAGTTTCGCCCCTTCGGGTGCCGCATCGGAATGCAGCGCGTCGTCACGGATCATGGTGATCTTCGCCATGGCCTGCCGCATGGCCGGATCGGCCAGGAATTCCGCGTTCAGGCTGGATATGCCGAGGTCGCCGTAGGCCAGGATCGCGCCAAGCGCGAAGGGCATCGAGAACTGCGCTTCCTGCGGCGTTGCAGGCCGGTTGTGAACAAGGCTGACCGCCACGGTCGGAGTGACCTCGCAGGTCACCTCGAGCACGTCCGCCGCCTTCAGCGCATGCGTCCCGACCAGGGTCTGCATGAGCTGAGCCGCCGCATGCGCCGCCGAGCAGACCGGGAACTGCTTGAAGAAGATGCCGGGCTGCACCAGCCGCCAGACCTGGCCAAGTTTTTCGATCTCGCCCGCCTCCTGGTGGCCGTCGTTCAGCAGGGCCAGAAAGCCTCGGCTGTCCTCCAGCACGTTGGCGGGGCCGACAAGCCCGCGCGCCGGCCAGAAGCGCCGCCTCGACGCCGATCGCCGCCGCCCGGCCAGCCATGTAGGGGCTTGGCGTCGGTGCCGAACGCCGCCTTCAGCCCGCTGGCCTGCACGCCGGCGATGGCCAGCGCCATTTGCGTCTGTCGCGCATCCAGCCCCAGCCCGCGCGCCGCAGCCGCGGCCGCGCCAAAGACGCCGAAGGTCGCCGTGCTCCACCAGCCCTTGAAGTAGTGGCCGGTCGCACAAAGCATGGCGATGGCGTAGGTCACCTCGGACCCTGCAATGAACGCCTCCAGCAGGCGTTTGCCGTCGCCGCCGACATGTTCCACGGCCGCCAGGGCGGCGGGGAAGATCACCGTCGATCCGTGCATGATCCCGGTATAGCTGGTGTCGTCGAAATCGAGGACATGGCCGGCGGTGCCATTGGCCAGCGCAGCACCGACCGGCCCGATCGTGTCAAGCTGGCCGAAGATGGTGCAGGCGCCCGGCGCGTGCGTTTCCAGCGCATAGCCCGAGGTCTTGACGCAAAGCGGATCGCGCGATCCGGCGATGGTCACCCCCACAAGATCGGTGATGCAGCGCTTGGCCACATGCAAGACCTCGGCGGGAACCTGCTCAAGGGTCAGCGCACTGGACCAGGCCGCCGCCTTTCCCGCAAGCGTCATCGGGCTGCCCTGTTCCATCACGCCATCTCCAGAACCCGCCCGCCAACTGGCGCGGCGGCTTCGATCAGCCATTGCCAGAAGGTGACCGCATATTCCCGCGATACGAAAACCTCGAAGACCGGGCCATCGGACGACGGCAGCCGGTGCACGAGCACGGGAATATGGTGGATGACGCTTTGCACGAAGACACCTTCGGGGAAAGCGCCGTTGTCCAGGTCGATCGCCAGTCCGCGGTTCAGCACGGTGCGCGCTTCGGGGCCGGAGATGCGCAGAACCGTTCGGCTGTGGCCGATTGCCGTTGCCACCGCGTCCTTGGCATCCAGCGTTGCGAAAAAATCGGTCAGCCGGGCGCTGCTGGCCTCGCTGACGAACCACAGCCGAGTCGGACCGACGCGGAAGAGCGAGATATCTTCGTGCGTGGTGACGTTCAGGCAATCGACGGGCACCCGAATGCCCAGCTTGGCCCTTCCGGATCGACAAAGTGGGGGGAGGTCACGCGAACCTTGGTCAGTTCGCCCTTCAGGGCGAAGACGGCGTCGATCTGCTCGCCCTTCCGCGCCATCCCGCCCGAGACGTAGCCAAGCGCGATGTTGCGGTTCAGCTCGGGCGACCAGGTGACCGAGGACACAAAGCCGATGCCGTGCCCCATGTGGCCGCTGCCGTTGCCGGCGTCGAAGTCCTTCGATGCGGGGTTCGGCGGGCAGTCGATAAGCGCCGAGGTGTCCTTTGCGATGGTCCTGGCGTAGCGCTTTGCCGGATCGCACAGGATCGCACCGGCCCGCAATGTGCCCGTGCCCTCTGCCAGTTCCAGCCCGACAAGCTGCGGGCGCAGCGGATCCGTCATGCCCTCGCGCTGTGCCAGGGCGCCGCCGATGAAAGGCTTTTTCGTGCTGGCCATCTTGCCCAGACCCATGTCGGTCAGGGTGGTGCGGCCTTCCAGCTCGCCCCCCGCCACATGGCCCTTCTCGATGCGCAGCGCGCCAAGCGCCTCGACGCCGTAGACGGTCATGTCGCAGGATTTGCCCTGATCGCAGAGGGTCTGCCAAAGCTGCATGCCGTAGCCTGCTGGAGTATAGACCTCATAGGCACGTTCGCCCGAAAAGCTGATCCGCAGCACGCGCACCGGAATATCGCCGGCATGGCCCTGACGGACCCCCATGAACGGCAGCCCCTCTTCGGACAGGTCGATGTCGGTGATCACCTTTTCCAGCAGTTCCCGGCTGCGCGGACCGGCCACGGCCATTCCCGCCCACTGGCTGGTGACCGAGGTCACATGCACCCGCAGATCGGGCCATGCGGTCTGCAGCAGGAATTCCAGATGCGACATGACCTTGCCCGCACCGGCGGTGGTGGTGGTCATGAAGTAATGATGCTCGGAAATCCGCGATGTGGTGCCGTCATCCATGACGATCCCGTCGGGCCGCAGCATCACGCCATAGCGCGCTTTGCCGACCGGCAGCGTCAGAAAGCCGTTGACGTAGACTCGGTTCAGGAATTCGGCGGCATCGGGGCCCTGGATGTCGATCTTGCCCAGCGAGGCCACATCGGTCAGCCCGACCGATTTGCGCACTGCGGCGGCTTCGCGGACATAGGCATCGGCCTTCGATTCACCCGGCTTGGGGAAATACCATGCCCGCAGCCACAGCCCGGTCGTGGTGATGGCCGCGCCCTTCGCCTCATGCCAGTCGTGCATCGGGCTGCGCCGGATCGGCCGGAAGTGCAGACCGGTTTCCGGGCCGGTCAGCGCCCCGATCGAAATCGGACGGAACGGCGGACGGAAGGTGGTCGTGCCGACCTCGTTGATCTTCTTGCCGCGGATGCCCGCCATGATCCCCAGCGCGTTCAGGTTCGAAGTCTTGCCCTGATCGGCTGCCATGCCCAGCGTCGTATAGCGCTTGAGATGCTCGACCGAGACATAGCCCTCGCGATGCGCAAGCTCGATGTCGTCGGCACCCACGTCATGCTGAAGATCGACAAACTTCTTGCCATGCCCCTTGCCCAGCGGGTCCGGAACCATCCAGACCGGCGCGATGCCGTAGGCGTCGCCCTGGTCCGGCAGCCCCTCAAGCAGCGAGCGGCCCGATACGGCATGCGGCTTGCCACAGGCGGCTGCCGCTGCGTGAGCGGCCTTTGCGCCGCTGTCGATGCAGAAGCCCAGATCGCAGTTGGCCGCAGCGCCACCGACGATCTCAAAACCCTCCGGGACGGTTCCGGCAACCAGCATTGCCTTGTCTTCGTCATAGACCGGCTTCGACCCGCGTTGCCCCAGCAGATGCAGGGTCGGCGTCCAGCCACCCGAGACGGCCAGCAGATCGCAGCTCAACCGCGTGCGGACGCTGGCGCGCTCCGGCCTGGCCGGATCGAACGGCACCACATCGACGCTGCGGACATGCCGCCCGCCGTTCGCGCGGCCAACTGCGCAGCCCAGATGCAGGGTGATGCCGGCCGCAGCCACCTGCGCTTGCAGTGCCGCAGGAATCCGGCTTCTGACATCTACAATTGAAACCTCGGCACCCGACGCGTTCAGATCACAGGCCGCCGCATAGGCGGTGTCGTTGTTGGTGAACACAACCACCTTGCGGCCAACGGCCACGGCATGACGGTTGACATAGGTGCGCGCCGCCGAAGCCAGCATCACGCCCGGCAGGTCGTTGTTGGCGAACACGATCGGACGCTCGATCATGCCGGTTGCCAGGATCGCCCGCTCGGCACGGACACGCCACATGCGCTGACGCGGCTGAAACGGTGCGGGTGTCACCAGATGGTCGCTGACCCGCTCCAGCAGGGCGAAGGTCATGTTGTCATAGGCCCCGAAGGCGCAGGTCCGCGTCATCACCCGCACCGAGGGCAGCGTCTCCAGCTCGGCCAGCGCCGACTTCAGCCAGTCTGCCAGCTTCGGATCCCTGCCCGCGGCCAGGAGCGAGCCGCCAAGAACCGTGTCATCCTCGACCAGAATGACCCGCAGACCGCTGCGGCCAGCGGTGATTGCCGCGGCCAGGCCAGAAGGCCCGGCACCAACAACCAGCAGGTCGCAGAACGCATGTGCCTTCTCGTAATGGTCGGGGTCCGCCTCGGTGGTCGGCTTGCCCATGCCCGCGGCCCTGCGGATGAACTTTTCGTAGAACATCCACGAGCCACGGGTCGGGCCGACGAAGGTCTTGTAGTAGAACCCCGCCGCAAACAGCTTGGGAAAGCGGTTGACGAAGCTCATCACGTCGTATTTCGGCGACGGCCAGCTGTTCTGGCTGAAGGCTTCCAGCCCCTCGTACAGCTCGACCTTGGTGGCCGGGACGTTGGGTTCATGCCGCGCGCCGGTGCGCATCGTCACCAGCGCGTTCGGCTCCTCGACTCCGGCCGAGTAGATCCCCCGCGGCCGGTGATACTTGAAGCTGCGCCCGACCAGCGTCACGCCGTTTGCCAGCAGAGCCGCAGCCAGCGTATCCCCGGCGAACCCGGTATGGGACCGCCCGTCAAAGCGGAACGAGATGGGTTTGGACCGGTCGATCCGGCCGCCCGATTTCAATCGCCGCGGTTGCGTGCTCATGCCACTTCCACCCGTTTGCCTTGTGCTGGCGTGTCAACCTCGCTGGCTGGCTGCACCGAGATCACCTGATGCGTGACCGTATGGCGGACCACTCGCAGCCATTGCCGGCAGCCGTGCTGGTGCTGCCAGTATTCGGCATGCTCGCCCTTGGGATCGTTGCGGAAGAACACGAATTCGGTCCAGCGGTCGATATCGGTATCGGACAGCTCGGGCATCGCGTTCTCGGCGTCACCGCCATAGAGGAACTCGACATAGTCCCGGTCGCCGCAATGGGGGCATGCAATTCTCAGCATCGTGTCGTCCTTTCAGTGCGCCCAGGGGGTCGGACCCATGCCTTTTTCGTCGATCTGCTGGCCGCGATGGAACCGGTCCAGCCGGAAGCGCGCGTTCAATGCGTGCGGCTCGTCCTTGGCGATGGTGTGGGCGTAGCACCAGCCCGAGGCCGGAGTGGCCTTGAAGCCGCCGTAGCACCAGCCGCCGTTGATATAGAGGCCCTCGATCGGCGCCTTGCAGATGAACGGACTGCCGTCCATCGACATGTCCATGACACCCGCCCAGTGGCGCACCAGTTGCAGGCGTGACACCAGCGGAACCAGCGCCTTGGCGGCCGCCATGTTCTCTTCGACAATCGGCATGTCGCCGCGCTGGCCATAGGAGTTGTGGCCGTCAAGATCGCCGCCCAGCACCAGGCCACCCTTGTCGGATTGCGAGATGTAGAAGTGCACCGCCCCGAACGAGACGACACAGTCGATCACCGGCTTGATCGCCTCGGTGACGAAGGCCTGCAGGACATGGGTCTCGATCGGCAGCCGCAGCCCGGCCATCTTCGCCATGTGGCTGGTGTGCCCGGCAACGGCCATCGCGACCTTCTTGGCCCTGATTGGCCCGCGCGTAGTTTCGACCCCGACAATCCTGCCGTGATCCCACAGATAGCCGGTGACCTCGCAGCCCTGGATGATGTCGATACCTCGCGCGCTGGCGCCGCGGGCATAGCCCCAGGCCACCGCGTCATGGCGGGCGGTTCCGGCGCGTTCCTGCAACAGGCCGCCGTGAATGGGGAAACGGGCGTTTTCGGAATAATCGAGGATCGGAACCCGTTTCATCACCTCTTCGCGCGACATCAGATGCGCTTCGATGCCGTTCATCCGCATGATGTTGCCGCGCCGGGCATGGGAATCCATCTGCGCCGGAGAATGGGCCAGGTTGATCTGGCCGCGCTGCGAGAACATCACGTTGAAGTTCAGATCGCGGCTCAGGTCTTCCCAGAGCTTCATCGAATGCTCGTAGAAGTTGGTGTTGCCGTCGATCATGTAGTTCGACCGCACGATGGTGGTGTTGCGGCCGGTATTGCCGCCACCGATATAGCCCTTTTCGATCACGGCCACATTGGTGATGCCGTGTTCCTTGGCCAGGTAGTAGGCAGTGGCCAGCCCGTGGCCGCCCCCGCCGATGATGACGACGTCGTAGGCCGGTTTCGGCTCGGCATCCTGCCAGGCACGTGACCAGCCCTTGTTGCCGCGAAGCGCCTCCTTGAAGAGGCTGAAGGCCGAGTAATGCGTCATGGTCCTGCCCGGTCGAGGTTTCGGTCCGGTCCCGCGGTGGCTTGCACCACGGGACCGTCGTCATCTTGGGCCTCAGCCGACCAGCTTGTCGTAGGTCGGGCTGTAGTACTTCATCCAGAAGTCGCCCCGCATGTCGCGCAGCGTCGGCACCTTGATCCGGGCCTCGTCAACCTTCGCCAGATCGAGATCGGCCATCACGACCGCGTTCTCTTCCTTGCCGCCTGATGCGATCACTTCGCCCATCGGGTCGACGATCATGCTTTCGCCGAAGTAGTTGTTGACGCCTTCCTGTCCGATCCGGTTGGAGTAGACGCAGAACATGCCGTTATCGACGGCGCGCATGATGTTCAGGTTGCCCCAGTGCACGCCATGGGCATAGCCCGGTGCGGCGGTGGGGCAGAACATCACTTCAGCGCCCAGCATCGCAAGGATCCGCGAGGTCTCGGGATAGCGGCGGTCGTGGCAGATGATGGTGCCGAACTTGGCATGGGGCTCGAACACGGTCTCGTGGACCTTGAAGTCCTGGCCAGCGCGGAAATACATCTTCTCCAGCGCCTGCACACCGGCGACCTGGGTCTTGCGGTAGGTGCCGACAATGCTGCCGTCCGGGCCGATGGTGGCCGAGGAGTTGTAGTAGACGCCGGGAACCGCCTTCTCGAACAACGGGAAGATGACGTAGACGCCGTGTTTCTTGCACAGCTTGGCGACCTCGTTGGTGCTGTAGCCGGGGATCGTTTCGGCTTCCTTGAAGATGTCGTTGTCCTTGGCGCCGTAGCAGCGGTCGTAGTCGGTAGTGCAAAGCTCGGTCGCGAGAATGATCTGCGCGCCCTTCTTGGCAGCCTCTTCGATCAGCGGCAGGGTGCGCTGCTCCATCTTTTCCTTGATCGACGCCCGCGGCATTGCTTTTTCCTGCAGAGCCGCGACCTTCAGAATACGTGTCATTTGGTTCTCTCCTTTATTGAATGTCGTCTTATCGGGGTTGGGGACGGTCAGGCCGGGTTCGATTCAAGGAACCGGGCACGGCCTTTCTTGACCTTGAGTTCGCCATCCTGCAGCAGGATCTCGCCGCGCTGCATGACCAGTTCGGGTGCGCCCAGAACCTTGCGGTCCTCGTACATCGAGTAGTCGGTCTTGACGTGCTGTTCGGCGGCGTGGATCGTGTGCTCCTTCATCGGGTCGAAGATCAGCACATCGGCGTCCGAGCCGGGTTCCAGCAGGCCCTTGCGCGGGAAGATGCCGAAGATCTTGGCCGGCTTTTCGCACATCACCTCGACCAGCCGGCACAGGCTGACCATGCGGCGGTTGACGGCCTCGTCATAGGTGACCGTGAACAGCGTTTCCTGACCGGGAATGCCGCCCGGCGCCTTGAAGACGTCGCCGAACCGCGGTTCCTTCTTGGAGATCATGTGGCCGCCGGTGTCCGAACCGATGACGTCGATCTTGCCGGCGATCACCGCCTGCCACAGCGCGTCGTTGTCCACTTTTTCGCGCAGCGGCGGGCTGACCTTGGCCAAGGAGCCGATCTTCAGCATCTCGTCATTGGTCAGCGTCAGATAATGCGTGCAGGTCTCGGCGTAGATCGGCGGGCCGCCCATGTTGCGGAAGGTCTCGACCACATCCAGCGTTTCCTTGGCGCTGATATGCACGATGTACATCGGGCAATCGAGCACCTTGGCAAAGCTCAGGATACGGTAGGCCGCTTCGGCTTCGGTGATCTTCGGACGCGACGGCAGGTAGTATTCCGGGCCGGTCTTGCCTTCCTCGATGAACTTGTCTTCCAGGAAGTCGCACAGATCACCGTTTTCTGCGTGCACGCAGAACAGCCCGCCATTGGCCTTGAGCACGCTGAGGATCCGCATCAGGTCGGCATCGCCCAGGTTCATGCCGCGTCTGCGGTAGGCCATGAAACCCTTGAACGACCGCACGCCGCGCGCACAAATCTTCGGGACGGTCTCTTCCAGATCGGCCAGATCCGTGCCCACCAGGCTGCAATGCAGCGCGAAGTCGATCACCGAGTCGCGGGAGCCTTCTTCAATGAAGTAGTTCACCGCATCCCAGAGGTTGCCTTCGACGCCCCAGGCCTTCACCGCACCGATATAGGGGATCAGCGTGGTGATGCCGCCATAGACGGCCGATTGCGACAGCGTGTCCAGACGGTCGGCATAGACCGGATGCAGGTGCGCCTCGACGATGCCGGGCAGAACGTATTTGCCGGTGGCATCAATGACCTGCTTGGCCTTCTTGCCGCTATCGCGTTTCTCGATGCAGGCGACCAGACCGTCCTTGATGAACACGTCCGCAAGTCGCATTTCCTTGCTGTTGACCAGCACGCCGCCCTTGATGTGAGTGTCGTATTCGACGGTTGTCACCTTCTCGGTCCCTCTTTTTTCACCAGACCCGGCAGGCAGGTCTTCCGTTTCGTTGCCACGCGGCCCGCGCGGAATTGAGTCCGGCCATGCCCTGAAGCCGTGCTTCAGGGATTCGACGTCTTCCGGCTTGGCGCGGCTTGGTTTCCGGCGGTCACTCCGCCGGGATCTTGAAGTCTCCCGTGGCGCATTTGCCCGCGCCCATCACCGCCTTGGTGATGCTGGCGTAACCGGTGCAACGGCAAAGCTGGCCGCGCATGTGGGTCCGGACCTCCTCTTCGGTGGGGTTCGGGTTTTCGTCGAGCAGGTTGCGCCCGATCATGATCATTCCGGGGGTGCAATAGCCGCATTGCACGGCGTTGTTGTCCAGGAATGACTTCTGCAGCGGGTCAAGCTCGCGCCCTTTGGCCAGGCCTTCGATCGTCACCACCTCGGCGCCGTCCACGGCAACGGCCAGTTGCAGGCAGGACAGCGTCGGTCGGCCATCGACATGAACGGTGCAGGCGCCGCATTCGCCGATGCCGCAGCCGTATTTGGTGCCGGTCAGCTTTTCCTGCTCGCGGGTCACGTTCAGCAGCAGTTCGTTGGCGTTGACGGTGATTTCGCGCGGCGTGCCGTTGAGGCTGAAACGGACGGTATGCTTCTTCATTTTGCGGCTCCTTCTGCGGCACGCTGCCAGGCGGTCAGCAGGGCATCGCGGACGATGATCCGGGCAACGTGCCTGCGGTATTTCTCGGTGGCGCGGACATCGGTGATCGGCGTGATGTCCCTGGCGACAATTTCAGCGGCGGCGTCAAAGGCCTCGGGCGTGCCGCGTTGCCCGATCAGGGCGCCGACTGCGTGCTTCATCCGGACCGGCGTCGGGCCGACCGAACCGAGGGCGATCCGGCAGTCGGTGATCTTGTCGCCATCGCGCACCAGCATCACGGCGGCACAGACCTGCGAAATGTCGGCAACGACCCGCGAGATCTTGAGGAAGGCGCTGCCGCTGCCTCGGGCCGGTTCGGGCAACTCGATCGCCGTCAGGATCTCGCCCGGCTGCATGACCGTCTTGCCGGGGCCGGTGAAGAAATCCTTCAGCGGAACTTTTCGCGTGGCCTTGGCGGTTTTCAGGATGACGCTGGCGTCATGAACCAGCAGCGCCGGCGCCGTGTCCGCTGCCGGCGAGGCGTTGCACAGATTGCCGCCGATCGTGCCCATCAGCATGACCGACACCGTGCTGTAGGCGTTGCAGGCTTCGCGCAGCGCAGCATATCGGGCCTTTACCGGCGCTGATTTGCTGATTGCGCTGATGCTGGTCGTCGCGCCGATGGTCAGGCCATCGCCGGCTTTGATGCCCTCCAGCTCCTTCACCTTGGCCAGGCTGATGACATGGGACGGCTGCTGCCGCTCCATCTTCATCTGCACCAGAAGGTCGGTGCCGCCTGCCAGCAGCTTGGCAGTGGCGCCGTGTTCCTCAAGCAGCGAGAAAGCCTCGGCCAGGGTTTTCGGCTGAATGAAATCGAACTCCGGAGAGACGATGCGGGTGTTGGTATTCATGTACATCTCTGAACCTCTATTCGGCGACCGGCACCGGCGCCGGCGCCTGTCGCGCCGCTCTTGCGGTTTTTCCCGCTGCTTGCTCCGCCAGAGCGGCAAGCACCTTTTCCGGCGTGATCGGCAATTCGTAGAAACGGATGCCCAGAGCACTGTAGACCGCGTTCGCAAAGGCCGCGGCTGCCGGGTTTTTCGCCGCCTCGCCAAGTCCCTTGGCACCGAACGGGCCGGTCGGCTCATAGGTATGGGCGAAGTGCGTCTCGATATCCGCGACCAGCGGTGATTCCGAGATCGAGGGCGTCTTGCCGTCGACCCAGAACCCCTTGCTGGCCAGCTCACCCGTCACCGGATCCCACTGGTTGTCCTCGGTCAGTGCATAGCCCTGACCCTTGGACAGCCCGCCGATCAACTGACCGCTGGCCAGCGCCGGGTTCACCACGGTGCCGCAGTCGCTGCCAAGCGCCGCACGCCGCGAGTGGATCTGGCCGGTATCGGTATCGACCTCGACGTCGACATAGTAGGACACATAGGCCGGCGGGCAGTTCACCTGCCGCATGCTTTGCGAAGAGCTGATCGTGCCAAGGCTGTTGAGGTGCAGATAGCGGGCAAGATCGCCCACGGTCATCCGCCGCTCGGCCAGGTTCGGACAATAGATGACGCCTTGGCCCAGTTCCTGATCCGGCTCGATGACCAGCGATTCGGGAAGCACGTCCAGCACCCGCGCCGCCCAGTCGATGATCTGCTCCTTGACCGCTTTCGCCGCCTTCAGCGCCGCCGCGCCACCGGCATAGATGCCGCGCGTCGCATGGGTGGTCACGTCATAGAGCGAGGTCCGCGTGTCGCAGGGGGAAATCCCGACCATGTGGTTCGGAACCCCGAGCTCTTCGGCGACGATCTTCGAGATCGCGTGGTTGGTGCCGCCGCCGTGGTCCATCAGCGACTGGATCAGGTCGACGGTGCCGTCCTCGTTCAGCTTCACGATGGCGCCGGAATAGTCGATCATCTCGGCGCCCGAGGCCTTGGCATGGCCCACGCCGCTGGTGTGGAAGCCGCGTGCCATGCCGATGCCGCGCCGCATCCGGCCGGTCTGCGATCCCGGCTTCGGGCGTTTGTCCCAGTTGATCAGCTCCGCCCCGGTCTTCAGCAGTTCCGGCACGCCGTCGCTGCGGATGATGCATTTCGAGGCGGGTCCCTGGCCCCAGAACGTGCCGCCCAAGCCAACATATTGCTTCAGCTTGAACTCGAAGGCGTGCATCTCGCCGGCGATCAGGGTGCCGTCCTTCTTCATGCCCAGCTTCAGCTTGATCTCCGAAGGATAACGCACGTGATCGTGCATGTCCTCTTCGCGGGTGGTGGCGATCTTGACCGGATGCCCGGACTTCAGCGCCAGTCCGACACCGATCGGCGTGACCGAGTTCATCTGGATGCTGGACCCGAACGCGCCGCCAAGCGCCACTTTCTTGACGTTCACCTTGTTCAACGGCAGGCCGTAGATCTGGCCAAGCAGGATGCGCGTGTTGTGAATCGACTGCGTGCTGGCCCAGACCGTTATGCCACCGTCGGCCTCGGGCTGGCAGATCACGGTCTTCGGCTCCATCTGGGCGTGGTAGATGCGGCCCGTCTTGAAGCTCCGCTCGATCACGAAATCGGATTCAGCAAACCCCTTCACGGTGTCGCCGACATCGATGGTCCGCTGCACCGCGACGTTGTTGATGATCGGCTTGTCCTCGCCGTTCAGCAAAACGGTGTCGTGAACTGGATCGGCGCCATCCTTCTGCGCCTGCTCGATCGTGGTGATGACCTGCAGCACCTCGTATTCGATCTTGATCGACCGCAGCGCCTTTTCGGCCAGCTCCTCGGTCGGGGCGGCAACGCCAACCAGTGCCTCGCCGACGTGGCGGGCCTTGTCGGCGACCACGGTCCGGTCCCGATACAGGCAGGGCGGCGTGCTGACGATGCGTTCGTTGTAACGGGTCTGCGGCACATCGGCAAAGGTCAGGCAGACCGCACCCATCGCCTCGGCCGCGCTGGTGTCCACGCTGACGATCCTGGCATGGGCATGCGGGCTGCGCAGGACACGGCCGTACCACATCCGGTCGACCGAGATGTCCGGCGCATATTGTTCAGAACCCGTGACCTTGGAGATGCCATCCTTGCGCCAGGACGAATCGCCCACGGATTTCAGTTGGGTCGCCGACATGAGCCTATCCTACTTTTCGTTTCCGACATGCCCGATACTAGGGCGCGACAAAGGGGAACCAGTATTAGTGTTTTCCGTTGTCTGGAGCTTGGAATTCCTAAACGGCGGTAAATGCTGAGCGCCGACCGCTGACTCAGCCGAAATCTTCGACGATCCCGCGCCAGCTCCGGTCAAGAATCGCGGGTCCAGCCGACCGGCCGCAGCAAGCAGGCCCAGCGCATCGGGATAGACCCCGCGCAGAATCATCTCGGCCTTGGCCTTGATCTGTCCTTCGGTGAACGGGCGATCCGGGCCGCCCTGCGCGCTCAGGCACTCACCTGCAAGCATGCGGCCGTCGCGCAGCGACAGCGTGACGCGGGCGGGCCGGTCGTTCGGCGGGTCCATCCTTGGCTGGAACGGCGCAATCGTGACCCTTTGGCGAAGCTTGGCCAGGTCGGGGTCACCCAAGGTATCGGCGTGGAACGCCGCCGCCCCGGCGTGACCAAAGACGGCCGTTGCCGCCGCGATATGCTGGATCGAGAATTTCGCCGCCAGCGTCGTCGCGGGTGCCTCATTGTCCAGCACCTGCCCCTTTTCATGCGTCTCGACGCGAATCGCAGCGATCTCGCCGGCGCCGATCTTGCCGCCATCCCCAAGTGCTGCCAGCACCGCCTCGACCGTGGAATGGCCATATTGGCAGCAGGCGTGCATCTTGTGATAGCCGTCGCGCATGGCCCAGTCCTGCCCGAGACCGGACGATAGTGCCGCAGCATGTGCAGTGGCGCCGAAGATCGCGACAAAGACGTCGTTTGCGCTGTCGGGTGTTCCTGCGATGCCGATCGCCGCCCAGTCGGCGGCCCTCAGGCCGTTCTGCGCGCAAAGCCCCGGCCAGGTGTTGCGCACCAGCGCCCCGGCGACCGCATGGCCGAACGGGCCGGGCAGGACCAGCGTCGCGGCAGTTGCGATGGTGTCGCGCATCAGCGCCGCCGATTGGCCGCGCAGCTTTGCCACCGCCGCCGCCGCGCCGATCGTCGCAATCCCGCCATGCGGATGCAGAACAAGCCTGGGAAGAACGAAGGCGCGGGCGAACCGGGCCACCGTCTCGTAGCCGACCACCAGCGCCAGCAAGAGGTCGCGCAGGCTGGCCCCGGTCGCCTCGGCTTCGGCCATCAGTGCGGGCAGGCAGTAAAGCGCAGCATGGCAGACCGCCGGTCGGTAGCCGCCGTCAAGCTCGCACCAGTCGGCCGCCGTGCCGTTCGACAAGGCCGCCGAATAGCGGTCAAGTCGGTGGTGGCCGCCATCGAACACCGTCGCCTCGGCCGGGCCGGCACTTCGCGCCACGCCGTCGCGCAACGCGATCAGTTCGGGCTCGTCCCTGGCCGCCACCATCGCGGCGAAATCATCCAGAAGCACCAGTGCCGCACGTTTCTGGATATCCTCGGGCAGGTCCGGCCAGGAAACCGCCGCCGCCCAGGCCGCCAGGTCTGCAAGCGCAAGCGCCACGGTCGGTCTGTCATTGTCGGGCATTCTCACTCCCCCCTCGGGTTCTGGCTTGCCATCCGGTCAACGGATCATGGCCGGCAGAACGGTGACGATCGACGGAAACGCAATGAGCAACAGCAACACCAATCCGTCCATCAAGATGAACGGAAAGACCCCGGCAAAGACGTCGGACAGTTCCAGTGGCACCGGAGACGCGCTGCGCACCACATAGACGTTCAGCCCGACCGGCGGCGTGATCAGCGATATCTCGGCCATCTTGACCGCGATCACGCCCAGCCAGATCGGATCGTAGCCGACCGAGGTCATCACCGGGAACATCACCGGCAGCGTCATGATCATGATCGCGATCGGCTCGATGAACATGCCAAGCACCAGAAACAGCAGCGCAAACGACGCCAGATAAGCTGCGGGCGGCAACCCCAGCGCCAGCACCTGCCCGGAGATCGAGCTGACCAGCCCGGTATAGGTCAGGAACCGTGAGAACAGCATCCCACCGATCAGCACGGTGAAAATCGTGGCGGTGGTGATCACTGCGTCACGGAACGTCTCGGTCAGGACATCGCGCCTGGCACGGCGCTTGAGGATGACGATCAGGAATGCCCCGAAGGCACCCACCGCGCCGGCATAGGTCGGCACGAAGAAGCCGCCGTAGATGCCACCGATCACCAGCGTGAAAAGAAAGACGATCCCCCAAACGTTGCGCAGCGACCGCAGCTTGACCGCCATCGGGATCACGGCGGTCGGCATCGGGGCGATTTCCGGGTTGCGGCGCGCCATGATGTAGATGCCCAGCAAGAACACCAACGCGGTCAGGATGCCCGGCACCAGACCCGAGATCAGCAGGATACCAACCGACTGTTCGGTGATGATCGCATAGATCACCATCAGCACACTGGGCGGGATCATCGCCGCCAGAGTGCCGGAGGCCGCAATGCACCCAGCACTCAGGCGCTTGCTGTAGCCCAGTTCGGTCATCTCGGGCATCGCCATCCGGGTGAACACCGCCGCATTGACGATGGTGGAGCCTGAGGCCGCGCCGAAAGCCGCCGAGGCGATCGTTGTCGTCATCGCCAGTCCGCCCGGCAGCCGCGAGACCCAGTTGTAGGCGGCAGTATAAAGGTCGGTCGTCAGCTTTGCCTGTGTCGCCATCGATCCCATCAGGATGAACAGCGGAATCACCGCCAGCGTGAACGAATTGGTGGTGCTGAACGGTATCGTGGCCAGCTGCGCGATAGCACCTTTCGGCCCGATCGTCAGATACATCCCCAGCAATCCGCCAAGGCCAAGCGAGACCCCGATCTGCGCTCCGGCGATCAAAAGGAACGCGACCAGCCCGGTTGCGACAAAAGCGGCGGTCGCCGGATCAAGCATCGGTCGTTCCTCTTGCGCAAATGGCCGGGCCGGTCATTCGGCGGGCACCAGGTCGAAGGCCTGAGGATTGCCGAAGTGGCGGATGTCACCGATCAGGTCGAGGACTAGTTGCAGGACCATCAGGCCCGCACCAAAGACCAACGAGAACCGGGCGGGAAACAGCGGCAGGCGCACCAGCCCGGTGGTCGCCTCGGAAATGCTTAGGCTGTAGATTGCCTCGTTCCAGCCCTGCCAGGTCAGCAGCGAAAAGAACACGATCGCGCTTGATGACGCTATGATGTCCATGACCGAGCGCATCCGCGGCCCGGCCCAGAGATAGACCAGTTCGACCCGAAGATGACGGCGGCGGATCTGAGCATAGGCCAGCCCTCCGAAGACGATCAGCACCATCGTGCTTTCGGTAATCTCGAGCGCGCCAAGCAGCGGCGCGCCGAACAGCGTGCCGATCACGTCTCCGACGCCGAGGAACATCGAGATCATCAGCCCGATGCCGCCAAGCAGCACCGCAACGAAGGCAAGGTTTTCGAGTCTGCGAGAAAGGCGATTCATTGTCATCCCCATTGCGGCATGGCGTCCGGACGGCGACACCGCCCGGACGCCGGCACGCCCGCCTCAGTCGGCGGTCAACTCGCGCCACTTCGCCGCGACGACGGCTGCGTCTTCGCCCCTGCCGCGGCTGTCCAGTTCCTCGACCCATTGCTGCAACAGATCGGGCGTTGCCGCCTTCCAGGCTGCCAAATAGTCATCGCCGATCGGGATGATGGTGCCACCGGCCGCCGTCAGCCGCTCGGCGGCCCCGGCTTCGTTGGCAATCACCCATTCGACGTAGCGGTCTTGCGACCTGGCGGCCTCTTCCTCGATGATGGCCTGGATGTCCCCTGGCATGCTCTGCCAGACGTCCTCGTTGATGACGATCATGTGCCCGACCATCGCCAGCGACGCCCCGCACATGTAGGGACCGGGTTCGACCAGCCGGTAGGCCTCGATATGGCCAAGGTTCACGTAGCCATAATCCAGCGTTCCGCGCTCAAGCGCCTCGTACTGGTCGCCCGGCCCCACCGAGACCGGCACCGCACCGACGGCGGTCATCATCTTGGGAATGTCCGAGCCGAAGGTGCGGATCTTCTTGCCCTTCAGCCCTTCAAGCGTCTTGCAGTCGTCCGACGGCCCGACTGTGTAGTAGGAGCCGAGCGGCTGGTGGAACAGCCGACGCACGTTGAGTGCCTTGAGTTCCTCGGCGAAGGCGGGAATCTCCTTGAACGAGTAGTTCGCAACTTCGATCGCTTCCTCGGGCGAGTCGAAGATGAAGGGAACCTGCAGGGCCTTTGCGAACAACAGCTGATCGGCGAAGTATCCCGGAACGATGGCCCCCATATCGATGGCGCCGCGGCTGGTAAGGGTCAGCAACTCGTTGCCCGCACCCAGACCGCCGGCGAAGACGATATTGATCTTGACGCGCCCTTCGGTGCGTTCCTCGACGGCATCGGCGAAACCCTGCTCCACTTCGGCGAAGGGGCCGTTCGGCAGATAATGCCCCCAGTTGAGCTGGAATTCCTGCGCCTGAACGGAGGCGGCACTGACCGCTGCAGAAATGACCATGCCCCCGAAGACCAAGGCCCGTATTCCCATGTTGCTGCTCCCTGCATGGCTGTCGGTTGCGATCCAGAACCCAGGATTCGGGCCCGCCCGACCGAGAGCGCGAGATTACACAGGGGCCGCACCCCGCCCTCCTATGAAATCCCGTCGGCTCCGTTCAGGGAATCCGAAGGGATTTCATGAGAGGGCGTATCTTTGTAGGGAGGTGGGTGACGATCCGGGCTTGCCTGACGCTGAACGCACCGTTTGGGGCATCGTGTGCTGTGTTGATGGCGTGGATGCTCTATCCCTCTGTGATGGCTTCACGCGGGGCTGTTGCATTGGGCGGCTTCACCGCCCCCCCCGGGGAACCTGGTCCCGGTACTGTCGACGAACAGGGTGAAACGGCTGTCGGCAGGTCGATACGGGATCCGGACCTTCAGGGTCTTCGGCCTGCGGCAGTGCGTGCAGTGGTCCGGCACGGGCCGGTCCAACCCCGCCAGCCGCAACAGGCTCGCCTTCACGCCAGCCGTCCGTCTTGGACGAAGCCGGATCAGTTCGTGGCGAAAAAGCGGAAAGCCGGGGGCTTCGAAATGCGGCCCGCCTAACCGCATGTATCCAAAACGTGAATCCGCAATCAGAAAAGCTCTGCTTCAACGCCCATCCACACTCTGAAATCAACTGCGGATCGTTTGTTCAGAGAGTCAATACGACGGACCTGTCAGCCCCTTTGTTGCGCGGCGCGATCTGTCGGGGCCGCGCGGCGGCGCCCTCTCATCCGGATGGTTCCACCCGACGCCATATCCGCCGAGACACGTTTCACAGACACCGGTGACGGCTTTCTGCGGCATTGCGGCTGCGTCCTTCACCGCTTTCCCTGCGGGTCCCGGCCTAACGGTCGCCACCACGGCGCGGCCAGACCTTCGCACGCGGCATATCGGATCACAGTCCCAGGATCTGCCGGATGATCTGCCGCCGAACCTCGTCCGTGGGCGCCCGCATCCGCCACTGGATGATGTCGTATTCGAAGGCCAGCCCGCCCGCCGCCAATTGGGCATGCGGCGGCAGCGTGCCATGGAACAGTTGCGCCCGCGCGAGGTTGCGGAAGAATGGTGAGGCCTGGTCGCTGGTTGCCATCGAGGTGAAGTTCTTGGCCTTCTCTCGATAGGGTGTCACCATCATCTGGTTCGGCGCTGGCAGGTCGTCGATCATGTCCGCAGGGAACATCCGGTAGAAGCGGGACTTGGCTTGCATGTCGGCCGCGCTGGGAACCTGGTCGAGGCCCGGTTGGCGCAGGAACAGATCGCGCTCTGCCCCAGGCAGCCCGCCACGCCCGAACCCCTGCAGCGAGATGTCAGCGATATCCTCCGGATGAGGCCGCGGGATTTCGATGCGAAGGATCGTTCCACCGTCCCCGGCATAATGTGCCGCTCCTAGGGCGTCCTCGAAAAGATACAGCCCCTGACCGATGTCATGGTCGCGAACCGAGCTCATGAAGCCCTGGCGCGGGTCCCGGATCGCATGGGCTAGCTTCACGGCTCCCGGACGCGGCGAGCCATGGAACAGCACCAGCGGATCGCCCAGGTCGGCAGTGGCGATCCGTATCTGGCTGGCGATCAGGACGAAGGTCCATGAGGTCGGGCCTGCAGGATCGGCGCGGAAACTCTCGACCCAGCGGTAGCGGCGCTTCAGCAGCATCAACTGGCCCAGGATCACCGGCGCCGGCAGGTTCACCGCATCGCCCGCCGCAATGATCGTGCGCGCGGCGGCCAGCGCCTCGGGCAACTGCGCCGCCTTCTGCGCTGCATTGCGGACCGTGGTCACGCCAGGCTCTTCCGCCGCCCGCAGACTGCCCTCGCCCACCGGTGTCGGCTGCCGAACCTTGGCGGAAGGCGGCGCCCTGACGATATCCTCGCCAATCTGTTGCCCGCTCCGCTCTGTCCCCCGAGAGACGGGGCCGGAGGGTGCCGGATGAGGCTTCGGCGTGACAGGCACGACCCTGGGTCCGCCCACGCCACCGGCAGGTTCGATTGGCCTGATATCATAGTTTGGTCGGCCGTTGGCGGGCAAGGCGCCGGTCCGCAGGTTCGTAGTCGGAATGGCGCGGGCCACCGGAGTCGGGTCGATGTCGCTCATATGCTCCAGCCCTCGCGGCAGCCCCGGTGTCTCGACCCGACCGCCGTTCGCCGCAATCAGCGGGTAGCCTGCCTTCTGGTTCGGGGTCAGCGGCGCCCGAGGCGTCGTCTTGGCATCAAGGATCTGCAGCCCGCCGGAGGCGCGGTCGCGCGCCAGATTGTCCACGCGCACCCGGTAGCCTGCGTATCTGGGCCGGCCCAGATCGTCCCAACCGATGATCGGGCGGATGTAGACCTGCTGCGCGACGTTGTCGAAACGCTCGGCCCCTTCGCCAAGCCCCTCGTCAAGGTAGCGGGTGAAGAAATCCTCGTTCGTCGCACCAAAGACGCGGTTGTTTTCCAGGTTCATCACCGCGCCGGTATGCCGTTCTGTCCGGCCTGGATAATCGGGGATACGCGCATTCTGCGACCGTCCCGTCGGCACCATCGCGCCGTTGCCACGTGTGGTTTCCGAGAATTCCTCCTGTATCTCCTCGCTGGTGGACCGGCGTGGGGCATTGTCCGCTTCGGGCAGCCGGTCACGCGCAGGACGGGGAGCTGCGCTTGCTTCGGGCGCTGGTCCGGCCGGACGGCGTGCGCCCGGTGGCAACGTCACCACCTCGGGCTCGGGGGACGGTGGCCGGTAGCCGGTTCCTTCGGGCCCGGAATGTGCGGTCGATCCGCGCGGCAGGGCGCCAGACCCGTCGGGCAGATCCAGCAGATCGGCGGTGCCAACCGGCGAGCGGCTGGCAATCATGAAGAAGCGGAACCGCCCAGGCCCGATCGGCTGCGCCTCGAAGGTCTCGATCCAGCGGTAGCGGCTCTTCAGTGCCATCAACTGCGCCATGATCGCAGGCAGCGGGGTGTTGAGCCGGTCGTTCAGCCCGACGATGGAATGCGCCGCGGTGATCGCACCCGCCAACTGCCCCGGCTTGGCATCCAGGTTCGACCGCGGCGAGTGGCCTGCCGGATCGGCCCGAAGACTGCCGTCGGGCTTCTGGGTCAACCGCGGCTGCGGCGCATTTGCGGCATCGGCAATCACCTCGTCGGCGATTTCGCGGGCGCGCCTCGGGTCGCCCAGCTCCCGATCCGGCCCACTCAGCGCGCGGGCCTTCGGGTCGCGGAAACGCATGTCGGTCGCATCGGTGTAGTGGCCCAGGGTGACCGGATCCATGTCCGGAACATCGTAGTCGATCTTCAGGTTGCGCAGGTCCATTCCTCCCGAAGGGGCGGGATCGGGGCTGTAGGGATAGTCCAGTACTTCCGGGTGACCTGGCACGCCCCCGGCACCCTCGGGGATGGCGTCGCCCTTAGCTGCGCCGACCGACCGGTGGCGGCCTTCGTGCACATAGGGCCGACCGTCCGGGCTGACCGCGGCAAGCGCCTCGTCGGTCTGGTTGCGACCCGGCTGGGCGGTGCTGAAGGTGCGGGCGTCGCGCGCGTCAAAGCGGATGCGCTTCGATCCATCCGGCAATTCATAGACCACATGGGTCGGCCCGTCGGACACCACCCTTCCGCCAGAAGGCGGTGTGCGCCAGGCCAGCGGATCGGCGGCGCGCGGCGGTGGTGGCTCGGGCGTCGCGTGGACGCTGTAGTGCCTGTCCACAGGCGTCTGCGGGCTGGCGACCATGCCGATGAAATAGACCCCGCGGCCCGAGATCGGCCGGGCCACGAAATGGTCGATCCAGCGGTAGCGGGTCTTCAGTGCCATAAGCGCGGCCATCACGACCGGAATGGGCTGGTCGGCCGCATCGTTGATTTCGGCGATCTGCCGCGCGGCCGTCAGTGCCACCGGGAATTCCGCGGCACGTTTCGCCTCGTCCCGGATCGTCGGCGGCGCGTCGTCGGCCGTGCGGCGCGTGCCGTCGGGTGCCTCGTCCAGACCGTTGCGCGGCGGCTTTCCTCCGGCCTCGTCGATTGCATCGCGCGCCGCCCGGTCGCTGCCTGCTTCCGCCGCCTCGTCGGCCCTCCGGGAGGGGGTCACGGGCGCCTCATCCGCCACCCGTGCCGGGCCCGCAGGCACATCATCCGCCACGCGGACCGGGCCTGTCGGCACATCATCCGCAACCCTCGGCAACAGTGCCGGAACCTCGTCGGCGCCGCGCGCCACGCCTTCGGCCGCATCGTCGGCCAGCCCCATGACGCCGCGCCCCGCGGCATCGTCTACCGGGCCACGACGGGCAAGGTCGGCCGCATGCCCGATCTCGTCGCCGAAGCTGAACAGCCGGTCGGCCGCCCCACGCACCCGCCCGATCACCTTGTCGAGGAACTTGAACCGGCTGAGGAACCCGCCCGCCGCGTCCAGCCCGCCCATGATCGGCCGACGCAGCTTGCCAAGGCCCTTGCCGAGGATGCCAAGAATGGCCCCGCCCATGTCGAGGAAACGCAGGAAATAGGCCAGCAGCCGCGCTCCGATGCTGGCACCTTCCTTGATCACAAGATAGCCGCCCGCGGTGAAGTAGGCGATCAGCGCTTCCAGCAGGATCATGCCCGCCAGATAGCCCAGCTTGTTGCCAAGCTCGTAGTCGGGCAGCGCCAGAAACTCCATCAGCCAGCCGGCCGCCATGCCGCCCAGCTTGCCGGCCCCGGCCAGCAACGCGTCCCAGGCATCGCCCAGAAGCCGGGCCAGCCCGCGCACGCTGGACCCGCCAGAGCGCACCTCGCCGCGCATGCCCTGTTCCAGTCCGGCGGCCGATACCTCGCCCTCCGCCGCCGGGGCAGAAGCCTGCAGAGCGGCGGGTGACATGTAGGCCACGATCTGTTCGTCGGTCAGGTCGCTGTCCAGCGCGACCTCTTCGCCGCCGCCTACCGCCTGTATCTCGCCTGCGCCGGTGGCCGCTGCCGGGGCGGCCGTCTCTTCTGCGGCCACCGGGCCCGGCGCGGCATCGCTGTTCGCAGCCGGGACCCTGCGGATTTCTCCGCCCGCGCTGCGCCGCGCGCTGATCTGGCCCTGCCCGCCCGGCGCCGTTCCAGGCGAAACTGCCCCCCCCTGCGGTGCCTGCGGCTGCGCATCGACCGGGCGGATGGCACGAATTTCGCGCCGCACGGGATCTGTCGATGGATCGGGTTGCCGGACCTCGGCCTCGGTCGGTGCGGCGGGGGCTTCTGCACGACGGGTGATTGCGCCGTTTGCCGTCTGCCGCGAGACGATGGCGCCCTGCGTCGCAGCGCCTTCTGGCACGGCCGCTTGTCGGGCGGCGATGCCGTATTCTCCCGCCGCAGCACGTTGCCCGGTGGCCTGAGCTTGCGCTTGCTCGGTGGCGGGCGCGGGCGCCGCGGCGGCGCCTTGCTGCGTGGGCGGTGGCGGGCCGACCACCGCGCGCACTGCCGATTGCACCACCGCCGGGGCCGAGGGCGAGATCAGCGGCACCAGCCGCGACACTACGCGGCCAACCACCTCAACGCCCTTGATGACCAACTCGAACAGCATGAACAACAGCTTGAACGGGTCGATGATGCCGTCGATCAGCCCCTGCAGGATGCCGACCGCGAAGCCGGCAACGAACTGCACCCCGCCGCCGGTGGCCAGGTTCGCGATCTTGTTGCTGGCGGCGATCCGCTGGTCATCCGTGACCGCATCGCCCAGAAGGTGTCTGAGGAACCCGATTGTGGCCGATTTCATCACCGCCGCCAGCGGGATGAGACCGGGCAGGAAGGCGGGCATCGCCTCCACCGCCGCAAGGATCAGCTGCAGCACGAACTTGATGACCGCAGGCTTCAGCCGGTCGGGCAGCAGAAGCCAGACCGCCGCGGTGATCGCGAAGGGCAGCATGAACGGATTGACGGCCACCATCAGCAATCGCACGAGGAAATCGAGGATTGGCTGGAAAAGCGCCTTCAGCGCGTCGAAGGCGGCGCCAAGCGCGTCATTCAGCCCGGCGAAGCCGCCGTTCGCCCATTTCTGGAACCGGGTGACCTGATCTTCGATGTGCTTGATGATCCGTTTCACCGCCTTCAGGCAACTGTTGCCGGAAAAGGCGCTGACCACGCGCACCATCGCCGTGGCCAATATGCCCAGGACGCCGGCGAGCCAGTTCGCCGCGCCGACCAGCACGGCCTTCACCCCGTCGACCACCCCGATGATGCCGGGCAGAATCACGTCGTGCAGGTATTGTCGCGCCTCGACCACGACGTCGAGCTTGGTCCAGTTCTGTGCCAGCCAGGTGATCTTTTGCCAAAGCGGCGGAACCACCAGCGAGGCCACCACGATCGGCCCCAGCGGCGACAGCGCCAGAAGGATGCCGCCTGCCACCATCAGTGGGGTCTTGATCGGCTCGATCAGCTTCAGGAAGGCTTTGAAAGCCTCGCTGGCGTAGCCTTCCAGCGTCTTGCGGATATCGGCAGTGCTGGTCCAGGCGATCTCGAAGTATTCGGTCACCTTCTCCCAGGCCCAGGCCGCCTGTTCCCGCAGCGGCGCGATCAGGTCCCAGACCCAGGTGACAAGGCCGGTGAAGGTTTTCCACACCGCACCGCCCGCCGCTTCCAGGAAATCCATCGCGGGCACTGCAACCTTGTTCCATGCGCCGGTGAAGGCGCCCGACACCGCCGAAGTCAGTGTCTGGATGAAGGTGATAAGCGGCCCGCCCCATTTCTCCAGTGCCTTCACGAAAGGCTCGAACATCGCGCCGACAGCATTCCGCACCGCCTCTGTGGCAGCGGCTTGCGCAGTCGTCACCCCAGTCGCCAGCGACTTGAAGGTCTCTTCAAGGCTGGACATGATGTCGATGTCGGCGATCCCGTCGAACAGTGTGCCAAGCACCGCGTCGACGCCGTCACACAACAGATCGGCCATGTCCTCCAGCGCGCCGCCGCTGAGGAAATCCCAAAGGCCGGGCGCCAGTAGGTCCACCGCCTTGCGAACGGCGGCCAGGGCAGTGTCACCCGCGTCCTCGGCGAATTCCACAACGCCATCAACCGCTCCGGACCCATAGTCCGTGACGGTTTCGACAACTGCACCGGCGTAGTTCAGAAGATCGCCCCGCGACAGAAACTGGGGATGCGGAGGTCCACGGATGAAGGGACGCAAGGGGGCCGCGGGCTTCGGGCCTTTCGTGGCTTGACGCCGCGGGCAATACCGGGGCCGTCTGCTGGACGACGTGGATCAACTCGTGCGCAACCACCCGCGACCTTGCGGCGGGCGACATCCGACCAACCCGGCTGCCCAGGACGATATGATTGCCCAGCGTGAAGGCCAGCGCACCCGCACGGTCGGCCAGCGCGTCGGCAACCGGGCCTGTGTGGATGCAGACCGCACCCATGTCGAAACCCAGCGACGCCTCTGCCGCCACCCGCTCGTTGCGCGTCAGGCGGCGCGATCGGGACAACTGCGGATGAGGCGCCCGCATCGTTCGCAGGGCGGGGCGGGGGCGGGCCGCATCCCGTGGAGCGGCCGGGTCGGTCTGCACTTTGTCTGCAGGCCGCGCTGCCGGTTCTCCGATCAGACTCAGACGGCGGCCCAGGTCCTGCGCCTCGCGTTCGGCCGGATCGGCGGGCGCCGGTCGCAGCGCAGCCGGTGCATTGCGGGGTGCGGCATCCGCCTTTCGCCGCGCCTCGGCGCGGGCGCGGCAGTGCGGGCAATCGCCGCCGCAAGCGCAGGGTGAATGCGTGCCCGCAGCCGCAGAGGCCCCTTCCAGGCTGGCCGGGGCCAGCTTTCCCGGTTTCGGTCTGGGCTTCGGCTTGCCTTTCATGCCGGCTCGCGGCTTGGCGCCGGCCTCTCCTTTGCTTCGCGTCGCTGCTCTGGCCCGTGCCCCCGCCATCACGGCCCCCGTGCCGGCCAGGCCGCGCCGCGCAGCGACCAGAGATCGCGCACGAAGGATTCGAGTTCGGCCAGGGTGCCGCCATATCGCGCCGTTCCGCCAAGGCGGACATCGTGGTAGTCCTCGCAGATCTGCGCCTGCTGTTCTCGATTGAAGCTGAGGAAGCTGCGCCCCACGGCGATCGAGGCCGACAGCGACCCGTCCAGCGCGGCATAGTCATAGCCCTCTCCGGCCAGCTGCGCATGCAGCGCCTGCGCCATGTATTGGGCGCCCGACATCGTGTATTGCCCGACATGGGTCAGCTCATGCACGGCCAGGCCCGGTGACATGGGGCCCGTGCCGGTATGGATCACATGCATCGTGGTGACCGACCGATAGAGCACGCCCGAGGTGCCGAACAGCTGGTTTCCGATCGAGACCCCGCTGCCCTGGATCGCGGCGATCCGTGCGATGATGCCGCCGCGGTCCACCATCACCTGCGCATAAGGGATCAGCCCCGGCGGATGCACCCGGCGCGAGGCGGACTCCTCGGATGCCGTCAATCCGTCCAGTGCGCCGCTGGTGAGGAACAGGGACCGCGCAAATTCGTCGATGCCAAGCGCGTCGACCGCCGCGCCCAGGACCTCTCCCGCGCCCAGGGCACCGCCCGATACACCTTCGACCAGATGATCGAACAGCGGGCCACTGCCCTGCCATTGGACCAGAAGCCGAACCAGATCCGTCATCCAGAGTTCCGCGGCCTGGATGCCGGTTGCAATTTCGATGACCAGCCTGATCGTGTTGCCTGGCAGCCGCGCAAGCACCTGCAAGGCCGCCGCATGCAGCCCCGGCAGCGCCGCCTGCACATAGCCCGGCGGATCGGCGATAAGATCCCCGATCGGGTCGAAAATGCCAAAGTGCACGGGCTGCCCACCCAGCCGCTCGGGGCGGGGATGCGCGGCGCCGTCCGGTGCGCCGGTCGCCCCCTGCGGCCCGCCCAATGCCCGGCCCGCGGCGTCGGCATGGGCTTCCTCCCCGGCCGACAGGCTGTTGCCGCCACGATCACGGGCGAGGTGACCCAATTCGTGGCCGATGGCGAAACGCCCGGCCGCGCTGTGCATCTCTGGCAGGCCACCGGGAAAGGCCAGCACATTGCCCGCCGCCGCCGCATCGGCAACGCGCGCTCGCGCCAGATTGCCCAAAGGGCCTGCGGTGGTCAGCCGCACGTCGCCCAGCGGCACGCCCAGCCGTGCTTCGGCTTCGGCACGGAATGCGGGCTCAAGCGGCACGCCCGCAGGTGCCGGCGAGCGGGCACCCGTCCCGCAAGAGGGGCAGCCGCCGCCGCAGGCGCAGCCCGCCTGCGGGCGCGCGGCGGATGTGGCCGAGGCCTGGCTGCGCGCGAACAGGGGCACAGGCTCTTCGGGCGCCGACACCGGCATCGGTGCCGCGCGAGCTCGGGGAAAGAACCCGCGCCGCCACATGGCTCAACCGCCGTCGGGCCGGACGCCCGCCTCGCGCAGGGCGTCCAGCGCCGCCTCGCGGATCGTGTCGGCGCGCTGGCCAAGGATGTCGCGCAGCTTGTCCAGCGGGAAGACGGCAAGCGCATTGGCATCTGCGATACCTTCCGCGCGCAGGCGTTCGGCCACCGCCGGGCCGATCCCGCGCACCGAGCCGAGCGGGACCCTCGCCACCGCTCCTCCGCCGGGCTCCGGCCCAATTGGACCGGCAGGTTTCACAGGATCGTCGGGACGCACTGGATCGTCGGGTTTCACCGGATCTTCAGGCTGCACCGGCCCAACCGGCCGGATCACCACGTCGCCCTTGCCCGCAAGCTTGCCCCACAATGGCGGGTCGAAGCGGAAGTCCTTCAGCCGGTCGGTGACGATATCGGCCCTGACCTTGCCCTGCCCGTCGCGCAAGAGCACAGTCGCAGGAAGCAACGCTGGTGTGTCATTGCCGAAGCTGGCCCGCACGGCGACGCCCTCGATCTTGCCCAGTTTCTCTTTCTGGTCTGCCGTCATTGCAAGGGCATAGTAGCCAGCCGCATCTGTCTTCGCCGCGATGTCCAGGCCGCGGCCGCGGGCATCGACGATCTCGACCTCGGCACCCGCGACGGCATTGCCCTTCGCATCGGTCACCCGCCCGTCGACCACCAGCGCGCCTTCTTCCGGCTCCGCCGCCTCGCGCACCGCAGCCAGCAGGCCTTGCTCGACCATCGCTCCGGCCGCACGGTGGCGGCGGAACATTTCGCTGCGCAAGGTGAAGGCCGTCGCGTCCTGGCCGCCGAACGCGCGTTCGGCACGCATCACCTCCTGCGCCTTCGGGGCCAGCAGATGGTCCTGGAATTCGCCAACCTTCCCGACCAGCTTGCCCGCTGCGTCGGGCATCAGTTGCCCGGCCTCGGCCAGGTCAATCTCGGCTGGCTTTCGATCTGCAGCAGGAACTGCAGGGCGCGCATCAGGTAGTCACGCTTTTGCTTGCCCTCGACCGGGCAGGCCTTGCCAAACACAACCAGGTTCGGCAGGTCCAGAACCGGCTGGCCCAGGGGCGGGCCATTCGATGCCGCGATAATGCAATGGTCCGCCTGGTTGTGGACCGTCGCATTCATCGCATAGGCCCTGCCTGCCAGACCCAGCCCGAACGACAGCGCCAGCGTCGACATCGCCGTGCTGCGCGCCCGTTCGCGCAAACGGTTGTCGGTCACCCGCACCGTCATGCCGACCGCGGCCAGATTGGTGAAAACCTCTTCCGGCTTGAACATCGCCGACTGGTTGCCGTCATAGCCGAGGTCGTCGAAAGTCAGGATCACTTGCGAGGCATAGGCGCGGTTGTCGCCCCCGGTCCGCACCCGGTTGGAGTTGAACATCACTTCGCCGCCCGGCAACAGCGCCTCGACAGAGGCCATCGCGCCAAGCCCGATCTCATGGCCCTTGCCCTCCGTGATCTTGCCGAAGCCGAATCCCGTGTTGCCCGCCGGAGCGAAATGCCGGTGCAGACCTCCCAGGTTGGCGACAAGCACGGCACCGGCGAAGCGGTCGACAAAGCTCCACCTGCCTTCGCGCTCGGAGTTCAGGTGGTTGCCGACGCAGGACACCGGTCCGAAGGCAAAGGCGGTCAGCGCCCGGCCAGCGGGCTGGTCGATGTGGTTGTCCCGCAGGTCCAGCGCCGGACGTTCGCGCGCATCCGCAGCCCCGCCCGAGATCATCGCCGTCGCCATCCGGATCACCACGCCGCCGCGCAGCCCTTCGATCCCGGCGCTGTCGAAATCCTCGGCCAGCGGCCCGTTGCCCGAGATGTAGTTGCCCGACAGGATCACCTCTTCGCCGTAGCCGATGAAGACACCGGCGCAGGGATTTGCCGCCGTCAGACCGTTGCGGACGATATGATTGTCGGTGATCCGCGCGCCCTCGACCAGCGGCAGCGAGATGCCGCCCTGGGCGATCTTGGTGGCCAGCGCCCGCATCAGTTCGGTAAAGACGTTGCGCAGGTTGTCCTGAATGCGGTTGCCGCGGATTTCAAGATCGCGGATCAGGTTCGTTGTCCCGATCAATTCGCGCGGTGCGATCACCTCGGCCAGAAACTCGGTCAGCGCGGCAATCGTCGCCTCGGCGGGCAACAGGGGCGCGGTCGGCGTCAGCGAATGGAACAGGAAGCCGATCCCCGAAAGTCCCATCCGCTCGACCGTGTTGTCGATGATCCGGATTTGCGTGAGGAATCCGGAATCCGGGGTCAGGTCCGCCTCGACGCGCCGCACGACGACCTGCAGGGTCTCGTTCGCAACGAGTTTGGCAGAAACCACCTGATAGCCCGGCGTGACCACCAGCCGGAACGTGCCCCCGGGCGAGTCGAAGACGAAACGGCCATCGGGCGGACCCGACAGGCGCGACTGCACCTGGACACCGGCCGAGGTTCTGAGACTCAGCAAGAGCCCGATGACCGGTGCTCCTGCCTCGTCCTCGACAAGGCCGGGGATCTGGTTCTTGGGCAGCTTGATCGTCGCTCCGATCGGCAGGTGGCCCTTGTCGGGCGCGGGCTGCGCCTTCACCTCGGCCGGATAGGTGCCGCCCAGCACGATCCCGTGGCTGACCCCGCCGTCGATCCGGTTGCCGACCACGTCGATGCGCGCGCAGCTGCCACGCAGATGCAGGCCGCCCAAGGCGCGGTAGGGCTGTTCGGGCGGCGCAACGATCGCAGTCAGCCAGACCATGTGAACATGGGCGATCACGGCCACCAGGTTGCCGTAAAGGTCTTCAGGCTCGATGCAGGGGTCAGCCGGATCGGGCAGTTCCTCATCAGGGTCTTTCTCGCTGCCTGGCAGCGAAAACTCGAACGGCCAGACGCCCAGAACGTTTTCGACGATTCGGCTGTCGGTGGCGCGGATCGAGATGGCCGAACGTGCCAGCACATGGTCGATCATCCAGATCCGGTTGTCCTGCACCGTCGCATTCTGCAGTTCGTGCAAGCGCAGGCCATAGACTAGCGCCAGCACCCGGCAACCGCGGATGCGCAGGCCGCGCAGCGGCGCCTTTTCGGTGCCCTTGGCGTCGATGGCAATGTCGAAAGGCGCGAAGAAATCCAGATCGGCGATCTCGATCTCGGCGCCGCCGTCGATGCGGATCACCGGATCGGCAAAGGCCTTCATCCGTGGCAGCACCAGTGTCCGCTCGCGGCAGCCGTGAATCTTCACGTTGGTGCGGTTCACCAGATGCAGGTTGGCCAGATGAATGCCGGGCAGCAGGCAGACCTGCCCGCCCGAAGGCGGCAGATGCGCCACCGCCTCTTCCAGGCGGTCGAAGTCGCCGAAAGAGGTGACGCCGTTGCCGACCAGATAGGTGCAGCAGATCTTCTGGTTGGTCAGCGGGCGGAACCGGCGGCGGCAGTCCTCGATCTCGCCGCCGATCTCGGTGTTTGCGCGGTCGGTCCAGGTTATCTCGGCCAGCGGCACGCGATGCAGCCGCGGCCCTTGTGGCGGGGCGTTGTCGTGCAGCGTCTCGGGGTTCTCGCTCTCGCCCGCGCGCAGGTCGAACGTCCAGAAATCCTCGGGCCGGTAGGCCGCGGCGGCCGAGGGGAACTGCAATTCGATCCCGTCGCGGAAGGGGGTTGGCGCGCCGGTGAAGCCTGCAATCGGGGCAATACCGTTCCACAACCGGAAGAACACCGTGCCGCCCGCCCCCGGCAGCGTGCCAAGTGTTGCCGGCGCCGCCAGGTCGATGTCGCCATCAGCGTTCAGCGTCGCCACGGTGCCGTAGACCACCCGCCAGTGGCCGAGGTGCGGCGCGAACTCCAGCGCCTCAAGATAGTATTCGGTGATCCCGGAGTTCAGGATCGCGGTGCGGTTCGCAGTGATCTCGACCCGCGGATCGGCGCCACCGAAGAACCGGCCCCGACCGACCAGCCCGCCGTTCAGGCTGGACCATTTGAACATCACCGCCGCCCCCGAGGTTCGGGCGATTTCGATGCGGTAGAGGTTGTGCTCGAACCCGCTGTAGCCGCCACCCTCGACCACCGGGCAGTCGCCCGCGATCTGGGTGGGCGGCTCCAGCGTCACCGACAGTCGGCCATGGGCCGACAGGTCATCGGCCAGGCGCGGGCCGATGGTGGTGCAATCCTCGCCCGCCGCCAGACGCAGCAGGCGCAGCCGCTGGTTCGGGTGGATGCGTTCGGCCGTATCAGGCCCGCCCAAAGCGGGCTCGATCAGCCGGTCCGTTTGCTGAAAGCCGTTCAGCGCCTCCAACACCACTTCAAGGATCACCGCATCGCGGATGCCGTCGTCGATCCCGGCAACCTGGGTGCCGGGCGGGTTCGCAGGCGGCTCCAGATAGGTCGCCGCGACGATCGCGGACCCGCCGCCCGGCGCGGGCGCCAGCGTCAGGGAAATGCCGTCGGCCCAGATGCGGCCGGGCGCCAGACGCACGTCCACATGGTCGCCATGCACCGCCGCCGCCTCAACACGATAGCCGTCGGCATCTGCAACCGGCACGGCCGCCACGCCTGCGCCGATCACGTCACGCGCCGCCATTTCGCGCCAGGCCTCGGCGATCAGCTCGCCCGCCGTCAGGTCGCGGTCCGAGATCACCCGTCCCTGCTGATACAGCAGCCCGAGGTCGTTTGCAGATGTGATCGCGGCGGCCTTCGAGAAATCACCCTTCATCGCGGCTCTCCTTCACGTCAGTTTCACGACCAGTGCCCGCACGCCGACGGGCATGAATTCCCGCAGGCGGATGGCCAGGTTGGTTTGCTTGTGCGCTTCCAGCAGAAATCCGAAGGCGCCCATCGCATCGTCATTCGGGCCCTTGGACAGGATGCCGCCGTCGGTGCCCCGCGCCAGCTGGCAATAGGCAGGATGGCCGTGGCGGATCGAGGTGAAGGCCAGCTTTGCGGCAGGGCCAAGGACGCAGGCCCGATGCGGCGGCAGCCGGTCGCCCTGGCCCGAGAAGTAGCATTGCTTCAGGCAGCCAACCTGATGGTTCCACACTGTCAGCCGGTGGCTGAAGACCGCGCCGGACCCGCGCGCCTCGCGCACATGAACCGCTCCCAGGAAGGTGGCGCCAGAAACCGACAGTGGCGGCCCGGCAACCTGTGCCGGGTTCGCGACCGAAGCGATGGCACGCGCACCTGCGGGCGGGTCGCCGGGGCCGACGCCCGCATCAACGATGCTGTCCTCGACTACCAGCCAATGCCCCTGATCGGCCCGGATCGGCCCACAGACCGACCGCACCAGAACGATTTCGGGTACGGCGTCAAACGCTTGCAGATCGGCTGGGTCGGCAAAGCCGAAGCCCTCGGCCGCCTCGATCGACGCCCGGACCGGCGCGCGGCTGCCATCCCGCTGCGTGTGCCCGACCGGGTCCAGCGTCGTGCCCTCGCAGTCGAACCGCGCCAGTGCCAGCCGTTCGATCAAGGCGCGATCAGGGGGAAATCCGGCGGCACGGGTGACAAAGACGCCCTCCAGCCGGAAAGCGAGAGTCCGCACCTGCGGCGCTGCGGGGTCCACCGGTCGCAGGCCTAGCGGCCGGGCAAGCCGGATCACCGGTCGCGCGCCCGATGCGGCGCGGATCGTCACCGGATGCGCCAGCCTAAGGGAGATGCGGCCACCTTCCGCAATGGCGCCCGCCAGGGTTTCGGGGTTCAGGTCATGGACCATGCTGTCGCGGATCTCCACGATCAGCGGGCCGGTCTCCAGGTGCAGGTTCTGCAACTGGCCCTGCAGCGTCGGTCCGCCCGCCAGGCTGTCCACCACCCGCAGCGCGGTGCCCGGCGGCACGTCCTGCTGGCGGGAAACCGGATGCGCGCCGACCGGCCCTACCGCGCCATAACTGTAGCCGGTGAAGAAAGCAGGCGCACCGACCACGCCCACCAGCACGTTCCGCTCTGCCGCGCTGGCCAGCCCGATCAGCAACCGCCCCAGATGCGGGTCGATGCTGATCTCGTGCAGTGCAAGGGGACGCTGGATGCCGTTCTCCCAGGCACAAAGGTTGTCGGACCGGAAGCGCCAGCCGGCACCGTCCAGGATCGACGCCGGGAAGTAGAGCTGCAGCCCGGCCTCGCCCAGGTCCAGCCCCGTGGGCGGGACCGCCGCGGCGTCGAAGGCATCCACCGACACATAGGCGGCAGGGTTGCCCGCCTCGGACCCGCTTTCCAGCCGCGCGGGCAGGATCGGCGCGTTCACCTCGTCCGGCGAGGTCAGCCGGTCCACCCCGTCGATCGCCGCCGTGACGGGACGCCGCCAAAGGTTGAAAAGCTGCACCGGGCGATCCAGCGGATCAAGGTCCACCCGCAGCACGAACCGCGCGAGGCCGTTGCCGGGGGCCGCCGCGCCAGTGTCGGTGACGCCCTTCAGCAGGGGTCGGGTGACCGGCAGGCGATAGGCCGCAAGGCGCCACAGATGGATGGCCAGATTCGGCAGGTTCACATGCACCGCCCCGTCATCGGCGCGTTTCACGTCGGGCGTATAGGCGAATGGATCGAAGGCCGTTCCGATCAGCGACAGCATCGCCGGATCGCGCACCGGCACCGTGCCGCCGATCCGCGGGGTCGAGGGGCCGATGTCGGGCAGAGCCCAGGAGATCGGCGATATAGGGCACCACCCAGTCGTCGCAGGTCTCGACGAACAGATCGTCGTGCAGCGCCTCGATGTTCTCTTGCACGGCGCCCAGGACCGCTTCTGCCCCGCGCAAATAGGCCGCCAACATCCCCGGCGGGGTCTCTGCAGCATCGCGGATGCGGTAGATTTCCGGCAGCCTGTCGTAAAGCGGAACGCGCGGAGCCTCGGTCATGCGCAGGCACCTCCGGGATCAGGCGGCGCCGAGACCAGCGTCAGATGCGCCGAATGCAGTTGCAAAAGCTCGTCCGCCAGTGGCTTGACCTGGGCATGTCGCGGGCGCGGGGCGGCGAGCAGAGGCAGATCCTCGGGCAGATTGCCCGCAAGCGTTGCGGCCAGTTTGCCAAACCCGTCCACCCGCACCCAGAGCACGCCCGGCACCGCCTGAACCCGTGCCTCGATGCGGCTGGCAAATTCCGTCTCGCCGATCTGCCGCGACCCCAGCGCAAAGACGCCATCGGGGTCGGCGTCCGCTTGGTCCATCGGTGCCAGCAGCCGCGTGATCGCTGCGGCGACTGTTTCTTCGAGCAGGGCCGGGTCGAAAGCATAGCGCAGGTCCAGGAACACCTGGCGCAGCCGCGCCTGCCGCACCTCCAGCGCAAAGCGGTTTGACCCGCGACAGCGCTGGAAGGCGTGGATCGCGTCTCGCACCACGGCATATTCGCTTTCCCGCCCGCTTTGCAGCAGCACCCGCAACACCACGCCCGGCGTGCCGTCCAGCAGGTCCCAGGCCCCTCGCACCCGTGCGACGCCGGGAATTGCCAGAAGCTCGGTCTCGTAGTCCGCCAGGCTGACGATCCGGCCCAGGCCCTGAACCCGGCCCGGCGCCGCCAGCTTGGCGTTGCCGGCGGTTTCCGGATCGGCGCCGCCGGCGACCTCTCCTGGAAGATGAAGCTTCGCCACGCCCTCGATCCGGGTGCCCGCGCTTGGCGTGGCTCCTGCTTTCAGCACCCCCCGCGCACCCGCGCCGGTTCCGGAAGGTGGCGGTCACATTGCCCCGCCCGGTGGGCAGCCGTGCCCCCGTCTTGCCGTCGCCGAACTGGACGTGGAAACCCCCGGCGTCGTCCTGCCGGAGGACGTAGACCAGCCGGTCGGCCGCCTGCCCATAAAGGCTGCTCACCCGTTCGGCCGCCCGGCCGTTCACAAGGACGGTCAACTCCGGCACCTCGGCCGGATCGTCGCCGGGGTGAAGCAGATGTGTTACCGGCTTGGGCAGCGCGAAGGTCTGGAACACCGCCCGCGCGTCGCCATTGCCCAGCGTCACCATGGGCACCGCCTTGCCCTGGCTGGCGGTGACCAGATTGCCATGCACGGTGACCTTCGGCACCTCTTCGTCGAAATCGGCCCGCTGGAAGGGCGAAGGTGGCGCGTCGAAAGACAGAAGCCACATCTTCGGGTCCGTCGTGCCCCATGGGAAATCCGTCGCCTCGTTCACGCAACTCATCTCGACCCAGCGCCCGTCGTCATGCTTCAGCATCAGCGGTCGGTCGACCAGCGTCAGCGCCTCCTTCCGGGTGCCGTAGAAGGTCAGCGTCTCGGTCCCCGAGGCAAAGCCACCGCCCGACACCGTGGCGAGGGGCCGGAACCGGATGCGCTGGCTGGTGATTTCATGGATGCGGAAATCGCGGATATCGGCTTCCTGGCCGGTGGACTGGCTGTGTGAGAGCAACCCGTTTTCCATGGTGACAAGCGTCGAGGCGCCGGTCTGCGGCCCGAAGGTCATGGCCGTTGCACGCAACGCGGCGATGCGGCGCACCAGGATGCAGGGCTGCATGACGCCACCCAGTTGCACCCGCGTCTCGACAGCGATCCGTACGCCGGGGACAAGGTCCTGCACCTCCTGATCCAGCGGGATCACTTCTGCCGGCAGGTTCATCGCCATCGAGGTATTGGCGCAGGCATGGCCGGCGTAGATGTGGCGGACGAAACCGGTGGTCAGGTTCGACGCGCCGGTGACCGTGCCGGAAGTCGGGGTGGGAACGGTGTGTTTGGGCGGCGCGGCATGTCCGAAATGGCGCCATGTGCGGCCCAGCCGGTACGCGACCAGCGGCAAGCTCCAACTGCGGTCGATGGTGGTCTCGAAGGTCACCAGGGTGCGGTCATGGACGGTCCGGACGTCCTTCACCTTCAGCACCTGGCCCGGATCCTGCGCCGAAAAGCCTGCATTCGGGTTCGACACCCAGGCAGGGGCATCCGGCACCAGCAGGATGCGGTCGCCTTTCTTCAACGCCAGCGAGGCGATGGCGGCCAGCGCCGTGCTTGACCCTGCGCGCTCCACCTCCAGCGTGTCGGTACCGGCTGCGACCGACGCGGCATAGCTGCGCGGCCGGAAAAGGTTGAATGCCGACAGATGCGGCCAGGCGGTCAGGTCGGCATCGGTCTGGAACTCGACCGATTGGTCCTGCCCGTCGAGATCGGCCTTGAAGGGATAGCCGGCCGGAACCACGATCTTGCCCGCAGCGGGCTTCAACTCGACCGACAGCCGCGCGGCCCCACCCAGGCCGGGCGACAGCCGGTATCCCATCAGCCGCACCAGCCCGGCCACGCTTTCGCGCCATTCGGCGGTGCGCAGGAAGGTCTCGTTGGCATAGCGCTCTTGGTAGAAGGTCAGGATGTCCCCGACCACGGCCAGGCTTTCGAGCAGCGCGATGCCCGGATCGTCGGCGCCGCGGTGGGTCCAGCCCGCCAGCGCCACCTCGCCGTCGATGCTGCGCAGCATGGCTTCGACCATGTCGGGGTATTCCCCGATCCGGTAACCGATCCGCTGCAGCGCCGGGCGGTTTGCGGGGCGGCACGGAAACAGGAAGGGGTCGTCGATCAGCGGGTCGCACGCGGTCATTGCCTGCCCCCTTTCAGCACCAGCGTCAGGGTGCCCCGTTCGAGGTGGTCGGGGTCGTTCTCGACCAGGAAGATCTCGTCGAAGGCTGCTGTCAGTTCGCTCGCCCCGGCGGCGCCGCCAGTCGGCGCGTCCCAGCGGCGCATCGAAACCTCGATCACATGCTCGACCCCCGAAAGGGCCTGCAGCCGCCCGGTGATCAGGCTCTGGTGCAGGCTTTGGCCGAAGGTCCATTCGTCGGGGTGGAACAACCCGCGCCGCCCGTCCGGGGTATAGCCGTCCGACAGTTCCTGCTCGATCACGTCGCGCATGTCTTCGACCCAGGCATCGCGCGACAGGCAGACCACGACCTCGATTGCCAGCGGCACGAAGCGCGGCGGCCGCAACTCCAGGTCCTCGCCGATCAACCGCACCGCCTCGAGATGTGCTGCCACAGCCTCGACCAGCTCCGGCGCGACTTCGGTTGCGCCCTCGGGATCGATCACGATCCGCACCGTCCGCCAGCTTCCGGTCCAGGCGTAAGAGGCGACGGCCCTGGCGACGCCCGGCACCTCTTCGGCCCGCGCGATATAGTCGGCCAGTGTCACCGCACGCAACTGCCGGGCGCGATAGGCCTCGGGCGCATTGCGCAGCACCTCGGCCACAGGTTCCGGGTCCAGCCCGTTCGTCACGTCGAACGGGTTCGACACCGCCACGATGGCCCCGCCAAGTGGCGCGGGCAACGGCACGAAACTGCGGACCGCATCGGCGCCCACGTTGCCCGCGACACCGCCGCCGATCTGGTAGGCCGCATGGATAGTCGCGCCAGAAGGCACCAGCCGCCCGTTCACCCCGTTGCCAAAGCGGATGCAGCTGCGCAGCCGCTCGTCCGTCTCGACGGCGAAATGATCGCCCTCCTCGGCACTGCCATCGCTGAACACCAGGCTTGGGCGTTCGTCCCACAGGTTTACCGCCCCGCCCGGCTCTTCCATCTCGACGTCCAGGGTGGACTGCGGTGCGACGATCCCGCCCTGCGGCGCGGCGCGATAGGCCAGCCGCCCCGGCGGCAGGTCGCACAGCACGGCCCGCGTCTCGCCATAAAGCGCGTGGCGGCGGAAATGGCGATGGGCGTGGCCGGCGTCTCGACCGGCAGCACCGCGCCCGGCTCGTGGAAATGAGCCACGACGGCAGGCCCTGATGCGCCTCGATCAGATTGCCGCGAAAGGCCGAAATGTTCTCGACCGACCGCCGGGGCAAAGCGTGGTGAAGCTGAAATCGTGCAGCAGCGCATCGGCGCCCTGCCAGGCAATGCGCACCACGTCCTGCGCCGCTACCGGATCACGGATCACCGTGGCCTCTGGCAAGAGCCGCAGCAGCTGTCGCTTCGCCGGGTTGCGTCCCGGCGGGCGCCCGGTCATCGGGTTCAGCCGTTCTTCGATCAGAAGCCGCGTCAGCCGCCCCTCGCGGATCGCATCGGCAAGCTCGCCCGCGGTGATCAGCCCGCCCGGCGCGGTGGGTGTCGGGGCCGACACGATGTCCGCGCCAACCGCCCCGCGCGGCAGGGCCGGATGCGCCCCCGACCAGGTGTGCAGGTGAAAGCCGTTGTAGCCCGGCGCAAATTCGGCCCTTTGCGCCAAAGCCAGCGCCGCCTCGCGGGTAGCGAAGGGCACCGTGCCGCCCTCGGCTTCCGGTCCTCCTGCCCATGCAATCAGCTCGTGGTCCAACGAGAAGGCTGCCTCGCCCTCGGCGATCTCCAGCCAGAGCCAGGTCGAGGACTGCTGGCCCTGATGGATGTGGTAATCCATCAGCCTCGCGTGACGGGCGACCGAGACACGCTTTCTTGCGCTGCCCAGATAGGCCTCGGCCATCACCCGGTCCTGGAAGTCGGACAATTCGTCCGTCGCCGCCGCGAACAGGCCGATCAGCACCTGATCCAGATCCGCCTCGCTGGAGGGCTGCCAGCCCGGCACACGGTCGGCCATCGCCGTCATCAGGACATGGCGGAAGCTGTCATAGTCCTTCGCCATGTAGTCGATCCGCGGCGGCACCTGCCGCGGCCGCCCCGCCTCCCAAGCCGGGGCGCAGGCGCTGGAAAAGCAGCCGGGACGGAACTTGAAATCCAGCGTGGCGAAGAAAGGGTCGATCCGCGCCGGATCGAAGATCAGCTCCAGCCGGTAGGTGGAATAGTCGCCCACCGGCGCGACTGTCAGGCGCAGGCTTTCCGGCACACCGCCCGCCACCACCGCCGTCACCTGCACCTGCCCCGTGCCAGACCCCGCCCGAACCCGGTGCCCGCCGCGGATCGGAAAGACCTGCGCAGCCGGCGTGCCGCCGGCCACTTCTGCCAGCACGGCGGCCACATGCAGCGGGTTCAGGAAATGCAGTTCCAGCCCGGCCGTGCCTGGCGCCACCGGCGGATCCAACGCCACCAGCACCGCCGCCAGGCCATTCAGGTTCGCCACCTCCAGATCGCGCGCGCGGTCCGCGGCAGCGGTCTCGTTGCGGATGGGAGCGATGGTATCGGTCCACATCGCTACTGCCCCTTCCTCTGGAACCGCAAGACGCGGCTGTCCGGGCTACCTGCGGGGCGGAATTTCACCAGCACGTCAACCGTTTCGCCCTCGAACACCACATCCAGCGCCTCGATGGCGGCGCGGTGGCCCAGCCAGCGGCTCAGCGCGTCGGTGATCCGGGCCTTGGTCACGCCCTTCAGCACGTCCGAAGCCGGTTCGAACACCAGCCGAGGCACGCTGCCGCCAAAAGTCGGCTGGAACAGCCGCTCGCCCTGGTTTGTCAGCAGCAGCTGCAGGATCTCGTCGCGGACATGGTCACTGTCGCTGGCGGGCGTCGCGGTGCGGCCGTCCGTGCCGATACGGAAGGGAAAGGCGAGGTGGCGGCCGGCGGATAGGGTCATTTGCGCTGCCTCCTCATGTCGCCATGGTCTGCGCGGCGGCCGAAACCACCACCGCCGGACCCTGTGGAATGTCTCCGGCTGCGTAGCACAGGCCAACCGAGGCCTGCGTAACCACCGCCGTTCCGTTCACCGTGGTCTGCATCGCGCCCACCTGCCATTTCAGCTTCACACAGGGCTGCGGCGTACCCGAGGGCAGCGTGAAGGCGCAGCCGGCGATGGAATGCTCGTCGCTGACCAGCACCAGCTTTCCGCCCTCGGCCTCGGCCTTGTCCTGGCCGCTGGACAGCGAGGCCTGGCCGCCATGCGGACAGATAACCGTGCCAAGCGTGGTCAGGACCGGGATCGCCATTGCCTACCCCCCCACCTTGAAGGCATCGTTCACCAGGCTCGCACCCGCCGTGGTGATCTTTGCCATGCCGTCGTTGATGATGACCTCGGACGAACTCATCTCGATCTTCGCCTGGCCCAGCGTCAGCGTGATCGCATCCTTGCCCAGCACCAGCTCCGCCCCGCCCGGATGCACCAGCCGGATCTCGTCGGCCTCTTCGTCGATCAGCACCTGATGCCCGGCGGAGGTGGCCAGCAGCCGCTGCGTTGCGCCCGCGGGCTCGGGGCGCTGGTCGTCTGCCCACCAGCACCCCGACCAGATCGGCATGTTCAGGTTGCCGGCCTCGAACTCGATCCAGACCCCGTCGCCCACCTCGGGGATCAGCGCCAGCCCGTGCTTCGGCCCGGCGAAGGGCAGGCAGGGCATGGCCCATTGCGACACCTCTGCGCCCAGCACTGCCGGCACCTCGGCCTTGATCCGGCCCAGTCCGTCGGGATCGTCGTTTTCGCTGACAAGGCCGCGATACTTGCCGTAGAACGTCGTCCGCTGCCGTTCCGCAACCCGTTCCAGAAGCTGTTCCACATCCCTGTCCATCTCAGAACAACCCCGATGCCGCGCCAAGGTTCAGCCCGCCACCGCCCGGATCGGAGAGCGCGTTCCGCTTGGCCTCGATGTCCTGCGAATAGACCGAAGGGGTGATCCGGTGGGTCACCCGATGCAGCAGCCAGTCGCCCGACTGCGGCAGGTCGCCGGCCCGAACCGTCACCACGTCATAGGCGCTGAGCACCGCATCATAGCATCCAGGCACCAGCGAGGCCGTCATCCGCAGCCCGTAGGAGGCCCGCCGCGCCTGGCCTGTGACGGCGGCTTCGGGGTCCTCTACGGTATTCTCCTCGGGCGGCAATTCACGCAGCGCGCCGGGGTCGCCGCTGACCGCAGGCAGATCGCCCATCAGCGCCTCTTCCGAAAAGCTGCGTTGCGAGGTGGCGATGGTCTGGTCCGAGATGCTCAGCACGCGCCCCACCGTGCGCTCGGGGCCTTCCGCCTCTTCACGGAAGGTTGCCGACTGCAGATTGCGCCCAGCGCCCAGCAGGACCAGCGCCGGATGCCCGGATGCCTGCGTGGCGGGGGCATCGAACACACCAAGGCTGGTGCCGGGGCTTTCTCCGGGCAGCACATAAGCCAGATAGCCGTTGGCATCGGCCAACTGGCGCAGGAACTGGATCGGCGTGCCGCGGCGCACCGTTGCAGGATGCACCGCCCCGGCCGCGCCGATCCGGGTGTCGGCAATCGTGGTGAACCTGCCGAACACCTCTTCGGCGATGGTCGCGTCGGATTTGTTCTCGAACACCTCGATCCCTTCCTCGCGGTTCATCAGCACGCTGTCATCTCGCACCACGATCGAAGCGGCGCTGGTGCCCGGCGTGGCTGCAAGCTCGGTGTCGAAGGCCGCTATCGGGCCGTCGATCAGCGGCCGGAAGTCACCCGCGCCCAGCCGCAACTCCACCCGGATGCGGCTGAACGGGCGCAGCGTGGTGTTCGGCGGCGCCTTCCAGCGGCCGCGCTCATCCAGGCACAGGGACAGCCGGATGCGCGCCTCCCAGGCCATCTCCATTTCCTGCTCGACGGTGATCTCTTCCACCTGGCGCAGCTGCTCGACCGTCGCAGCGGTGCCGTCGAAGAACATCCTGAAGGCGGCCCCGGCATCACGTCACCGGCATGTCGAAAACTGCCAGCACCTCTGCCACCAGATCGCCGGCCTCCAGGGCGGTGTTGGCATCGGCGATGTGCCAGGCCCTGGTGCCGTCGCCGTAGGCGCGGTCGGCTATCACGTCCAGCCGGTCGCCCTGCATCACCAGCCGCGGCACGCCTTTCACCGGCGGAAGGGGCCGCAGACGAATGGCCGTCACCTCGCGACCGTCAGCGGTGACAACCGTCTCGGCAAGCACCTTTGCGTATCTCGATGTGTCAAGAAACATCCTTCGGCCTCCTTACAACGGGATCAGCTCGACGATCTGCTCGGCGGTGTTGGCAAGGTTCGCCACCGCCTGAACGTCTTTCGCCAACTGGGTGTATTTCGACGCGCCCATCGCCAGCACGTCGTCGGAACAGGGGTCGATCGGCAGGACATGGATTTCCATCTCCACTTCGGCCCGGATCGGGTTCAGCAGGTTGTCATATTCCACCTCGGCGATGCTCATCGAGGCGATGCGCACCGGCTGCACCCGGGTAAGCCCCCAGATGAACAGCGTTCGCGGGAACTGCTGGCGCGGGATCGGCTGCACCGGCGCGTCGTCCTCGCCACCCATCCCCAACGCCTTGCCGATGGCATCCAGCGCCTGCCCCAGCAGCCCGCCATCCGCCGGCGGCGGCATCACCATCTTCTCCAGCGCCGCCAGCTGCGGGCCGATGCCGAAGGCCTTGGCCAGAACCTTGTCCTCGCCCAGCATGTCCAGCGCACTGAAATGCGCCGTCAGCGAGATCTTCTCGGCCACCGTATCGCCCGCCTGGCTCTGCTCGCGGTCGTTCGCGCCGGTCGGGCGTTGCGGCAGCATGAAGCTGCGGTTCAGCGTCTCGGGGTTGAACTGAAAGATCACCACGTTCGGGATCGGGCCGATCAGGTCCATCCCGTATTCGATCAAGGCACCCTTCAGCAGCACGGCCATGCGCTCAGCCCTCCCCCTGTCCGGCAGGCCCAAGGCCTGCGCGGATCCGCGCCGCAATCTCGCGCGCAAGTGCCTGCGTCACCTCCGCGGACCCGCCCGAGGCAAGCTGCAAATCGCGCGGCCCGGCAGTCCCGGAGGCGCGCGCCATCTCGGTGGCCACAGCCGCGGGCAGCGCCGCCATGACACCGCGCGCCATGGCGGGCGCCACGCCCGTCAAGCGGATATCCAGTCCCTCGACCCGGATGCTGCGGTGGCGGTCCTCATGGCTCATCGCGCACCTCCCCGGCATAGGCGCCGAACTGGTCCAGGCTGACCGTGCGGCCCAGCTTGTCGAACTCGTCCTTCACTGCGCGCACCACCTCGGCCATCTCCAGCCGCGGCGGTTCTCCGGGCCGCACGCTCTGCAGGCAGGCGTTGAACACGGCCGAGCGGATGTGCCCGCCCGACAGCGGCAGCCGTTCGGCCAGGAACGCCAGGTCCAGCGCGTGGCAATCCACGCCTTCGGGCATCACCGCCAGCCAGATGCGCAGCCGCTCGGCCGCCTCGGGCAGCGGGAAGGTGACGATGGTACGCAATCGGCGCAGGAAGGCTTCGTCCAGATCCTTGCGGCGGTTCGAGGCCAGGATCGCCATGCCCCGGAACCGCTCCATCCGCTCCAGCAGGTAGCTGACCTCCAAGTTGGCATAGCGGTCGTGGGCGTCCTTCACCTCGGTCCGCTTGCCGAACAGCGCATCGGCCTCGTCGAAGAACAGGATGGCATCGCCACTGTCGGCCGCGTCGAACAGCCGGGCCAGGTTCTTCTCCGTCTCGCCGATGTACTTGTTCACCACCTGGCTCAGGTCGATACGGTAGAGCGGCATGCCCACTTCGGCGGCAATCGCCTCGGCGGCCATGGTCTTGCCGGTGCCGGGCGGTCCGGTGAACAGCACCGACAACCCGCTGTCATTCCAGGCCCTGCCCAGGTGCCAGTCGGAATGAACGGTGCCAAGCGACTCCAGCGCCCGGATAAGCGCCCGGATCTGTCCGGCCTGCCGGGCCGGCAGCATCAACTCGTCCAGCCCGAACCGCGGGCGCACCGGCTGCGCCAGATCGCCCAGGTCCAGGTCCGACCGGCAGGCCGCGAACAGGAGATTGCGGTCGATCGTCCGGTCCAGTGCGCGCAACGCCGCAGCGATCCGGCCGATGGCAGCCTCTTCGAAGCCGAAGCGGCGGGTGCATTCCGCCAAGAGCGCCTTGCCTTCGTCGGCGGCCCAGACTTCGGGCAGCGCCCGGCGCCAGGCTTCCAGCCGCCCGGCATGGTCCAGCGCCGGAAGGTCCACCTTGGCCAGCGTCTCGCGCCGGGGCAGCGCGCTGATGCGGTCGGCCCCCGTCATCGCGACAAAGACCACGGCCGGAACGCCCGGCACCGGCAGTTGCACCCTTCCCTCCGGCCCGGTCAGGCGGCCAATCGGCAGAAGCATCGCCGCGCCGCGCAGCCAGACCGTGACCATCAGCGGCCCCGCCTCTCCCGCTCCACGCGCGGCCAGGAGCGGCAGATCGGCTGCAGCCGCGATGCCGGCGGCAGTACTGGCAAAGGGGCCTTCTTCGGGGCCGACCAGCGGCACCAGCGTCGCATGCGTCTGGTTGCGGGTCCGCAGCCGTGCCGCCGCCAGCGCCACAGCGTCGCCCGCAGGGGGCGGCGAGGGCGGCAGCACCGCAACCAGCGCCGCAGGCGGTGGCGCCTCGGGGAACAGCAGTTGCCGCGCCACAACCGGCGCTACCGCCAGCGGAGCATCCCAGCCGCTTGCGGCAGCCAGAATTCCGGTCTCGACCAGCGGATGCGCCGGATCCAGCAGCGGCAGCACCTGGTCGGGCGCCTCCCACAGCCTTTGCGCCAGCGCCAGCGTCGGGTCGCGCGCCTCGGGCGCGTTCAGGCAGGCCGCGATCACCGCACCGCGCGCGCTGTCCACCGCGCCGCCCACCGCCAGCGCAAGCACCAGACAATCGGCCGAAGTCAGCGCCAGCTCGGTTGCAAGCCAGCCGAACCCGCCCCGGACCGGCCGGCCCTGTGGCAGCGGCAACGCGGCGATCCGATCGGTCAGGTAGCGTGCCGCCGGATCGGTGACGAAAAAGGCAGCACGGTCGCTGTCATAGCGGTTCAGGTCCAGCGCCTCGTGCAGCGGGTCGATCATCGGCGGCAAGGCACCGCCACCGCCAAGGCCATGCAGCGTGCCCCGCTCGTGCCACAGCCAGGCAACCTCGCGCCGAAGCCGCAGCGTCGCCTGCGCCAGCCAGTGCCGCGCCAGAGCGTCGCCCACCTCGATCCGGGGCGTGAACCCCAAGGCAGGCGCCACGGCGCCGGAAGTGGCGCGCAGGGTCATGGCACCACCACCAGCGGCGCAATGCGTGCCTGCTGACCATTCACGCGCAGCAGCGCAAGATAGGTGCCTGGCCCCACCGCCGTTACGCCCGCCACGGTCAGGCTGCGCTGGTTCGCGCTTGGCGTCACCACCTCGAAGCTTCGCAAGGGCGCGCCGTCGCGCAGCAGCGTCAGCACCACGTCGTCATCCGTACCGCCCAGAAGATGCCCGGCCAAGTCCAGGTCGGCGCCGTTCAGCACGGCCCCGGTCACCACCGGCCTCAGGCCGAGCCCGATCAGGTTCGACCCGCGCAGCTTGCCGTTGCCCAGGACCCGGCGCACCGACAGCGGATGCTCGCCGGCCGAGATCGACAACCCCGCAGCGATCGGCCCCAACGGGCCGCCGTCGGTTGCCGTGCCTTCGGCCTCGACCACCAGCCGGTCCGGACCCTGAGCCACGATCCGCAGAACCTGCCCGCCCAGCACCGCCTCCAGCCCCGACAGATGCAGATCGGTGCCGTGGACCGTCACGGTTTCCCCCGGCTCTACCGCCACCGGCTCCACCCGGTCCAGCATCGGCCCCAGACTGGGGATTGTCTCGATCCGCAGGCCCGCTTCGCGGATCTCGACTGGCGGACTTTGCGAATAGTCCACTCCGACCAGCAGGGATGATCCCTCGCGCTCGGCCGGAAGCAGCAGCACGGGGCGCACCTGTACCGGCGCCGAGATGCGATAGGCGTCGTCCGACCCCTGCATCAGCTTGGACAGAAGGTCGCTCGACCCGTCCTCGAAGGTGATCTTCAGCGGCTCGGGGTTCAGCTCCAGAGCCTGCCGAACGTCCAGTGCCACGGCCGCATCCAGCCGCAGATAGTTCAGATCGTTCAGCGCCATCAGTCCGCGGCCCAGCAACTCATGCGCATCCGCGCTGTCGCTTAGCTCGCCGTCGTCGAAGGCGGTCAACAGATAGCGCAGCACCATCCAGACCGGCGGCGGCCTGCCCTCTTCCAGCGACACGTTGCGCAGCGCCCCGTCGAAGGACAATTCGTAGAGGAACAGGTTCAGCTTGGCCGTGCTGTCGTTTTCGGCGGCATCCTCGGGCCGGCCGACGGTGACGTTGAACCCCCGGCGGCTCAGATGGTCGCGCAGCAGCTTGGTTGCCGCCCCGATCGCCCGATGTGAGTCCGCCTGTGTCATGACCCGTCACAACCTGATGTAGCGGCGGCGCAGCCGACTGGCCGTCGTCGCCGGACCGGCAGACCTGGGCAGAGGCGCAGGGGGTGGCGGCGCAGGGCTCTTCGGCCCGCCGGCCGCAGGCACAGGCGGTCGCACATCCAACCGGATCGTGCCGATCGAGATGTCGATATGCTCCTCAATCACGCGGCTGTCCGTTTCGGTCCGGGTCGCCATGGGCCGACGTTCGGGCAGCGGCGCGGTGGCCGGGACGATGGTCGCGGGTCGCGGCGGGGAAAGGGGTTCCGACCGGGTGGGCGAGCGGGGCAGCGGGATCTCCAGTTCCGGCAGGGCGCCCGGCCGCGGCGCGGCGGCCGAAGGCGCGGCGGGCACCGGTGGCGCGGGCCGTGTCGGGACCGCCTCAACTGGCGGGGCCTCAGGCTCTGCCGCCGCCGCCGGGCGGTCGTTCAGGGCTACCCACTCCAGCACTTGCCGCAAGCGCAGTTCGCGCAGCTCTTCGGGCCGCTGTCGGGCCTCTGGCTGGTTCTTCCCCGGGTTCTCGGGCAAAGGGGCCGCAACCGGCCTTGGCGCGGTTTCGACCGGCAGCGCGGGTGCGGGGCGGCTGGCAACCGCCGAGGCAGACACGCGCGGCGGGTCCAGCACCACTTTCTCGACGATCCGCTCGCCCTCTGTCTCGACCACCACGGGCAGGACTTCGTACCGGGTTTCCACGGCGGCGGCTGGCGCCACAGGCTGCGCCAGCACGACCTCATCGACGACTTCGAAACCTGCCGGGGGCGACGGCACTGGCGCCAGCGGCCCGGTCAGTCCGGTCTGCGCAGCAAGGCGGGCAAGGTAGTTCACATCCAGCCCTCCCCCGCTGCGTCCATCTGCAGATAGCGCGCCCGCCGCCGGGGCGGCATCGACAGGATTGCCTCGTCGCTCCAGCCATAGCGGCGGGCCAGGACGTCGACCTCGGCGAAGAGCCGGTCCTGCATCCGCGCCAGCCGCGCCAGAAGTTCGGCCTCCAGATCCACCGGATGAGTGCTTTCCGTGCCGCAATCGGGGCAATGCACCGTCACCGCAAAGCAGGACAGCGGATCGAACGCAGCCAGCCGGTCGGCCAGCGCCTCCCGTGCGCCCGCGTCCGCAGGCACCGGACCGCGCAGCACAAGCGAAGCCAGGATCACGCCCTCCGGATCGTCCGCAGGCACCTCTCGCCAGCGCCGCTGATCGGTACCGGTCGGGCGGCGCAAGGCGCCGCCGTCGGCCCCTTCGTCCAGCACCGCTACCGCCTCGGCGTCACGCGCCAGTGCCATCAGCGCCTCGACCGGAAGGCCTGCCTCCAGATCAGCCCCGCAGCCCGCCATCGGGCAGCGCAGCCGCAAATCCAGCGCCTCGGCCCCTGTGCCGCTGGACCACACCGCCAGAAGCCCGCCGATCCGTGCCGCCAGCGTCAGTGCCCAGATTGTCCCGACCTCCTGCGCCGGCACCGCACAGGCCGACAGGACTGCCGTCACCACCCGCGGCCGGTCTGCCGCCGCAAGGTCCAGATCAAGATCGCCCAGCCGCCCCAGCCTGCGGAACCGCAGCGGCGCCACGGCCCCTCCGGGCAGAATCGTCAGGTCTGGCCGCGCCGCCATGACGGTATCTCCTTATCCCGGCCGGATCAGGCCGCGGGGACCGGGCTAGCTTCGTCCGGCTCCTTGGTCTCGACGTCACGCTCCCAGCCTTCCATCTCGATCTTGATCGACTCGATCGCCACCGCGTTGGCATTGGCGTCCAGATCGGGAAGCGCGGTGAACTCGCTGACCCAGCAGTTGAAAAGCGCATAGCGCATCGCAACGTGGCCGCGCTCGTTCAGCACCTCAAGCGTCAGGTTCTTCTTGTAACCCACCAGGTCCATCGAGGCGTCTCCGGCGGTCGGATGCACCTTGTTCGCCCAGGCCTCGAACTCGCGGTCATGGGTGACGCCGCGCTCCATCGTCACTGCCTCGTAGGTCGTGCGCCCCGGCGACTTGTGGTCCGACGAGTTGTCGCCGCCGTCGCGGTGGCTGACCACCTCGGTGGTACGCTTCAGCGAACTGACCTTCGATACGCCCATCACCACCTTCTGGTCCCAAAGCACCCTGAACTTGAACGCCTTGTAAGGGTCGGTGCGGTGCGCGTTGGTCACAAATCCCTTCGCCATCTCGGAAGTCCTCTCTGCAAACTGACAGCTTCCGGTCCACAGGACCGGCAGGAAAAGATCAGGACAGGTCGCCCGCGATCTGCTGGATGGTGATGACCACGAATTCGGCCGGTTTCAGTGGCGCGAAGCCCACTTCGATGTTGACGATGCCAAGGTTGCGGTCGGCCTGCGTCGTCGTCTCGGCGTCGCATTTCACGTAGAAGGCTTCGGACCTGCTGGACCCCTGGAAGGCGCCCTGGCGGAACAGGCCGTTCATGAACACGCCCACGTTCAGCCGGATCTTGGCCCAGAGCGGCTCATCATTGGGCTCGAACACCACCCATTGCGTGCCGCGGAAAAGAGATTCCGCAATCATCAGCGCCAGCCTTCGGATCGGGATGTATTTCCACTCCGATCCCAGATCGTCGGCCCCGTCCATCGTGCGCGCACCCCAGTTCACATGGCCCGAGATGAAGGACCGCGCGCAGTTGACGCCCAGCTTGTTCAGGACGCCGTTTTCCAGATCGGTCAGTTTCACCGCCAGCCCCGCGATGCCGCGCAGGTCCGCCTCGGTGCCCGCGGGCGCCTTCCAGACGCCGCGCGTCGCATCGACCCGCGACATCAGCCCCGCGATCGCCCCGGCCGAGCCGACCGTCCGAACCAGGCCCGCGTCGTTCCACAGGATCTTGGGATAGAACACCGCGCTGTGGTCCTTTACCACCGTCGCGCGCAGGTTGTTGATGTCGTCTGTGTTCTGCACCACCGCCGGAAGGCCGGCGGCATCGGTCCAGCCGTCGGGCGCGTCGATCAGCAGGAAAGCCCGCCGCGACAGGCAGTAGATCGAGGCCGGACCCCAGAGCTGGCGCCGCTGCGCATCCGTCATTGCGGCATCGGCGGGCAGCAGCATCAAGTTGAACAGATCGACCCGGTCCAGCGCGTGGAAGCCCGTTTTCGCCACCGGATCGCCGACGTAGTTGGCGAAGGAAGGCGCGCCGCCATCCTCACCCTCCTGAGCCGCGCTTGAAACGGCGAACGGGCTGGTGCCGTTCGGACCCAGTGGCACCTGCCGTGTGTTGCGCACCAGCGCGGGGTTCACTGTCACGCCCCCCGGCCCGGCATAGGCCACAGCCGAGGGGATTTCGTTAAACGTCCCGTCCTTGGCCAGAACCGTCAGGTGATAGCCCTGCGCCTCGGCCCGATAGCGGCTGCCCGGCGCTGTGGTGATCGCCTGCGCGATGATCCGCAGCTTCTCGCGCACGCCGTCATTGTTGCCGTTCGGGCTGGTCGGACCCAGCGCATCGCGGTGCATCCGGTCGGCCGCGGCCGTGGTCTGGATGTTGTTCGGCGCCGCGTTCAGCGCAAGCGGCGGCTCGGTGCCCACGGTGATCTGCGTCAGCCCCGCCTGTGTCAGCCCCGTCCACTGGTTCAGCCGCGCCAGCGACCCAGCCCCGTCGTCGATGCGGAAGACCGATCCCGTCGGCGCCGGCCGTGCCTCGGCCAGCCGGGCGATCTCTACCCCGCCGTTGTCTACCCCGGCCATCAGCGCCGCCGCGATGTCTTCGGTCGGCGCACGGCGGATGCGCGCATTCGCCGTGTTGCCGCTGGTGGCGGCGATCCGAAGGAACCGCTGCCCGCCCACATCGGCCGAGGCCGCCAGCGTGACCGCCACCGTCTGCGCCGGAACCAGCGTGCCCAAGGCATCGTTGATCCGGTCGCGCAGCTGGTTCTCAAGGTCGCTGATCGCGGCAATCCCTGCGTCGTTCACGTCCCAGGTGCCCAGGTTCACCGACACATAGGCTGACCCGTTGACCGAGATCTCGAACCGGCGCGCGCCGGTCGGGTTACCGAAGCCGATCAGCCCGCCCAAGCTGGCGCGCAGCTGCGCCAGCGTCGTTCCCAACGGGCGCCGCGCTTCGGAAAAACCGGCATGGGCCGGGGCGCCGGGATTGAAGCCCGCCCCCGCCGACAGATCGATCAGGGCAGAGCTTTGCGTCACGAAACTTGGCGCGAAGCGCGCGTTCGTCGGGTCCATCGACAGGTTCGAATGCACTTCGCGCGCCACTTCGCGCCCGCCTTCCACCTGTGACACCGTCAGGCTGAAGGTCTCGCCAGGGGTCGGCGTTCCATAGGAGATTTCCAGCCGAAGCCCGTTGCCCCAGACGCCCGCCATCTTGGCCGTCGCGGTCAACATGTGCGCGCCTGCCCAGTTGCGCAGGTCCACCCCCGCCGCTTGCGCGCCCGCACCGGCCAGCCGGACCACATAACAGTCGGTGCCGCCGTTGTCGAAGAACAGCTTCACGGCCGCGCCGATCTCGCTTTCAGGATGCGCGCCGCCGAAACTGCGCAGGAAATCAGGGTATCCCAGGCAGCGCACCGCCCGGTCGATCGGGCCTTTCTGCGTTCGACCGGAGAATGCGGCGATCGAGGTCGCCACGCCCGTGATCGTATTCACCCCGCTTGACTTCTCGACGACATAGACGCCGGGGTAGGACAATTGCACCATGGTCAGGACTCCCGAATGTCAGGAATGGGCACGACGCCGCACCGGCCGGGGCCGGGCGACATCGACAAGGTCGGAGCGAAGCAAGATGGGATCGGCATTGTTGAGCCGCAGGGCGCAGGGATCGCGCAGGGCCGCCTGCAAGGAAAGCATGGGCATCGGGTGGAAAAACCCCAACATACCTGGCCTCATGACGTGTCTGAATGGTCCGGTCCGGGGGACCGGAATGGCAATGAAAGTGCGACTCAACCTATTGGAAGCAGAGGGTTTCTTTAACACGACCTACGGTAGAAATCAACGCGCGTGTTCCATGATCGGCGGCTCGTTGCCGAAGTCAGGATCGCCATCCGCCTTTCCGGTGGGCGTCGGTCCTTCGCACTCAGGGCCGGCAGTCCGACCCGGTATTGCCTGTCGCGCCAATGACCACTTCGTTCATCGACCGCAACCCGTGCGACAGGCTCTCTCGGCATCATGCCGGGCGTCACTTTCCCCAGGGCTCAGGGTTCTGTTGATGGCGTGGATGCCCCCTCCTGACGGCATCGCAATGTGCCAATGTGCCGAGTGTTGAAATCATCGCAGAAGGACGGAGCATCCAGGTGCCCGGCGGCATGTCGTGACGCATCGGTCCGCCATTTGCGCTGATCCTGAAATCAACGCCCTTGGACGGACCTTGACTGGCTGTCCGGATGCCATGCGACCAGATGTCCTGCCAGCGACAAGCGTCAAGTGGAAGTAGCCGGATTGCCGGTCACGAAAATCCCGGTTCTGCAACCGGATGTTTCAATTCTCCCGGTCGCCTGCTAGCGATTTGTGCATGGCCTTGCCGCTGATCCCCAATGCCGTCGCCCGGCGTATCTTCCTGCAACGCCACGCGCTCGGCGAGCAACCCTCCGGTCCGGCGCAGGGGAAGGCTCTGGCCGTCCTGATCGACCGCATCGGCTTTGTGCAGGTCGACAGCATCAATACCGTCGAACGCGCGCATCACATGATCCTGTGGTCGCGCCGTCAGACTTATCAGCCCCAGGCGCTGAAACGGCTGCTGGAGCGCGATCGCGCGCTGTGGGAGCATTGGACGCACGATGCGTCGATCTTGCCGGTAGCGTTATATGGCCATTGGAAACACCGGTTCAACCGCGACCGGACGCGCCTGGTCGAACGGTGGACAGGCTGGCAGCGCAAAGGGTTCCATGAGAAATTCGACGAAGTTCTGGCGCGGGTGCAGGACCACGGCCCCGTCACCAGCGCCGAAGTCGGCGAGGGCGAGGTGCGCGGCAAGGGCGGCTGGTGGGATTGGCACCCGTCGAAAGCCGCCCTGGAGTATCTTTGGCGTGTCGGAGAATTGTCCGTGACCCGCCGCGACGGGTTCCGCAAGGTCTATGACCTGACCGAGCGGGTAATTCCCGAGGCATCTCGGCTGTCCGTTCACGATCAGGACGAGACGGTGAATTGGGCTTCTGCATCGGCCCTTGACCGATTGGGATTCGCCACCAGCGGCGAGCTGGCGGCCTATTGGGGCCTGATCTCTCCCGAGGATGCAAAGCGGTGGTGCCGTGCGGAACTGGCAGCCGGCCGGCTGGTCGAGGCCGAGGTCGAGGGTCATGACGGCAGACGCCGCGTCTGCGTTCTCTGGCCTGCGACGCTGGCCGAAACACCACCCGATCCTCCGACCCGCCTGCGGATCCTGTCACCCTTCGATCCCGCCCTGCGCGACCGCAAGCGTGCCGAACACTTGTTCGGGTTCCGCTACAGGATCGAGGTTTTTGTGCCGGAACCCAAACGGACTTTCGGCTATTATGTCTTCCCGGTGCTGGAAGGGGCGCGATTGATCGGCCGCATCGACGCCAAGGCCTTTCGCGATGCAGGCGCCTTGCGCGTCGCCGCCTTCTGGCCAGAGCCAGGCCAGCGCATTGGTCGGTCCCGCCAGACCCGGCTGGAGACCGAGTTGAGCCGCCTCGCCAGGTTCGCCGGCTGCGACAGTGTGGAATTGCTGCCCGGCTGGGAGCGTGCCTCAATACCGAATCCCCACCCGTAGGATGGGCAATACTGCCCATCCTACGACCAGGGCTGATCCGGATCCGGCAGTGGAATGGCCGCCAGCAATTCCCGCGTATAGGCGGCCTGGGGTGCGGCAAACAAACGGTCCGTATCGGCCTCCTCGACAATCGCTCCATGCCGCAGAACCAGAACCCGCCCGCACAACCGCCTGATCACGCTCAGATCGTGGCTGATGAAGGCCAGCGTCAACCCCAGATCAGCTACCAGCCGCTCCAGCAGCGTCAGCACCTGCGCCTGGCTGGAGACATCAAGGCCCGATACGATCTCGTCCGCCAGAATGAATTCGGGCCGCAGCGCGATCGCTCTCGCAATTCCCACCCGCTGGCGCTGCCCGCCCGACAGTTCATGCGGATACCGCTCGGCCATGGTGGCGGACAGACCCACATGATCCAGCGCCTCCGCCACCCGGGTCTTCGCGCCCGCCACCCCATGCAGACGAAGTGGCGCCGCAATGATCTGCCCTACCCGATGTCGCGGATTCAGGCTGCTCATCGGGTCCTGGAAGATCATCTGAAACCGCCGCCGCAACGGCCGCAACCCTGCTTCCGACAGATGCGTGATGTCGGTGCCGTCAAACAGCACCCGCCCACTGGTCGGCTGGAGCAGCCGCACCATCGCGCGACCCAACGTCGATTTGCCGGACCCCGAGCCACCAACGATCCCCACAATCTCGCCCTTTGCCACCGTGAAGCTGAGCCCGTTCAGGATCTCGATCCGCGGCGGCGGACCCAGCAACGGCTTGCGGTAAAGATCCGGCAAAGAGAGGTGCAGGTCCTCGATCCGAAAAAGCTCAGCCATGACGCGCCCTCCGGTCGACCGCGGCCACCTCATCCTGAACCGCAGCGATCACGGCGTCAGGCACCGGCACCAGACTGGCGGCAGGGTCGGTGTGCTTCGGCGTTGCAGCAAGAAGTGCGCGGGAATACGCGTGGCGCGGCGCGGCAAAGAAGGAACGCACATCAGCATCTTCGACCACCAGCCCGGCATAAAGCACTGACAGCCGGTCACAAACCTTGCTGACCACGCCCAGATCATGGGTCACGAACAACAGCGCCGTGCCATGGCGCGCCTGCATCTCCGCGATCAGCTTCAGCACCTGCTTTTGCACCGTCACATCCAGCGCCGTCGTCGGCTCATCGGCCACGATCAGCTTCGGTTCTGCCGCGAAGGCCGAGGCGATCAGGATGCGCTGGCGCATGCCGCCTGACAGCTCATGCGGATAAGCGCGAAGAACGCGGACCGGGTCGGGGATATGCACCTCTCCCAGCAGTTCTTCGGCCCGGGCCAGCGCCCGGCCGCGGTCCCAGCCCAGAATATCCACCAGCCGGTCGATGATCTGCGGTGCGATCCGGCGACTGGGATTCAGCGCGGTCAGCGGGTCCTGCGGGATCAGCGCGCAAGTGGCCCCGATCCGCGCCCGCCTTGCCCTGGGCGGGAGGACCAGCAGGTCCATCCCATCCAGCAGGATCTCGCCCGCCGTCACCTCGACCGCCTTTGGCAGAATTCCCAGAATGGCCTTGCCGATCATCGACTTGCCGGCTCCGCTTTCACCGACCAGCCCGCGCACCTCGCCTGACGCCACCTCCAGCGAGACGCCGCGCAACAGCGGCACTCCCGCCCCTCTCAGCCGCGCCGAAAGGCCATTGACCTGCAGAAAGCTCATCTCAGCACCGGGTCATAGCGGTCCTTCAGACCTTCGCCCAGTTGCGAAAAGGCCAGCACCGTCAGGAACAGGGTGATCAGGGGAAAGACCAGAACCCACCAGGCCTGGTGAACAGATGTTCGGCCTTCGGCGATCATGCCGCCCCAGGTCGGGTCATCGGTGGAAATCGACAGGTTGACGAAGCTCAGGATCGCTTCGACGATCACCGCGATGCCCATCTCCAGGGTCAACAGCACAACGATGGTGGGCAGCACATTCGGCAGGATCTCCGTTGCCATGGTCGACAGTCGGCCCCGCCCCGCCACCTGCGCCGAGGCGACGTAATCCATAGCTCCTTGCGCCATCGCCTCGGCCCGCACCACCCGGGCAAAGCGCGTCCAGTCGATCACCACGATGGCAAGGATGATGGAGAACAGCCCCGGACCCAGCACCGCGATCAGCAATATGGAAAACAGCACCGGCGGAAAGGCCATCCAGATATCGATCAGACGCGAGATCGCAACATCCACCCAGCCCCGCAGAAACCCCGCCAGAAGCCCCAGCACGGCACCGATCACACAGGTCAGCGTGCCTGCCACCAGCGCCACGATCAGCGCGATCCGTGCGCCATGCAGGATGCGGCTCAGGACATCTCGGCCCAGACTGTCGGTTCCCAGCCAATGGCCCGGCTCGCTTCCTGCCAGCCAGACCGGCGGCAAACGGCCCAGGAACAAGTCCTGCGCCAACGGATCCTGCGGCGCGATCCAGGGCGCCATCAGCGCCGCCATCGCAATCAGACCCAACCAGCCACCGGACAGCCAAAGTCGCCACCCGGCGCTCTGCTGGAGTGCCCCCCGCGTGTCTTCCCTTGCCTGCCTAGCCATGCCGCAACCTCGGGTTCAATACGGCGTAAAGAAGATCGACGCAAAGGTTCACCACCGTGAAGATCACCGCGAACAGGATCACGATTCCCTGGATCAACGGCAGGTCCCGGTTGATCACCGCGTCAATCGCCATGTTCCCCAGGCCCCTCGTAACTGAACAGCCGTTCGATGATAACCGTACCGCCGATCAGAAATGTGAATTGTACCCCTACCAGAGTCAGTGTCGGCAACACCGCATTTCGCAACGCTTCGCGCAGGATCACATGGTTCTCGCCATAGCCCTTGGTCCGCGCCAGCGTCACATAGTCCAGGTGCATCGTCTCTTTCAGGCTTTGCTTCAAGAGTTGCCCGATGATCGCCGCCAAGGGAATGGCCAGCGCCAAAGCCGGCAGGAACATGTGGGAAACGATATCCGCCCACAGATCGAACCGCAGGCGCGCCACGCTTTCGAACAGGTAGAAATTGGTCACGAATGGCAGGTCCAGCGACGGCGTCACCCGGCCCGAGATGTGAAAAACCGGCATCAGCACCCCGAACAACAGCACCAGCACCAGCCCCCAGAGGAAATCCGGGATCGACAGCGCCACCCCGTTGGCGATGTCGATCGCCGCCTCGGCTCCGGTGCCGCGCCCCCGCGTCCCCGTCAGCGCGGCCGCACCGCCCAGAACGCACGCAATCACCAGCGCCATGATCGACAGCTCCAGCGTCGCCGGCAACCGCCCCAGCACCAGATCCAGCACGGGCTGCCGAGCGGTGATCGACACGCCGAAATCCCCGTGCAGCACGCCGCTCGCCCATATGAAGAACTGTTCGGGAATTGCCTTGTCCAACCCGTATTGCGCTGTCAGCCGAGCGATATCCGCATCCGTCGCCCCGGGCGGCAGCATCATCGCAATCGGGTTTCCCGGCACCACCCGGATCACCACGAACACGATCAACGCAACGCCAGACAACGTCACCGCCGTGGTCGCCAGCCGCAAGAGAACCGCCCGGAAAAGCTGCATCCAACCCCGTCACGGCAAGGCCAGCCCCTTGCCCTTCATCTTGGTCCAAGTATCCCACAGGGGGTCCGGGGGGGGTGCCCCCCGGCCGCTCCGCCCTCAGGCTCGCTTCATCAGATGCGGCAACAGCGCGCCAGAGGCGTGCGGAGTGACCACCACACCCGGCGCCGACAGGATCGGCTGCACATACTGCAGCAGCGGAATCACCAGCGCCTCATCGGCAATGAAGCGGCTTACAGCCTTCCAGCCCTCGATCCGCCTGGCCTCGTCCTTCTCGCCCCACAAGGGTCCGATCATGTCGATCAGATCCTGACCGTCCCAGACCGAATGGGGCGACGGGCCGAACATCGCGAAGCCGGTCGAGGTCGTCGGATCCCCAACCGAATTGCCCCAGTTGTAGAAGGCCGCCGGGGCCAGCTGATCCGCGGCGCGCAACTCGTAGTGCTTGGCGATCTCATAGACCTCGATCTCGGCCTCGATCCCCACCTTGCGCCACAAGCCGACGATGGCCTGGATCATCTCGTAATCCTTGGGCTTGAAGCCCTTGGTGGTCTGGATCTTGAACTTCACCGGGTTGTCCGGGCCATAGCCACTGGCCGCAAGCAGTTCCATCGCCTTTTCGGGATTGTACTCGACCGTGATCGACGGATCATACGCATCGTATTCCGGCGTCTCCAGCGTGTCGATCCTGACCCCATAGCCAGACAGGAGCCGGTCGATGATCGTCTGCTTGTCGATCGCATGCGCTGCCGCCTTGCGCACATTCGGGTCGGTCATCACTTCGATATCATTGAGGAAAATCATCCCGATATCACTGATCGGCGCGGCCACCCCGGTCAGGCTGGCCTTCAGCCGGTCGTATTCCTCATACGGAACTTCCAGCGTGACATGGCTGTTGCCCGACTCCACCTCGGCCACTCGCGCCGCCGCATCGGTCACGAACTTGATCGTGACTGTCTCGAACTCCGGCTTGCCGCCCCAGTAGTTGGCATTGGCCTTCAGCCGCACGAACGCATTCCGCTCGAACTTCTCGACCATATAGGGGCCGGTGCCGATGGGCGCTGCTTCGAACCCTTCCGCCCCGACCTGCTCGTAATAGGCTTTCGGAAGCACATAGCCGGTCAGGAAGTACATCCATTTGAAGATCGTCGGGTCGAACTGCACCACATCGGCGATGACCTTGTTGCCCTCGACCCGGTGGTTGGCCAGCGTGCCCCAGACGAACTGGATCGGGCTGCCGGTCGCCGGATCGGCCACGCGGGCCAGGTTCCAAGCCACGTCCTCGGCGGTGAAAGGGCTGCCATCATGCCAGGTCACGCCCTCGCGCACCGTCATCCAGACCTGCGTCTTGTCGTCGTTCCAGCCCCATTCGGTCAGAAGGCCCGGAGCTGGTTTCAGATCCGGCTGCTGCAGGATGAACTGGTCGAAATCCGATTGATACATGCCCTGGATCGTCGGGTTCACCGCCGATGGTCCGACTGTCGGGTCCCAGCTCGGCAGGTTCACGTTATAGGCGATCACCAGTTCGTCGATGCCTTGCGCCCTTGCGGGCAGGCCAAAGCCGATTGCGGCGCTGGCAACCGAGATTCGTAGAAGTGTGCGGCGGTTCAGTTTCATGGCTTTCCCTGTGTGTTGGCTTTTTATGAGCGGTCGTTCACTTTCCTGCAAGCTTCTGCGCCAGCAGGTATCCGGCCCCGGCCCCCGTTCCCGCACCGGGCCAGACGGCGGCTCCGGTCAGATGCAAGGCGCCCAGCCCGGTCGATCCGTCGGCAGAGCCTCGCGCCGGACGGAACAGGAAATGCTGCGCCAGATGATGGCTGCCGCAAAGCTGGTCGCCGCCGACAAGATTCGGGTTGTCAGCTTCCAGTTCCGCCGGGCTGACGATGCGGCGACCCAATATCTTTGCCCGCGCACCTGGGGCATAGCGTTCCAGAATATCCAACGCACGTTCGGCAAAGGGTTCGGCCGCCGTGACCCAGTCGGTCGCAGCTATCTGCCCGGCGGCGTCGCCCCGGATCACACCCGGCGCCATCCTGACTTGCATCCACAGCACATGCTTGCCGTCGGGTGCGCGACTTGCATCCTGCGCGCTGGGTTGCCCAACGACCAGGATCGGCTCATCCGGCAACAGCCCCGACATGGCCTGTTGATAGGTCCGCGCCATTTGATCCAGGCTGGGCGCCAGATGCACATAAGCAAAACGCTGTAGTGCCGCCCCCGCCGCCCAATCGGGCAAGCTGTCCATCGCAAGATGGATCATCATTGTCCCTGGCGCATGGGCAAACTGCGCCATTGCCAGGTCGAACGAAGGCTGCGTGGGACCCGTCATCCGCACCAACTCACGCGGGGCGACGCCCGCAATCACCGCCTTCGTCGCAGTGATCCGTCGGCCATCCGCCAGTTCGACCCCGGTCGCGCGACGACTGTCATGCAGGATCCGACCAACCGAGACGCCGGTTTCGACCGCGCCCCCACGTGCCACGATAGCCGCAACCAGCGCGCGGATGATAACGTCCGCCCCACCTTTGCCCAGGGCCATGCCAAAGGCCTGCCCGGCCATCCCCTCCAGATAGGGAAACACCCCACCCCCGGCGACATCCGGCGCGAAATCCAGATGCATCCCCCAGGCACCCAGCATCGCCTGCACCTTCGGCGACTCGAACGTCTGCGTCAGGAACTCCCGCGGCGACAGCATCAGGAACCGGGTCAAGTCCAGCATACCGGTAAGCCCTTGACGACTCAACATTTTGAACGCGAAAGATGCAAGTGCACGGATTTTCATCGGGCTGCCCAGAAGACCGAAGATCTGCTCGGCCTTGGCCGGAAACTCGCCTTGCATTACTTCCCAGGTCGCGGCATCCGCCTCGGACAGCGCCGCGATACTTGCCCTCGTTGCGGCCAGATCAGTGCTGACCCCACACCAACTGCGATCCGGAAAAGCACTGGCGAAGGGTTGCGTCACGGGCACGAATTCCGCCCCCTTGGCCGACAGTTCCGCTCCATAAGCCTTGAAAAACGCCGATCCCGCGAACAGCGACAGATTCATTGCCGCCCAGTCATGCCGAAAGCCGGGCAACGTATACTCGCCCGTCTTGACCGCACCGCCAGCCACGGTGGCCTGTTCAAACAAGCCCACGCGCCAACCCTTCGCCGCCAGATGCAGCGCACAGGCCAATGCATTGTGACCCGCCCCGATCAGGACCGCATCGTAGGACTCAGCCATTTCGCCGTCCTTTCTCCTGGCAAGGATATTTGCAAATGCATCTAAATCTGTCTAGCATGATTCCGGAGGGCAACTGCAGCGCCCGCGATCAGGGAGAGAGAGATGACTGCCGCAAACGTGCTGGGCCAGATGGCCGGAATGCTGGTCTCGGGCGGGATCGAGGTGGTGGATTGCTCGGGTGTGCTGGGGCCGGACACGCCGCTGTTGAAACTGCCACCGGATTTCGCCAAGGACACCCCGCCGATCAAGATCCACCGGATTTCCGAATACGACCAGAACGGCCCGTTCTGGGCCTGGAACTGGCTGGAACTGGGCGAGCATTCGGGCACCCATTTCGACGCGCCGCATCACTGGATCACCGGCAAGGACTATGCTGACGGCTATACCGACACGCTGAAGGTGCAGCGGCTGGTCGCCCCGGTTAACGTGCTGGACTTCAGCAAGGAATGCGCGGCAGACCCGGACTTTCTGTTGACCATCGACCATGTGAAGGCGTGGGAAGCCAAGCACGGCGCCATCAATGCCGGAGAGTGGGTCGTACTGCGGTCCGACTGGGACAGCCGCGCTCATGATGAACAACTGTTCCTGAACGCGAACGAGACTGGTCCCCACACGCCAGGACCGACGGCTGAAGTAATCGAATACCTGATCGAGAAGGGCATCGTCGGCTGGGGCAGCCAGTGCATCGGCACCGATGCGGGTCAGGCCGGCGGCATGACCCCACCCTTCCCGGCGCACAACCTGCTGCACAAGAACAACCGTTACGGATTGGCGTCGCTGGCCAATCTGGACAAGCTGCCGGCCAGGGGCGCAATCCTGATCGCGGCACCGCTGAAGATCAAGAACGGTACCGGCTCGCCCATCCGCGCGCTGGCATTGGTGCCGCGGGGGTAAGGTGCAGCCCGATCATGTCATCATCGGTTCTGGCATCAACGGGCTGGTCGCCGCCAGCCTGTTGGCGCTGAAAGGTCGCAAGGTTCTGGTGCTGGAGCGCGAGGCCGTGGCAGGCGGCTGCATGCGCACCGAAGAGCTGGCGCCGGGCTATCTGCATGACGTGATGGCCGCGACCTTTGTTCTGTTCATTACCTCTCCGGCAGGGGCCGCTCTTGGCCCCCACCTGGCGCGGCATGGCTGGGAATACTGCCACACGTCCCACCCGACTGCCGTCTTGCGGCCGGATGGGCAGGCGGTGGTATTGACCATGGATCGTGCAGCAAATGTCGGCACATTCAACACCCTGGCGTCGGGCGATGGCGATGCGTTTGCCGCCGATGCGGACCGTGTCGCCGCTGATGCGCCGGTCCTTTTTGCGTTGCTCGGCCAGCGCCTGTGGTCCTGGCCTATGGCGAAACTGCTGCTTGGCCAGGCCCGCAAACGCGGGCTGCATGGCCTTGCAACCTGGCTCGGCCAGGCGCTTGACCCGGCGCGCGGATGGCTGCAGACCACCTACCGTTCCGAGGCCATGCAGGCCCTGTTCGCCCCTTGGGTGCTCCACACCGGACTAACGATGGAAAGCACCTACTCCGGCCAGATGGGTCGTGTCATCGCCTTCGCGCTTGAGGCCGCCGGCGCCCCCATCCTGAAAGGCGGCGCGGGTCAGGGCGCACAGGCCTTCCGCGCACTGATCGAGGCGTGCGGCGGCGAAATTCGCTGTAGTGTCGATGTTGACAGAATAATCGTTCGTAATGGTCTCACGGCTGGTGTCCGCCTTGCCAATGGCGAAGAGATTGCCACGAAATCGGTTCTTGCCAGCGTAACCCCCGACCAGCTCTATAGCCGGCTTCTGGATGGCGTGAACCTGCCCGACGAACGCGCGTCCGCAAGAAAATTCCGCCACGGGCGCGGCAACTTCCAGCTGCACTATGCGCTGGACGCGCCACCCGAATGGTTGACGCCCGGCCTCGATCAGGTTGCCTTGATCCACCTCTCCGACGGGATCGACGCGGTGTCGAAATCCTCGAACGAGGCCGAACGCGGCATGCTTCCCGCCACGCCCACCATCTGCGTCGGCCAGCCCAGCCAGCTGGATCCAACCCGCTGTCCTGACGGAAAGGCCGTGCTGTGGATGCAGATCCCGGACGCTCCGAGCATCATCAAGGGCGACGCCGCGGGCGAGATCGAGGGCCACGACTGGGACTCCGTCCGCGAAGCCTTTGCCGACCGACTGGAACGCATCTTGGCGCGCCATATCAGAGGGTTTGACAAGCTGATCGTTGCCCGCAAAGCCTATTCCCCGACCGATCTTGAGCGCATGAATATCAACCTGGTCGGCGGCGATCCCTACGGCGGACATTGCGGGATCGACCAGTTCTTCCTCTGGCGCCCCTTCGCCCATTCAACCAATGGCGAAGGCCCGGTGCGAGGGCTGATCCATATCGGCGCTTCCACCCATCCTGGTCCCGGCCTGGGCGGCGGGTCCGGATTCAACGCGGCAAGGAGGCTGGGGGCATGAACGACGAAACCCCGATCTTGACGCCCCGGTTGGGCGAAATCGGCCTCAGCAGTTTTGCGCCCTACCTTATGAATCGCATCATGGGCCGCTACAACGCGTCCTTGCGCGACGAGATGGCCAGCCTCGGCCTGACCACTCCGAAGATGCGGGCGCTGGCCGTACTCTCGGTTGTCGAAGCACCACTGATCCGCGAACTGGCCGTTTATACTGTTACCGACCCATCCACCCTCAGCCGGGCGCTGGATCAGTTGCAGGCCGATGGCCTGACCAGGCGCGAAACCGACACGAGCGACAGCCGCGCCGTGCGCGTCATCATCACGGACACCGGGCGGGCAGCGTTTGAAGCTTTCTGGCCGCATATGGCCAACGCGCAGGCCCGCATGTTCCGCGGCATCGCCGAAGAAGAACGCCGCGCCTTTGTCGGCACACTGCAGAAGATGCTGACCAACATCCGCAAGCATGAGATCTGAGAAATGGCCGAACGATCGTTCAAGTCCGAAGTCGAGGATCTGCGCAAGGGCGATGGCGATACCTTCACCGGCGAAGGCATCCTGGCGCTGACCAAGGCACTTCTTGAAAACGGCGTCGGTTATGTGGGGGGCTATCAGGGCGCGCCGATCAGCCATCTCATGGACGTTCTGGCCGATGCCGAAGACCTGATGTCCGAACTGGGCATCCGCTTCGAGGCCAATGCGAACGAGGCGGCGGCGGCGGCGATGCTGGCGGCCTCGGTCCACTATCCGATCCGCGGGGCCTGCACGTTCAAGGGCCCGGTCGGCGTGAACGTAGCCTCGGACGCGTTGGCGAACCTGTCCTCTTCCGGCGTCACCGGCGGCGCGCTGATCATCGTGGGCGAAGATTATGGTGAAGGCTCCAGCATCATGCAGGAGCGCAGCCATGCCTTTGCAATGAAATCACAATTCTGGCTTCTGGACCCGCGGCCGAACCTGCCCAGCATCGTCAAGGCCGTCGGCGACGGGTTCGAACTGTCCGAGGCGTCGAATACCCCCGTCATGCTGATGGTGCGCATCCGGTCCTGCCATGTCACCGGAAGCTTCGACACCCGCGCCAACAAGCGCCCGCCGCTGACCGTACGCGAAGCGTTGGCAAACCCGCGTTCGGATTTCAACCGGATCGTGTTGCCACCAATGTCCTACGTCCACGAACAGGACAAGGTGAAAAACCGTTGGCCCGCCGCCGAGGCCTTCATCAGGGATCGCGGGCTGAACGAGATCTTTGGTCAGGGCGGCCGGATCGGAATGGTTGTTCAGGGGGGCATGTACAACGGTGTGATCCGGGCCCTGCAGCGCCTCGGTCTGGCGGATATTCATGGCGAAACAGAGGTGCCGATCTACTGCCTGAACGTCACCTATCCACTGATTCCGTCTGAATTTCTGAACTTCTGTTCGGAAATGGACGCCGTGCTGGTAATCGAGGAGGGACAACCCGCCCACATCGAAGATCAACTGGCTGCCTTCCTCTATCGCGCCGGCGCGCAGGTCAGGCTTCATGGCAAGGGTGTCTTCCCGATGGCCGGCGAGTACACCGGCCAGGTGATGCTTGATGCCGTGACCGCGTTCTTGAGATCCGCCGCGCCCGAGATGCTGCCCGCCGCGATCCGGGCGCCCAATCTCGTCAAGCCCAAGCTGCCGGATCTGACCAAGGTCGTCCCGGTCCGCCCGCCCGGCTTCTGCACCGGGTGCCCGGAACGTCCGATCTTTGCCGCGATGAAACTGGTCGAGCAGGAATTGGGCAAGCACCAGATCGCCGCCGATATCGGCTGTCACCTGTTCGGCAGCCTGCCACCGTTCGAAATTGGCGGCGCAACCATGGGCTATGGCCTTGGCCCCGCCGCCAACGGCGCCTTCGACGGTGGCGGAGTGCGGCGGCCGATCAGCATCATCGGCGACGGCGGCTTCTGGCACAACGGGTTGTCGTCTTCGATCACCAACATGGTGTTCAACAAATCCGACGGCCTGGTGCTGGTGGTAGACAACTTCTATTCCGCCGCAACGGGTGGTCAGGACGTGATGTCCAGCCGCGCCGAGAACGCCACCAAGGCCACACAGAACCCGATATCCGAGGCGGTGAAGGGCGTTGGCGTTACCTGGGTGCGCCAGATCGACCGCACCTATGACGTGCCGAAACTCCGTGACACTCTCCGAGAAGCACTGACGACCAAGACCCCCGGCCCCAAGGTCATCGTTGCCAGCAGTGAATGCATGCTGAACAAGCAGCGCAGGGAAAAACCGCTGAAAGCCGCTGCGATCAAGCAAGGCCGTCGGGTCGAAGCACCACGTTTTGGCGTCGATGAGGCCGTCTGCACCGGCGATCACGCCTGCATGCGGCTTTCAGGTTGCCCGTCGCTGGGGTTGAAACACACCGGAGACCCGCTGCGCGATGACCCAGTTGCCTATATCGACCAGACCTGCGTGGGCTGCGGCAACTGCGGCGAAGTAGCCGATGCCGCCGTGCTTTGCCCCAGCTTCTACCGCGCCGACGTGATTCACAATCCGGGGCCGGTCGAACGCTGGTGGGCGGGGGTCCGCACCAGCATCATCGGCAGGCTCGCCCGGCGCCGCGCCGCAAAGCGGTTGGAGTTTTCCGCATGAGCGTTCATGAATCTCTCGAGCCCCGCAAAGGGGAAGCGCGGCTGGAGACGATTCTGAAAGTCGCGATCTACGCCGTTGGAGGACAGGGCGGCGGTGTACTGACCGGCTGGATCGAGGCTCTGGCTCGGGCGCAGGGATACGTCTGCCAGGCCACCTCTGTCGCCGGGGTCAGCCAGCGCACCGGCGCGACGATCTATTACCTGGAAATGGCCCCTTCCAGCGGCCGGATTCCGGTCTTTTCGCTGATGCCCGCCGCTGGCGATGTCGACGTGATGATCGCTGCGGAATGGATGGAGGCCGGGCGCGCGATCATCAGGGGCTTCGTCACGCCGGACCGGACCGCTTTGATCGCCTCCACCCACCGCAATCTGGCGGTCAGCGAAAAGATGGTGCCGGGGGACGGGCTTGCCGATTCCACGGCAGTACGCGAGGCCGCCCTTCAGGTAGCAAAACGTCTGATCGCTGCGGATTTTGAAGCCATAGCAGTGAACGCGGGTTCGGTTATCTCGGCCTCATTGTTTGGGGCCCTGGCAGCATCAGGCACGTTGCCCTTTCCGCGTCATGCTTTCGAAGCCGCCATCCGGACAGGCGGCAAGGCGGTGGAGCCCTCGCTCCGCGCCTTTGCGGCGGGGTTCTCGGCGGCAGAGACAGGCGACCCAAGGGCGACCGTTTCCACCGTTGAAATGCCCGCGCCAAAGGTATCCGGCCCCGCAGATCTGCTGGCGGACTGGGACAGGTTGACAGTGCGGGCCGCCGCCTTGCCCGGCGACACTCTCGCGATGGTACTGGCCGGGCTTCGCAAGGTTGTGGATTTTCAGGACCTTGACTACGGCGCCAGCTATCTGGCTCGGCTGGAATCCCTCGCGGCGCTTGACCACGCTCCCTTCGATCTGACCCGGGAGGCCGCAAAGCATATCGCCAACGCCATGGCCTATGACGACGTCATTCGCGTGGCCGACCTCAAGACCCGTGACGCTCGGTTCATCCGCATCCGTGGCGAGATGGCGGCGGGCGACAATCCTATGCACCTGACGGAATTCATGCACCCCCGCGGGCAGGAGATTGCGGGAATGTTGCCGCGCCGCTGGGGCGAACGTGTCGAGGCCAGCGCGACCTGGATGGCCCGACTGGACCGCTGGTTCGGACACGGCCGCCGCGTGCGGACCGACAGTCTGCGCGGCTATCTGATGCTCTATGTACTGGGCGGCATGAAACGCCACCGCCTTGGCACGCAGCGCCACGCGCAAGAAGTTGCGCATCGCGAGCGTTGGCTGGATGTCGCACTTGGCTACTTGGACGGCAACTACGCTCTGGCGGTCGAAGTCCTCCGCTGCCGTCGTCTGGTGAAGGGCTATTCCGACACTCACGCCCGTGGCCTGTCGAAATTCGACCGGGTGCTGGAAGGGATTGCGCTGGTCGCAGGGCGCGAGGACGCAGCCGACTGGGCACGGCGCCTGCGCGAAGCAGCCTTGCAAGACGAGAAGGGCAAGGCGCTGGACGGCGCGCTGGCGACGATCCACAGCTTTGTCTGATCTCTCGAATTGCTGCGCTTTTTCTGCGCAGCAATTGTGTTATTACAATGCGTTATCGGACCAGGCGGTAAGCGTCCTGTAGACCCCGTCCCAGTAAATCAGCGCCCCTGCATCCGGGCATCGCCGCACCGCCTGCACCCGGCCGATCAGGATCGAATGGGTGGCTCGGTCGATCATCTCTTCCACCGTGCAATCGAATGCCGTCGGCGCTCCGGCCAGCAGCCGCGCGCCGGTCACGGCGGTTTCCCACGCAGCGCCTTCGTAGCGCGCCGCGCCCTTCGCACCTCCGAAGCCGGAAAAACGCTCGGCCACCTCCCGGTGGGTGGCGCCAAGCGAGGACCAGCCGAAGCGGCCATATTTTTCCAGCAGCGGATAGCTCGAGGAAGACCGGTTGACGCAGGCCAGAAGCAACGGAGGTTCCGCCGAAAGCGAGATCGCCGAGGTCACCACCAGGCCCGAAGCATCCGCCCCGTCTCCCACCGTAATCACGCTGCAGGTGCCGACAAAGGCGCGCATTGCATCGCGGAATTCCTTGGGGGTCGGTTCGGACATGGTTTCCCTTTCAGCGGATGCCGGCCTTTGCCAGGCGTGACAGGACTTCCTGTGCGAAATAGGGGAACTCCTTCAGATAATCCACAAAGGACAGCGTCGTGCCCGCAAGATCTGCGTCACGCAGGCTGATGCTCCCCGCCACCACTTGTTCCGGAGTGCCGATCAGCGGGAAGCCGCCATGGCCCAGCGCCATGCCGAAGCGGATCTGCGTCAGAAGTTCATGCGGGAACGACAGTGCGTGGGCGAGTTGCAGGCGGATCAGGCTATCCGTCGCCGCCCGATCCGCATTCTCGTCGACGATGTAGTGAACGTAGTCGCGCGCTTCCTTTTCGGTCGGGCGGCAGACGGCATGGCTAATGGTCAGCATCCCGACCTCGCGGCCCTTGGCCTTCGCTTGCGCCCTCGGTGCCACGATTTCGTCCTTCGACCGACTCAGGTCGATGGCCGGGGCGAACAGGGAACTGGCGTTTTCGGTGGCGAATTCACGGCCCTGCGGGCTGCCCACCGCATTGATCACCGGCACAAATCCGCGCAACGGCGCCGGATCGCCCTTCCAGCACGCCACCGTGGAAATCAGTTGGCCCGCCATAACCGATCCAGCGCGCAATCGGCAGCATGAAGTCGATCCCCGCGGCGTCCAGCAGTTTCGCCAGCGCCAGATTGTTGTCCAGCTGTTGACCCAGCGTTCCCTGGCCTGGGTGGGCGTCATGCCAGACGAGCAGCTTGTCGAAAAGGTGCCCAGCTTGAAGCCGCCGGAGAGCATCCGGTTCTGTGTCATGGGTGCGATCCCTGCTGGAGGCTTAAAGGTATTTTATGTTTGAAAATCTATCGTAAAATCCATTTGCGTCATCGGCTTTGCACGGGCAGTCTGGGTCCCGCGCACGAGGGCGGGCCTGCCAGGGAAACCGACTGAAATTCTAAAGGACGCGTTGGATTCACCGTTGAATTTCCGCTGGCACCTGGCCCGAAGTGCGGTCGAGGTCGATACCACAGAACTTGAATTTGCCCTGATGCGTGCATTTGAAGGATTCGACCGCTGGCAGACGGAATGCCTGTCGTCGGTGCTGGATCTCGCGGCAACCGGCCCGGAAGACGCGATGCCGCACATCATTCGGATGAACGACCGACCAAAGACGATCAAGGACCTTGTCCGGCTGACCAACCGCGATGACGTGCCTAACATCCAGTACTCCCTGCGCAAGTTGATCGGGGCGGGGTTGATCGTGCGCAAGGGCTCTGGCCGGTCTGGCGTGACCTGTGAGGTCACCGAGGAAGGCCGCCGCGTGACCGAAGACTACGGTGCGTTGCGCCGCCGTCTGTTGATTGCAGCGGTCGAAGGCGTGCCGGGCTTTGCCGCCCGACTGGCCGAGGCGACCCGGACCCTGAACCTTCTGTCGGGCATCTACGAAGAGGTGGCGCGCACCGCCGCGACCCACAGGCGGGCTTGAATTCAGGTCCCGAGAAGCCGAGACAGCGCTTCCGTCAGCCGGACCACGCCCTCTGTCGTCGTCAGGTTTCCGGGCGACAGCCGCAGGGTCTGGCCGCGATGATCGGTGGTGATCCCGTCTCGGCGCAATATCGCCACGACCTCTGCCGCCGCAAGTCGGTCCGGCAGCCGCAGCATTACCGACCCGCCGCGCTTGCCTTCGGCACGCGGGGTCAGGCTGTCCAACCCGAGTGTCTCGGCCATTGCAAACAGGCGTTCTGTAAGTTCCCGATTATGCGCCAGAAGTACGGCATGATCCTGACCCGCGTGCCAATCCATTGCCGGGCGCGAGGCGATGGCTGCCATGCAACCCGGCGTGCCATTGTCAAAGCGGCGGATGTCGGGTGCGGGCTGAAAGCCGGTGATATCCCAGTTGAACGGGTTCGACTGGCTGAACCAGCCCTGCAAATGCGGTCGGCAATGAGGGATCAACCGGGGTGAAACATACAGCGCGCCCGCCCCGGGCGTGCCGCACATCCATTTCAGGCTGGTGGAAAGCGCAAAATCCACCTCCGGCGCAGTAACGTCAACGCGCAGAAGTCCGGCGCCTTGCGTGATGTCCACGCCGATCAGACTGCCCATGCGACGGCCATGCGCCACCATTGCGGGCAGGTTGATGCGGTGCGACGTCGTCGACGACACCCAGGTCAGAAGTGCCAGACCTACGTCCGGCGTCCAGGCGGCAAGGAAGTCTTCGTCCTCCACATGGGCGGCGCCCTGCCGGAATGGCACGGTCTTCAGCGTGAGACCAAGCGGTTCGGCCAGCCGTTGCAACAAGAAGTGGTTCGACGGAAAGCAATCCGCCCCGACCAGGAGCTTGCGGCCCTTCAGGTGGCCTTCCGGCAAGGACGACAGCACAGCATGAAAGCCCGTCGTCACATTCTCGCAAGTGGTGACGCTGCCCTGGCACGCATTCAGGATGTCCTGCCAACGCTCGATGAAGCGCTGCCGCAGGGGCAGGACGGTGGCCCATTGTTCATCGTCCGCCCTGCCCCAGCACTGGGCAAAATCCGTCATTGCCGCAGCAAGGTCATCGGCCTTGCCGGGATACATGCCGATCGAATGGTAAAGGAAATAGGCGCCGTCCATCTGCTTACTCCTGAGACCGCACGGGCCATAGACACGGGCAGGGCAAGCCGGGGCGCCAATTGGCGATATGGGACGGTAAGCGGGTCATGGACGTATCTTGCCCCGGCACAGGGGCATTGCAAGCAATATCCTTCAGGCTTGAAGCGTTGGCCCGGTGGTGGCGTGCGGTCAATGGCAAACGGTCGCCGCCCCGCGGGCAGCAGCCGCCGGTTCCGCGCGGGAGTGCCCGCTCAGAAATCCTCCCATTGCGCCATCGAGCCGCCATCCGTCCCGGTGCGCTTGACGACCTGGGCCGGAGCCTCTGGTACCACCAGCGCGGCCACGGGCGAGAACGCAGGCGCAGCGGCCATCCGTGTCATCGTGTTGCCCCGTGCCGGCATGGCCTTCGGGCTGGCGTCGAGGCGGAACTGCGCCAACCCTTCCGACAGCCGCAGCGCGTCATTGTGCAAAGCTTCGGAAGAGGTGGTGGATTGCACAACGACAGCAGCGTTGCGCTGGGTCACTTCGTCCAGTTGCTTCACCCCGGTGTTGATCTCCGAAAGGCCAAGCGACTGCTCTCGCGCCGAATTGGCAATATCGGCGATCAGCGTGGTGACACTGCCGATCCGTGCGATCATGTCGTCCAGTGCCTGTCCGGTGGCATGGACAAGGGTCGAGCCGTTCTCGACCTGCTCGGACGACTGGCTGATCAGGCGCTTGATTTCCTTGGCCGATTCCGACGCCCGTTGCGCCAGCGAGCGCACTTCCGAGGCAACGACGGCAAAGCCCTTGCCCGCATCGCCCGCCCGCGCGGCCTCGACGCCCGCATTCAGTGCCAGAAGGTTGGTCTGGAACGCAATGTCGTCGATCACATCGGTGATCCGGGTGATCTGGCGCGAGGATTGTTCGATCGCCTCCATCGCCGTGATCGCGCGGCGCACCACCTGGCCACCCTCTTCGGCCTGCCGCCCGTTCTCGGTCATCGCGCGGTCGGCGTCGGCGGCATTGCCGGCGGTGGATTGCACGCTGGCTGTCAACTCATCCAGTGCGGCCGCGGTTTCTTCCAGCGTCGCGGCCTGGGTCTCGGTCCGGTTCGACATGTCCTGCGCGATGGAATTGAACTCGGTCGCGCCGCTGTCGATGGAACGCGCCGTGCTGCGGATCATCTCGATCGTGGACGCCAGCGTCGTCACCACGCCGTTGAAGTTCTGCCGCAGCTCCTGATACCGCTCGGGGAAGGGGTCGGAGGCCGGACTGTCGATGCTGACCGTCAGGTCCAGCGCCGCGAGGCGGGACAGGCTTGTGGTCAGGTCGCCCACCACGCGGGCCTGCTCGGCCTCGCGCAGCTTGTCCTGTTCCGCCAGTGCCTGGGTTTCCAGGATCGAGGTCCGCCAGGCATTGATGCCACGGGCAAAACCGCCGATTTCATCCTTGCGGTCGATGGCCGGAATATCGCCGCCCAGTTCGCCGGCGCGGATGCGGTCCATCACCTGCCGCAAGCCTGGCAGCGCCTGCAGCAACAACCGGTTGCCGAATGCCAGCAACCCGGCGCCAATGGCCGCCGTGATCAGCAGCGCCAGAGCGATGCGCAGCTCCGCGAAGCTCAGCATTTCGAGCATTGCAGACTTCGGCACAGAGATGGCCAACAGGCCGCTGATCCCGCCTTTGGCGTCCACGAGCGGCAAATTGTTGATCCGGTAGAGGTTGCCGAACAATTCCACCTCGCCGATAAAGGCCTTCCCAGCCAGAAGTTGCTCACGCCCCTCGAATTCAGTGCCGAGCCAGGTCCCGATCGGACGTTGCCCCGATCCGTCCTTCAGGCTTGTCGTCACACGGACGAAATCGTTGCGGCCTGCGTCCCAGCGGAACACGCTGACAGAGGCGCCGGTCAACTGGGTGATCTCATCCACCAACTGATGCGAGTTGAAGTCGGGGATATTCGCCCACGTCGCCTTCACCACTTCGCCGTCCTGGTCGATTGTGAAGGTCAGATCGTCAGTGTGGTCTGCAGTAAACTCGGCGGCGACTCGCCCGGCGATCTCTGCCGCCTCGTCAAACTGGGTGATCATCATCTGTTTCAGCGCTGCGCTGGCCATGTACATTGCCACACCGCACAGCACGACAAACATCGCCAAGCTCATCAGGTTGAGCTTGGTCGTGAGACGGAAGGATTTCAGGGCATTCATCTGGGCTTGACTCCGCGAACCGATTTGGCGCCCACCTTCCGCGCCAGCTGTTGAAAAAGAATTAGCGGCGGAAGGATGCAGAAAATTCTAAAGACCGCGAGAACCGTTCTTTGCCCCTTCCGGCGCAGGGGTGGATTGTGCTTTTCTGACGCGAACGCCGGGCAAGCGCCGCCTTGCAGCCGCAGGAAGGACTGCAAGACGCCGCGATGCGACAGACCCTGACTCAGATCTACGATGCCCGCGTGCATGCAGGCTCTCTGCGCGCCGATCCGGCGCAGCACGCGGTTCTGCCGTTGCTGGAGGCGCTGCGGCTCTGGCTGGAAGAGAATGCCACCCGCAAGGTGGGCCTGTTCGCCGGTCTGTTCGCACGGCCCGCGATGCCTCCGCCGGGGGTCTATCTTTGGGGCGGCGTGGGGCGCGGCAAGTCGATGCTGATGGACCTGTTCTTCCAGGCAACTGAAATCGCTGCCAAGAGACGCGTGCATTTCCACGCCTTCATGCAAGAGGTGCATCGCAGCATGCACATGGCCCGCAAGCAGGGTGTCGAGGATGCGCTGGCCCCGGTGGCCGAGCGTATCCTGCGCGACACCCGCCTTCTGGCCTTTGACGAAATGCAGGTCACCGACATCACCGATGCGATGATCGTCGGGCGGCTGTTTGAAAAGCTGTTCGCGGCGGGCGTGGTGATCGTCACCACCTCGAACCGCCCGCCAGAGGATCTGTACAAGGACGGGCTGAACCGCGCGATCTTCCTGCCGTTCATTCAGATGCTGCGCGAAAGGCTGGCATTGCATGAGCTGGAAAGCCCGACCGATTACCGCCAGCACCGCCTGCAGGGCACGCAGGTCTATTTCCACCCCGCCGGTCGCGCCCGCGAACAGATTGCAGCCATCTGGGAGGACCTGACCGGCGGCGCGGAGGGAGAGCCGCTTTGCCTGCCGGTGAACGGCCGCGAGGTGGAACTGCCCCGCTTTGCCTCCGGCGTTGGACGCGCGTCGTTCTGGGAGCTTTGCGCAAAACCCCTGGGGGCCGCCGACTACCTGGCCATCGCACAGGCCTGCCGGGTTTTGATCCTGGAAGACATCCCCCAGCTTTCCGCCGCCAACTACAACGAGGCGAAGCGCTTCGTTATCCTGATCGACGCACTTTACGAAGCCCGCGTCCGGCTGATCTGCTCGGCGGCAGATGAGCCGGAACGGCTCTACCTCGAAGGCACCGGATCGTTCGAATTCGAACGCACCGCCAGCCGGTTGCGGGAAATGCAGGCAGCGGATTGGGGCGCGCCGTGATCTGGGCGGGAAGGGCAGCGGCGTCCTACAAGCGCGCCTTTCTTGCCATGGCGCTGTGCTTCTCGGCCAGCCATTCAGCCGCCGAAACCTGGGCCGAACGCAAATGCGCGACCTTTGCCGAGGCCTGGCAGGCCGCCACGCCAGCCCAGGGTTCGAAAGCCCCAAGCCTCGCATTCCGCAGCAAGGTCGAGGCTTTCATAGCGTCTGGTTGTGAGGCGCCACGCGACGCCTGTCCGGAAAGTGCCGCCGATGTGGCGCTGGCGGACTCCTTGGCCCTGATTGTCGCGCTGGAGGGGATGTCGACCACATTTCTGCCGATCTCCTGCCCCACCCCGTGAAGCCAAAGCAAAGCGCCCCCGCGTTTCCGCAGGGGCGCCCGTAGGTCTGGGGTCACGCCGACCCTGATCCTTAGCCGCGCTCTTCGATGATCTCGACGAGGTGGCTGATCGAGTTCACCATGCCGCGGACGGAAGGGGTATCTTCCAGCTCGCGGGTGCGGTTCATCTTGTTCAGGCCCAGACCTTTCAGGGTCGCGGTCTGCACAGCCGGGCGGCGGGCAGCCGAGCGGATCTGCTTCACAACAATGGTTTTCTTTGCCATTTCGATCAGGCCTCCACTGCTTCAGCTTCGGGCTTTTTCAGGATCTCGGCCACCTTCTTGTTGCGGCGGGCCGCAACCTGACGGGGCGAGGTTTCCGATTTCAACCCGTCGATGGTCGCGCGGATCATGTTGTAGGGGTTCTGCGTGCCGATCGACTTGGCGACCACGTCCTGGACGCCCAGCATCTCGAACACCGCACGCATCGGACCGCCGGCGATGATGCCGGTACCGGCCGTGGCCGTGCGCATCACCACCTTGCCCGCGCCATGGCGGCCTTCGATGTCGTGATGCAGCGTGCGCGCGTCCTTCAACGGCACGCGGATCAGCTGCCGCTTGGCCTGCTCGGTGGCCTTGCGGATAGCCTCCGGCACTTCTTTCGCCTTGCCCTTGCCAAAGCCGACACGGCCGCGCTGGTCGCCGACCACCACGAGGGCTGCAAAGCCAAAGCGCTTGCCGCCCTTGACGGTTTTCGACACCCGGTTGATCGCCACCAGACGGTCGGCGAATTCCGGTGTTTCCTCGGCCCGGTCACGGCGGTCGCCGCCACGGTTGTCCCGACGATTGTCACGTTCTGCCATAAGGCATTCCTTACATGGTGGCGCGCAGCCCGCGCCGTTTGAACCAATCCTGGTGGGCGATGCGGGTCAAAGACCCCGGCCCCCGGATCATCGGGGGGACGCAAACGTCCCCCGCCGTTTTTAGAACTTCAACCCACCTTCACGCGCAGCATCGGCCAAAGCCTTGATCTTGCCGTGGAAGAGGAAACCGCCGCGGTCGAAGTAGCATTCTTCGACGCCAGCCTTCTTTGCCCGCTCGGCAATCGCTGCGCCGATCTTGGCCGCCGCTTCGACGTTGTTCTTGCCGACCACGCCAAAGGATTTCTCCAGCGTCGAGGCGGCAGCAACAGTCACGCCCTTCACATCGTCGATCAGCTGGACCGAGATGTTCTTGGACGAGCGGTGGACAGACAGCCGCAGACGGCCATGCGAGGTCGCCTTGATTTTGTTCCGGACGCGCAGGCGGCGCTTGAGGAACAGATCTCTTTTCGTGTTCGCCATGATTGCGCCCCTTACTTCTTCTTGCCTTCCTTGCGGAAGATGTACTCATCCTTGTAGCGGATGCCCTTGCCCTTGTAGGGCTCCGGCTTCTTCCACTCGCGGATGTTCGCGGCGACCTGGCCGACCAGTTGCTGGTCGATGCCTTCCACGACGATTTCGGTTGGCTTCGGGGTCGCGACGGTCACGCCCTTCGGCACTTCGAAATTCACTTCGTGGCTGTAGCCCACGGACAGCTTCAGCACATTGCCGTTGGCGGCGGCGCGGTAGCCGACGCCCTGGATTTCCATTTCCGACCTGAAGCCGGTGGAAACCCCGGTGACGAGGTTCTGGATCATCGAACGCGACATGCCCCACTGCTGGCGTGCGCGCTTCGACAGGCCACGAGGGGCGACCTTGATGGTCTCGCCCTCGATGGTCAGCGTCACGTCGTCGCCTGCGGTGAAAGTGCGGATGCCTTTCGGGCCCTTCACTTCGATGGTCTGACCCGAGATCGAGGCGCTGACGCCCTTCACCAGGTCGACGGGTTTCTTGCCGATACGAGACATTCCACCCTCCTCAGAATACGGTGCAAAGCACTTCGCCGCCAACATTGGCCGCGCGCGCATTTGCATCCGACATCACGCCCTTCGGCGTGGACACGATAGATACGCCCAGGCCATTGCGGACCGAAGGCACATCCTTGACGCCCACATAGACCCGGCGACCGGGCTTGGACACGCGCTTGACTTCGCGGATCACCGGCTCGCCCTCGTAGTACTTGAGGCTGATGGTGAATTCGCCCTGACCGTTATCGGTGGGGGCCTTTTCGTAGCCGCGGATATAGCCTTCCGACAGCAGCACATCCAGCACGCTGGCGCGCAGCGTCGAGGCCGGCGTCATCACGGTGGACTTGCCGCGCATCTGCGCGTTGCGGATGCGGGTCAGCATGTCGCCAAGAGGATCGTTCATCGACATATCCGGTCCTCCTTACCAGCTGGACTTGACCATGCCGGGGATCTGGCCGAACGAGGCCAGGTCACGCAGCATGATGCGCGAGAGTTTCAGCTTGCGATAATACGCATGCGGACGGCCCGTCAGCTGGCAGCGGTTGTGGATCCGCGTCGCCGACGAGTTGCGGGGCAGCTCAGCCAGTTTGTGAGTCGCCTTGAAGCGCTCTTCGATCGGCTTGGTCTGGTCGTAGATCACCGCTTTCAGCGCGGCCCGCTTGGAAGCGTGCTGCTTCACCAGCTTGGCGCGCTTCACTTCGCGGTTCACCATGGATTTCTTTGCCATTGTATCGGTTCCTCGCGATCAGGAATTGAAGGGCATGTTGAACAGCTTCAACAGCGCCTTGGCTTCCGCATCGGTCTTCGCGGTGGTGCAGATGATGATGTCCATGCCCAGGACTTCGTCGACCTTGTCGAAGTCGATTTCCGGGAAGACGATGTGCTCCTTCAGGCCCATGGCATAGTTGCCGCGGCCGTCGAAGGAGGTGCCCTTGACGCCGCGGAAGTCGCGGACGCGGGGCAGCGCCACGTTGATCAGGCGGTCCAGGAATTCGTACATCCGGTCGCCGCGCAGCGTGACCTTGCAGCCCAGCGGCATCTCTTCACGCACCCGGAACCCGGCGATGGAGTTCTTGGCCTTGGTGATGACAGCCTTCTGGCCGGCGATCAGGGTCAGCTCTTCAGCTGCCTGCTTGACCTTCTTGGTGTCCTTGACAGCCTCGCCGACGCCCATGTTCAGGACGATCTTGTCCAGACGCGGGATCTGCATGTCGTTGGTGTAGCCGAACTCTTCCTTGATGGCGGCGCGAATCCGGTTCGCGAAATCCGCCTTCAGGCGCGGGGTGTATTTTGCAGCGTCCAACATCAGATCGCCTCCCCTGTGGTCTTGGCGTAGCGCACCTTCTTGTCGCCTTCCATGCGGAAGCCGACGCGGGTTGCCTTGCCGGCCTTGTCGGTCAGCGCCAGGTTCGACAGGTCGATCGGCATGGCTTTCGCCAGACGACCACCCTGCGAGGTCGAGGACTGCTTGGTGTGACGGATGGCAGTGTTCACGCCTTCGACGACGGCTTTGTTGGCCGTGGGGTTGACCGAGGTGATTTCCCCCGACTTGCCCTTGTCCTTGCCGGTCAGCACGATGACGGTGTCACCTTTTTTCAGTTTCGCAGCCATCAGAGCACCTCCGGAGCCAGCGAGATGATCTTCATGAAGTTCTTGGCCCGCAGCTCGCGCACGACCGGCCCGAAGATACGGGTGCCGACCGGTTCGCCCTGGTTGTTCAGGATGACGGCGGCGTTGCGGTCAAAGCGGATCGCGGTGCCGTCTTCACGGCGGACTTCCTTGGCGGTGCGCACGACAACGGCCTTGCGGACGTCGCCCTTCTTCACGCGGCCTTTCGGAATCGCTTCCTTCACCGACACCACGATGATGTCGCCAACGGAGGCATAGCGGCGGTGCGACCCGCCAAGAACCTTGATGCACTGCACCCGGCGTGCGCCGGAGTTGTCAGCTACATCCAGATTCGTCTGCATCTGGATCATTGGTCTACTCCCGACCTTCGGGGACCGGCATCGGCCCCGGGGTTTCGTTCAGATCGCGGGGACTTACGCCTGAGCGTCGGTCACCACGGTCCAGCGTTTCGATTTCGAGATCGGCGCACATTCCTCGATGCGGACTGCGTCGCCGACCTTGAACTTGTTCTCCGCGTCATGGGCACGGTATTTCTTCGACTTCCGCACGGTCTTCTGCAGCAGCGGGTGCTTGAAGCGGCGCTCGACGAGGACGGTGATGGTCTGCTCGTTCTTGTCCGAGGTGACCACACCCTGAAGGATACGTTTCGGCATTGTGCTTCCCCTTACTTCGCAGCTTCGGCAGCTTTTTGGCCGAGAACGGTCTTGATGCGGGCGACGTCACGGCGGACGGCACGCATGCGGGCGGTGTTCTCAAGCTGGTTGGTCGCCTGCTGGAAGCGCAGGTTGAACGCTTCCTTCTTCAGCGCAACCAGGCTGTCGCGCAGCTGGTCGGGCGTCTTGGTCTTCAGTTCCTTGGCTTCCATCGCCAATCTCTCCTTCACAATCGCCAGACGGCCCCTTTTGGGGTTACCGTGAACCTGGCGGATCAATGGTAAACCGACGAATCCGAGGAGCCCCAGAATCGCGGATGGCTGCGTATAGGGGGGATGGGCGCGGGGGGCAAGGGGGAAGTTGGCGCCTTGTCGTGAATAGGCAAACCCAGCGCCGATCCAGTCAATTATGAAGCCGCATTGCTACCTGACATATACATCTACCTCGACATCCAGCCACAAGACTTTTTTGCAGCGATGTCTGGACTTGCTTCATCTGACTTTGACGTTGAACCCAAGTTCATCAGTTAATCGCGTAAGCGATTGTTATTGTTATGGCTGGATGGCCAAAAATATGACAACCCTGGCGCGCAACGCGCGCAAACCGACGCGACACCCCACCCCCCCATCCCAAAGGGCCTGCCCCGCCCCCCCCCCCCCCCCCACCCCCACCCCCCCCCACCCTTCCGAACCCCCCCCCCCCGCTGGCCAGGCATTTATCGACTTGCGGCAAGACGCCACGACTGAGCCACGCCGAATGGCTCGGCCTTCTGGCGACCGCAAGGCGCGCGACACCGCCGGACCCCTGCGAGCCAAACGCGCCACATCGGGGCGGCTATTGAGGATGTCGACTTCCGCACACCGAGGACCGGGCCCTGTTCCAGCAACCGCCCGCCCGAAAAGAGCCCCACGCCCCAAGCGACAGCGCCGCACGCGGACCCACTCCGCCGCGCGGCGACGCGCGAACCCAATACCATCCGACCGCCTGGTCCACAACGCTTACGCTTCGAACTCGACGGTCATTCCATGCGGCGCCCCCCCCCGCGCACCCCCTGCGGCCGGCGCTCGGCCCCGCGTCTTGGGAAGGCGCGGGGCGCGGGCCCCCCCCCCCCCCCCCCCCCCCCCCCCCCCGCCGCGGCCCCCCCCCCCCCCCCCCCCCCCCCCCCCCCCCCCCCCCCCCCCCCCCCCCCCCCCCCCCCCCCCCCCGCCGCGGCGCAGGTTTCGGCATGGCCTGCATGGTCTTGCTGCCTGTGCCTGGGGTGGGGCGCCCGGCCCCCCCCTCCCCCCCCCCCCCCCCCCCCCTCCCCCCGCCCCCCCCCGCCCGCGCCCCCGGCGGAAACCACGCAGGACGCCCAGGCCCGAGACGCCAAGACATGTGGAACCACTCAAGGGCTTCAACGCTTATATCGAAGAGATACCGACATCATTGTGCACCGTTTGCCAGAACCTCGAACGCCCTGAACCTGTTCACGCATTTTGTGGCGCAGTAAACCGCGTACTGACCCCGCGCGGGCTGCCACTCCGATCGCCGCTTCAAGATACGCCCTACCCCACCCATAGTTGAAGCTGACCGATATCCGCTCTTCCTCGGACATGTTCATCGGCACCTCATGGCGCAGCCAGCTTTCCCACATCAGCACGTCGCCGACCACGGGTTTGACGTAGACAAACCGTTGCAACTCCTGCCCCGCATCTTTCCGCACCAGCGGCGCCATCATCATCATCGGCAGGCGGGGGTCCTCCAGCTTCAGCGCCGAGGTCCCCTCCGGCATCGCGACATAGGTCGTGCCCGAGATCACCGAATGCGGGTGGATGTGGCTGGCGTGGGTGCCGCCTTCGGGCAGGATGTTGATCCACAGCGCGTTCAGTTTCAGCTTCTTGCCGTCCAGATCAAAGCCCAGATCCTTGCAAAACGCCGCCACATGCTTGTCCAGCGCCTTCTCCAGATCGGCAAAGATCGGCATTCGCCAGGGCAGATCATCTAGCGAGGCATAGGAGGTATAGCCGGGATAGCCATTGGCCTCGCACCACTCCTGCCCGGCCTCATCATCCTCGGCCACGGCATCGCAGGTGGCGTGCAGTTCGGCGTAGTCGACCTTCTTCCTGGCCAGTTCGTTCAGACCGGCCCGGTAAAGACGGGTGACGAAAAGCGACGTGATCTCTGCCATCTCGGGCTCCCATAGTGAAAAGGCCCCCACCGTTTCCGGCAGGGGCCCCGTTTTCGTAGGTCGGGGTTAACCCCGACTCCCTACCAGTCTTCCTTGGCGACGATGCGCGTAGTGACCGGCAGTTTCATGGCACCCAGACGCAGGGCCTCACGCGCGATATCTTCGGCAACGCCGTCGATCTCGAACATGATGCGGCCCGGCTTGACCTTGGCCGCCCAGAAGTCGACCGAGCCCTTGCCCTTGCCCATCCGCACTTCGACCGGCTTGGCCGAGACCGGGACATCCGGGAAAATCCGGATCCAGACCCGGCCCTGACGCTTCATGTGGCGGGTGATCGCGCGGCGGGCCGCTTCGATCTGACGCGCGGTGACGCGCTCGGGCTCGGTCGCTTTCAGCGCGAAGGAGCCGAAGTTCAAGAGAAAGCCACCCTTGGCTTCGCCGTGAATCCGGCCCTTGTGCATCTTGCGGAATTTTGTGCGCTTCGGTTGCAGCATTTTCCGTTACTCCTTACGCGCGCTCGCGGTCGCGGCGCGGCCCACGCGGGGACGGGCCGTCAGCCGCTTCGGCAAGACGACGGTCATGGGCCTGGGGATCGTGCTCAAGGATCTCGCCCTTGAAAACCCAGACCTTCACACCGATGATCCCGTAAGGGGTCACGGCTTCCGACAAGGCATAGTCGATGTCGGCGCGCAGGGTGTGCAGCGGCACGCGGCCTTCGCGGTACCATTCGGTCCGGGCGATCTCGGCGCCGCCAAGGCGGCCAGAGACGTTCACACGGATGCCGAGGGCGCCCATACGCATCGCGTTCTGCACGCCACGCTTCATGGCGCGACGGAAGGATACCCGGCGTTCGAGCTGCTGGGCGATCGATTCCGCCACCAGCTGCGCGTCCAGTTCGGGCTTGCGGACTTCAACGATGTTGAGATGCAGGTCCGACTTGGTGAAGGCGGCCAGCTTCTTGCGCAGGGTTTCGATATCGGCGCCTTTCTTGCCGATGATCACGCCCGGACGCGCAGTGTGAATGGTCACACGGCACTTCTTGTGCGGACGCTCGATGATGACGCGGCTGACGCCGGCCTGCTTGGCTTCCTTGTGGATGAACTCGCGCATCTTGAGGTCTTCAAGAAGCAGGTTGCCATAGTCCTTCGACTCGGCGAACCAGCGGCTGTCCCAGGTCCGGTTGACCTGCAGACGCATCCCGATCGGGTTGACCTTCTGACCCATTATGCAGACTCCCCGGTTTGACGAACCTTGATGGTGATCTCTGAGAACGGCTTCATGATCTTGCCGAACCGGCCACGCGCCCGCGGACGGCCGCGCTTCATCACCAGGTTCTTGCCAACCCAGGCTTCCGCCACGATCAGATTGTCGACGTCAAGACCGTGGTTGTTTTCGGCGTTGGCGATGGCCGACTGCAGCACCTTCTTCACCTCGCCGGCGATGCGGCGCTTGGAGAAGGTCAGGTCCGAAAGGGCCTTTTCCACTTTCTTGCCGCGGATCAGCCCCGCAACCAGATTCAGCTTCTGCGGGCTGGTGCGCAGCATGCGCGCAATCGCCATCGCTTCGTTATCCGCCACGCGGCGGGGGTTCTTTTCCGCACCCATGGCTTATTTCCTCTTGGCTTTTTTGTCGGCGGCGTGACCGTAGTAGGTCCGCGTCGGCGAATATTCACCGAACTTCTGGCCGATCATTTCTTCGGTCACGTTGACCGCAATGTGCTTGCGGCCGTTGTAGACCCCGAAGGTCAGGCCAACAAACTGCGGCAGGATGGTGGAACGGCGCGACCAGATCTTGATCACTTCGCTTTTGCCCGAGGCGCGCGAGGTCTCTGCCTTCTTCAGCAGATAGCCGTCGACGAACGGGCCTTTCCATACGGAACGGGACATGGATCAGCGCCCTTTCTTCTTGGCGTGGCGCGAGCGGACGATGAATTTGTCCGTCGTGGTGTTCTTGCGGGTGCGGTTGCCCTTGGTGCCTTTGCCCCAGGGGGTAACCGGGTGACGGCCACCGCTGGTGCGGCCTTCGCCGCCGCCGTGCGGGTGGTCGATCGGGTTCATGGCGACACCGCGCACCGTCGGGCGGATGCCCTTGTAGCGCATGCGGCCCGCCTTGCCGAAGTTCTGGTTCGAGTTGTCGGGGTTCGACACGGCACCGATGGTGGCCATGCATTCCTGACGTACCAGACGCAGTTCGCCGGACGACAGCCGGATCTGCGCGTAGCTGCCATCGCGGCCGACAAACTGGGCATATGTGCCCGCCGCACGGGCCATCTGGCCGCCCTTGCCCGGCTTCAGTTCGACGTTGTGCACGATCGTGCCGATCGGCATGCCCGAGAACGGCATCGCATTGCCCGGCTTCACGTCGACCTTGGCGCCGGCGACGATGCTGTCACCCACGGCCAGACGCTGCGGTGCCAGGATATAGGCCAGCTCGCCGTCGCCGTACTTCACCAGCGCGATGAAGGCGGTGCGGTTGGGGTCATATTCGATACGCTCGATGGTCGCGGGCATGTCCCACTTACGGCGCTTGAAATCCACCACGCGGTACAGGCGCTTGGCCCGGCCACCCTGGTGGAACATCGTGATACGTCCGGTGTTGTTCCGGCCACCATGACTGTGCAAACCCTCGGTCAGGGCTTTTACAGGACGGCCTTTCCACAGCTCCGAACGGTCGATCAGAACCAGCCCGCGCTGGCCAGGCGTCGTCGGCTTATACGACTTGAGTGCCATGATTACTGTCTTCCGCTTGCTATCTGGGTCTTGCGACCCGAGGTGAAGGGCGCCGAAGCTCCCCGATGGTGATTTCCGCCCCTATGAACGGGGATTCGGAAAAATCCGCGGCCCCGGAAATCCCGGGGCCGCCAGATTCGTCGGGCTTCTATCAGAGGCCCGTGGAGACGTCGATAGTGTTCCCCTCTTCAAGGGTCACATACGCCTTTTTCTTGTCGCTCCGCTCACCAGCGCGGCCACGGAACTTCTTGGCCTTGCCCTTGGTGATGGTGGTGTTCACGGCCTTGACCTTCACACCAAAGACGGCCTCGACGGCCTCCTTGATCTGCGGCTTGGTCGAGTCGATCGCCACCTGGAAGACCACGGCACCCGCCTCCGAGGCCATGGTGGCCTTTTCGGTGATGATGGGCTTGCGGATCACGTCGTAATGCTCGGGCTTTGCGGCCACGGCGCTTTTCGGTGCCTTGCTCATTTCAGACGGGCCTCCAGGGCTTCGACACCGGCCTTCGTGATCACCAGGGTGTCACGCTTGAGGATGTCATAGACATTGGCGCCAATGGTCGGCAGCACGTCGACGCCTTCGACGTTGCGGGCGGCCAGCGCGAAATTCGCGTCAACCGTGGCGCCGTCGATGATCAGCACGCGCTTCCAGCCCAGTTCCTTGGCGGTCTTGGCCAGGGTGGCGGTCTTGGCCTCGGCCATGGCGATCGTATCGATGATCACCAACTCGCCCGCCTTCAGCTTGGCGGACAGCGCATGCCGCAGACCAAGGGCGCGGAACTTTTTCGGCAGGTCATGGGCGTGGCTGCGGGGCTGCGGGCCCTTGGCAACACCACCCTTGCGGAAGATCGGCGCCTTGCGGGAACCGTGGCGTGCGCCGCCGGTGCCCTTCTGGCGATAGATCTTCTTGGTCGAATAGCTGACCTCCGACCGTCCCAGTGTCGAATGGGTGCCGGCCTGGGCCTTCGCCCGCTGCCAGCGCACCACGCGGTGCAGGATGTCGGCGCGGGGCTCCAGCCCGAACAGCGCTTCGTCCAGGTCGATCGAACCGGCCTTCTTGCCGTCCAGCTTGATCACATCGAGTTTCATGCTTCACCGCCTTCGGGCTTTGCGTCACCCGCATCATCATTGGCCTCAGCGTCACCCTTCAGCGCGGCTTCGGCAGCGGCGGCTTTAGGGCGCAGCTTCGCGCCTGGCTTCCAGCTTTGCTGCCTCGGCAGCTTCGGCTTCGGCAGCCGCCGCCGCAGCAGCGGCATCGGCCGCCGCCTGAGCAGCCTTCGCAGCAGAGCGCAGGCCAGCCGGCATGATCGCCAGATCGGAAACCGGCTTCTTGACCGCGTCCTTGACGGTGACCCAGCCGCCGGCTGCACCGGGGACCGCGCCCTTGATCATGATCAGGCCACGGTCGGCATCGGTGCGCACGACCTGCAGGTTCTGCGTGGTCACACGAACGGCGCCCATGTGGCCGGCCATCTTCTTGCCCTTGAACACCTTGCCGGGGTCCTGGCACTGACCGGTGGAGCCGTGCGAACGGTGGCTGACCGACACACCATGCGATGCCCGAAGACCAGCAAAGTTGTGCCGCTTCATCGCACCGGCAAAGCCCTTGCCGACCGAGGTGCCCGCCACGTCGACGAACTGGCCCTCGAAGTAGTGGTTGGCGGTGATTTCCTCACCCACGCCAATCAGGCAATCGGGGGTCACGCGGAACTCGGCCACCTTGCGCTTTGGTGCCACGTTTGCCTTGGCGAAGTGGCCGCGCTGCGCGGCGGTGGTGCGCGAAACCTTGGCCAGACCGGCGCCCAACTGGACGGCAGTGTAGCCATCCTTGTCGGCGGTGCGCTGGGCCACGACCTGCAGGTTGTCAAGTTGAAGGACGGTCACGGGAACCTGCTTCCCATCCTCCAGGAACAGCCGGGTCATGCCCAGCTTCTTTGCGATAACGCCAGAGCGCATTGTTCCGCTCCTCACACTTTGATTTCGACGTCGACACCGGCAGCGAGGTCGAGCTTCATGAGCGCGTCCACGGTCTGCGGGGTCGGATCGACGATGTCGAGAAGACGCTTGTGCGTCCGGATTTCCCACTGATCACGCGACTTCTTGTCGATGTGCGGGCCACGGAGAACCGTGAACTTCTCGATCTTGTTCGGCAGCGGGATCGGGCCGCGCACTTGCGCGCCGGTCCGCTTGGCGGTGTTCACGATTTCCTGCGTGCTGGCATCCAGAACGCGGTAATCGAAGGCTTTCAGCCTGATGCGGATGGTTTGACCTTGCATCGTGTTGGTTTCCTTCGGGAATAGGTGAAGGCGGGGCAAGCCCCGCCCTGCCGGTTCTGGTTACGCGATGATCTTGGACACGACGCCTGCGCCGACGGTGCGGCCGCCTTCGCGGATGGCGAAGCGCAGCTTTTCTTCCATCGCGATCGGGGCGATCAGCTCGACCTCGAACTTCAGGTTGTCGCCCGGCATCACCATCTCGGTGCCGGCCGGCAGCTGCACCGTGCCGGTCACGTCGGTGGTGCGGAAGTAGAACTGCGGGCGGTAGTTGGCGAAGAACGGCGTGTGGCGGCCGCCCTCTTCCTTGGTCAGGATATAGGCTTCGGCCTCGAACTTGGTGTGCGGGTTCACCGACTTCGGCTTGCACAGCACCTGGCCACGCTCGACGCCCTCGCGGTCGATGCCGCGCAACAGGATGCCGACGTTGTCGCCAGCCTCGCCACGGTCCAGCAGTTTGCGGAACATTTCCACGCCGGTGCAGGTCGACTTCTTGGTGTCGCGGATGCCGACGATCTCGACTTCGTCGCCGACGTTGATCACGCCGCGCTCGATCCGGCCGGTCACAACCGTGCCACGGCCCGAGATCGAGAACACGTCCTCGATCGGCATCAGGAACGGCTGGTCGACCGCGCGCGCCGGGGTCGGGATATACTCGTCGACCGCGTTCATCAGCGCGCGAACCGAATCCTCGCCGATGTCCTTGCGCTCGCCGATCAGGGCCTGGTGGGCCGAGCCCTTGATGATCGGAATGTCGTCGCCCGGATAGTCGTAGGACGAGAACAGCTCGCGCACTTCCATCTCGACCAGTTCCAGAAGTTCCGGGTCATCGACCAGGTCGACCTTGTTCATGTAGCACACCATGTAGGGAATGCCGACCTGGCGGCCCAACAGGATGTGCTCGCGCGTTTGCGGCATCGGGCCGTCCGAGGCAGCACAGACCAGGATCGCGCCGTCCATCTGCGCCGCACCGGTGATCATGTTCTTCACATAGTCGGCGTGGCCGGGGCAGTCGACGTGCGCATAGTGACGCGCCGCCGTCTCGTATTCCACGTGCGCGGTCGAGATCGTGATCCCGCGCGCCTTCTCTTCCGGCGCGTTGTCGATCTGGTCGTAGCGCTTGAATTCGCCGAAATACTTGGTGATCGCAGCCGTCAGCGTCGTCTTGCCATGGTCAACGTGACCAATGGTCCCGATGTTCACATGCGGCTTGTTGCGTTCAAACTTTGCCTTTGCCATGTCGGCCTCCTGTTCATTTTGCGGGCGCCGGGGTGAACCCCGGCCTACGGGGTGGTAGGGCGGGGTTCAGGTTTGCGCTTCAACCTGAAACGCGAACTCCCCGCCACACCGATCAAGCGTATTTCTTCTGGATTTCCTGAGAGATGTTCTCGGGCACCGCGTCATAGTGGTCGAACTGCATCGTGAACACCGCCCGACCCGAAGACATCGAGCGCAGGTTGTTGATGTAGCCGAACATGTTGGCCAGGGGCACCATCGCGTTGATCACGTTGGCGTTGCCGCGGCTGTCCTGTCCGTTGATCATGCCCCGACGCGAGGTCAGGTCGCCGATCACACCGCCGGTGTATTCTTCCGGCGTCACCACTTCGACCTTCATGATCGGTTCCAGCAGCTTCGCGCCGGCTTTCTTCAGGCCCTCGCGCATGGCTGCACGGGTGGCGATCTCGAAGGCCAGCACGCTGGAGTCGACGTCGTGGAAGGCACCGTCAACCAGCACCACCTTGAAGTCGATCACCGGGAAGCCGGCCAGCGGACCGCTATCCATCACCGACTTGATGCCCTTTTCGACACCGGGGATGTATTCCTTCGGCACCGCGCCACCGACGATCTTGGACTCGAACGAATAGCCTTCGCCCGGTTCCGTCGGGGTGATCTCCAGCTTGATGCGGGCGAACTGGCCCGTACCGCCGGTCTGCTTCTTGTGGGTGTAGTCGATCTCGGTCGCCCGGCTGATCGTCTCGCGGTAGGCCACCTGCGGCGCGCCGATGTTCGCCTCGACCTTGAACTCGCGCCGCATGCGGTCGACGAGGATGTCGAGGTGAAGTTCGCCCATGCCCTTCATGATGGTCTGGCCGGATTCAAGATCGGTCTCGACGCGGAACGACGGGTCTTCGGCAGCCAGGCGAGCGAGCGCGATGCCCATCTTCTCCTGGTCGGCTTTCGACTTCGGCTCCACCGCGATCTCGATCACCGGCTGCGGGAAGGTCATGGTTTCCAGAACCACCTGATTGGCCGGATCGCAGAGCGTGTCGCCGGTGGTGGTTTCCTTCAGGCCCGCCAGCGCGATGATGTCGCCCGCGAAGGCCTCGTCGATTTCCTCGCGGTTGATGGCGTGCATCATCATCATGCGGCCGACACGTTCCTTGCGCTGCTTGGTCGAGTTGACCATCTGGTCGCCCTTCTTCAGCACGCCCGAATAGATCCGCGTGAAGGTGAGCGAGCCGACGAAGGGGTCGTTCATGATCTTGAACGCCAGCGCCGCGAAGGGCTGGTTGTCATCGGCCGACCGCGCGATGTTGCGGGTTTCCGTCTCGTCGCCCGGCTTGAAGCCCATGTAGGGCTTCACGTCCACCGGCGACGGCAGATAGTCGATGACCGAGTTCAGGACCGGCTGGACGCCCTTGTTCTTGAACGCCGAGCCGGCGGTCACCGGAACGAAGGCCATGGCCAGCGTGCCCTTGCGGATCAGCGCGCGCAGGGTCGGCACGTCGGGCTCGGTGCCTTCGAGGTAGGCTTCCATGGCGGTATCGTCCTGCTCGACGGCAAGTTCGACCAGCTTGTTGCGCCATTCGTCGGCTTCGGCCTTCAGCTCGGCGCGGATGTCCTTGATGATCCAGGACGCGCCCAGGTCTTCGCCCTGGTAGACCCATTCCTTCATGGTCACCAGGTCGATGATTCCTTCCAGCTTGTCCTCGGCGCCGATCGGCAGGGCGATCGGGGCGGGAATGGCACCGGTGCGGTCCTTGATCATCTTCACGCATTTGAAGAAGTCGGCGCCGATCTTGTCCATCTTGTTGACGAACACGATCCGCGGCACGCCATAGCGGTCAGCCTGGCGCCAGACGGTTTCGGTCTGCGGCTCGACCCCGGCGTTGGCGTCCAGCAGGCAGACGGCGCCATCCAGAACGGCCAGCGAACGCTCGACTTCGATGGTGAAGTCGACGTGGCCGGGGGTGTCGATGATGTTGAAGCGGTGCTTCGGGGTCTGCGGGTTGTCGCCGTCTTCGGTGCGCTCCCAGAAGGTGGTGGTCGCAGCCGAGGTGATCGTGATGCCACGTTCCTGCTCTTGCTCCATCCAGTCCATGGTGGCGGCGCCGTCGTGGACTTCGCCGAGCTTGTGGGACTTGCCGGTGTAGAACAGGATCCGCTCGGTCGTCGTGGTCTTGCCCGCGTCGATATGGGCCATGATCCCGAAGTTGCGGTAAAGGTTCAGCGGGTATTCGCGTGCCATTTCCTGTTCCTCACCAACGATAGTGGCTGAACGCTTTGTTCGCGTCGGCCATCTTGTGGGTGTCTTCGCGCTTCTTCACTGCGGTGCCGCGGTTGTTCACCGCATCCGACAGCTCGGCAGCCAGGCGCTCTTCCATGGTGTTCTCGTTGCGCTTGCGCGCAGCGGTGATCAGCCAGCGGATCGCCAGCGCCTCGCGGCGTTCGATGCGCACTTCGACGGGCACCTGGTAGGTGGCACCGCCGACGCGGCGCGAGCGAACCTCGACCGAGGGCTTCACATTGTCCAGCGCCTCGTGGAAGCACTCGATCGGCTCGCGCTTCAGGCGGGACTGAACCCGCTCCAGCGCACCGTAGACGATGCTTTCGGCGATGGATTTCTTGCCGTCCAGCATCAGGTTGTTCATGAACTTGGTCAGAACCTTGTCGCCATACTTGGCGTCGGGAAGGATCTCGCGCTTTTCGGCGGCGTGACGACGGGACATCTGTTATCTCCTCACTTCGGACGCTTGGCGCCGTATTTCGAACGACGCTGGCGACGGTCTTTGACGCCCTGCGTGTCGAGAACGCCGCGGAGGATGTGGTAACGCACACCGGGAAGGTCTTTCACCCGGCCGCCACGGATCAGAACCACCGAGTGTTCCTGAAGGTTGTGCTTTTCGCCGGGGATGTAGCTGATGACCTCGAAGCCATTGGTCAGGCGCACCTTGGCGACCTTCCGCATGGCCGAGTTCGGCTTCTTCGGGGTGGTGGTATAGACGCGGGTGCAGACACCGCGCTTTTGCGGGCAGGATTCCAGGTGCTGAGACTTGGATTTCCGCACGTTCGCTTCCCGGGGCTTCCGGATCAGCTGTTGAATCGTCGGCATTCACGTTCCTCGTTTCGATACTCGCCCCCCTGCCTTCCGGGGGCGCCGCTTCTCGACCGTGCCTTGCGCGAATCGCAAAACACAAACACCGCCCCCATCCCCAATGCGGGGATGACGCGGTGGGATTCCAGAGGATCGGGGCGGAAAGCCCGGATCGTGACCACTTCAAGCGCTCTGTCCCTGACGCGGGATCACGTCCCACATGCCAAGGTGAACGGGGCTATAGGGGGAGTCGCGGGGGATGTCAACTGGCGCCACGGCCGCGTCGAGGCGCCCGAGTTCTCAGAGACTCCGGCCCGGACGCTTCAAAGGCTCCGTTGCGATTTCGTCGAAGAAATCGCCGCTTCTGCCTGCCGGCGCAGCGCCCTTTCGCGCAGCAGGGTGAAGATCCCCGCCCCCACGACGATCACCGCGCCGACCACTGTCCAGCCATCCGGCAGGTTGCCGAAGACCGCAAAGCCCAGCCCGATCGCCCAGAGCAGCGAGGTATAGCGGAACGGCGCCACCAGCCCGATGTCACCATGCCGCATCGCCATGACCGAGGTCAGATAGCCGACGATCAGGAACATTCCCGCCCCCAGCACCTTGGCCGCCTGTAGGCCGCTCAGCGGCTGCCAGCCCTGCGTGGCGGTACCGATCCAGCCCATCGCCGAGACCGCCAGCGCCGCCCCAAGCGCCACCATCGCCGAGGGCACCTGCCCCTGCAGCGGCCGCACCGCCAGATCGCGCACCACCACGCACAGCACAGAACCCACGCCCAGCAGCGCCCAGCGGTCGAACCCCTCGGTTCCCGGTCGGATGATGATCAGCACCCCGATCAACCCGACAAGGATCGCTGTCATCCGCCGCCAGCCGATGCGGTCACCATAGACCACCGCCGCGGCCAGTGTGATCGCCAGCGGCAGGGCCTGCAGGATTGCCGACAGGTTGCCCAGATTCATATGCAGAAGCGCGGTCAGGAACAGCACCGTCGCCACCATGTCGGCCAGCGACCGCAGCGAGATCAGCACCGCGTCACGCCGGGAAAGCCGCCGCCGGAAGGCGCCGGTCGCCGCCGCCAGCAGCGTCAGGCCGGCAACGGCGATCACCCCGCGCAGCGCGATCGACTGGAACAGCGGCAGGGTCTGGGTCAGCGATTTCATGAACGCGTCATTGATGGTGAAGGCTCCCATCGACAGGTTCATGAACACGATGCCGCGCAGGTTTTCCGAAATTGGCACTCGGGGGGCCCTCTTTGTCTCGCCCCTCGCTATCAGGCGACTGGCGGCGGCGGAAGGCCCCGCAACCGCCTATCGTCGCCCGGCAATGTGGCCGGCAACATGGCCGGCATCGTGCCAGACCCCCCAGATGAAGGTCGAGGCCCGCCGCGACAGCCAGGGCAGGCCAACGAAATAGAGGCCCGGCACGGTAGCCACGCCGAGCTTGTGGCTGGGCCGGCCCTTCGCGTCGAAGGCGTCGATCTTCATCCAGCCGAAGTCCAGCGCATACCCGGTGGCCCAGATGATCGAGGTCACCCCGGCCTTGGCCAGATCAAGCTGCAGGACCGGATCGGTCATGCAGGCCGGGTCCGGGTCGATGATGTGGGCTTCGGGCTCTTCGGGAAGATGCATGCCGTTCGCTGCAAGGTAGGCATCGGCCTCGCGCAACACGGAAAGGTAGTTCGCATCGCCCGCCGCGACGTTGCGCGCCAGATCGGGGGCAAAGTGCAGCACGCCGTTTTCAAAGGCTTCGGTCCGGCCCGTCAGCTGCATGCCGCGCGCGGCCAGACGGCGAAAGTCGATGGTATGGCCGCCATGCGCACCGGAAACGGCGATGGTCACATGCTCCTTGCCCGGTTCGGCGGCTGTCGCATCCCATTTGCCCAGCACGCCCAGCCACCAGACGAAATCGCGGCCCCGGTAGCGGATCGGCGGCCGGTCATGCGGCCCGACCGAAAGATAGACCTTGCGCCCCGCGCGCAAGAGTTCGTCGGCGATCTGCACGCCCGAAGAGCCGCCGCCGACCACAAGCACAGCACCTTCGGGCAACTGGTCGGGGTTTCGGTAGCCCGCCGAATGAATCTGGAAGATCCCGGCCTCCGGCGGAACCAGGGGGCCTCGATCACCCCGCCCGAGGTCTCGGCGCGGAAAGTGCCGTCATCCTTGCGGGTCAGCGATGTCACCTCGACCCCACAGCGGATGGGGGCGGCGATCTTTTTCGCATAGGCCTCCATATAGTCGGCGATGCGGTCCTTGGTAACGAAGGCAAAGGGATCGTCGCCCTGAAAGCTCATGTTCGGAAAACGGTCGTGCCAGGCCGGGCCATTCGCCACCAGACTGTCCCACCGCCCGGTCCGCCAGCGTTCGGCAATGCGGTCGCGTTCCAGCACCAGATGCGGAATGCCGTGGTTGCCCAGATGCTCGCTCATTGCGATCCCGGCCTGGCCGCCGCCGATGACAAGGGTATGGGTGGTTTCAACGGGCATCTGCAGCTTCCTCTTTCCGCGGCGCCTTGCGGTTCGCAGATTGATGTATGTCAGAGTCTGGATAGGGAAAACCAATATCTCGCTTGCCGTTGATTAGGCTTGCCCTAACTTTTGCACTGCGGCGCCAGTCCACCAAGCCGTTCCTGCATGCCCTCGGCGAATATCGAGAAGCCGATCGCCGCCGGCTCCCACACAACCCGCATCTGAGACTGCCTCCGGCGAGAACTTTCATCTTCCCAGATGTGATTGCGCCGGAATGCTGTCAACCTGAATGGAAAACCCCGCCGGCCTTTCGGACGGCGGGGGCGATGTCAGGCCCGAAAGCCGCGCGATCAGTCGCGGCTTTCGACCGTGTCCACCAGATCGGTGTCGATCACGTCTTCCACCGGCTCCTCCACCGGCGCGGCCAGGGCGGCGGCCTGTTCGGCCTCGCTGCGGCGCGCGTCGATGACCGTCTGGTCCCGCTCGCCCGCGATCCGCTTGACGCGGGCAGTTGCTCCGCCGGTGCCCGCCGGGATCAACCGGCCGACGATGACGTTTTCCTTCAGGCCGACCAGCTTGTCGCGCTTGCCCTGGACCGACGCTTCGGTCAGTACCCGCGTGGTTTCCTGGAACGACGCGGCCGAGATGAACGACCGGGTCTGCAGGCTGGCCTTGGTGATGCCCAGCAGAACCGGCTCGGCCTTCGCCTCGCGCAGGCCGCGGGCCAGCGCCTTGGCGTTCTCCTCGTCCAGTTCCACCTTCTCGACCTGTTCGCCCTTCAGAAGCGTGGTATCGCCGCTGTCCAGGATCTCCAGCTTCTGCAGCATCTGGCGGACAATCACTTCGATGTGCTTGTCGTTGATCTTCACGCCTTGCAGGCGGTAGACGTCCTGCACTTCGTCGATCATGTAATTCGCCAGCGCCTCGATCCCCAGGATCCGCAGGATGTCATGCGGGGCCGGGTTGCCGTCCATGATGTAGTCGCCCTTCTGGACGAAGTCACCTTCCTGAACCGGAATGTGCTTGCCCTTGGGGATCATGTACTCTTGCGGCTGCAGCGTCTCATCCACCGGTTCCACGGTGATGCGGCGCTTGTTCTTGTAGTCCTTGCCAAAGCGCACATAGCCATCGGCCTCGGCGATGATCGCGTGATCCTTCGGGCGACGGGCTTCGAACAGTTCCGCCACGCGGGGAAGACCCCCGGTGATGTCCTTGGTCTTGGCACCTTCGCGCGGGATACGCGCCACCACGTCGCCCGGACGCAGCTCCTGCTGGTCTTCGACCGACAGGATCGCATCCACCGACATCGCATAGCTGATCGGCGCGCCGGCATCGTTGCGTACAGGCTCGCCCGTTGCCGGATCCATCACGATGATTTCCGGCTTCAGATCGTTGCCCTTGGGCGCGGCGCGCCAGTCGTTGACGATCTTCTGCGTCATGCCGGTGGCATCATCGGTGTCTTCGCGCACCGAGATGCCCGAGACGAGGTCGACGAACCGCGCCACACCCGCCTTTTCGGCGATGATCGGCAGGGTGAAGGGGTCCCATTCGAACAGCTTGTCGCCGCGCTTGACCGCCGTGCCGTCCTTGACATGCAGCTTGGAGCCGTAGGTCAGCTTGTGGACCGCGCGCTCCTGCCCCGCATCGTCGATGATGGCGATCGACATGTTGCGACCGATCACGATCTGCTCGCCCGCCGCATTTGACAGCACGTTGGGGTTGCGGAACTCGATCCTGCCTTCCTGACTGGCTTCCAGGAACGACTGCTGGCCGCCCTGCGCCATGCCGCCGATGTGGAAGGTCCGCATCGTCAGCTGCGTGCCGGGTTCGCCGATCGACTGGGCGGCGATGATGCCGACCGCTTCGCCCTGGTTCACCAGGGTGCCGCGGGCAAGGTCGCGCCCGTAGCACATGGCGCAGACGCCTTCTTCGGCCTCGCAGGTCAGCGGGCTGCGGATCCGCACCGAAGCCGCGCCCGAGGTGTTGACCATATCGGCCTTGCGCTCGTCGATCAGCTCGCCCTTGGCGACGATCACTTCATCAGTGCCCGGCCGCACGATGTCATCGGCCGCAACCCGGCCCAGGACACGCTCGCCCAGGGGCGAGATCACCTCGCCGTCGTTCACCGCGCGCCGGCGGTGATGGCGCTTTCGGTGCCGCAATCGTCCGAGCGCACGATGCAATCCTGCGCCACGTCCACCAGACGGCGGGTCAGATAGCCCGAGTTCGCCGTCTTCAGCGCGGTATCGGCCAGGCCCTTCCGGGCGCCGTGGGTCGAGTTGAAGTATTCAAGAACGGTCAGACCTTCCTTGAAGTTCGAGATGATCGGCGTCTCGATGATCTCGCCCGACGGCTTGGACATCAGCCCGCGCATGCCGCCCAGCTGCTTCATCTGGGTAACCGAACCACGAGCACCCGAGTGCGCCATCATGTAGACCGAGTTCGGTTCCGCCTCGGCGCCATTGGCGTCGAACTTGATGGCCGAAATGGTCGACATCATCGCCTCGGTCACCTTGTCGTTGCACTTCGACCAGGCATCGACGACCTTGTTGTACTTCTCGAGCTGGGTGATCAGGCCGTCCAGATACTGCTGTTCGAATTCCTTCAACCTGATCCTTGACTTCGTTGACGATGGTCCATTTGGTATCCGGGATCAGCATGTCGTCCTTGCCGAACGAAATCCCGGCCTTGAACGCCTCGCGGAAGCCAAGACCCATGATCTGGTCGCAGAAGATCACCGACTCCTTCTGGCCGCAGTAGCGGTAGACGGTGTCGATGACAGTCTGCACGTCCTTCTTGCGCAAGAGCCGGTTCACCAGTTCGAACGGCGCCTTGGCGTTCATCGGCAAGAGGTTGCCCAGCCGCAGACGGCCCGGCGTGGTGTCGAACCGCTTCCAGACGATGTTGCCGGTCTCGTCGACCTGACGCAGCCGCGCCTTGATCTTCGCGTGCAGATGCACCGCGCCTGCGGCAAGGGCGTGCTCGACCTCGTCGATGTCGGCAAAGGCCATGCCTTCGCCCTGCATGCCCTTGCGCTCCATGGTCACATAGTAGAGGCCAAGGACCATGTCCTGCGAGGGCACGATGATCGGCGCGCCGTTGGCGGGCGAAAGAACGTTGTTGGTCGACATCATCAGGACGCGTGCTTCCAGCTGCGCTTCCAGCGACAGCGGCACGTGAACGGCCATCTGGTCGCCGTCAAAGTCGGCGTTGAACGCCGAGCAGACCAGCGGATGCAGCTGGATCGCCTTGCCTTCGATCAGGATCGGCTCGAACGCCTGGATGCCCAGACGGTGCAGCGTCGGCGCGCGGTTCAGCAGAACCGGGTGCTCGCGGATCACCTCGTCGAGGATGTCCCAAACCTCGGGGCGCTCTTTCTCGACCAGCTTCTTGGCCTGCTTGACGGTGCTGGACAGGCCCTTGGCCTCAAGCCGCGAATAGATGAACGGCTTGAACAGCTCCAGCGCCATCTTCTTCGGCAGACCGCACTGGTGCAGCTTCAGTTCCGGCCCGGTCACGATGACCGAACGGCCCGAGAAGTCGACCCGCTTGCCCAGAAGGTTCTGGCGGAAGCGGCCCTGCTTGCCCTTCAGCATGTCGGACAGCGATTTCAGCGGGCGCTTGTTGGTGCCCGTGATCACGCGGCCACGACGGCCGTTGTCGAAGAGGGCGTCGACGGCCTCTTGCAGCATCCGCTTTTCGTTGCGCACGATGATTTCCGGTGCCCGCAATTCGATCAGCCGCTTCAGGCGGTTGTTGCGGTTGATGACGCGACGGTAGAGGTCGTTCAGGTCGGAGGTCGCAAAGCGGCCACCATCCAGCGGCACCAGCGGGCGCAGTTCCGGCGGGATCACCGGCAGAACGGTCAGCACCATCCATTCCGGGCGGTTGCCCGATTCCAGGAACGATTCGACGATCTTCAGCCGCTTGATGATCTTCTTCGGCTTCAGCTCGCCGGTGGCTTCCTTCAGCTCTTCACGCAGCTGTTCGGCCGTGGCGTTCAGGTCGATCGCCGCCAGCATCTCGCGGATCGCTTCGGCACCGATGTTGGCGGTGAAAGCGTCGGCGCCATACTGGTCCTGCGCGTCGAGGAATTCCTCTTCGGTCATCAGCTGGCCATAGGTCAGGTCGGTCAGACCCGGCTCGATGACGACATAGTTTTCAAAGTAGAGGATGCGTTCCAGATCGCGCAGCGTCATGTCCAGCATCAGGCCGATGCGGGACGGCAGCGATTTCAGGAACCAGATATGCGCAACCGGCGCGGCCAGTTCGATATGGCCCATCCGCTCGCGCCGCACCTTTTGCAGCGTGACTTCAACGCCGCATTTTTCGCAGACGACGCCGCGATACTTCATGCGCTTGTATTTGCCGCAGAGGCATTCGTAGTCCTTGATCGGCCCGAAGATACGGGCGCAGAACAGACCGTCACGCTCGGGCTTGAAGGTCCGGTAGTTGATGGTTTCCGGCTTCTTGATCTCGCCGAACGACCACGACAGGATCCGCTCCGGCGAGGCCAGAGAGATCTTGATTTCGTCGAAGGTCTTGACGGGGGCAACCGGGTTGAACGGGTTGGTCGAGAGTTCCTGGTTCATTTTCAATTCCCTAATTTCGGGTTGCGGTCAGAGGAGCCGGTTTCTTCAAAGAAACCGGCCCGGAACTATCGAAAATTCCGGTCACTCCTCCTCCGCATCCAGGAGTTCCATGTTGAGGCCAAGACCGCGGACTTCCTTCACAAGCACGTTGAAGGATTCCGGCACCCCGGCTTCGTAGTTGTCTTCGCCCTTGACGATCGACTCGTAGACCTTGGTGCGGCCTGCCACGTCGTCCGACTTCACCGTCAGCATTTCCTGCAAGGTGTAGGCGGCACCGTAGGCTTCCAGCGCCCAGACCTCCATCTCGCCAAGACGCTGGCCACCGAACTGCGCCTTGCCGCCCAGCGGCTGCTGGGTCACCAGGCTGTAAGGTCCGGTCGAGCGGGCGTGCAGCTTGTCATCGACAAGGTGGTGCAGCTTGAGCATGTATTTCACGCCCACCGTCACCTTGCGCTGGAACTGCTCGCCCGAGCGTCCGTCGAACACCACCGACTGGCCCGAGGTGTCGAACCCCGCGCGGATCAGCGCGTCGTTGACGTCCGCTTCCTTGGCGCCGTCGAAGACCGGCGTTGCGATCGGAACACCCTTGGTGACGTTGCCAGCCAGTTCCAGGAACTCGTCCTCGTCGCGGTCCGCGAAGGCCTCGTCATAGGTCTCGTCACCGTAAGCATGGCGCATGGCTTCCCGCACCGGGGTCAGGTCGCCCGAGCGGCGGAAGTCCTTCAGCGCGTCGTCGATCTTCAGGCCCAGGCCGCGCGCGGCCCAGCCCATGTGGGTTTCCAGGATCTGACCGACGTTCATGCGCGATGGCACGCCCAGCGGGTTCAGCACCATGTCGACCGGGGTGCCGTCGGCCAGGAAGGGCATGTCTTCCATCGGCACGACCTTGGAGATCACGCCCTTGTTGCCATGCCGTCCGGCCATCTTGTCGCCCGGCTGCAGCTTGCGCTTCACCGCGACGAACACCTTGACCATCTTCATCACGCCCGGAGGCAGATCGTCGCCACGGCGAACCTTCTCCACCTTGTCGTCGAACCGCAGGTCAAGCGCGCGTTTCTGTGCTTCGAACTGGTCGTGCAGGGCTTCGACATCCTTGGCACGGTCTTCTTCGCCCAGGGCAAGCTGCCACCACTGGCCACGGCTCAGCGTGCCCAGCAGCTCTTCGTCGATGGTGGACCCGGCCTTGATGCCCTTCGGCCCCTTGACCGCCGCGCGGCCCATGATCAGCGACTTCAGGCGCGCATAGATGTTGCGCTCCAGGATTGTCAGCTCATCGTCGCGGTCGCGCGCCAGGCGTTCGACTTCCTCGCGCTCGATCTGCAGGGCGCGTTCGTCCTTGTCCACACCGTGGCGGTTGAACACCCGCACTTCGACAATCGTGCCATAGGCGCCCGGAGGCAGCCGCAGGCTGGTGTCGCGGACGTCAGAGGCCTTTTCCCCGAAGATGGCGCGCAGAAGCTTTTCTTCCGGCGTCATCGGGCTTTCGCCCTTGGGGGTGATCTTGCCAACCAGAATGTCGCCCGGCTGCACCTCGGCGCCAATATAGACGATGCCCGCCTCGTCGAGGTTGCGCAGTGCCTCTTCACCGACGTTCGGGATGTCGCGGGTGATCTCTTCCGGCCCCAGTTTGGTATCGCGGGCGGCGACTTCGTATTCCTCGATGTGGATCGAGGTGAAGACGTCGTCGCGCAGGATACGCTCCGAGATCAGGATCGAGTCCTCGTAGTTGTAGCCGTTCCACGGCATGAAGGCGACGATGACGTTCCGGCCCAGGGCCAGTTCGCCGAAATCGGTGCAGGGGCCGTCGGCCACCACTTCGCCACGCTTCACCGTGTCGCCCACCTTCACCAGCGGACGCTGGTTGATGCAGGACGACTGGTTCGAACGCTTGAACTTGCGCAGGCGGTAGATATCGACGCCCGGCTCGCCCGGCTCCAGCATCTCGGTCGCACGGACAACGATACGGGTCGCGTCCACCTGGTCGATCACGCCGGCCCGGCGGGCCATGATCGCAGCGCCGGAATCGGTGGCGACAACCGCCTCGATCCCGGTGCCGACGAAGGGCGCATCGGCCTGCAGCAAAGGCACCGCCTGGCGCTGCATGTTCGAGCCCATCAGGGCGCGGTTGGCGTCGTCGTTCTCAAGGAACGGGATCAGCGAGGCCGCAACCGACACCAACTGCTTCGGCGACACGTCGATCAGGTCGATCGCGTCCGGCGGGTTCAGCATGAACTCGCCCGCCTTGCGGCTGGAAATCAGGTCATCGGTGAAACGGCCTTCGGCGCTTTGCGTGGCGTTGGCCTGTGCTACCGTGTGGCGCATCTCTTCGGTCGCCGACATGTAGACCACCTCGTCGGTGACCTTGCCTTCGATGACCTTGCGATACGGGGTCTCGATGAAGCCATACTTGTTCACGCGGGCAAAGGTGGCCAGCGAGTTGATCAGGCCGATGTTCTGGCCTTCCGGCGTCTCGATCGGGCACATCCGGCCATAATGGGTCGGGTGAACGTCGCGCACCTCAAAGCCCGCACGCTCGCGGGTCAGACCGCCCGGCCCAAGCGCCGACAGACGACGCTTGTGAGTCACTTCGGACAGGGGGTTGGTCTGGTCCATGAACTGCGACAGCTGGCTGGAACCGAAGAATTCACGCACCGCCGCCGCTGCCGGTTTGGCGTTGATCAGGTCCTGCGGCATGATCGTGTCGATTTCGACCGACGACATGCGTTCCTTGATCGCGCGTTCCATGCGCAAGAGGCCGACGCGATACTGGTTTTCCATCAGCTCGCCGACCGAACGCACCCGGCGGTTGCCGAGGTGGTCGATGTCGTCGATCTCGCCCTTGCCGTCGCGCAGCTCGGTCAGCGCCTTGATGCAGGCGATGATATCGTCACGATCCAGCGTGCGCTGGGTGTCCGGGCTTGCCCAGATCGAGACGCATGTTCATCTTGACCCGGCCCACGGCCGACAGGTCATAGCGCTCCTTGTCGAAGAACAGCGTGTCGAACAGGGTCGATGCGGCTTCGACGGTCGGCGGCTCGCCCGGACGCATCACGCGGTAGATGTCCATGAGCGCGGTATCGCGGCCCATGTTCTTGTCCACCGCCATGGTGTTGCGGATGTAGGGGCCGACATTGACGTTGTCGATGTCCAGCACCGGCAGTTCGGTGATGCCCTGGTCCAGCAGGACCTTGACGGTGCCGCCCTTCGGCTCTCCGTCGCGGTCATATTCCATCGTCAGTTCGTCGCCGGCTTCGACCCAGATCTCGCCGGTTTCCTCGTTGATGATGTCGCGGGCGACATAGCGGCCGAGGATATGGTCGAACGGCACCAGAAGCTCGGTGACCTGACCTTCGTCGATCCACTTCTTGACCATGCGCGGCGTGACCTTCTCGCCCGCCTTCAGGATCACTTCGCCAGTGGCGGCATCGACGAGATCATAGGTCGGGCGGGTGCCGCGCACGCGGTCCGGGAAGAAGCGGGTGACCCAGCCCTTGTTCTTCAGATACCTGAACTGGACGGTGTCGTAATAGGCATCCATGATGCCTTCCTGATCCATGCCGAGGGCATAGAGCAGCGTCGTCACCGGCAGTTTGCGGCGGCGGTCGATGCGGGCAAAGACAATGTCCTTGGCGTCGAACTCGAAGTCCAGCCAGCTACCGCGATACGGGATGATGCGGCAGGCGAACAGCAGTTTGCCCGAGGAATGGGTCTTGCCCTTGTCGTGGTCGAAGAACACGCCGGGGGAGCGGTGCATCTGGGAAACGATCACGCGCTCGGTGCCGTTCACGATGAAGGTTCCGTTCGGCGTCATCAGGGGCATGTCGCCCATGTAGACGTCCTGTTCCTTGATGTCCTTGACCGACTTGGCGCCGGTGGTCTCGTCGACATCAAAAACGATCAGACGCAGCGTCACTTTCAGGGGGGCTGCATAGGTCAGGTCGCGGCTCATGCATTCGTCGACGTCGTACTTGGGCTTTTCCAGCTCGTATTTCACGAATTCCAGCACGCTGGTTTCGTTGAAGTCCTTGATCGGAAAGACCGACTGGAACGTGCCCTGGATGCCTTCGCCGTCCAGCGGGCGATCCGAGTCGCCCGACCGGAGGAACAGATCGTAGGAGGATTTCTGAACCTCGATCAGGTTCGGCATGTCCAGGACTTCACGGATCTTGCCGAAATACCGGCGGATACGCTTTTGGCCAACATAAGCTTGCGCCATGTTTTCGTCACCTTTCAATGTTTCGCTGGCGCATGCTTCCGTCGGGCCACGGAAGACGCACCGCAAGGGCAGAGGGGAGACCGGTTCCATACCTGCCACCTGTCCCGTCAGGCAGCTCCCGAACCTGTCATCGCACCTGGAAAGTCGCTTTCGCCGCGAAAGCCCCTTTCAAGACGCGATTTGGCCGGGGGCGGATCGCTCCGCCCCCAGCCTGAATTCAAGACGGCGGGTTGCCCCGCAGGTCCGATTACTTCAGCTCGACCTTGGCACCAGCATCTTCGAGCTTCTTCTTCATGGCTTCGGCGTCGGCCTTCGAGATGGCCTCCCTTCACCTTGCCGCCAGCTTCGACCAGGTTCTTCGCCTCGACGAGGCCCAGGCCGGTGATGGCGCGGACTTCCTTGATCACGTTGATCTTGTTCGGGCCGGCGTCGGTCAGGACGACGTCGAACTCGGTCTGCTCTTCGGCAGCGGCAGCCGGGGCAGCGGCCGGGCCGGCCATCATGACGGCGCCACCGGCGGCCGGCTCGATGCCGTACTTGTCTTTCAGGATGGTCTTCAGTTCCTGAGCCTGCAGCAGGGTCAGACCGACGATTTCTTCGGCGAGTTTGTTCAGATCAGCCATTTTCATTCCGTTCCAGTTCAGATGGGTTCCAACGTCGTGCGGCAACCCACGCGGGACGCATCAGGCTAGGCGGCAGCCTTTTCCTCGATGGTCGACAGGATGCTTGCGATGTCAGACGCAGGCGCACCAATGGCCCCGGCGATGTTCGAGGCGGGCGCACCGATGCACGACACGATCTGAGCAAGCAGCTCTTCACGCGACGGCATGGCGGCCACGGCTTTCACACCGGCCCGGTCCAGAACCGTGTCGCCCATTGCCCCGCCGAGGATCACGAAATGCTCGTTCACCTTGGCATAGGCCTCGCAGACCTTGGCCGCAGCGACGGGGTCTTCCGGAATAGGCCAGCACGGTCATGCCCGTGAGAAGGTCACCCATCTTTGCAGCGGGCTTCCTTCAAGGGCGATCTTGGCGAGCGTGTTCTTGGCAACGCGAACGGATCCACCCACGTCGCGAAGCTTCGCGCGCAGATCCTGCATTTGTTTAACCGTCATTCCCGCGTAGTGGGCAACCACCACGACGCCAGAGCTTTCGAAGATCTGGCCGAGTTCCTCGACCACTTTCTCTTTCTGGGCTCTATCCACAGTTTCACTCCAAGGTTGGGGTTTCCCCCGGCTCTCATTTGCCCCTCTTGCAAGAGGCGTTTCGGTCCGTTCAGGGTTCCGAAGGCCAAGATCGCCGACAGGCGACTTTCGTCTCGTTCCCCATCTCGGGCAGGAGATTAAGGCGTTTGCGCGCCACCCGCCGTCTCGGACAGGACGGCGGCTCCCGGCGAGCCCCGCCATCCCTTTCCCAGCGGGTCAGGCCTGCGCCATCCTCAGTTCAGGCCGAAGCGGAGGTCGACAGGTCGACCGACACGCCCGGGCCCATGGTCGAGGACAGCGAGACCTTCTTGAGATAGGTGCCCTTGGCCCCGGCGGGCCTGGCGCGGGTGACCGCATCGACAAAGGCGCGGATGTTCTGCGCCAGCTTGGCTTCGGTGAACGACACTTGCCGATGCCGGCATGGATCACGCCGGCCTTTTCGACCTTGAACTGCACTTCGCCGCCCTTGGCCGCGTCGACAGCGGTTTTGACGTCCATCGTCACCGTGCCGACCTTGGGGTTCGGCATCAGGTTGCGCGGGCCGAGGATCTTGCCCAGACGGCCGACCAGCGGCATCATGTCCGGGGTGGCGATGCAGCGATCGAAATCGATCTTGCCGCCCTGGATGCTTTCCAGCAGATCCTCGGCGCCGACGATGTCGGCCCCGGCCGCAGTGGCCTCATCGGCCTTGGCGCCACGGGCGAAGACCGCCACGCGCACGGTCTTGCCGGTGCCGTTGGGCAGGCTGACCACGCCGCGGACCATCTGGTCGGCGTGGCGCGGGTCGACGCCCAGGTTCATGGCGATTTCCAGCGTTTCGTCGAACTTGGCCGAAGCAGCGCCCTTGATCAGGGTGACAGCGTCTTCGACCGAGAGGTTGGCCTTGCCGCCAAACGCCTCGTGCGCCGTCTTCCGCTTTAGCGATTTTTGCCATGACTTAGCCCTTCACTTCGATGCCGCAGGACTTGGCAGAGCCAAGGATGATCTGCATCGCCGCTTCGACCGAATTGGCGTTGAGGTCCTTCATCTTGGATTCCGCGATCTTGCGGACCTGCGCGACGGTGATGGTGCCGGCAACTTCGCGGCCCGGCTTTAGCGAGCCCTTGGCGCGGTTGCGCTTGCCGACCGGCGTCAGGCCAGCGGCCTTCTTCAGCAAGAACGAGGCCGGCGGCGTCTTCAGTCTCAAGGCTGAACGACTTGTCCTGATAATAGGTGATCACCACCGGAACCGGCGAGCCGGGCTCCAGATCGGCGGACTTCGCGTTGAATTCCTTCACGAAGGCCATGATGTTCAATCCGCGCTGACCCAGCGCCGGGCCGACGGGCGGGGACGGGTTGGCTTGCCCTGCCTTGATCTGCAGCTTGAGGCTGCCTGCAACTTTCTTGGCCATCTGGCCTTCTCCTTGTCACTGCGCCCAGAAAGGCGCGGTTTAGTGGTCGGTCGCGCCCTGCCCGGGCGCTCGCCTCCCACGCGGTTCACGTCAGGCCCCTTGGTGACCTGGGTGAATTCCAGTTCGACGGGCGTCGCGCGCCCGAAGATCGAGACCGAGACCTTCAGGCGGCTGGCGCCATCGTCCACTTCCTCGACCATGCCGTCGAAGCCCTCGAACGGGCCGTCGGTGACCTTGACCTTCTCGCCGATGTCGAAACGGATCAGGTTGCGCGGCGCTTCCAGACCTTCCTCGACACGGTTCAGGATTGCGTTCACTTCGTGGTCGCGCATCGGCATCGGCTTGCCCTGCGGGCCCAGGAACCCGGTGACCCGGTTGATCGACGAGATCAGGTGATAGCCGCGGTTCGACATTTCCATGTGCACCAGCACATAGCCCGGCATGAAACGGCGCTCGGACGTCACCTTCTTGCCGCGGCGCACTTCCAGCACCTCTTCGGTGGGCACCAGCACTTCGTCGATTTCGTCCTCAAGACCGGCTTCGGCGACGGCGGTCTTGATCTGTTCGGCGATCTTCTTCTCGAAGTTCGAGAGGACGCTTACAGAATACCAGCGCTTTGCCATGGCCTCACTTCCACCTTTTGTCTCTCGGGGCCGTACCGCCCCTTCATCCGTTCCCGGAACAAAAAACAGCGCGCACCCCGAATCGATGCGCGCCGGTTGTCCTTTGGTTGGCGCGGGATTAGCCCGGGCCGACCGAATGTTCAAGAGGCAACCCGGGCGCGATCGCGCTCCGTCAGGCGCCGAAGATCATCCGAAGCCCGGTGCGGATCGCCAGATCGACCAGGCTGAAGAACGTCGCCGCAAGGGCGGCAAGGATGAAGACCATCACCGTGGTCAGCACCACCTCGCGGCGGCCGGGCCAGTGGATCTTGGCAACCTCGCCGCGGACCTGCTGGATGAACTGGAGGGGGTTGGTGCGGGCCATGGGGCTTTCCGAAATCAGGGATCGAGGGGGGAGATACGGCCTATGAGGGCGGAATTCAAGCGGCGCTGGGGCCGCAAAGGGTGCGGAGGGGGCGTCCCGAGTCGGGACGGGGGACCCCTCGCAAAGGATTTCAATGGGTTAGGCAAACCCAGTTAGGACTTTGTTAAGAAATGACCGGAGGAGAGCGGGGAAAGACGCGAAGCCCCACCCTACTTGTTTCACCAGGCTGAGCGCGGCGCGGCGCAGGGTGGACATGATCTGGCTGCGCTGGGGGTCAGGGACGGCGGTGTCGGTCATGGCGAGGTCCATCACCGCCAGCCAGTCTTCGGCGTCTTCGGTACGAATTTCGACATGGCGCGTGGATCTCGCGCAGGTTCATGGTCCGTGGCGTTCGTGATAGTAGCGCCTACCGCCAAGAAGAGCCGCAGAGGAATTTCAGACTCGCCGGGCGGACGTGGAGAGGCCACGGCCCGGCGGTGCATCTCCATGATCGTCTTGCCCTGCGGCAGGGGATTCCATCAGGTCGTAGAAATGCTCGACGAGGTTGAGGACCTTGTCCTCGCCACCGATCTTTTCGATCATGGGTTTCGGGGGCATCGGTTCCATGGCGCGCCTTCAGCTTTGCGGCCGGGTTTTCTTGGGGTCGTAATGTGACAGCGGCACGATCACCGCCGGAAGGCGTTTTTGCTGGCCGTCAAGCTTGCCGACCTCCAGCACCGTGCCGGGGGGGGCATGGGCGACATCGACGCGGGCAAGGGCGATGTTCTTGCCC
>JADJAB010000008.1 GCA_016704435.1 Rhodobacter sp. | reverse complement strand
GGCGCCCCGCAATGTCGTTGGAACGGATGCCGATCCTTGCGCCATTTGGCCGAAAACGGGGACCTCCGGATTTCGGGCATCGCAAGGCTTCCGGCGAGCGCGATGGGTCGATTGGCGGACAGCGCAACCCGCTCGGTCTCATCGGTAGCTCCCCAAGAAAGGCCGAGCAGGCTTGTCATGAAAACCCGAACACCTCGATAAGTTCGCCTGATCGACGGCCGGAACACTCGCCGCAAGGCCGCGGCAGTCCAGCTTCGCCACGCCGCAGGGATCCAGGGTCCGGACCCATTGATCTTGCGTTTCAGGCATGGTTCAGGCTCCGCGAGGAGACTGCTCAGATTGCATGCCGGCACCGCCTCCCATGGTTTGCGGCCAAACCGTTGCCAGGCAGCGGATCGGGGCCAGGATCCAGACTGGGTCAGGGATGCGTTGAAAGACAAAGGGGTAAAGCCCTGCATCCCGGGCAGGAAGTCTTCCTCTCCGCCGTCGCTCTCGCCGCAACCGTGATGTTCCGGCCATGAGCCGAGAACGAGATGCCGTAACGGGGCCTGCGTTGCGCACTGCCTGTTGTCGCTTGCAAGATCAGGGGCAAGTTGTCGACCTTCCCGTATTGGATCCACATGGAGGACTGCGGGATGAAGCTGTTTGTCGGGTTGGATGTGTCGCTGGCGAAGACTGCGATTTGCGTGGTCAGCGAGCATGGCAAGATCATGAAAGAGGCGCAGGTCGCCAGTGAGCCTGAAGAGTTGGTGCGTTGGGTCCGGGAACAGGAAGGAACGATTGCCGCCATCGGACCTGGAGGCAGGCCCTTGTCGCAGTGGTTGCATCGCGGAATGAGCGCAGCGGGTCTGGATGTCGTGCTGATGGAAACCCGTCAGGTGAAGGGTGCCCTGAAGGCCATGCCGATCAAGACAGATCGCCGTGACGCCGAGGGAATTGCGCGACTGCTGCACATGGGTTGGTTCCGGCCGGTTCATTGCAAATCCGTCTCGGCGCAAGAGGTCCGTGCCGTGCTCGGGGCCAGGAAGGCCATCCAACAGGCCATGCTCTCGCTCGAAATGCCTCTGCGCGGGCTGTTGCGGAACTTCGGGCTGAAGGTCGGCGCCATCTCTCGGGGCAGGTATGAACATCGTATCCGCGAACTGGCGGTGGGAAATCCGATGCTGGAGGCCGCGACTGGACCGATGCTTCGGGCGCGGGCGTCCCTACGACAAGAGCTGGCGAGATTGGAACGCCATGTTCGCCAGCTGGCCCAAGATGACCCGGTATGCCGACGGCTAATGTCGATGCCTGGCGTCGGCGCGGTTGTCGCGCTCAGCTACCGATCCGCCGTCGATGATCCTTCCCGGTTCACGTCTTCCAAAAAGGTCGGGCCATGGGTCGGCATGACGCCATCACGAAACCAATCCGGTGAACGCGACGTCTCGGGCGGCATCACCAAGGCCGGCGATGTCAACCTGCGCCGCGCGCTCTGTCAGGCCGCGACCGTGATGATGCACAGTGGGCGCTCAACATGGCTGAGAACATGGGCTGTGCATGTTGCCCGCCGTCGTGGCAGCAAGCGCGCCATGGTTGCTCTCGCCCGGCGTATCAGCGTGATCCTGCACCGGATGTGGACCGACAATGCCGACTTCAGGCCTGACACCGCAACGCTCCATGTCGCCTGACGATTTGCCTTCCTAACCGATGCCTGCCTGACCGCAGGCCTTCGAGGTCCCCCCAGGGACGTGGTTCCGATGATGCCGTGGTCAGGACTGTTGCCGATCCAGATCGAGCACGCCAACGAGATGGGCACGTCGGAATTGCATTGAACCAGCATCATGTTGGCAGCCACCGCGCTGACCACGGACCGAAGCATGCACCCGGGGTGATCTCTGACGAAGGCCGCGCTGAAGGCGGGACGGCTTAGAACGAAACCATGATCGCAACCACACCCATGCGGCCGGTTCCGCCTGCCGAAAATCGATTGACACGGACGACCCCGTTACCGAAGTCCTGACCCTGGAAGTCACTGAAAATGCCCGCTCTTCGATTTGGAGCTGGATATCCTACCCCGCAAGGACCGGGTGCGATTTCCTGTTCCCAGGCCGCTTGCGGGTCCGGCCACATGTTTAGACCCGCCATCATGCGCGATTTGTTCGCGACTGGGTAAGCGCAATCGGGCCTGCCGCAACACCGAAGCCGGCAAGCGTGTTCCATCTAATTGCAGAACGGGTCGATGCTCTGGACTCCGGCGCCGAACCTGCGCGGTTCCGATGCCTTGATCTGCGTCAATGCCCGAAGAGCTGACGCTGCTAGACTCATGCTGGGAGAACCGCCACCTGTCAGGGGAGATTCACCAAATGAACAATCGCCTCATTGCGTTGATTGTCATCTGTCTCGGGGCCTTGACCGGGGCGCATTCGTTGGCTCAAGACAAGCCGACGCCTGAAGAAATACTCGAATCGTGGCTTGCCTCGGCTCACGCCGATTCCACGACGGAGTCATTTCGGCATTGGGACACGGAAGGCGAGATCCCCGGAACCTGCGCCGTTTGCCATTCGACCACGGGCATCGTCGACTATCTTGCGACCCCGCCGGTCACGGCCGGTGTCATTCCGCATTCGGTGGCCATCGGCACGACTGTCGAATGTGCCGCCTGTCACAATGACAACGCCGCCGCGCTGGAGTCAGTCCTGTTCCCGAATGGTCAGATGGTCAGCATCGCCAACAGTTCGGCGATCTGCACGGTATGTCATCAGGGCCGCAACTCGATGGATCAGGTCGACGCCTCGGTTGCGGGCATCGGTGATGATGAGGTCTCGCCTGCCATCCCCTTCGTCAACATCCACTATGCTGCCGCTGCATCGACGCAGTTGGGCGCTACGGTGCGTGGAGGTTACCAGTATGAAGGCCGCAGCTATGCTGGCCCCTTCGGCCATGTCGCGGGATTTGAAACCTGTGTCAGTTGTCACGGCGCCCACGATACAGAGGTGAAACTGGAGAGCTGCACGACCTGCCATGCAGGCGCGGCCGATTTCCGCGCGATCAGAACTACACCACCGGATGTGCTTGGCGACGGGAACACCAGCGCGGGCATCGCAACCGTCATCGATCAGCTGCACAGCCAACTCGAGGTCGCGATCAGGACCTATGCGACAGAAGTCGGGGGTGGGAATATTGCCTACTCGAAGACGGCCTTCCCCTATTTCTTCAATGACCTCAATGGCAACGGCAGTGCGGACCCGGAAGAGGCCGTGTTTCCCAATGCCTACAAGAGCTGGACACCCCGCCTGCTTCGGGCGGCATACAATTATCAGTTCGTGGCAAAGGATGGCGGGGCCTTTGCGCACAACCCCCACTACGTCATTCAACTGATGATCGACAGCATCGAGGACCTCGCAAGTGTCGCCGCGATCGACAAGCCCGCGTACATGCGACCATAAGACCGGTCTCAGCTTCCGCTGAACAAGAGTTTGACGTTCCGGGCCGTTTGCAACAACGCGCCCGCCCCGTCTGAAAACCCCGAATCTGAAAACTCCAGGAAGGATACTCGGTGCGGTTCACCTTTCGCAAAGGTCTGAAAACGAACACCGAGTGCCTGCGCGGCCCGGTCGGAGAGCCGTCGGTGCAAACCGTCGCCTTTCTTGGCGCCGACTATCCGGGTGTGGTGTTTGATCTGAAGGTCGCGGAGGGAGATCCGATCGTTGCCGGACAGATACTTTGCGTCGATCGCCGCCGAACCGAGGTCGCATTCGTGGCCTCTGCGGCCGGGCGCGTCCGCCGAATCCGGTTGGGCGCGCGCCGACGGCTGGAGTCGATTGAAATCGCTTGTGAAGGAGAGGCATACCGCTCATTCGATGCGGGTCCGGCCGCTCAGGGCAGTGACTCTTTGCGCGAGCTTCTGCTGCAAAGCGGTGCCTGGGCCGGTTTTCGAACCCGCCCCTTCGGCCATGTTCCTGATCCTTCTGGCCGTCCGCACGCGATCTTTGTCACCGCGACGGATACCAACCCTTTGGCCCCTGATCCGGTCGCTGTTCTGGCGCCGCAAAGGGAATTGTTCCAACGCGGCGCAGAGGCGCTTTTGCACCTGACGGACGGACCTGTCTACATTTGTCAGCCCGACAGTGCGCCGCTGGTTCCCGCGCAGGATCGGATGCGGGTCGTGACATTTTCCGGGCCGCATCCTTCGGGCCTGCCCGGCACCCATATCCACCACGTCATCCCGGCATCGCGGCAGCGGTCGGTCTGGCAGATCGGTTATCAGGATGTCGCAGCCATCGGGCATCTGTTGGAGACCGGGCGGATCAAGGCGGGGCGAATCCTGTCGGTCGGTGGCGCGGGGCTGGCCGATTCCGCTCTGGTTTGCGCACCCTTGGGCGCGAAGCTTTCGGACCTTGTCCATGGTCGCGGAAATGCCGATGCGGCACAATTGCTGTCTGGATCTATCCTGTCCGGGCAGCGGGTGGAGTATCTGCGGCGGCATGATCTGCAAGTGACGGTGACCAGGCGGGATCCGCCCGAGAGCCTTGCCCGGACTTTCTGGCAAAGGCAACTGGATCGCATCCGGACACCGCAAACAGGTGCCACGCTGCCGCTTGAAGGCTTTGAGCGGGTCTTTCCTCTGGACCTTTGCCAGTCCCCTATCTTGCGTGCGCTGGCGGTCGGCGATGTCGAAACCGCAGAGCGGCTGGGCTGTCTTGAGTTGCTGGAGGACGATCTGGCCCTGCTCAGCCACCTTTGCCCTTCGGGCAGCGATTACGGCATGCTTCTGCGCCGCACGCTGGACATTCTTGCGCAGGAGCAGGCGGCATGAACCGGCTGACCGGAAACATGCCCCGCCCGTGGGACAGCTACCGCGTGACGCTTGCGACGGCGGTGGCCCTCTTGCCCGCCGTGGCGGTTTTCATCGCCCGGCACTTCCCGGCGATTGTCGCCCCAATGCTGCTGGCGCTTGGATTGGGCCTTGCATGGCCACTGCTTTTTGCATGGCTGCGCCGGAAGCCCCTTCGTTGGGATGGTCTCTTGACCGCAACCGTCTTTGTCTTGCTGCTGCCGGCCGGGGTTCCGCTTTGGCACCTCGCTTTGGCGCTTTCCTTCGGACTTGTGTTCGGAGACCTGATCTTTGGCGACCGCGGGCGGTCGTTCCTGAACCCGGCAACAGTCGGTCTGGCATTCTTGCTGTTTTCGTTTCCGGGACTTGGCACCGAACCATCCGGGCTGACGGTCACCCTCGCGGCGGCTGTCGGCGGGGCGATCCTGTTGGGCCTGGGGCTGTTGTCGTGGCGGGTCGCAACCGCCTTCACGATTGGTATCGCGGGGCCGTTGTTGATGTTGGGCGGGATTGAAGGCCTGGAGGCAATGACAAGCGCAAGCCTCGTGCTGGGCCTTGTGTTTCTGGTCGGTGACCCGGTGGCGGGGGCCAGCACGAATGCCGGGCGCTGGGTCCATGGCGGTCTTGCAGGGGGGCTTGTGGTTCTGCTTGGGTCGGCGGGGGACAGTGCTGGCAGCTTGCCATCGGTTGTCTTTGCGGCACTTCTGGCAAGCATCCTTGCGCCGCTGATCGATCAGGTCGTCATCTTCTTCAACGTCCGGCGACGGGCGCGGCGGCAATCCAATGTCTGATTTTTCGCCGATCTCATGGTGGCGGCGCTTTTTGGCACTGCCAAACGAAAGCCCCGCAAAGACATTGGGCGTCGCCTTTCTCGTGGCGCTTTTCGCCGCCGCCACGGTCTCTGTAACATCCGTCATGCTGAAACCGCGCCAACAGGGCCATATCGAGGCCGAGCGCGAGGCCAAGCTTGCCGCCATGGTATCAGCCCTGCCGGGGTTGGCCGATATCCTGCGCGAGACCGGAGCCGAGACCCTGGAGTCCGTGATCGTCGATCTGCAAACGGGCCAGATAGACAACAGCCTCGACCCGGCACAATTCGACTTTCTTGCCGCGCAATCGGACCCTGAACAAGGCGTGACTCTGCTGCCAGATGAGGACATCGCCGGCATCGGTCTGCGCCCGAACCTTGCACCGGTCTTTCTGTTGCGGGGGGCGGATGGTCTCGCCCTGGTTGTGCTGCCGGTCTACGGAAAGGCTATCAGTCGACGATCCGGGCCTACCTCGCGCTGGAGGGGGATCTGAACACGATTGCGGGCTTGAGCATTTACGAACAGGGCGAAACGCCGGGCCTCGGGTCGCGGATTACCGACCCGGCCTGGCTTGGGCTATGGTCTGACAGGCAGGTCGCCGATGCTCAGGGCGACATCACCATTGTCGTCGTGCGTGGCACCGCGGCATCGGCGTCGGAAGTGGACGGTATCACCGGGGCCACAAGGTCAGCCACCGGCGTCGCGAACATGGTGCGTTTCTGGATGGGACCGCAAGGCTATGGGCCGTTCCTGACGCGTTTGAAGGCGGGGAAGGCCTGATATGAACAGATCGACCCTGCAGCATCTGACCTCGCCGCTGATCGACAACAATCCGATCACCCTGCAAATGCTGGGCGTCTGTTCGGCACTGGCGGTCACGACCGCGCTTGATACCGCGTTGACGATGAGCCTTGCGCTGATCGCCGTTCTGACCGCCGCAAGCACCGTGATCAGTCTGATCCGGCGACATCTGCCGGGCTCGATCCGGCTGGTCATCCAGATCACCATCATCGCGTCGCTTGTCATCGTGGCCGATCAGGTGCTGCGGGCCTTTGCGTTCGAGATCAGCCAGCGCCTGTCGGTGTTCGTCGGCCTGATCGTGACCAATTGCATCGTGCTGGGACGCGCCGAGACCTTCGCGATGCGCAATCCGGTCTGGCCCAGCTTTCTGGACGGTCTGGGCAACGGGCTGGGCTATGGCCTGATCCTGATGCTGGTCGCAACGATCCGGGAATTTCTGGGGTCCGGATCGTTGTTTGGCTTGAATGTGCTGCCCCTGGCCTCTGAAGGTGGCTGGTTTCAGCCCCTGGGGTTCATGCTTCTGGCCCCAAGCGCGTTCATCATCATTGGTCTGCTGATCTGGATCATCCGCACTTGCCGCCCGGCACAGGTCGAGGCTGATGAATTCCCGATCCTGTCGCTGCGTTCAGGGGACGGGTCATGATCGGGATTTTCGTCCAATCGGTGCTTCAGGACAACCTTGCCCTGACGTTCTTTCTGGGCATCTGCACCTTTCTGGCCGTCTCGAAACGGGTGGGAACGGCGTTTGGCCTCGGGCTGGCGATGATCGTGGTGCAATCGGTGACGGTTCCGATCAATCACCTGATATTTAACGGATTCCTGATTGAAGGCGCCTGGGCCTGGGCCGGGTTGCCCGCGGTCGATCTGAGCTTTCTCAAGCTGATCTCCTTCATCGGGGTGATCGCGGCAATGGTGCAGATCCTTGAGATGACGCTGGACCGCTATGCCCCCGCCCTGCACAGGAACCTGGGGGTTTTCCTGCCGCTGATCACGGTGAACTGCGCCATTCTGGGCGGCAGCCTGTTCATGGTCGAGCGGCGCTACACCCTGCCGGAAAGCGTGGTTTACGGGTTTGGCAGCGGCGTCGGCTGGGCGCTGGCGATCGTGGCTTTCGCGGCCATTCGCGAGCGGTTGCGCTATGCCGACCTGCCCGATGGACTGCGCGGACTGGGCACGGCCTTCATCGTGACCGGCCTGATGTCGATGGGTTTCTCGGCCTTTGTGGGGGTCGGCCTGCCATGACAGAAGTCGTTCTGGGAACAGCGGTATTTGTCGGATTCGTTCTCGTGCTGGTGACATCGGTTCTGGCGGCGCGGTCCTGGCTGATGCCATCCCGGCAAGTGACGATCCGGCTGAATGACAGCCGTGATATCAGGGCCCGGACCGGGAACAAGCTGTTGACCGAACTGGCGGATGACGGGCTGGCCATTCCGTCGGCCTGCGGCGGCGTCGGAACCTGTGGGCAATGCCGGGTGCAGGTGGTCGCGGGGCGCGTCCCGGCGCTCCAGACCGAAACCGCGTTGCTGTCGCGCAAGGATATCGCAGAAGGCGTGCGGTTGGCCTGCCAGATCACCTTGCGCGATGACATGGCGATCATTCTGCCGGAAAGCATGTTGCAGGCGCAGTCCTGGACGTCGCGCGTGCTCTCCAGTCGCACCATCGCGCCGATGATCCGCGAGATCGTGCTGGAGCTTCCCAGGGGTGCCGCGTTTTCCTTTACCCCCGGCGCATTCGTCATGGTCACGGCCCCGGCCTACAGGGTGAAGTTCTCCGACTATTCCATCGCGCCGGAACATCAGGCCGCATGGGACGGGATGGGCCTGGGCGGCTTGTCCTCCCACAGCAAGGCCGAGGAATCCCGCGCCTACTCGATCGCAAACCGCGCGACCGAAATGCCCGGCCGGATCGTTCTGTTGATCCGCCTGGCCTTGCCGCCGCCTGATCGTCCCGATCTGCCGCCGGGCGTCGTGTCGTCCTGGCTGTTCGGGCTGGATGCGGGCGACAGCGTTCCGGTGTCGGGGCCCTTCGGGACCTTCGCGGCACAGGACACCGACCGGGAAATGGTCTTCATCGGCGGCGGCGTTGGCATGGCGCCCCTGCGGGCGATCATTTCGGATCAGCTGGAACACCAGAAAACACCGCGAAGGATGAGTTTCTGGTATGGCGCGCGCAGCAGGGTGGACCTTTTCTACGAGGCGGAACTGGGTGATTTGCAGGCGAAACACCCGAATTTCCGGTGGCAGGCCGCGCTTTCTGACCCGGCGCCCGGCGACAACTGGCCCGGAGAAACAGGGTTCATCCACGAAGTCGCCTTGCGGGCCTATCTGGGTGCCCATCCCGCACCGCATGACTGCGAGTACTACCTTTGCGGCCCGCCTTTGATGATCCGGGCCGTGCTGGCGATGCTGGATGATCTCGGGGTCGATCCGACCCGGATTTTCAATGATGATTTCGGGGGCTGACAGATGCGCGCCACACGACGAAGCTTCATTCTGGGGGCCGGAGCAGCGCTGGCGGCAAATGGTCTGCACGCCGAAACGCAGGACGTTCTGCAGATCAGGGGGCCGGCCTTCGGGGCTGGTTGGCAAGTCAGCGTGCCCGACGGGGCGGACGCCAAGGCCATCGCATCGGCCGTTTCGGATATCGTCGCGTCGGTTGATGAAAGCGCCTCGCCGTTCAGGGCGGAATCCGAAATCTCTGCCTTCAACCGGATCAGGACCACAGATTGGATTCCGCTTTCGCCAGCAACGCTGCAAGTGATCGAGGAAGCAAAGCGGGTGGCGGCCCTGACCGGAGGAGCGTTCGACCCGACCCTTGGTGGTATCGTCGGGCGCTACGGCTTTGGTCCGATTGCGACACCGAGGGCGGGATCGTTCGATGACCTTTCTTTGGGCGAACAGGGCGTCAGAAAGGCCCATCCGGCGCAGACTCTGGACCTTTGCGGCATTGCCAAGGGTCATGCGCTGGACAGGATCTCCAGCGCCCTTGCGGCCCTCGGCCATCCGGACTTCTTCGTGGAACTCGGCGGCGAGGTCACCGCCCAAGGGCATCACCCCGAGGGCCGCCCTTGGCGGGCAGGTATCGAACGCCCCCTGGCGGGCGCGACAGCGATGCAGCATATCGTATCCATTGGGCGCGAGGCACTGGCGACCTCGGGTGACGCCGTCAACAGCTGTGCCTACGGCAACCGCCGGTATTGCCATATCATTGATCCGCACAGCGGCCGACCGGCAGAGACGGCGCTGGCTTCGGTGTCGGTTTTTGCACCGCGCGCGATCACTGCAGATGCCCTGGCGACGGCGCTTTTTGCCATGGGACCGGAACAGGGGGCAGCCTTTGCCGAAAGCGCCCGGATTCCCGCGCTGTTCATTACCCGCGACGCAGGCAGCCTGCGGTCACTGACAACACATGACTTCGCAACCCGGATCGTTGGATAGACCGATGACAACCTTTCTGTTGGCCCTTTGTATCGTTCTGCTTGCCTTTGCCGGCCTGTCGTTGGGCGTGCTTTTGGGCCGCGCGCCCATCAAGGGATCCTGTGGCGGGCTGGCCTGTATTCCGGGCGCTGATTGCGCCGCTTGCCCAAATCATTCGGAAAGGGGCGACAAAGCATGACTCCACGTCCCAGAGTGCGCGATTACATGGCAACGGATCTGACCGTCTTGCGGCCCGAGATCGAGATCCTCCACGCGATGAAGGTCTTGCTGGACAAACAGATTTCGGGGGCGCTGGTGGTCGATACCAGCGGTGCAATCATCGGCGTTCTGTCGAAGAAGGATTGCCTGCGCGCCGCGCTCAATGCGGCCTATTTCCAGGAATGGGGCAGCCCGGTTTCAAAGTTCATGAGCGTTGATGTCGAAACCCTTGACGCGGAGATGGATCTTGTCGCCGCGGCAGAGCGATTCCTTGCCAGCCAGTTTCGCCGCTTTCCGGTGATGCAGGACGGACGGCTGGTCGGGCAGATCAGCCGGGCAGACGTTCTTCGGGCGCTGGTCGAAAACTGGCGTTGAGCTTGCGCCGGATCCGGTCCCGGACCTTGCCGCTTGATATCCATCAACGCTGGGAAGGCAGGAGAGGCGTATAATTTCCGTTTCTCATCCGTTGAAAAAAGGAGACCGGCTATGGGCATCGTTTCTGGAAAAGTGGCTTTGGTCACTGGGGCCGCCGCTGGCATCGGGCGCGCGACCGCCCTGAAATTCGCCGTCGAAGGCGCAAGAGTCATGGTATCCGACATCGACGAGACCGGTGGCAAGGAAACCGTATCCTTGATCACCGCCAATGGCGGCGAGGCCGCGTTCATGCGGGCCGACGTTGCCAGGTCAGCCGATGTCTCCGGACTGATCTCGCAGACGGTCGCCAAATTCGGTCGGCTGGATTGTGCCTGCAACAACGCCGGGATCGAAGGCACGATCGCGCCCTTTGCAGACCAGACAGAGGACAATTTCGACCGAACCATCGCGATCAACCTGAAGGGGACCTTCATGTGCCTCAAGGCCGAGATCTCGCAAATGCTGACACAAGGCGGCGGGTCGATCGTCAATCTCGCCTCCATCGCAGGCTTGATCGGCTTTCCGGGGCTCGCGGCCTATGTGGCCTCCAAACACGGGGTAAACGGATTGACGAAAAACGCCGCCCTTGAATATGCAAAGCAAGGGATCCGGGTGAACTCCGTCTGTCCGGGTGGAATTGACACGCGCATGCTGGATTCGCTGGCGGATCAGTCGACAGGCGGGAAGATGACAAGCCGCGAGATGATGGACGGATTGCACCCGATGGGTCGTATCGGCACGCCAGAAGAGGTGGCCAATCTCATTGTCTGGCTCTGCTCCGATCAGGCATCATTCCTGACCGGCGTCCATGTTCCCGTCGATGGCGGGTATGTCGCGCAATAGCGGGCTTCGGAATACATCTCTTGCGCCGCTGCAAGCTGGATCGCCGTCAAGGACTTCCAGGAGCCATGGTCAGTGACCTGCCCCCCCGGTCGTCCCTCGGTCATGACGAGACTCCGGGTTTGCTGATCCGATCCCCAGCGCTGGACCACCCGAAGGCAGGGTTTTCCGGGCTCGCTCAGGGTGACGGGCTGGTGAAGCCCCCTGATTTCCTCGCCCCATCAAGCCTTTATGCCTCACCCGTCTGAGGTCGGCACCCGTCCAGAATGTAACCTCCCGCTACAAGATTGTAGCGAATGCCGGATGTAGCCCAGTTGTAGCCCGGATCGCCAAAGGTGCCGAAAGCACATGCACACCCGCAACGAAAAAAATTCAAAATCAATGCGTTGAAGTGGTGCCCAGAGACGGAATTGAACCGCCGACACGCGGATTTTCAATCCGCTGCTCTACCAACTGAGCTATCTGGGCACGCTTTGGTGGGCGGGTGATAGCGAAGCGGGCCGGGGCTGTCCAGAGGGAAAACGCCGCTATTGCGGGCGGCCGGGCGGCGTGTCGGAGGGCGGCTCGGGCGGCTCGTCTTCGCCTGCGGCGGCGTCGGGAATGCGGTAGCTTTCGTTCAGCCAGCGCGCCAGATCGACATCTGCACAACGGCGCGAACAGAACGGGCGGTAGGCGGCGGCGGCGGGCTTGGCACAGACCGGGCAGCTCATGCCAACGTGTCCCCGAGAAGGTCGCGCAGTGCAAGCCGGTCGCGGCGGCGGGTCAACTCAAACAGGCCCAGCGTGGTCCAGCCGGCCAGTGTCGCTTCGCCCTCGGCCTTGAAGGCAGCCTTCATCACCTGATCCAGGATGGAACGGTCGCGCTTGGGGATCGGCGCGAAGTCGATCACCACCTGCCCTCCCAGGCCCCGCAGCCGCAGCTGGCGCGGCAGTTCACGCGCAGCGGCGACATTGGCCTTGAGCGCCGCAGCGGGCGAGGTATCGGCCCCGGTGTTCACGTCCACCGCCACCAGCGCGCGGGTGGGTTCAATCATCATGTGCCCGGCTCCGGCCAGATCGACGCGCAGGGCCAGCAGTGCCTCGATCGCCTCCGGCACACCATGCGGGGCGAAGCCGGCTTCCTCCACCACCTCATCCGGCGCGGGGTCCAGCCAGTCGCGCCAGGCGAGGTCATGGGCGGAGGCGCCATCGACCAGCAGTTCGGGCGCGCCGGTCAGGTCGGCCAGCACCGCCTCGGCCAGACCGCGCATCGCGGCGATGTCTTCGGCCACGGCCTCGGGCTCTGCCCGTTCGCAGGCCGACCGCAGGATCAGGCCCAGGTCCGGCGCGGCCCCGGCCATGCCAGTCGCCGCCTGCGCCTCCAGCGCCGCGCGGATGTCCTCGTCACGGATGCGGCGGCTGATGTTCAGGCCGGGCGCGCCGGGGGTGACGATGGCGAAGCGCGACTTGAACAGAAGCCGTGTGGTGACCGGCGTGGCCTTGCCCGGTTCGGCCGGGCCCGAGACCTGCACCAGCAGTCGCTGGCCTGGCGCGATCCCGCCGACCTGGCGCAGAAAGCCGCTGCCGCCGGGCAGTTTCACGAACAGGCCGCCCTGCCCCTTCATCGGGCGGTCGGCCACGGCACGGTAGATCGCGCCGGGCAGCGGATCGTCGCCCGAGGGGTCGATCGCCAGATCCTCCAGCCGCCCGTCCAGCATCAGCGCCGCCGCCGGGCGGTCGCCGATCCGGTCCAGCAGCACCACGCGGCCTTTCATGCCTGCCTCCACATCGGGTAGCCGGCCGCCGTCAGCAGGGCGGCGGTTTCGGCCACCGGCAGGCCCATGATGCCGCTGAAGCTGCCGGAAATCCACGGGATGAAGGCACCCGCCAGCCCCTGGATTCCGTAGCCGCCCGCCTTGCCCTGCCATTCGCCGCTGGAAAGATAGGTGTTGAGTTCGGCGTCCGACAGCCGCTTCATCTTGACCGCGCTGACGCTTTCGCGCACCCAGACCCGGTCGCCGCGTCGCACCGCAACGGCGGTGATCACCTGATGCCGCCGCCCGCCCAGAAGCGTCAGGAAGGCTGCTGCCTCGCCCGCATCCGCCGGTTTGCCCAGGATGCGGCGGCCCAGCGCCACGGTGGTATCGGCGCAGAGAACCACGTCGTCCGGCCCGGTCGCGACGGCCAGCGCCTTTTCCCGCGCCAGACGCGCCGCATAGGGGCGCGGCAATTCGCCCTTGCGGGGATCCTCGTCGATGTCGTGGGGCAGCACGGCGTCCGGCACCAGGCCCATCTGCGCCAGCAGTTCGCTGCGGCGCGGCGAAGCGGAACCGAGGATCAGCCGCATACGGGTCTTCCGCGCATCCTGATCCGAAAACCGCTGTCCACTTTTCGGGACGCGCTTACTTGAAGCGATAGTTGATGCGGCCCTTGGACAGGTCATAGGGGGTCATTTCCACCTGCACCTTGTCGCCCGCCAGAACCCGGATGCGGTTCTTGCGCATCTTGCCTGCCATCGTCGCGATCAGTTCATGGCCATTGTCGAGTTCGACCTTGAATGTCGCGTTCGGCAGAAGTTCCTTCACGACACCGGGGAATTCGAGAATGTCTTCCTTGGCCATGGTCACTCCGATTGGGGGTTCGCCCGCGGAAACCGCAGGCCGTCGTCGCGCGGCATATGCGCCCGAAAGGCGCGGTTTTCAAGCATAATCTGCACGGGTCCGGCAAGGAACGGGGGGCACGGATGCTGCGGCCCCCCGCTCGGCTTTCAGGCACGGCCCGGCGCGCGGGGCCGCGGCCCGGCTTTCCCGCCTATTCGGCGGGTTCCTTGCCGGCCGGCGGCATGCCTGCCCGGATCCGCATCCCGTCGCGGACCAGCGCCTTGATCAGCGCCACGCCTGTCAGCGCCAGCACGATCGAGAACGGCAGCGCGCCGATGATCATCGCGGTCTGGATCGCCGCCAACCCGCCAGCCATCAGCAGGACCGCGATCACCGCCGTCAGGGCCAGACCCCAGACGATGATATGGATGCGGCCCTTGGTCGATTCATCGCCGGCGGCGTTGATCACGTTGATGATCAGGAAACAGGCCAGCAGAAAGATCGTCAGGCCCATGTTCAGGTTCGACAGCCATTTGATGCCCTTGCCCACGCCCGACAGCGCGCTGCCGAAAAGCGGCGTAAGCCCGGACCGGATGGTTAGCGGCAGGCCCCGGCGACAGGAAAAGAACGCCAGCGCAAGGCTGGTCAGCGCATAGCAGCCCCAGGCCGACAGGCCCCAGCGCGGGAAGGCCCATTCGTAGGCCGACCGCGTGGTCTCGGCCGCCGCGCCCGCGACGCTGCCCTGGATCCCGTCGGGGTTGGTGGCGAAGTGGTAGATCGGCTCGGCCGTGGAACAGGTCAGCATGCCGATGCCGAACATCATCGAGAACCACGAAAAGGACGAGAACTCCGGCCTTTCGCCATTCGCCGACAGCCGCAGCCGTCCGGTCGCCGGCCAGGCCGCAATGATCAGACAGGCCAGCAGGTAGAAGGCCATCACATGGACATACCAGGCGCCAAAGCCTTTCAGCAGCACGCCGTTGATTGCCGACAACACGGTGCCGGCCGGTTCGGGAAAGGCCGCGGCCCAGATGATCAGAAGGCCGATCAGCACCTTGGCGGTGATCGTGACCGCCGTTCTGAAGCCTTCGTAGAATCCCGATGTCGCCGTCGGAATCGGCAGATGGGTAAAGGGGATTTCAACGCCTTTTCGTTCCTCCGCTGATTGGCCCCTGACGCTTCTTGCGGCGTTTTCGGGGTGCGCGGAGTATTCACGTGGCGGTTGCAGCGCCCGCATCAAATGCGCTGCAATTCGGCGCCAAGCGACATCGGCGCTGTCGGCCGGCGACCGTGGTCCGGCGTGGCGCGGTCAGAGCGCCCGCATCCAGAACTGCAGCGGCTTTTTCGTCTCTTCGCGGTCGCCGAGGTCCTTCCAGGAAAACTCGGCAAAGACGCCCGGCAAGGGGGTGTAGCCGCGGCCCAGCCAGAAGGCATCGTTGGTGCGGAAATGTGCCGGCCGCATCGGGTGGTCGTCGGGCCGCATGACCGAGCAGAAGGCCACATGGCTGCGCCCCAGCTTGCGGGCATGGGCTTCGCGCAGGTCGAAGAAGCGGTGTCCCAGGCCCTGGCCGCGCCAGGCCGGCAACAGCACCGATTCCGCGCCGTAAAGGATTCTGGTCACCGGCAGGCCGATCTGCCGCAGCGGCCCGGCAAAGGCCTCGGCATGCTCCTCCATCGGGGTGGAGGTGGAGGCACCGACCAGCCTTTCGCCATCAAAGGCGCCGACCAGAAGCGCGCCGGGGCTGTCGCGGTAGGTCTGAAGATAGGCCCGCTCATATTCCAGCGAGCCGTCGTAGAGATAGGGCCAGTCGCGGAAGACGCTGATCCGAAGCGCCGCCACGCCATCCAGCGCCGCCTCCAGATCGTCGCCGGTCAGGGCGCGGACGCTGACCCCGCCGATCCGGTCCTCGGTCACCTCGACACCTGCCGGGTCCAGTCGTTGAGGTTGTAGAAGGTGGTGACGCGGGCGATCTTGCCGCCCCTGACGTCAAAGAACCCGCCGCCGGGCAGGACATAGCGCTGGCCCTTTGCCTCCGGCAGGCCGGGATCGGTCTTCAGGTATTCGCCGTTCACCACGAATTCCGCCGCCGCCCGGTCGCCGTGGTCATTGGCGAAGATCACCATGTCGGTCAGCTGTTCGCGGTAGCTGACGCCCATGTGCCCGCAGAATTCGGCGAACTTCGCCCGGCCGATGCGATGCGCGCCCTCGTTCACCCGATGCTCGACATCGTCGGAAACGCAATCCAGCATCCCCGCCGCGTCGCCGGCGTTGAAGGCATCGTAGTAGGCCTTGATCAGGGCAAGGGTGTCGGCACGGCGCATCGCAGGTCTCCTTCGGCTCTGCCCCTGTCTAGCGCGCGCCCTACCCCGCGCCAAGACGCTGGCAGACGCATTTGCGACCGTTTCCGACCTTGCCCGGTCCGCCCGCTCCGGCAACGAGCGCAGCCAGTGCAGCGGCGAACGGCCTCAGCCCTGGTCTTCGCTGGGCGGGCCGAACCGGGCCAGCATCCGGTCGCGGATCTGGTCACGTGCCTGGCGATAGGCCGAAAGCTTCGCCTCGCGCGATTCCCCAAGGCCGGTCGGGTCCAGGATCGGCCAGTATTCCACTTCCAGGTGGTGATACCGCGTCAGCTCCAGCGCCTGCCGCTGGCTGGCCGGAGACAAGGCGACGATCAGGTCGAACTGCCCCAGATCGTCGCCCCATTCCTGCATTTCCTCGAAACTGCGGCTGCGGTGGCGGCTGATCTCGATGCCGATCTCGCGGCAGACGGCGATGGAAAAGCCGTCCACCTCCATGTCGTTCTTGACGCCCGCCGACTGCACATAGGCCCGCTGGCCATACAGCTTCTTCATCAGCGCCTCGGCCATGGGCGAGCGCACGGCGTTATGGTCGCAGCAAAACAGGACGGATTGGGGAAAATCGCCCAAGGTCAGCCCCAGTGCAGAACGCAGATCAGGGTGAAAAGCCGCCTTGCGGTGTCTGTATCGACATCCGCCTTGCCCTCAAGCCGTTCCTGCAGCACCCGCGCGCCCTCGTTGTGGATGCCGCGCCGCGCCATGTCGATCGCCTCGATCTGGCTGGGCGGCAGACGTTTCACCGCGTCGAAATACGACTCGCAGATCTGGAAGTAATCCTTCACCACCTGCCGGAACGGGCCAAGCGACAGGTGGAACTCGCCCACCGGGGTTTCGTCCTCGGCCGTGATGCCGAACACCAGCCGCCCCTCGCGGATCGCCAGATGCAGCCGGTACGGCCCCGGCAGGATCGCCTTGCCGTCCCGCACGGGAAGGCCGAACGAGTTCTCCTCCAGAAGATCATAGACCGCCACGCGGCGTTCCTGTTCGATCTCGGGCGTCGGCCGGGCCAGACCCTTCTCGTCGATCTCGATATGGCAGATGCGGTTGGTCATGGCGGGCTTCCAATGGGCTGTGGCCCTCTTGCCCGAGGCGGCGGATGCGATCAAGGCCGAAGGCGTGTCCGGGATTGCCTGCAAATGTGCCCGCCGAAGGCAATGATCTCGGGCGCATCCGGCGTGAAGGGGCGCCTGTCCCAGCCACCCCACCAGAACTCGGCTGCCAAACCGGCCTCGGCCAGCGCCGCGGCGATCTCGTCGTGCGAGGCAAAGGCGATGCGCGATTGCGCCGTCAGCGGCGGTGCCCCGGCGATCCGGTAGGCCGTGGTATAGGTGATGATGCCGGTATCGCGGTCCTCGGCCACGTCGTTCCAGCGTTCCACGGGACCCAGCTCGGGATGCGCCAGCACTTCGCGCGTCGCCTCCGGTGTCCAGCCCCGCCATTCGGCCCGCGCCGGGTTGCGGCTGTCAAGGACGAACCGGCCCTCGGGCGCCAGATGGCGGGCCACCGTGCGCAGCGCAGCGCGCCTTTCTCCCGCCGTCAGGAAGACCTGAAAGGCATGGCCGGTCATCACCACCAGATCGAACCGCTCGCCGAGGTCAAGACCTGCCGCGTCGGCCTCGACCCAGGCCACGGCGTCGCCCCCTGGTGCGGCCCGCGCGATCTGCAGCATCGCGCCGGCCGGATCGACACCGACAACCCGCCGCCCGCCCGCCGCCAGATGCCGCGCCAGAAGGCCGGTGCCGCAGCCGATGTCCAGAACCGAGGTCGCGTCGCGGGCCAGTTCCGCCGCCGCCCGCGTGTCCTCGCCCCACCCGTTGTCGAGGTCATAGAACCGCGCCAGATCGGGGTCGCGATAAAGCGGGTCCCCGGCCGCCCGGCTCATCCGTTCAACCGATCCAGTCGCGCCCGGACCGACAGCCCATGCGCCTGCAACCCTTCCGAGGCCGCCAGCCGTTCCGCCGCCGGGCCGATGGCCTTCAAGGCCTCGGGCGTCATCCGGGCAATCGTGGTGCGTTTCATGAAATCCAGCACGTTGAGGCCAGACGAGAAACGCGCCGAGCGTGCCGTGGGCAGCACATGGTTCGGCCCGCCGACATAGTCGCCGATCGCCTCGGGGGTGAAGGCGCCGAGAAAGATCGCGCCCGCATGGGTGCATTTCGCCGCCAATGCCTCGGGGTTCGCAGTCAGGATCTCCAGATGCTCGGGTGCTACGCGGTTCGACAGCGCCGCCGCCTCGTCCAGATCGCGCACCACGATCACCGCCCCGTTCTGCGCCCAGCTTGCCGCGGCGATCGCCCGGCGCGGCAGGGTCTCCAGCCGTGCCTCGACCGCCGCCGCCACCGCCCGGCCAAAAGCAGCATCGGGCGTGATCACGATGGCCTGGGCGCTTGCGTCATGCTCGGCCTGGCTCAGGAGGTCCAGCGCCACCCAGTCCGGGTCCTGATCGCCTGTCGCGATCACCAGCACCTCGGACGGCCCGGCGATCATGTCGATGCCGACCCGGCCGAACACCCGCCGCTTGGCCGCCGCGACAAAGGCATTGCCGGGCCCGGTAATCTTGTCGACGGCTTGAACGGTCTCGGTGCCGTAGGCCAGCGCCGCAATCGCCTGCGCACCGCCGATCCGGTAGACCACATCCACCCCCGCCAGTTGCGCCGCCAGCAGCACCAGCGGGTTGACCACCCCGCCCGGCGTCGGGCAGGCGATCACCAGCCGTTCCACCCCCGCCACCTTGGCCGGAATGGCGTTCATCAAGACCGAGGACGGGTAGGAGGCCGTCCCGCCCGGCACATAGAGCCCGGCTGCCGACACCGGCGTCCAGCGCCATCCGAGGGTGGCGCCCACCGCATCGGTCCAGCTTGCGTCTTCGGGCTTCTGGCGTTCGTGATAGGCCCGGATCCGTTCTGCCGCCAGTTCCAGTGCCGCCCGATCCTCGGAAGAAACCCGTGCGCCCTCCGCCGCGATCTCGGCCGGAGAAAAAGCCAGCCGGTCCGGCGTCAGGTCCAGGCGGTCGAACCGCGCCGTCATCTCGATGACCGCCGCATCGCCGCGCGCCCGAACATCGGCGATGATCGCAGCCACCACGGCATCCACATCCTCGGCCTGCTCGCGCTTCATGCCGAGAAGCCCGCAAAAGGCAGCCTCGAAACCGGGCTGGGAACTGTCAAGAAACTGCGGCATCGTCGGCCCTCCGAAAGCTTTGCCCCAGATACCCCCTGCCACCTGCGCGGTAAAGCACCCGGCAAAGGGGGGCGCTGCCCCCCAAGGCGCGAATGCATGCATTCGCGCCCTCCCCCCGGAGTATTTCTTGCCAAGATGAAGTCCGGAACACTGTCAGGCACTTCATCTCGGCAAAAACACTCCCGCCGGAGGCACCGACGCCAACGCCGGACTGCGTTTGGGCAAAAGGGCGTCGCGGCTGATCCAGGACCAAGGCAAAGGCATGCGCCGCAAGGCGCGCAATTGCTTCAGGCCCCGTAGCTTCAGGCCCCGTAGCTTCAGGCCCCGTGATCGGGGGCGCGACGCGAGGGCGCGACATAGGGCTTCGTCACATCGTCCAGCCGCGCATCCAGCGCCTCGACCTCCAGCGCCACCGCGCCATCCCCGGCAAGGGTCAGCACCAGCCGGCCCGTCCCGTCCTGGCCCGGTTGCCAGTCCAGCGACAGGATCGACAGCACCGTTTCGCGGCTGGACAGGTCCACGCCCAGGGTCTGCGCGGCCAGCACGTCCTCGATGGTCAAGAGGCTGCGCACCCGCTCATAGGGGCGGCCCGCGTTCAACGCCGCCTCGCGGTCTTCCCAGCGGAACCGGTTCACCAGCGCCACCAGCCGCCGCCGCTTGCGGTCCAGCCGCATCTCGCCCACCGGCAGAACCGCGTCCTGCAGCAGCGCCGAGATCACCGGCACGTCTGCCGCGTCTTGCGCGATCAGCCGCAGCGGGGCTACGTCACCATCCTCGAACCGAGCATCCGCCATCATTCGCCCCCGTCACTCACCCCGGATCCGCTCGATCTTCGCCCCGCAGGCCGACAGCTTCTCCTCGACCCGCTCATAGCCGCGATCGAGGTGATAGACCCGGCTGACCACCGTCTCGCCCTCGGCCGCAAGACCGGCCAGGATCAGGCTCACCGAGGCCCGCAGGTCCGTCGCCATCACCCGCGCGCCCTTCAGCCGCTCCACCCCCGTCACCGTGGCATGGCCGCCGTGGACGTCGATCCTGGCCCCCATGCGGATCAATTCCGGCGCATGCATGAAACGGTTCTCGAAGATCTTTTCCTCCAGCACCGATGTCCCCTCGGCGGTGCAGAGAAGCGCCATCATCTGCGCCTGCAGGTCGGTCGGAAAGCCCGGGAAGGGCTCTGTCACCACATCCACTGCGCGCACCCGGCCATTCTTGCGCGACACCTTCAGCCCACGTTCGGTCTCCACCACCGACACGCCCGCCTGATCCAGCTTTTCGGCGAATGCCCCAACCAGCTCCATCCGGCCGCCCAGACATTCCACCTCGCCGCCCGCAATCGCCGGCACCAGCATGTAGGTGCCCAACTCGATCCGGTCGGTCACCACCGGATGGGTGGCGCCGTGCAGCCGGTCGACGCCCTGGATGGTGATCTCGCTAGTCCCCTCGCCGTCGATCTGGGCCCCCATCTTGCGCAGGCAGCGCGCCAGGTCGACGATCTCGGGCTCGCGCGCGGCGTTCTTCAGCACCGTGGTTCCCTTGGCCAAGGTCGCCGCCATCAGCGCATTTTCCGTCGCCCCGACCGAGACGAAGGGAAACTCCACCACCGCACCGCGCAGCCGCCCGCCGGGCGCCTTGGCATGCACATAGCCGTCGCGCAGGTCCAGCACTGCCCCCATCGCCTCCAGCGCCTTCAGGTGCAGGTCCACGGGCCGCGCGCCAATGGCACAGCCGCCCGGCAGCGACACCACCGCATGCCCGTCGCGCGCCAGCATCGGCCCCAGCACCAGGATCGAGGCCCGCATCTTGCGCACGATGTCATAATCGGCCGTGTGATTGTCGATCCCGTGCGACGACAGCGCCAGCACCAGGCCATCCTGCAGCGACGCCACCTCCGCCCCCAGACTTTGCAAAAGCTGCGTCATCGTGGCGATGTCCGACAGGCGCGGCGCATTGGTCAGCGTCAGCGGCTCTTCGCTCAGAAGCGTGGCGGGCATCAGCGTAAGGCAGGCGTTCTTCGCCCCCGCGATCGGGATCACCCCGTTCAAGCTGCCGTTGCCCGTCACCAGAATCGAATCCATGCTGCCTCACTCGCCTTTGTTTTCGTTGCCGTCGCCGCTATCGGTGCCGCCGGTGGCGCGCGCTTTCGCCTGTGCCTTGCGCCGCGCCATGTTGGCCTTGAGCGCCGCCTTCAGCCGCGCTTCGCGCACCGCGTCACCGGCGGGTTTGCGAGGCTTTCCGGCCTGGTCGCTCTTGTCGGTCTGGCGCATGAGGGCTGACATACCCCAGCCCGTCTTTGCGGTCCAGAGTGCCGCGAAAAGGGGGTTGCACCCCTGGCGCTTTGCGTCTATCTCCGCCGCCACCAACGGCGCTGCAGTAGCTCAGTGGTAGAGCACTCCCTTGGTAAGGGAGAGGTCGAGAGTTCAATCCTCTCTTGCAGCACCACCCTGCCCCCTTGATTTCAAATAAACACCTTGCCTGCCAAGGCATAGTGCCATTCTCGGTGTCAGAACAGGTGCCAGAATTGGGTTGGACGATGGCTGCGACGCGACGTCACCGGACCGAAAGGAACGGTCGATTCCGGGCGCGGATGGCCGTCCCGAAAGCCCTTCAGCCCATCCTCGGGAAGTCGGAATTGATCGAGCCGCTCGGTGGTGATCGCCGAGTCGCGGACCGAAACCACGCTGCGGCCGTGGCGCGACTTCAGGATGAGATTGCCCAGGCACAACGCTCGCTCAGACCTGCATCGGCCCATCCAGGACCCGAGAGGAAACTGCGTGCAATAACTCCCCCGGATCATGAGAGCGCGATCCGGGGTCACTGCATCACCATGCAGAAAACAACTTCGGAGAAGCGTTCGACGATGCCAACTCGGGCTGCGATAGCGCTGAATATGTACGGGTCATGCCGAGGATCGAGGCTGGCGAAGCGGATCCCGCGTGCAGCCCGATCGGCATGACCAGCACTTCCACCGACTACGAAGTGATGGCTGGCGCTCGGAATTTCGACGAGCAGAACCGCCGTCGTCGCCTGACGGCTTGACGAGCCGAACTCGCCGCCGACGAAACCCGCCTTGTCGATCCTGCAGTTCGGCAATATGCCACCGACAACAAGCCGATGGTTGAACAAGGTTCGACCGAATGGCGGGACCTTGCCCACGGTTTCGGCCGAGCCGAACTCGAAGCGATTCTGCGCACCCTCGAACACGATCAGGGCGTCTTCGAAGGCAAGCCGACCGACCCTATCGTGAAACCACCGGCCACAATCGCGGAAGCACTCTGCCCGGTGCCAATAATGACTCAGTTCCGTGATTGCATCGCCAGTCGCCAAGCGCTCGGGAAACACAAGGTGGCGCCAGACAGCGGGAAAACGCCATCGCCCATCTGACCAGGTTTCTCGGCCATGCAGATGTCAGGCTTGGTATGATTGATCAACGCCGAATTCCTCCGTGAACATTCTCGAGGCAGTCGAGCGTATGGTCTCCGGGAATTCCCGCGATGCTGTCTGCGTATCGAAGTCGGTTGCGCGGCCGCGCGGGACTCCTGACCGCAGGGCGACCGTCATGTCCCCCGGGCAGCCGGAAAGCTTACAGCAGGGACTCTCACTCAAAACCGGCTATACTCCCCTGCACGCATCCATGTTCGACGCGAGGCCCGACATGAGACTTCTGCTGGCCATTCTTTGCCTTTGGGTCAGCGCGACCGCTGCGCTCGCCGAACGGCGCGTCGCGCTGGTCATCGGCAATTCCGCCTATGCGTCCGCGCCGCAACTGAAGAACCCGGTCAGCGATGCGCTTGCGGTGGAAGCAGCACTGGGTCGAATGGGCTTCGAGGTGCTGCTGGGCACGGATCTGGATATCGACGCCATGCGCGACCTGCTGCGCGAATTCGGCCTTGCCGCCGATGGCGCGGATCTGGCGCTTTTCTTTTATGCCGGCCACGGTCTGCAGGTGGCGGGCCGAAACTACCTGATCCCCATCGACGCCGAGCTGGAACGCGAAAGCGATCTGGATTTCGCAGCCATCGACCTGCAACTGGTCCTCAAGCAGCTGGAGCTGGCCAGCGGCAACAGTGTGATCCTGCTGGACGCCTGCCGCGACAACCCGTTCGAGACCCGGCTCAGCCGGGCGATGGGGGCGGCACGCTCGACCGCTGTTCTGGCGCGCGGCCTCGCACCGGTCGAAACGCTGGGCGGCGCCCTGATCGGCTTTGCCACCGACCCCGGCGAGGTGGCCTATGACGGCGATGGCGCCAACAGCCCCTTCACCGAAGCCCTTCTGACCCATATCGAGACGCCGGGGCTGGAGATCAACGCGCTGATGACCCGCGTCCGGGCCGATGTGGTCACCCGGACCGGGCGGCTGCAGCGGCCATGGTCGACCTCGTCGCTGCTGGACGAAGTCTATCTTGCCCCCGCCGTGGCGGCGCCTGTGGCGCAGGGGATCGATCCGGTTCTGGCCGATGTGGAGCGGTGGAAGGCCGCAGATCAGGACGGCAGCCGCGCCGCCGTTCTGGGCTATCTGCAAGAGTTCCCGGACGGGCTTTTTGCCGAAATGGCGCGGGACCGGCTGGCGGCAATGGACGCGGCACCGGTGGTCGAGGAGACGGCGGCGCTGAAGACACCGGAAACAGCCCCGGATTTGGCCCCCGATCCGGCTTTGGACGCGGCATCGCGCGGCGACACCCCGACGCCGAAGCAAGGCGATGCCACGTGCAGCCAATGCCCGGCCTTCGTGTCGCTCCCTGGCGGCAGCTTCCGGATGGGCTCCGCTTCTGGCGAGGCGACCAAGGCCGAACGGCCGGTGACCACGATCGACCTGCCGCCCTTTGCGATGTCGGTGGGCGAAATCACCGTCGCCGAATACCGCCATTTCGTCGAGACCTCCGGCTATCGGCCTGCCAACGGGTGCTATGTCTGGGCCTCGACCGGAAAGATGCGCTTTCAAGGCGAGGCGGGCTGGGCAGCACCGGGATTCGAGGCGCGCAATGGCTGGCCGTGACGATCGGACAGAGCGTGCGCCTGCCCTCGGAGGCCGAGCTTGAATACGCGATCCGCGCCGGCCGTGCCGATGACTATCCCTTTGATGGCAGTGCGGCAGGCGCCTGCGTGGCGGTCAATGCCGCCGATGCCTCGTCGCGCTTTGCCTGGCGCAACACAGCCTGCGACGACGGCTACCCCGAACTGGCACCTGCCGGGCATTTCCCGCCGAACGCCTACGGACTGCTGGCGGTCACGGGAAACCTTTGGGAATGGGCGGCAGACTGCTGGTCGCCCACTCTCAAAGGCACAAAGGCAGATGGCGCGGCCAAGACCGGCGGGGCCTGCGAAAGCAGGGCGCTGCGAGGCGGATCCTGGGACGATCCGGTAAAGAACCTCCGGTCGGCCTACCGCGTCGGCATTCCCGCGACCCGCCGACAGGCGAACGTGGGGTTCCGCGTCGTCATCGCCAACTGACCTGCTGGCACGGAAAACGACGCGCCGAAGCACAGAAATCCCGATCATTTCGTGCTACTGCAGCGGAGGCGACCCCGGCGAAAGACTGCGCGACAACTTCGACCACCCAGGGTTCATCCGCGCCTCGTCCAATGAACGGGGAGCACCTCGGTCAGCCTATATGGGCCAGGCATCGAAGGGTTGCTTTTCAAGCTGCATCGACCCGTCGGCAGATTGATGGATATTGATCCATGCGCGCCAGTTTTCATCGTCAAGCTCGGGGTAATCCAGCCGATAGTGGCTGCACCGGCTTTCGGTCCGCATCAGCGAGGCGCGCAGCTTCATCTCGGCGCTCAGGATCATGTTGCGGGTCTCGAACGCCAACCGCAATTCATGCATGTTGGCGGCGCGCAGCATCGGCGCATGGTGGTCGCGCAGTTCTTCGACATAGGCCAGCGCGGCCTGCATCATCGTGCCCTTCTTGATGTAGAGAACGAAATTCGGGATCATGATGCCTTGCAGCGTTTGCGTCACCCATGCCGGGCCGTAGCCCGCCTCACGCCGCAGGGGAGCAAGGATTTCGGCCACGATCTCTGCGATCCGCGCATCGGGAATGACGGGGGTGTCGGCCAATCCTGCATACTCAGCGGCGGCTTCGCCCGCGATGGCACCCTGAACGGCAGACCCGGCCAGCGATGAGCCGATCTGCGTATAGATCCCGCCCGCCATATGGCTGCCAAGCGCATCACCCGCCGCATAAAGTCCGGGGATGTTGGAGGCACAACGGTCATCCACCGGCACCAGCCCTTCGGACTTGTGGATCGCCATGCCCGCCGACGCTCCACCGACATTCGCGCCGGGGGAGAATCCGGGAGGCGGGCCGCCGGGGGCGCCGCCTTTGCCACCTGGCCCACCGCCCTCTGGGGGCGCGCGGTTCTTGAACTCTTCGGGCACGAAAGGACCGCCTGCAATTTCATCGGTCGGTTGCTCGGCGCCCGGCCCACCCGCGACAGGATTGCCTGTCATATAGGCGCGGTAGTTGATGTCGACGCCCAGATCGTGATGGACCTCGACGCCATTGGTTGAAGGGATGCGCTCGAACATATCGCCCCACCCGTCGTAGCAGGCGGCGGGGTTGGTGCTGCGGGTGGAATGGCCGTCGTTCCATTCCTTGCCGGTGATCTTGGCGCCGATCTGATAGGCCATGATCGAGCCGTCATGCGTCAGATCGCCCAGCGGAAAGCCATTCGGTTTGAAGCCCCCCGCGCCGGTGCAAAGGATTACCGATTTGGCGCGGATGGTGACGGTTTCCTCGGCATCCAGCCGGAAACCGGCAGCGCCTGCGATCCGGCCATCTTCCTTGATCAGATGGGTGATGACCACCCGTTCCAGCAGCGGGATCGCGCGCTCTGTGATCGGCCGCATGAAGGGGCGGTTGGCCAGCGTCTGGTCAAAGAACCCCCAGTCGGTCAGTTCGCGCGCGCGGTCCAGCGAATGCTCTGCCAGTTGTCGGGTGTAGACCGGGTTGTTGGTGCCAAGCGCCGAGCGCGAGACGGCAGCGACGAAATCGCCAATCGTGCCGGTCTCGGTCGCGGGATCAAAGACGAAGAACCCCTTGCCGAAGGGCGTTAGCCCCGACGACCCCAAGCGCCCCTTGGAGACGATCATGGTGGCAGCACCCGCATCATGCGCCTTCACGGCGGCAAACAGCCCCGCCATGCCGCCGCCAATCACCAGAACGTCGGTGGCATGGGTGGTGTTGGTAACGGCGTCCACGTCAATCTCGACGTTGTTCTGCGCCCAGGCGGCCATCCCGAGAGAGGCCAGCCCGGCCGTTGCCCCCGACAGTGCAAGGAAGGTGCGGCGGGTCGGGGCGGTGGCATCATTGGGCGCGGTCATGTCGCGGCTCCTCCAGAAATCAAAGCGTTACTTGGCTTTTTCGGCGCAGCCGCCCAGTAAAGCCTCGCCAGCAAGGCAAAGCCGAGCAGCGCCAGCGTGACGAAAAAGACCGACATCGCGAGGTCGGTATGACGGCCTAACGCGATCGAGTGCCAAAGCGCCAGAATGGTGAAGCTGACCGCCAGGGCGCCATGGAAATACCGCCAGCCGCGATAGCGCAGCGTGAAGCGGGGGATCAGGTTCTTGCGGAAGAACACGGTAACGCCCAGCACAACCATCACCCCCCAGGCGACAAGGCCCAGCACGATGCCCAGATTGCCCCAATCGGTGATCATGGTGACAAAGGCGTCCCACGGCCGGATCCCGCCTTCCAGAAACCGGGGCAAGACGATCAGGGCGGGGTGCAGGAAAATCACGCCGATCGCGGTATAGGCGATGACCTTGTGAACCTTCTGGATCTGCGGCGGCCTGAACAGGCTCAGCAGCGTCTCGTTGCTGCGCGCCAGAAAGAACTGGCCCAGCATCATGGTGAAAGCCAGCAGCGTCAGGATCGAAAGCGCCTCTTTCAGGATGGTTCGGCGCGGGGCATCCCCCAGCGCGTAGAACAGCAGCGGCAGGCCGACAAAGATGGCCACGCCGGCAATGATGGCGAAGGTTCTTGCAGAAAGTTTCATCGCTCAGCCCCACGGCACAATGACGGGAATGGATTTCTCCGGCGCCATCTCGATGGCGTCGACCGGGCAATACATCCGGCACAGATGGCAAATCTGGCAGTCGGCGGGGTAGGCGATCACGGCCTTGCCACGTTCCATCCGGATGACGTCGCAGGGGCAGGATTTGACGCATTCCTCGCAGCCGATGCAGCCATTGATGCTTTTGATGGTCATGGTCTTGATCCAATCATGGTCTTTGATCCTTTGAAGGCGGCGCGGTGCAGGGTCATGCCCAGGGCGGTGCCGCCAGAATGAAATGCGTCAACGTCGCATCGGCCGCGTAGAACCCCCAATGGAAGGCATAGGCCCAGCGAAACCCGCTGCGCAGGCGCAGGTAAAGATAGGGAAGCACCGCGCCGAACAGGGTCGCCGACAGGGTGAAACGGGTGACATAGGTTGGCGTATAGCCATCGAATGCCAAAAGCAGATGGAAGCCACCAAAGGCCACCGCCATGCCCAGAGCGATGGGCAAAAGGCGATAGCCCGCCCGCGCCGCCGTCAGGATAAGGCCCGCCGCCAGCACTTGCTGAAACAGGATATCGGCCGATTTCGGCAGGTAATACCAGGCCGAGGAGAACATGAACTCGGGCGGCTCTGACGGCGCGCGCAGTTCGGACACTTTTGGCAGCAGCGGTAGCCCGTAGACGACAAAAAGCGCAAAGCCCACCAGAACGGGCAGCATTACCAGCCCTTCGCGCAAAACCGTGGTATGGCCCAGATTATCGGCGATCAGGGCGCGAAACAGCCAAAGGGCAACCGCGGCCCAAGCCAGATAATAGGCCGCGAACAGCACCGGCGCGCCATCATACCCGCCTTCCAGCCCCAGCGTCGTGACCAGCGCGTAATAGGCCTGACTGGAAACCAGCCAAAGCGCGGCCACGATCAGGATGGCACGGCCCATCTGCCAAGGCGCAGTGGCGTCTGGAACGGCGGTTCGGGGCGTTCCGGTCTGGACAGGTGCAGTCATGGGTCATTCTCGCCCCGTGGGGAACACAGGGGCCATTCACAAATCAGACACTGGGCGTTGTCTCGGCGGGCAGAGGCAGGCGATCACGGGCGCGGCGGCGGGCTGGTTGCGTCGCAGACCGTCTGTCCTTCTACGAGCGTGCAGCCGGTTTCCGCCGCAAGGCAGCCAAGAATCTGGTTCGAACCGGCTTCGCCGGCGTGGTAGTGATAGGGCAGACCCTCGGCTTCGTGGCCATAGCAGCGATCCAGCCCTTCGGGGGGCTGGCCGTCAGCAAGCCGGTTGGCAAAGATCGCATAGCCGTCCATGGCAATGCCGATCTGACCACCGATTGTGGCCACGGTTGCGGCATCCGCCCCGTCCACCGTCGTTTGCGTGCCGGACAGGCAGGTCGTAACGGCGTGGTAATGATAGCCGACATGCGGGTTCACATGGCCGCCGCAATCGTCGAATGGTGCGATGGTATGCGCACCCAGAATGGCATCCACCGGCGCCGGCCCGTCAAGGCGCACACCGTTGAGGGCGATGCCCGATCCGGTCTGGTTGGTGGCTGTTCCCCGCCAGACCGGGGCGGGCTCCAGCGGGATGACATAGGTGATCGTCGCGTCTTCGGGCATGTATTCCGGCAGGCATTGCACGCAGTAATTCTGATAGGCCGGGTCAACATCGGGACGTGCGGCGGCCTGGCAGGCCTCCAGCGTGCCGGTGAACCGAATGGCGCCGGTGTCGGGATCGAACAGCTGCCATTCTGTGTCCCCATAGGTCTGGGCAAGATTGGCGATGAACGCGCCATCGACATCGACGGTCTTTCCGTCAAGGAACCAGATCCCGCCTTTGTCCGCGCCGTCCGAGATGTTGGTCGGGCACCACGGACCGGGCGTGTAGGTCAACGGGTTTGGCCGGAATGTTATGGAAAAGCACGTTGTCTCCGTGCCGCCGGACAAGGTGCAATCAACCAGATCGGGCCCTTTGACGACATCTGCGGCAGCGAAAAAACCGGCGATGGCGGCGAGGTCTTCCTCTGGCGAATGCGCCAAGGCAGGGCCGGCCGCAATGAGGGCCACTGCAAGCAGGGGCGAAAGGAAATTCTTGGGTAGGTCGTTGAGCATGGTGGCTCCTTCAAATGCGTAACCATGGCTGCAAGAGTCTTGCGCTTGACAGTCATATAGCATATTAACTGTTAGCATGCAAACTGACCAACACGACTTCCATGGCCTCCTTCACAGCGCCGACCTCATCGAGGCGGAATTGCGCCGCAGGTTGGCGCCGTTCGGGATCCAGCCCCGTCAGGCCCGTGTCCTCGAGGCGATGGGCCGGATGGGCCGCACCTCACAGGCTGATCTTGCCTCGGCATTCGGGGTCACCTCTGCCAGCATGAGCACGATGACGGATCGTCTGCTGGCCGCCGGATACATCACCCGCGCGGTCGATCCGGCATCGCGTCGGCAGAACGCGCTGGAATTGACGGACAAGGGGCGAACCTTGCTTGCCGGGATCGCCGGGGCCTGGGCGGCGGTCGACAACAGCATCCGCGACGCCCTTGGGGCGGACGCGGCGGCATTCTTCGATCTGGCCCGCCGGCTGCGTGACGGATTGGGCGGCGCGATCCCGGGCGCCAGAACCACCCGCGCCGACACCGACATGTCCGGCTGATCCCTTCTTGGTAGCCGGCTCAGCGCTTGATTGCAGCTTGGTGCGCACATCCGACCTTGTGACACCGCCGATGCCGCGCATCGCAGGAACGAACGCTTTCGGCGTGCAGCCTTGGCCGAGCCGAATGGCAGCTCTCGGCCGAGGCTGTGTGGAAACCCGGCGGCGATGCGGCGTGCGGTGTGATTTTCAGGCGGTTGGGCGACCTCGCGGTCAGTCCGACTCGATCTCGTCCATCGTCCGCGCTGAGGGCCCGGAGAGAGCGTTCCAGCGGGGTTTTGGCCAACTGAGCGACGACATCACGCAGGGATTGCCTCCACCACTCGCCGGAAGCCGATCAGGGCAACCATCCGCTTGATGTTGTAGGCCAGCACGTCCAGCGCCATCTCGCTGCGCATGTTCTTCAGCCTCCGTAACAGGAAATGGGTGGCGCCCATCCAGGCTTTGATCGTGCCGAACGAGTGCTCGACCGTGCAACGGCGGAGCGTCATGGGATCGGGGTCAAGGCCGAGCCTCGGCCGGGCGGCATCGACCGGATGTCCGTGTTCCCACCGGGAGATCCGCCGTTCCGTGCCGGTCGTGCATTTGCTCTGGAGGGGGCAGGTCCAGCATCGCCGGACCTGAAGGCAGGTCCGGCGCTCAGAGAAAGACCTGAGGTGCTCCCCATTTCTTGGACAGGATCTGGCGCTTTTTCGGCTGCTCTTTGGTCCTGCTGATCGGGTTGCGTGACTTCGTTTCTGACCGGGCGGACCACCGCCGGTGGTCTGCCGCCAAGAGCTTCATGCGGGCGGCGGCGGATGTGGAACTCGACCCAACGGCCGACACCCGCGCGTGCCTGCGATCCGGTCTCCCAGGCGTGCAGGCAGACGCATTCGTGTTTCAGCGTTCGCCAGAGCCGCTCGATGAAGGTATTGTCGAGGTAGCGGCCTTTTCCATCCTTCGATATGCGCACAGCCGACCTTCGCAGGCGGTCTGTCCAGGCAGACGACGCAAACTGGCTGCCCTGATCCCGTGTTCCTGATGTCAGGCGGCCCAAACCCGTGGATCGCCTCGCTCAACGCCTCGACGCGAAGTCGGCATCCAGGGTATTTGAGATGCGCCACGACAAAGCCACCGGGTTTGCCAGCCCATGCCTGACGGCGCTTGAAGGCAATCGCCTATCGGCCGATGGATCGCCGCCAGATACAGAAACCCGCGCCGCATCCATTGCCCGGCAGGCGATTTGCAAGGCAAAGCTGCCGAGAGGGGGCAGGTAGGTGATGTCGGCGCACCAGACCTGATCGGGACGGTCCACGCGCAACCCCCGCAGCAGGCAAGGATACGTCTTGTGCCCCTTCGCTGGCTTGCTGGTTTCCGGCTTCTGACAGATCGGCATCAATCCCATGAGGCGCACGAGCCGACGGATGCGCTTCTCGTTCACCGCGTGGCCCTCGTTGCGCAGGTGCCATGTCATTTGCCGGACGCCAAAGAACGGCGTCTCCAGAAATTGCATGTCGATGATCCTCATCAGCGCGCGGTTCTCATCCGTCTCGCCTTGCAGCGCATGGCAAAACGATGACCGCGCAATCGACAGCAACCCGCATTGCTGGCCGATCGAGAGGTCAGAATGGCCACGCTCGATCATCCCGCGCCTCGTCCCGCCCAGGGCTTGAGCGTTCTTTCAAGAAAGAGTTTGGCCACTGCCAGCTTCCCGATCCTGGCGTGCAGTTCCTTGACCTGATCTTCGTCCATCGTCGGTGCCTTCCGGCCGCCACGTTCGAACACTCCGGACGCGCCCTCGAGCAGGGCGCGTTTCCATTGGTGGATCATCGTCGCCTCTCGGGCATGCAAACAAGCCCTGCCAGTAACGGATGCACGCAAAACGGCTCGCCAGTTCCGACACCATCTCCTCGCCCTTGAGCGCCTCCAACACCACTTTCGCCTTGAACGCGGCGGCATGCTGCTTGCGTTTCGCATCTTCGATCTCCTTCGTGGTGAAGATCAGCAGACAGCAAATCAGAGCTTGCGTCAGTGTCCAGTTCTTGGGGAGCACCTCCCTTGGGCAGAGCGGGTCTGGCGTTTGCGGGCAAAGGGCGCCAGATAACGGAACGGTCACGGCCGCGGGCTTGTCGGGGAGGGAAGAACCGTGGAACACCGGGCGACACCCGCAACTGGCGGCTGTCCGTGCGGGCGCGTCCGCTATCAGGCGGATGTGTTCTTGCGCAACGGCTGCATCTGCCATTGCACGACTTGCCAGCGCAGCACCGGCCAGCCGGCCGAGATCACCGCAATGATCAAGGCGGGCACATTGCGATACCTCAGGGACCAGCCGCGCTGCAACGTCTCGTCCCATGACGGCAAGCGCGGCTTTTGCGGCCGGTGCGGGTCGCGGATCGTCTGGCAGGCGCTGCGGGCCGAGGACGACTGCCGAGGACGCAGGGCAGCTGATCGATGAGCTTCGCATCGAACGGAAGCCAGGCGCCTGAAGTCGGGGCCTGGGCCCGAAGGCCTGCGCCGTCCGGACTGACAAAACTTGATCTCGCCGCCCGGCCATGCGATCAGCCCCGCGAACAAGGAGCCGGGCGCGATCCCCGGCTGGCTCTTCCGGCCGCCGATCCGCCGGACCACCGAACCCGACCCGGAACCGCAGCCCGGCATCCATCAATGCCGGTCAGGAAAGGCCTCCATGTTTTCATTCGATACCTACCGCCGCGAATGGCTGGGCAATATCCGGGGCGACCTGCTGTCAGGCCTTGTGGTGGCGCTGGCGCTGATCCCCGAGGCGATCGCCTTTTCGATCATCGCCGGGGTCGACCCGAAGGTGGGGCTTTACGCGTCATTCTCGATCGCGGTGATCACCGCGATTGCTGGCGGGCGGCCCGGCATGATCTCGGCCGCCACCGCCGCCACGGCAGTGCTGATGGTGACGCTGGTGCGCGACCATGGGCTGGAGTTTCTGCTGGCGACGACCGTGCTGGCAGGGCTGTTGCAGATCGCCATGGGGCTTTTGCGGCTGGGCTTCGTGATGCGCTATGTGTCGAAATCGGTGATGACCGGCTTTGTCAACGCGCTGGCGATCCTGATCTTCATGGCGCAGCTGCCGGAGCTGGACCCGGCCCGCGTTACCCCCTTGACCTTCGTGATGGTCGCGGCGGGGCTGGCGATCATCTACCTTTTCCCGCGGATCACCCGCGCGGTGCCCTCGCCGCTGGTCACCATCGTCGTCCTGACCGCGCTGACCATGGCCTTCGGCCTTGATGTGCGCAGCGTCGGCGACATGGGGGCCTTGCCCGATACGCTGCCGGTGTTCCTGTTGCCGGATGTGCCGCTGACCTTCCACACCCTGCAGATCATCTTTCCCTATGCCATGGCCGTCGCCGTGGTGGGCCTGCTGGAAAGCCTGATGACGCAAAGTCTGGTCGACGAACTGACCGACACCAGGACCGACCGCAACCGCGAATGCGTCGGCCAGGGCCTGGCCAATACCGCCACCGGCTTCATCGGTGGCATGGCGGGCTGCGCGATGATCGGGCAAAGCATGATCAACGTGAAATCCGGCGGGCGCGGGCGGCTGTCCTGCGCCTTTGCCGGGGTGATGCTGCTGGTGTTCTGCGTGGCACTGGGGCCCTGGGTCAGCCAGATCCCGATGCCGGCGCTGGTGGCGATCATGATCATGGTGTCGATCGGCACGTTTTCGTGGTCGTCGATCAAGGCGCTGCGGACGCATCCTCGGTCGTCCTCGATCGTCATGCTGGCGACGGTTGCGGCGGTGGTCTACACCCACAACCTTGCCATCGGGGTGCTTTTGGGCGTGCTGTTGTCGGGCATCTTCTTTGCCGGCAAGATCGCGCAGCTGTTCGGCGTGACCTCAAAGGCCACCGCCGACGGTCGCAGCCGCACCTACCGGGTCGAAGGCCAGCTGTTCTACGGCTCGGTCGAAGATTTCATGGCAGCGTTTGACTTCAAGGAGGCATTGGACCGCGTGATCATCGACGTGTCAGCCGCGCATATCTGGGACATCTCCTCAGTTCAGGCCTTGGATATGGCGGTGCTGAAATTCCGCCGCGACGGGGCCGAGGTCGAGATCATCGGCATGAACGAAGCGTCCGAGACCATCGTCGACCGGCTGGCCCTGCATGACAAGCCCGGCGCGATAGACAAGCTGTTGGCGCATTGAGGGAGGCCGCGATGACACGAATACTCGCCCTGGTCGACGGATCGGCCTATTCGGCCAGCGTCTGCCACCACAGCGCCTGGATCGCGAAGAAGCTGGGGGCGGCGGTCGATCTGTTGCACCTCTTGCCCGATCACGGGGCGGCGGGCACAAAGGATTTCTCGGGCGCGCTGACACTTGGCGCGCGGTCGCAGCTGTTGCAGGAACTGGCGACGCTGGACGCGCAGCGTGCGAAACTGGCCGCCGCCCAGGGCCACGCGATCCTGGACGACGCGCAGGCCCTGATCGAAGCCGACGGCGCCGGCCCGGTGACGCAAAAGCTGCGGCAGGGCGACCTGGTGGAAACCATCCGCAGTCTGGAGCCGGACATCCGCGCACTGGTGATCGGCAAGCGCGGCCAGGGCAGTGCGGGCGCGTTCGAGCATCTGGGCTCGAACCTGGAACGCATCCTGCGCAGCGCCACGGTGCCGGTCTTTGTCGCCTCGCGCGCGTTTCAGCCGATCGACAAGGTGCTGATCGCCTTTGACGCCAGCGCCAGCGCAATGCGCGCGGTGGACCGGATGGCGGCAAGCCCGGTCTTTGCCGGGCTGGAGGCTGTGCTGGTGCATGCCGGGACAGATACGCCCGCCCTTCGCGCGGCGCTGGAGGCGGCGCGGGCAAAGCTGGCAGGCGGCGGCATCGAGGCCTCGGTCCAGGTGGTGGCGGGCGAGCCGGAGGTGGCGCTGGAACGCAAGGTCGCGGCCGAGGGCTTCGGCCTTTTGGTGATGGGTGCCTATGGCCATTCGCGCATCCGCAGCCTGATCATCGGTTCCACCACCACCGCGATGATCCGCGCCTGCAAGATCCCGGTATTGCTTTATCGCTAGGCCATGCGCCCGGTGCGTCAAGCCGCCCGCGATCCGCGCCGCCGATGGAGTGCCTGCATTCCTTCCGCGCGATCATCCAGGTCATGCGGGGATACCGATGCGCCAGCTTCCTGCCTTTGCCCTCCTGCCCACGGCCCTTGCCGGGCCACCGGCGCCGATGACCTGCGCGCCATGGCCGAAGCGACGTTCAAGCCCCTGCCCTCGACGGTTCCGGCGGTGTAGGATAACCCCGTCGCATCGGAAGGGATCGCATTGGGAAAGGCGCTGGTCCTCGATCCCGGCTGTCGGCCTCGGGCGGATTTTCCTGCTATTCCTGCCACAACCTGACCACCGGCGGCGACGACCACATCGAAACCGGTGGCGGCCATGGCTGGCAGCAGGGCGCGCGCAGGTCTCCACCGGGCCGAACCCGCTCCTTGACGAAGCGCAGTTCCGGGACGGACGCACCGAGGATCTGAAGGCGCAGGCCAAGGGCACGGTCCAGGCAGGGGTGGAAATGGCCAGCACGCCCGACAACGTGGTTGCAACGCCGGGTGGTGGCAACGCCGGGGTCGATGCCGACCTGTGTGGACGGGTTCAGGGCCGCCTTCCCGGATGAGGCCGACCCGGTCAGCTTCGGCAACACGGCCCGCGCGATCGAGGCTTTCGAGGCCACGCTGATCACCCCCGCCCTGCGATGCCCGGCTGGCGGCGACGACGCGGTGCTGCCCGCAGGAACCGCCGGCACACCGCGACCGACCTCCAAGGGGAAACGGACGTTCCGCGACCTGCATCCTGCCAGCGGGCGGCCTTCGGGCCACCCGTTTTCGCTGGCATGCCCGCAAGGTCGCTTCAATCGCCCAGGATACCTTCCAGCAGCTTGCCGGCCTCGTTCTGCAACGCCTCCTCCGCGCGGCGCCGCACGGCGTCTTCCAGGCTTTCGCCCTCCATCGCCTCGACGCCCAGCTCTTCTTGCAGCTTGGCCTCCAGTTCCGCCTTGGCCTTCGCCTCGGCCGCCGCCGCTTCGGCCCGGAGCCGCTCTTCGACGGCCTTCGCCTCGGCCTCCATCTTCTCGCGGGCGATCGATTCAAGGTCCAGCGTGAAGCGGGGCTTTGCCCAGGACCCGGTGATCAGCAAGGGCACCATCACGCCCCCGGTGCCGTCCTCACCGGCCAGCGCGGTGGGCCGCAGCCGATAGTTCAGATCGCGCGCGCCCAAGCCCACCTCGCCAGATCCGGTGGCGGTCAGATAGGGCGCGACCAGCTTCAGATCGCTGTTCGACAGAACACCGCCGGCAATGCTGAAACTGCCCGCAGCTCCGTCGAAGATGGTCTTCTGCCCCTCGCCGACAAAGCCGGGGTCCAGCGTGCGCAGCATGCCAGCGATGTCCAGCCCGCGCAGCTCTCCCTTGCCCAGCGACAGCGTGCCGTCGCCCTTCAGGCCCTGCATGATCTCGTCGACCGAATTGCCGACACCCAGGAAGTTCAGCGTCAGGTTGCCCTGCCCGATCAGCCGGTCCCAGCCGGACAGGTCGGACAAGAGCGGCTGCATCTGCAACCCCGCCAGCGACAGCTTGCCGCCGACCGACAGGCCGCCGCGTCCGTTGACGACAAACTCGCCGGTGACAGCGCCGCCATAGGCCGTCATCTGGCGGATGTCGAAGACGGCACGGGCGCGATCCAGCGTGATCATCAACCGGGTCTCGCCCAGTTTCAGCAGGCCCAGATCGACCGAGCCGGCCACCAGCGCCACGGCGGCATCCACCGCGCCCAGACCCGAGACGTCGATGCGGTCCTTCGGCCAGCCCGCGGCCTCCATCCCGCCACCCGCGCCGCCGCCCTGCCCGCCCGCCAGACCCGGCAGCGCCAGCGCGCCGGCGCGCAGCTGGGCCGACAGCTTCGGCCGATCCTTGCCGGGCTTCAGGTCCAGATCACCGGCAAGCTCATTGCCATCGGCGCGGATCGTGGCGCCGCGCAGGAAAGCGGCACCAGTGCCGTCCAGCGTCAGCTTGCCGGCCAGCGACAGGCTGTCCGCGCCCAGGCCCGAGGGCAGGGCGGGCGCCTCCGCCCCGGCCAGCGCCGCTACTGCCGCAAGATCGGACAGATCCGCCGTCAGATCACCCTCGGCCGCCAGCGGCTGCCAGCCGCCGCGCCCGGCAAAGGCGATGGTCGATCCGCCCACCCCGGCGCTGACCTCCAGCGGCACGACGCGGCCCTCGGTGAAGGCGGAAAACACCCCCGCCTCGGCCCGCAACACCACGGCCTGCCCTGCCATCACGGCCGAAGCGGTGACCTGCGCCGGCCCGGTGAAATCGGGGATCGTCACCCTTGCGTCCAGGTCGTCGAAGGCCAGACGCAGGCCGCTGGCATGGTCGATGAACCGCAGGGTGCCGCCCTCGATCAGGCCCTCTTCCAGCGTATAGGCACGGCCGATGCCGGGGGTCTCCGCCGAGACTTCACCGGCCGGGCCTCCGCCGCCAAAGACCCAGTTCTCGCGCCCGTCCCTGGCGCGCTCCAGCACGATCTCGGGACGGCTGGCGCGGATACCCAGAATCCGGACCTCGCCGCCAAGCAGGGCCGAGGCGTTGATCTCGACGATCAGGGCTTCGGCCTTCAGCATCGGGCCTTCGTCCGACCAGCCGGCATTGGCGATGCTGACCGGGCCGGTGGTGACGCCCAGGACCGGCCAGAACCGCGGACTGACGCCGCCCTCGATGACCAGCGCCCGCCCGGTCAGCCGCTCGAATTCGGCTGCTGCGCGGACGGCGATCGCCTCGGCCGGGATCATCGCCAGAAGGCCCGCACCGATCAGCACCAGCACAAGAACCGCCCCAAGGGCCCGAAAAAGCCACCGCATCCTTGCCCCTTTTTCGTTTCTGCTTTTGAAACAAAGCCTAGGCTGCGCCCCGCGCCCCGGCAAGAACCCGCCTGCCCCGGCGGCATCAAATGGCCGAGAGCGACCGGCGCCGTCCGGCCGGCCTTTTCCAGATTGCATGCCGCGCGCAAGCGCGCTGCATAATCCCCTTGTCTCGTCAAAGCGCTTGCGCACTTCTCCTCGGGTCCTGGGTCGGTCGCGACGCTCCATTCGGACGAGGCACCAGCCGCAGATTTCGGGTGCCTCTGGCGGGAGTATTTCAGCCAAGATGAAGACCACTCGGATTTCATCTCGGCTGAAATACTCCGGGGAGGTTTGGAGGGGCAGCGCCCCTCCATCAGTCAACGCCAGCCAGGGGCACACTGGCGCCAGGACAAGAAAGCCTTGCGCCGGCCGGCGCGCAATTGCTTCACCCGCGTCACGCCTTGGGCTATATCCGCCGGATGAGCCAGAACCCCCCCCTGCTTCGCCCCGACCTTGCCCGCGCCAGCGTGCCGGACACCCGCCGTGCGGGCCAGCCCACCATCGGCATGGTCAGCCTCGGCTGCCCAAAAGCGCTTGTCGACAGCGAGCGTATCCTGACGCGGCTGCGCGCCGAAGGCTATGCGATCAGCCCGGACTATCAGGGCGCCGATGCGGTCATCGTGAACACTTGCGGCTTTCTCGACAGCGCCAAGGCAGAAAGCCTGGATGCCATCGGCGAAGCCCTGCGCGAGAACGGCCGCGTCATCGTCACCGGCTGCCTTGGTGCCGAGCCCGCCTATATCACCGGCGCGCATCCGAAGGTCATGGCCGTCACCGGGCCGCAGCAGTACGAGGCCGTTCTGGATGCCGTCCACGCAGCCGTGCCACCCGCGCCGGACCCGTTCGTCGACCTGCTTCCGGCGTCAGGCGTCAGCCTGACCCCGCGCCACTACAGCTACCTGAAGATTTCCGAAGGCTGCAACCACAAGTGCCGCTTCTGCATTATCCCCGACATGCGCGGCCGTCTGGTTTCCCGCCCGGCCCATGCCGTGCTGCGCGAAGCCGAGCGGCTGGTCGCTGCCGGGGTGAAGGAGCTGCTGGTGATCAGCCAGGACACCTCCGCCTATGGGCTGGACCTGAAACATGCCAGCGACAAGGGGCACCGCGCCCACATCACCGATCTTGCCCGCGATCTGGGCGGTCTTGGCGCCTGGGTGCGGCTGCATTACGTCTACCCTTATCCGCATGTCCGCGACCTGGTGCCGCTGATGGCGGAAGGCCTGGTGCTGCCCTATCTCGACATTCCCTTCCAACACGCCCACCCCGACACGTTGCGCCGCATGGCCCGCCCGGCCGCGGCGGCAAGGACGCTGGACGAGATCGCCGCCTGGCGCGCGATATGTCCCGAGATCACCCTGCGCTCGACCTTCATCGTCGGCTACCCCGGCGAGACCGAGGCCGAGTTCCAGACCCTGCTCGACTGGATGGACGAGGCGCAGCTGGATCGCGTCGGGGCCTTCCGCTACGAGAACGTCAAGGGCGCGCGGTCGAACGACCTGCCTGACCATGTGCCCGAGAGAGGTCAGGGAAGACCGCTTCGCCCGCTTCATGGAAAAGGCACAAGAGATCTCCGCGGCGAAGCTTGCGGCAAAGGTGGGCAGCCGGCTGCAGGTGATCGTCGACGAGGTGGACGCCGAGGGCGCCACCTGCCGCACCAAGGCCGACGCACCGGAGATCGACGGCAACCTCTACATCGACGAGGGGTTCGAAGGGCTGTCACCGGGCGATATCGTATCGGTGACGGTGGACGAGGCGGGGGAATATGATCTTTGGGGGCGGCTGGCGTGAACGTCCGGATTGCGGACAAAGCGGTCATAACCGGAAACATCAATGTCGATGCTCTTGAAGGCTGAAATGCCTGTTCAGGCGAGCTTTCCTGCACGACTCCAATCTATTGCGTCTTGAAGCCGATCATCGCCCCAAAAGAGTTCACCGTCCACGACAAAGGTCGGTGAGCCGAACACCCCTATCTCCATTGCCTCGCGTGTCGCAATGGACAGCGCCTCAACAACGCGGGCAGACCGGGCGGCTTCAAGGACGCGGAGCGGGTCTTGTCCAATCTCGATCAGACTTCCGGAAAGGTTTGGCTCTTCACCAGCAGGGTGCCCCGCCTCAAACCATCGGCTATACGTCGCCCGCGTGTAGGCCTCGCCCCAGCCCTCTTCGGCACCCAGAATTGCGACCTGATTGGCAAGAACGAGGCCGGGCAACGGATACGGAGCGGGAATCGACGGATTCAGTCCATATCGCGCGGCACGACGTTCGATATCCCGCCACATGTGAGCGGTCTTCTCAGGCTTGTCTTTGAAAGGAATGTTGTTCTGCGCCACCATCACATGGCGGACATTGAACGGGCGCCAACGAAAGGTGATGCCCGCTGCCTGAGCCACACTCGGCAATCGCTTAACGGTCAAGTAGCTGTAGGTGCTGCCAATGGAATACCAGAAGTCAATCGTAGCCATACTGCTTCTCCTTTTCCCAAACCAGATAGGCCCATGCCGACGGGTCGTTGCGCGCTCCATGCAGATTAGCATCTGGTGGCGGAGGTGTCTGCAAAGGGCTAAAAGCCGCCTTTGTCCCCAGTGCACGCGATGCTACGGTATACAGATATTGCACTCGCCTCAGGAGCCACGCCCCATGCCCGACGACACCCCCCACATCGCCCAGAAAGCCCCTTATCCGGTCGAGGTGGAGGCCGGGAAAAACTATTTCTGGTGCGCTTGCGGCAAGTCGGCGAAGCAGCCGTTCTGCGACGGCAGCCACAAGGGCAGCAGCTTTGTCCCGGTGAAATATACCGCCGAGGAAACCAGAAAGCTTTTCTTCTGCGGCTGCAAGCACAGTGCCAAGGCGCCGCTGTGCGATGGGACGCACAAGTCACTTTGACGGTGCCGCACCTTACCCGGCCAGCACCTTACCCGGCCAGCACCACGACCCAGGCCGCGCCCCCGGCAAAGGCCGCCAGCGCGACCCCGGCGCTGCCGCAATCCTTGGCCTTCCTGGCCAGCGGATGGGTATCGGTGGTGACCAGGTTCACGGCTTCCTCGATCGCGGTATTCAGAAGCTCCGCCGCCAGGAGCACCAGCCCCAGGGCCAGGATCAGCGCCCGTTCGGCAGGCGCAAGCTCGAGCGTGAAGGCCAGCGCCGCAGAGGCGATATTGACGATGGTCCATTGCCGCAGGGTCTTTTCGCTGGCCCAGGCGGCGGCCCAGCCCTGCCAGCTCCAGATCACCGTATTGGCAAAGCGCCGCGCTTCGGCCCGAAGGAAATCCATGCGCCGTCCCTCCCCTGTCCCCGGAAAAGACTAGCCGCCCGTCCGGCGCGCGTCGAGCAGCGCGCGCGCGCAAGCCACAACATGGGCAAAACGGTCGCCGCCGAGATGCACGCCGCCATACCAGCGGGTGACGACGACGACGAAATCGGCCAGTCCCTCGCGCTCCAGCATCCGCAGGATCACCGCGCCGGCGCCGGATTCGCCGTCGTCGTTCTTCAGTGGCCCTTCGGTCGCCGAGAGCAGCGCCCAGCTGTTGTGCGTGGCCTTGGCAAAGCGTTTCTCGCGCTTCAGCCCGGCCACGAACCCCTCGGCCCCGGCGCGGCCCTGGACAGGCCCGCCCGACACCGCATAGCGCGAGCCGCGATCGCGGATGACATCGTCAAGGCGGATCATGCCGGCCTTGTGGCGCGGGCGCGGGCGCCGGTCAATGCTGCAGCGACAGCGACTCAATCACCGGCTTGTTCGGGCAGAATTCCGGCATCGCGGTTTCCCGGCCGGAATGCGCCATCCAGCGCTCGCAACTGTGCGACAGCGCGCAGCCTTCGCAGCGGGCGATGATGCCGGCAAGTTCGTCGCGCGACAGCCAGCCATCGACCACCGCTTGCGGCAGGTTGACCCCGCTGATCCGTGCCATGCCGCGGGTCAGCCACCAGGCACGGGGGGCGTCCGTATATCCGATCATGCGCAGCCTCTCCGGTGCTTTGTGAAATGTGGATAGGGGAAATGGTGCCAGCAAAGCCTCGCCGGCTCCTTGACCCAAATCAACCGTGCGCTGCGGGGGCACGTGGTGGGGGGCAGGATGGCGCGGGGGCGGCTGGCAGGCCGCCTTCACCCGCCGGTCAGGCGGCGGACGGTTTCGGCCACCAGGGCCTTGCGGGCGGCGTTCGGCGGGTGTGTACCCAGAAAGCCCTTGCCCGGATCGGGCAGGCGGTCGAAGAAGGCGGCACCGCGGATCGGGTCGAACCCGGCGGCCAGCGCGATCTCCGTGCCCAGCACATCGGCCTCCAGTTCGAACTCGCGCGAGAACTGGCGGGCGCCGAGGTTTGCCCCGGCCTCGCGCGCGGCGCGCACCTCGTCATCGGGCAGGCCCGAGGCCTGTGCGATCACCCCGGCCAGAATCGCGCCGCTGACCGCCTGATCCTGCCGGCGCGGGATATGGCCGGCGATGTGATGCGCCGCCTCATGGCCCATGACGAAGGCCAGTTCGTCGGCATTGCGCGCCATGGCGATCAGCGACAGCGTGAAGACGACATAGGGACGGCCGCGCGAATCGACGGTCTGGAAGGCGTTGGGCGACAGCTCCGGCCGGTCGTCGACCGCGATGATGATGTTGCAGTTGAGCGGCCCGGTGCGGCGGCTGCGGCAATAGGCTTCGGCCACCGGCTCGACCCGCGCGGCGACCGCGACAAATGTCGCGGCGACAGCCTGGGCGGAATCCCCGGGCCGGGAAAGGGCGCGGGGCGCGGCGATTGCGGCAGCGGGGGCAGGTTGGCCGGCGGGAGGTGCCACCGCATCGACACAGCCTTGCAGCAGCAGGGCGACGGCCAGCGCCGCCATCCCGCAAAAGCCGTTCCTTCCTGTCCGGGCCGGGTGAGACATGGGTGAAAGCTAGCAGGTCCATGCGGCGGCGAAAGCCCCCTCACGCAGCTGTCAACGCCCCCGGCCGCGGCCCCGGCAATCGGCCACCGAATCCATTGCCCCGGCGGGCGCTTTGCGGCTAGCCTCGGGCCATGTTCACCATCGAGCACGAATTCGACGCCACCATCGTCACGCTGGTCGACGAGGGCGGTGATCTGCCCCTGCAAGGCGACATCGTCATCTCGGCCTTCGAGGATTGCGTGACGGTCGAGCAATTCGACCCGGAAACCGAAGAGACCGCGCGGATCACCCTGTCGCTGGCGCAACTGGCCGACCTGGCCGCGGCACTGAACCTGCCCGAAGGCAGCTACCGGATCGACCGGGCCGAGAGCTGACCGGCGGTTGTCAAGCGGAGCGTCCTTGCCAGGGGCAAGGCCGCAAGTTCCTTGTCTCGTCGGCGCGCTGCCGCGCTTCTCCTCGGGGTCTGCGGCCCAGGCGCGACGCCCTTCCCGGAGGCCCGGGTCCCATCTGTCCACCGGATGCCTGCGGCGCAGTTCTTTCTTGCGCGGACCACGGGAGCACCGTTGGGGCGACCGTGCCTGGCGCCGCCCGCCTGCCTCGCCCCCCGCCTGCCTCGCCCCCCGCCTGCCTCGCCCCCCGCCTGCCTCGCCCCCCTGCCACCCGAGGAGAAGCGCGCCAGCGCGCCGACGAGATGAAAGGCTTGCGGCGCAGCCGCACGATGGCTTCACCCGTCGAAGCCCTGTTGCCGAGGCCGTATTCGTGGCACGATCACGCCATGCGTCTTTCCTTCACCCTGACCCTGCAGGCGTCTCGATGACCGATCACTCCGACCTTCTGCCGACTTCGGCCCCGCTCGCGCATTTTCTCGAGTTCTTCTGCCTGCACGGTCCACCCGCCAACGGCGACGCCACGCGTCCGGTGACCATCATCGTCAACCACGGCTATGCTCTGGGTTTCTGCCCGGCCCGGCTGCAACCGCTCTGGGCGGCCTACCAGGTCTCCGCCGCCACCCGCGACGTCGATTATGAACGCCCCGAGATGTTCCACGACGACCCCCGCCTGCCGCCGGACTGGCAGATCGGCAGCCGGGGATTCTCGCGCGTGAACGGCATCGGCCACGACCGCGGCCATCTGGTGCCGAACTTCGCCATCAACACCCAGTTCGGCCGTGTCGCGCAGTTCGAGACCTTCTTCATGTCCAACATCGCGCCGCAGCGCGCCGGCATGAACCGGGGCATCTGGCAGCGGCTGGAAAAGCAGGTGATCCGCGCCTACGCGCCCGAACGCAAGCAGGTCTGGGCCATCGTGGGCCCGGTCTTCGGCGCCGACCCGCCGCTGATCAAGCGGCCAAACGGCCTGCTGGTTCCGGTGCCGGAGGCCTTCTTCCTGATCCTGGCCGACCCCGAACGCTATCCGTTCGACGATCCCGACAACCTGAACATCCTGGCACTCGAGGTGCCGCAAACGCTGGGATCCGAGCCGATCGACGACCGCCTGATCTCCTCGCTGCCGGCGCTCGAGGCAAAGACCGGGCTGACCTTCTTTCCCCGCCTTACGCCGAAGGAAAAGGACAAGCTGATTACCCATACCAGCCCGATGGTCTGGCCGTTCAAGGCGATGGCGCCGGTCGGTTGAAACGTTCCGCCGCTGGTTTGCGATCAATCCGATTCAGTTTGAACGCAATTCGCTTCAGGTCGCGAACAGCGCCGCCAGATCGTCGATCCAGGCATCTGCGAAGGCGTCGAAGCGGGCATCGGGCTGGCGCCTTTCCAGCGTCGCGGCCATCGGGTCGGGCACGCGGATGGCGCTGCCGGTCAGTTCTTCCAGCACCGCATGGCCGCAGAACGGCACATGGACCTCGGAATAGCCGCCCTCATGCACCAGAACCAGCCGCCCGCCGCACAACTCGCCCGCTGCCTCTTTCACGCGGGCGGTCATCTGGCGAAAGGTCTCGGCCGTGGCCAGCATCCGGCCCAGCGGATCGAAGGCCGAGGCGTCATAGCCGCAGGCGATCACGATCGCCTCGGGGTGAAAGCGCTGCAGCGCGGGCAGCACGATGCGGTCGAAAGCGGCAAGATAGCCCTTGTGGCCAAGCCCCGGCGGCAAGGGAATGTTGATGTTGGAACCAAAGGCTGCACCTTCGCCGCGCACGTCGGCGGCGCCGGTATCCAGCGGATAGTTGCGGTCCTGATGCAGGCTGATCGTCAGCACCTCGGGGTCGGCCAGAAAGACCGCTTCGGTGCCGTTGCCGTGGTGCACATCCCAGTCGATCACGGCAATGCGGGCAGCGAGGCCTTCGGCCTGGACCGCGCGGATTGCGATGGCGATATTGGCCATCAGGCAGAAGCCGTTCGGCCAGTCGGGCAGGCAATGATGCCCCGGCGGGCGCGACAGCGCATAGGCATTTGCGGCCTCGCCTTTCAGCACGGCGCGCAGGGCACGGACCGCCAGCCCGGCGGAAAGCGCGGCAAGCTCGTAGCCGCCCGGCCCAAAGGGCGTTCGCAGGCCAAGCTCGCCCCCGCCCGCATCCGAGGCGGCCTTGAAGGCGGCAAGATACGCCGCCGGATGCACCCGCAGCAACTCGTCCCGCCTGGCCGGATCAGCGGATTGAACCGCCATTTCGCGCCACAGGCCCGAAACCTCGGCCAGGTTCTTCAGCCGCCGCTTGGTCTCGGGGTTTTCCGGCAGGCCGGCAGGCAGGGGCTGCACATAGCCGCCCACTGGCATGGTCAAGGCGTAGTTGCCGCCGCCATGCCAGAAGCAGCGTTCATCCCAGAAAAACGCGGTGGTCATCGTCGGGGCCCTTCCTGCATCCGCATCTTGCAGGAGGGTGTGGCACAGGGCAGGCTGCAGGTCAAAGGAGTGCCCATGGCCCGCCCGCCCCTGCCCGACCTCAGCGCCCGCGCCATCCAGGGGACCGCGATCGCCGTTCGGGTGACCCCGAACGCGCGGACCGAAAGCCTGCAGCCCGGCGATCCGATCCGCATAGCGGTGACCGTGGTGCCCGAGGATGGCAAGGCCACCGCGGCAGCCCAGGCGCTATTGGCGCGCGCGCTTGGCGTGCCGAAATCGCGGCTGACATTGCTGCGCGGGGCATCTTCGCGCGACAAGGTCTTCCGGCTGGACTGACCACGACCGGCAAAGCAATTGCGCGGCTGCGCCGCATACCTCTTGTCTCGCCTCTGCGCCTTCGGCGCAACCGGCTCGCGCCCGCGCGCCGCGCGCGGAAAGCTGAACCAGGATGAAGCTGGACGAGCTTGCTTGCCCCTTCATCTTGGCTCAAATACTTCGGGGAGTTTGAGGGGCAGCGCCCCTCATCAGCCGCGGTGGGATGCAAGCGCAACCCCTGCCAGCAAATGGACTTGCGCCGGCAGGCGCACAATTGCTTCACCACGGGGGCTGGTCAGGGGCGACGCCCGGCCTTACCTTCGGTCCGAACATCCGGAGACCCGACATGCCCCGCCCAAACCAGGCCGCGCTGGAGTTCCTGCTGACCCGGCGGTCGCGCCCGGCAAAGCTGTTCACCGCGCCGGTCCCCTCGCCCGAGGCCCTGGACGAGATCCTCGCCGCCGCCCTGCGCGTCCCCGATCACGGCAAGCTCGAACCCTGGCGGCTGGTCGTCGTCGAAGGCGCCGCCTTCGCGCGGCTGGCCGATCTGGCAGAGGCGCGGGCCAGGACCCTGGGCGGCGATGCCGAAAAGATCGCCAAGGGTCGCGGGCAATACGATCTGGGCAGGCTGGCGGTGGTGGTGATCTCCTCGCCGAAGCCGGCCGAAAAGGTGCCGCAGGTCGAACAGGTCCTGTCGGCCGGCGCGCTGTGCATGAACCTCGTCAGTGTCGCAAGCGCAGCAGGCTGGGGCGCCTGCTGGCTGACCGGCTGGCCCGCCCATGACGCCACCTTCCGCGCCCAGGCCTTCGGCTGCACGGAAGGCGAAACGGTGGCCGGGATCGTCCATATCGGCACTCCCCCGCCCGAGGACGCGCCCAAGGACGCGCCCGACCGGCCGCGCCCGGATCTTGCCCGCATCGTCACCCGGCTGGCGCCGTGATCTTCGGCGATTTTCTCCGGGCGCTGGGACAAATCGGCGATCCGCGCTTTCGTCGGGTCATGGTGCTTGGCCTCGGCCTGACGCTGGCCCTTCTTTTCGCCGTCTACGCCGCGTTCCTCCTGGCGATCCAGGCACTGACCGCCGAGGCGGTGGATCTGCCGGTCATCGGGCGGGTAAACGGCGTTCAAACCTTCCTCGGCTGGGCGTCGCTCTTCCTGATGGTCTTCCTGTCGACCTTCCTGATGGTGCCGGTTGCCGGCGTCTTCTCGGGCCTGTTCCTCGAAGATGTCGCTGCGGCGGTCGAGGCGCGCCACTACGCATACCTTCCGCCCGTCCCGCGCGCAAAATGGGGGGCAGCCCTTGTCGAAACGCTCAATCTGCTGGGTCTCGTGCTGGCGCTGAACCTGGTGGGGCTGGTCCTCCTGGCCTTCACCGGCCCTTTCTACCTCGCGCTGTTCTGGGTGCTGAACGGCTTCCTGCTGGGGCGCGAGTATTTCACCATGGTCGCCATGCGCCGCCTGCCGCCCGAGGCCGCCCGTGCGATGCGGCGGCGCAACCTGCCGGCGATCTGGGCCGCCGGCGTGCTGATGGCGGTGCCGCTGTCGCTGCCGCTGGCCAATCTGCTGGTGCCGGTGCTGGGCGCGGCCAGCTTCACCCACCTCTATCACCGTCTTGCCGCCGCAGGGCGCTAGGCGGCGTCAGTCCAGCCGGTGAAAGCCCAGCCGGTGGAAGAGGTCGATATCTTCCAGCGTGATCACGCCCGAAAGGATGATCCACACGGCCACCGCCCAGATCGCCGTGGCGATCAGCGTGGCGATCTTCGCGCTGCGGCCGACGTCTTCGGTGGCAGGTGCCCCGGCCGGGGTGCCGGGAACGATCTCTCCGGTCTCGTCCTGCGTCCGGGTGCGGATCTGCAGCACGATCAGGAAAGTCAGGAACCAGAAGACGGAATAGAGCACCAGCCCCGCGGTGATGGTCATGACTGCTCCAGTTCCACCAGGCAGCCGTTGAAATCCTTGGGGTGCAGGAACAAGACCGGCTTGCCATGCGCGCCGATCTTCGGCTCTCCCGAGCCCAGAACGCGCGCGCCCTGCGCCTTCAGCCGATCGCGGGCGGCCAGGATATCGGCGACCTCATAGCAGATGTGATGGATGCCACCGGCCGGGTTCTTTTCCAGAAACCCCGCAATGGGAGAGCTCTCGCCCAGGGGGCACAGGAGTTCGATCTTGGTGTTCGGCAGTTCGATGAAGACCACGGTCACACCGTGGTCCGGCTCGTCCTGCGGTGCGCCGACCCTTGCGCCCAGGGTATCGCGATACTGCGCCGCGGCAGCGGCCAGGTCGGGCACGGCAATGGCGACATGGTTGAGGCGTCCGATCATCGCGCGGCTCCTGGTCCGGGGGCTGTCGTTGCGGCCTTATCGGCCAAAGTGACGGCCAAGGGCAAGGGGCGGCCCGCCGCACCCGGCGCCAGGACTGCGCCGAAGCCGTGCGGCGCGATTTCGCAGGCCACGTTTACCGGCTGTTCACCGTGACATGCCTAGGCTCGGGTCATCCCTGCCCTGCCGCCCCCCTGCCGCCCCCCAGCCGCCCCTCAGCCGCCGCCCAATTGCCCCCCAATTGCCCGAGGTCTGCCATGCCCCGCCTGCCCGAAGCCATCACCCTTTCCCCCACGTTCCGCCCCTGTGCCGAAGCCGATCTGCCGCTGCAGGGCATCACCGTTCTGGCGGTGGAAGACAGCCGGTTCGCCTGCGACGCGCTGCGCCTGCTCTGCCAGCGCTCCGGCGCCCGCCTGCGCCGCGCCGAAACGCTGGAGGCCGCGCGGGCGCATCTCAGGGTTTACCGTCCCGACGTGATCCTGGTCGATCTCGGCCTGCCCGACGGGCGCGGCGAAGAGCTGATTCGCGACATCGCCGCGGCCGGCCCCGACCACCCGTCGACCCTGGGGATGAGCGGCGATCCCGCAGGCCGCCCCGCCGCGCTGGCGGCAGGGGCGGATGGCTATCTCGACAAGCCGCTGGCCGGGCTGTCGGCATTCCAGTCCGCCCTGCTGGCCCAGCTGCCCGGACGCGGCGCCGTGGCCCCGCTGGCCGAAGGCGAGGTGATGGCCGACATGCTGGCCCTGCACGACGATCTTGCCCAGGCGGCACGGGCGGTCGGGGCCGGCCCCGGCCCGGACGAGCGGCGCTATCTGGCAGGCTTTCTCGCCGGCCTTGCCCGGCAGACCCACGACACCGACCTTGGCGCGGCCACTGCCGATCTGGCCGACCCGTCGGCGGGGCTGCAGGGGCTGGCCCGGATCCTGGGCGACCGGCTGACGCAAACCGCGCCGTTCCGGCCCGGACGGGTCTGAGCCGGCACTTGCCCGGAACAGGCCTTCGGCCGAGGGCCCGCCAAAACCGCCGCTGGTCTGCTCTTTTCGAAATACTCCCGCCGGAGGCGTCCGAGGCGGTTGGCCGAAGGCCAGAGCCGAGACAAAGAAGATATGCGCCGCGCCTTGCGCGGGGCATGCAATTCGAAAACCGCCCGCTACAGCGCCGGGTCGCCGGCCACCCGCACCAGACGCGTCAGATCCGACAGCCGCTCCTTCTGCCGGCCCTTGCCGTCGAAATTCGACGGCGACAGCCAGGCCCGGAACGCCTCGGACAGCGCCGGCCAGTCGCCATCGGTCACCGCGAACCAGGCGGTATCGCGGTTGCGCCCCTTCACCACCAGATGGTTGCGGAACACACCCTCGTAGCTGAACCCCAGCCGCTGCGCCGCCCGGCGCGAGGCCAGGTTCAGCGCATTGCACTTCCACTCATAGCGCCGGTAGCCGGCGCGAAAGGCCCAATCCATCATCAGCCACATCGCCTCGGTCGCCGCCAGCCCGCGCTGCATCTCGGGCGAAATGCAGATATGGCCGACCTCGATCGACCCCGCGTCGGGCAGGATCCGCAGAAAGCTGGCGATGCCGCCGCAATGACCCGTCGTCTGATCGCGCAGCACGAAGAACCGCGGGTCCTCGCCCGCCTCGCGCTCCTTGGCCCAACGGTGATAGGCCCCGGCCGAGACGAAGGGCCCGTAGGGCAGGTAGTCCCACAAGGCGTCGTGGCCGCAATAGGCGCGGAACAGATCGGCCGCATGGGCATCTGCCGACAGCGGTTCCAGCCGCACCGCGCAGCCCTCCAGCGCCTCGTGCCCCGGCCGCGGCGGCGGCGCCCAGTCCCTTACTTCCACGCCCAGCCTTGCCTCGTCCACCTTCACCCCCGGCCCCTCTGCCCCGAAGGCCACGCTATGCGCCGCGCGACGCGACCGCAAGGTCACAGGATCAGGCCGCGCTCCGCCGCCATCCGCAGGCCCGGAAACACCGCGCCCTCAAGAACCGCGCGGTCCAGGCCATAAAGCCCGGCCAGCGCCTGTGCCGCCCAGTCGCGCAGGTCCGAGGTCGGCATCAGATCGCGCCGGGCGTAGAGATCGGCCTCCGTCAGCCCCGGCCAGAGGCCCAGCACCCGCCCGCCGCGCACCGCTCCTCCCGCCGCCAGCATCGCGCCGCCGGTGCCGTGGTCGGTGCCGCCCGAGCCGTTCTCGCGCAGCGTGCGGCCGAATTCGGTCATTGCCAGCAGCACGGTCCGGCCCCAGACCTCCGGCCCAAGCTGGCCCTTCATCCGGGTCACCACCCGGCCCAGCCGCTCCAAGGGGCGGCGCAGCGCCTTTTCCTGGCCCTTGTGCGTGTCCCATCCGGTCAGCGAGAAGCTGGCAATCCGCGCAGCACCGCGCAACCGTTCGGCGGTGAAATCGACCAGACCGTCGACCTCGTCCCCGACAGTCCCGGACCCGGCCTGGCCTTCGGTCAGCACCAGCGCCTCTCCCACCGCCTCGCGGAAAAGCGCATCGTCATGCGCGACATGATCCAGCAGCAGCCGCCCCTGCCCCGACAGCGCCAGCCGCTGATCCGGCGCCCAGGACCGCGTCGGCGCCGCCCCCGACAGGATCAGCATCCCCTCGCGGCCCACCGCATAGGCGGTCTCGGCCGTCACCCCCGGCACCGCCTGCAACAGCCGGTTCAGCCAGCCGTCGCGCCCGCCGGCACCGTCGGCCGTCCCGGCCTCCAGCAGGTCCTGGCCGTCGAAATGGCTGCGCTTGTCGCGATAGGGCGTCGAGGTGGCATGGACAAGGCCAAGCTCTCCCGCCTGCCACAGCGGCATCAGGCCGGACAATCCGGCATGCAGCTGGAAGAACCCGTCCAGATCCAGCGCGGGCGCCAGCGCCAGCCCCGGCCGGGCGTGGGCAAAGCTGCCGTCGCCGCGCGGCTGCACCACGTCCAGCCCGTCCATCGCCCCGCGCAGGATCACCACCACCAGCCGGTTGTCGCCCAGACCGGCGCCCTCGGCAAAGGACATCGTCGTCATCAAGGGGTGCGCTGCCGCCGAACAGGCCGCCCCGCCAAGCCCGCGCAGGAAATGCCGCCGGTCCATCGCTACCTCCTGTTGAATTCTGGCGCGGCCAGCACCAGGCCCAGCGCCTCGCGCCGGCTTTCCGCCGCACCGACCGCCCATTCCAGCCGCCCGGACAGCCGCCCGCCCAGCGCCCGCGCAGCCACCTCGGCCGCCTCGGGCAAAGGCGTCACCAGCCGGCCCGGCACCTCCATCGCCCAGGTGATCCGTGCCGCCATGCCCTGCGGGGTGATCCAGTCCCCGGCCGCCTCGGGCCAGCCGTCCGGCCCGCCGGCGCCCTGCCAGGGCTGGCCCATTTCGGCCATCGGGTCAGGATCAGCCCGCAGGAACGGTCCTTCGGCCATCGCCATGATGTCGTCGCCCGACAGCCCCAGCGCCCTCAGCGCCGCGGCGACGAAATCGAAGGGCTGGCGCGCCTTCGCGGCCTCGGGCCCCCAGGCCGCATCATGACCCACAAGCGCCGCCGCCACCGCCGCCAGATCGCCGCCCGAGGCAGTCCAGGCCGCCTCGATCGCCGCGACCAGCGCCGGATCGGGCCCATCAGAGACGAAATGCACCGCCAGCTTGCCCGCGACATGCCTTGCGGTTTCCGGCCGCAGCGCCAGATCCTGCAGCGCCGCCAGCACCGCCTCCAGCCCGTCGCCACCATATTCCACGCCCAGCACCGTTTCCGGCCCCGGTTCCACCCGCCCCGGATCAAAGGCAAAGCCGCGGTCCGGCACCACCGTCAGCCCGGTCAGCAGCTCGGCCAGTTGCCGCACATCCTCCTGCCGGTAGCCCGCACCCACGCCCAGCGTGTGCAGCTCCAGCAGTTCCCGCGCCAGATTCTCGTTCAGCCCCTTGCCGCGCTTTGCCCCGCGGCGCGAATTCGGCCCCAGCGACTGCGCCTGATCCAGATAGATCAGCATCGCCGGATGCGTCATCACGGCCTGCAGCATGTCGCCGAACCGCCCGGCCACATGCGGACGGATCGCATCCTCGACCAGCGCCGCGGGCCAGGCGCGCTCGGTCCGGCTGCGCGGCACCACGGTGAAATGATCGGCCCAGAACCGCACCATCCGCTCGCGGAACGCCGGCCCGCCGACCGCCCGCGCCAGCGCCGCCTTCGCCCCCGTCACGGCCAGCGCGCCCCCGGCCTTGACCGCGCGGCGCTGCGCCTTCTTCGCGGCCTTGTCGCCCGGCGCCTCTGCCGCCATGCGACGCGCCTCGCGCAGCACCTGCATCACCGGGATCACCTCGGCCACGCCATAGGCCGGCCAGCGCCGCGCCGCCTGGTCCGGGCCGGTCAGCTGCGCCAAAAGGTCATCGGGACCGGCCGGCCCGTCCAGCGGCAGGCCAAAGCCGAAGCGGAAGGCGGCAATCTCGGCGCGGTCGGTCATCATGCCTCCGGTCGGTCGCAGACAGGGTGAAGATAGGCCGCCGCGACGCGCTTGGCATCCCCCTTGCCGCCACCCCCCGCGGCGTTCTGCCAATCAGAAGCGGAAATCGGCCGGATAGCTGTGGATGCCGTCGAAATCTTCCTTGCCCAAGGGCACGCCCGCGACGCGCAGGGCGGCGTAGCCCATGGTCATGTGGAAAAAGAAGTTGGGCAGGCCGAAGAGGTAGAGGAACTGCTCGGCGGTCTGGTCGACCTCGGCAAAGCCGGCCTTGTGGTGGATCACCCGGCCCTCCGCCCCCTCGAAATCGGCCGGTTTCATCGAGCCGAGGACGGCGCGCGCCACCGCCAGCCTCGGCCCGAGGCCCTCGGGCAGGTCCGGCACCTCGCGGCCGGCAAGGCTGCAGGCGGTGCGCATGGCAAAGCCGGTCGCAATGGCGAATTGCCGGCGGGCCGGATAGGTATCGGCAATGGCGGCGTCCAGCGCATCCGGCCCCGCCACCGCCACGATGTCGCTGATGCGCGACAGGTAGTGGCGAAAGACGGGGACCGTTGCCTGATACATCAGCTGTCTTTCGGAACCGTCCGAAGGTTCAGCTCGCGCATCTGCTGCAAGGTCGGCTCGGAGGGCGCGCCCATCAGCAGGTCTTCGGCGCGCTGGTTCATCGGGAACATGATGACCTCGCGGATGTTGGTGGTATCGGCCAGCAGCATCACCAGCCGGTCGATGCCCGCCGCACAGCCGCCATGCGGCGGGGCGCCGTATCTGAACGCCTTGACCATGCCGCCGAAACGACTGTCGACTTCCGAGTTGGGGTAGCCCGCCAGCTCGAACGCCTTGTACATGATCTCGGGCTTGTGGTTGCGGATCGCGCCCGAGATCACCTCATAGCCGTTGCAGGAGAGGTCATACTGATAGCCCAGCACCTGCAAGGGGTCGCCCTGCAGCGCCGCCATCCCGCCCTGCGGCATCGAGAACGGGTTGTGCGAGAAGTCGATCTTGCCCTCGTCGGTCTTCTCATACAGCGGGAAATCGACGATCCAGGCAAAGCGGAAGCTGTCCTTCTCGGTCAGCCCCAGTTCATTGCCGATCTCGTTGCGGGCGCGGCCTGCAACGGCTTCAAACGCTTCGGGCTTGCCGCCGAGGAAGAAGGCGGCATCGCCAAGGCCGAGGCCGAGTTGCTGGCGGATCGCTTCGGTGCGTTCCGGCCCGATGTTCTTGGCCAAGGGCCCGGCGGCTTCTATGCCCGAGCCGTCCTCGGCCTCACGCCAGAAGATATAGCCCATGCCGGGCAGGCCTTCCTTCTGCGCAAAGGCATTCATCCGGTCGGCGAACTTGCGGCTGCCGCCTTTGGGCGCGGGGATGGCGCGGATCTCGGTGCCTTCGTTCTTCAACAGGTTGGCGAAGATGGCGAAGCCGGAGTCGCGGAAATGGTCGGAAACCACCTGCATCCTGATCGGGTTGCGCAGGTCGGGCTTGTCGCTGCCATACCATAACAGCGAGTCGCGGTAGGCGATGCGGGGCCAGTCGGCATGGACCTTGCGGCCCTGGCCGAAATGCTCGAACAACCCCTGGATCACCGGCTGCACGGCGGCAAAGATGTCTTCCTGCTCGACGAAGCTCATCTCGACGTCCAGCTGGTAGAAGTCGGTCGGCGAACGGTCGGCGCGCGGGTCTTCATCGCGGAAGCAGGGGGCAATCTGGAAATAGCGGTCGAAGCCGGCCACCATGATCAGCTGCTTGAACTGCTGCGGCGCCTGCGGCAGGGCATAGAATTTGCCGGGATGCAGGCGCGAGGGCACCAGGAAATCCCGCGCGCCTTCGGGGCTGCTGGCGGTGATGATCGGGGTCTGGAACTCGGTAAAGCCCTGATCCCACATCCGGTTGCGCAACCAGCGCACGACGTTGGAGCGCAGCATCATGTTGGCATGCATGGTGTCGCGCCGCAGGTCGAGGAAACGGTAGGTAAGCCGGGTTTCCTCGGGGTAGTCCAGCTCTCCGAACACCGGCAGGGGCAGCTCGTCCGCCGGACCCAGCACTTCGACCGCCGAGACATAGACCTCGATCTCGCCGGTCGGGATCCTGGCGTTGACCAGACTGGCATCGCGCGCCTTGACCCGCCCGTCGATCCGCACCACCCATTCGCTGCGCACCTTTTCCAGCGCCGCAAAGGCCGCTGAATCGCCGTCGCACAGCACCTGGGTGATGCCGTAATGGTCACGCAGGTCGATGAACAACACACCGCCATGGTCGCGCACCCGGTGAACCCAGCCCGAAAGCCGGACCTCCTGCCCGACATGGCCCTTGTTCAGCGCCGCGCAAGTGTGGCTGCGGTAGGCATGCATCACTATTCCCCTTCCGAGGGCTCGAACTTCCATCGCGCCGATACACATCTCCCCGCGCCGCAAGTCAACCCCGGCCGCAGCACCTGCGGCCGGGGCGGACGCCTCCGGCGGGAGTATTTGAGCCAAGATGAAGTCGGATCAGCTTCATCTTGGCCCAAATACTCTCGGGGGGAGGCGCGAATGCCCGCATTCGTGCCTGGGGGGCGAAGCGCCCCCTGACTCACCCGGCCCAAACCGCCGGGATCAACCCGCGCAAGCTGTTGCCGACCCAGAGACGGACCTTCGGCAGATCGCCGGCGCGAAGGACTTCCTCGGGAAAAGCCAGCTCTGCCCGCAATACCCCCGGCAACAGTCCCGCGGTCAGTGGCGGCGTGCGCATGCCCTGGCCGCGGTCGAAGAAGACCGTGGTGATGGTGCCATCGCAAACCTCGCCGCGTTCGTTCAGGAAGATCGCCTCGTCCAGCCCCTCCGGCAGGCGGGCCCGCGCGAGGTCATAGGCCGCGCGGTTGGTGGACTTCACCGAAAGCCAGGGGTCGGTCGAGTCCAGCCGCGCCGCTGCCAGCCCCAGCCGCCAGGCCGCCCTGGCCGGTGGCAGGGGCTGCACCTCCCACAGCGCTGCGCCGGCCCTGTCGAGCGTCAGCCGCAGCCGTGCCGGGTGCGCGGGCCCGTTCGGCGACAACTCCGGGCAGCCCCAGCCCAGCAGGGCCGCACTGCGCATCAGCCGCGCCCGGTGCAAAGGCCAGCGCGGCGCGGCGATGCCGTCCCAGAACAGCGTCTCGATCAGCCTCAGCCCCGGCTGACGGCCGCCTTCACGAAGCGCGCTTTCCACAGTGCCTCCTCCCATTCGCCCGCCACGGTGGAGCCATGGGTCAACCCGCCGCCCACGTTCATTACGATATCCTGCCCGGTCACCGACAGCGTGCGGATCGCGACCGAGAAATCCGCAAGGCCCGCAGGCGACATCCACCCGACCGCGCCGCAATAGACGCCGCGGGGCGCTCGCTCGACCTCGCGGATGATCTGCATTGCGCGGATCTTCGGCGCGCCGGTCACGCTGCCGCAGGGAAACAGCGCCCGCATCAGCGCCGGCAGCGACGGCGGCGCGGCCAGCACGCCTTCCACCGTCGAGGTCATCTGATGCACCGTCGAATAGGCCTCCATCGCATAAAGCGCCGGCACCTTGACGCTGCCCACCCGTGCCAGCCGCGCGATGTCGTTGCGCAGCAAGTCCACGATCATCAGGTTCTCGGCCCGGTCCTTCACGCTGACCTGCAAGGCCGCCGCAATCGCCGCATCCTTCGCCGGGTCCGCGTCGCGCGGCGCGGTGCCCTTCATCGGGCGCGCGACGATCCGGCCTCCGGCGTCGAGCCGGAAGAACAACTCGGGCGCGCGCGACACCACCACCGGCCCCTGGCCAAGATCGACGTAGGCGCCGTGTCCCACCGCCCCGGTGCGCCGGAACGCGCCGTAAAGGCCAAGCGGCGTGCCGTGGGTCAGCCGGGCCGTCATCGGAAATGTCAGGTTGACCTGATAGCAGTCGCCCGCCGCGATATAGTCGAACACCCGCCGCGCCGCATAGCCATAGGCGCGGCGGCCTGCCGTCGGCACCGGCGCGGTCATCGTGGTCGCCAGCCCCTCCTCGGCTGCCCGGTCAAGAACCGGGCCTGCCGCCTCAGGGCCCGCAAAGACACCCAGCAGGACCAGCGGCCCCGGCCGCCGGCGCGGCATCAGCGGCGCAAGCTTCGGCTCCAGCACATAGCCCGCTTCATAGGCGACATAGCCCGCGATCCAGCCGCCCGCCGCCCGCGCCGCCTCGGCCCGGTCCAGCGCGGCGGCCACCTCGCCCGGCCGCCAGGCCGCGATCACCGCGCGCGGTGCCGTGAACAACGCCGGGCGCCCCGATGGACCATGTTCCAGAAGGATCACCGCAGCACCCCTATTGCCTGCCGTCCGGGATAGGCCGATCCGCCCCCCCGTGCCAGCCCTTTTCCGGCCACGCCGGGCCGCTTTTGCGCCACGTCCGCAACACGCACGGCCCAGATTTCTTCGAAGAAATCTGCCAGAATCCTTCGAAGGATTTTGTTCCCCAGCCCCCGGCCTCGCGCCCCGTTTGCCCCTTGCGCCCCCGCCCCCACTGTCTATAACCCCCGACAATTTGCGCGACAGGTGGGGGCCGACATGCCGAAGCGGACAGATATCCACTCGATCATGATCATCGGCGCGGGGCCAATCGTCATCGGGCAAGCCTGCGAATTCGACTACTCCGGTGCCCAGGCCTGCAAGGCGCTGCGCGAGGAGGGCTACCGGGTGATCCTGGTCAACTCCAACCCTGCCACCATCATGACCGATCCGGGTCTGGCCGATGCCACCTATATCGAGCCAATCACCCCCGAAGTCGTTGCCAAGATCATCGAAAAGGAACGCCCCGACGCGCTGTTGCCGACCATGGGCGGGCAGACCGGGTTGAATACCGCCCTGGCGCTGGCCGACATGGGCGTGTTGGAAAAGTTCAAGGTCGAGTTGATCGGGGCGAAGCGCGATGCCATCGAAATGGCAGAAGATCGCAAATTGTTCCGCGAGGCGATGGACCGGATCGGGCTGGAAAACCCCAAGGCGACCATCATCGCCGCCCCGAAACTGCCTTCGGGAAAATACGACATCATGGCCGGCGTTCGCGAGGCGATCGAGGCCTTGGATTACGTCGGCCTGCCCGCCATCATCCGCCCCGCCTTTACCCTTGGCGGCACCGGCGGCGGCGTGGCCTATAACCGCGACGACTATGAGGCCATCGTCAAAAGCGGTCTTGAGGCCAGTCCGATGGCGCAGGTTCTGGTCGACCAGTCGCTGCTGGGCTGGAAGGAATTCGAGATGGAGGTCGTGCGCGACCGTGCCGACAACGCCATCATCGTCTGCGCCATCGAGAACGTCGATCCGATGGGCGTGCATACCGGCGACAGCATCACCGTGGCCCCCGCCCTGACGCTGACCGACAAGGAATACCAGATCATGCGCAACGGCTCGATCGCCGTCCTGCGCGAGATCGGGGTGGAGACCGGCGGGTCGAACGTGCAATGGGCGATCAACCCCAGGGACGGCCGCATGGTGGTGATCGAGATGAACCCCCGCGTCAGTCGGTCTTCGGCTTTGGCGTCGAAAGCCACGGGCTTCCCGATTGCCAAGATCGCCGCCAAGCTGGCGGTCGGCTATACGCTGGACGAATTGGACAACGACATCACCAAGGTCACGCCGGCCAGTTTCGAGCCCTCCATCGACTATGTCGTCACCAAGATCCCGCGTTTCGCCTTCGAGAAATTCCCCGGCTCCGAACCCAACCTGACCACCGCGATGAAATCGGTGGGCGAGGTGATGGCGATTGGCCGCACCATCCATGAATCGCTGCAAAAGGCGCTGGCGTCGCTGGAAACCGGCCTGACCGGCTTTGACGAGATCGCCATTCCCGGCGCCCCCGATCCTGCCGCCATTTCCAAGGCCCTGTCCCAGGCCACCCCCGACCGGCTGCGCGTCATCGCCCAGGCCATGCGCGAAGGCCTGTCGAATGACAAGATTCAGGCGATCACCGCCTTCGACCCCTGGTTCCTTTCCCGCATCCGCGAGATCATCGACGTCGAGGCGCAGATCCGCATACAGGGCCTGCCCGTCACCGCCGAAGGCATCCGCGCGCTGAAGATGATGGGCTTCACCGATGCCCGCCTCGCCCGCCTGACCGGCCGCGACGAAGGCCAGATCCGCCGCGCCCGCCGGCGGCTTGGCGTCACCGCCGTCTTCAAGCGGATCGACACCTGCGCGGCGGAATTCGAGGCGCAGACGCCTTACATGTATTCCACCTACGAAGCCCCCGCGATGGGCGATGTGGAATGCGAATCCCGCCCCACTGCGGCCAAAAGGTGGTCATCCTCGGCGGCGGCCCCAACCGCATCGGCCAGGGGATCGAGTTCGACTATTGCTGCTGCCACGCCTGCTATGCGCTGACCGAGGCGGGCTATGAGACCATCATGATCAACTGCAATCCGGAAACCGTTTCAACGGATTACGACACCTCGGACCGGTTGTATTTCGAGCCGCTGACCCTGGAACATGTGCTGGAAATCCTGCGGGTCGAGCAGGAAAACGGCACCCTCCACGGCGTCATCGTGCAATTCGGCGGCCAGACGCCGTTGAAACTCGCCAATGCGCTGCATGACGAAGGCATCCCGATCCTCGGCACCACGCCCGACGCCATCGACCTGGCCGAAGACCGCGAGCGGTTCCAGCAACTGCTCCACAAACTCAACCTCAAGCAGCCCCACAACGGCACCGCCCGGTCGCGGGACGAGGCCTTCACCGTGGCACGCGACGTCGGCTACCCCCTTGTCATCCGCCCCTCTTTCGTCCTCGGCGGCCGCGCGATGGAAATCATCCGCGACGATGCCCAACTTGACCGCTACATCGCCACCGCCGTGCAGGTGTCCGGCGACAGCCCGGTGCTGCTCGACAGCTACCTCACCGGCGCGGTTGAGGTGGACGTCGATGCCCTGTCAGACGGGCAAAACGTCCATGTCGCCGGAATCATGGAACATATCGAGGAAGCAGGCGTCCACTCCGGCGATTCCGCCTGCTGCCTGCCGCCGCACCAGTTGTCCACCGAGACGGTCGAGGAACTCAAACGCCAGACCGTCATCATGGCCCGCGCGCTGAACGTCGTCGGCCTGATGAACGTGCAATTCGCCATCCAGAAGGGCGTGATCTACGTGCTGGAGGTCAACCCCCGCGCCTCGCGCACCGTGCCCTTCGTCGCCAAGGCCACCGACTCTGCGATTGCGTCGATTGCCGCCCGGCTGATGGCGGGCGAGCCGCTGTCGAACTTCCCCCACCGTGCGCCCTATGCGGCCGACGTCGGCCCCGACACCCCGCTGCCGCTGGCCGACGCGATGACTCTGGCCAACCCGATCACCCCCTGGTTCAGCGTCAAGGAGGCCGTCCTGCCCTTCGCCCGCTTCCCCGGCGTCGACCCGGTGCTGGGCCCGGAAATGCGCTCCACCGGCGAGGTGATGGGCTGGGACCGCACCTTCCCGCTGGCCTTCCTGAAAGCCCAGATGGGTGCCGGCAACATCCTGCCCGACACCGGCCGCGTCTTCGTGTCGATCAAGGACAGCGACAAGACCGACGCCATGGCCGCCGCCGCCCGCGACCTGATCGCCATGGGCTTTCAGATCGTCGCCACCAAAGGCACCGCCGCCTGGCTGGCCACGAACGGCATCACCTCGGAAAGTGTCGCCAAAGTTTACGAAGGCCGCCCCAACATCGTTGACCGGCTGAAAAACGACGACATCGCCCTGGTGATGAACACCACCGAAGGCACCCAGGCGATCTCCGACAGCCGGGACATCCGCCGCGTCGCCCTGATGGACAAGATCCCGTATTTCACCACCGCCGCGGCGAGTATTGCCACCGTGGCGGCGATGAAGGCGCGGGGTGAAGGGTATGGGGTGAGGACGTTGCAAGGCTAGATTGCTGCGCAATTCTCCCTTTCGGAGAAACAGACATGCATCTTTGTTTTATCGACGAAAGTGGCACTCCGGCAAAGCTTGGCAAGGCTGAGCCAAGCACCTTTGCAATAGGGGCAATCATAATTCCGGAAGCAACTTGGCAAAATGTACGCAAAAAACTGCTCGGCTTGAAAATTTCGTCCAAATACAACGGCGAGGTCAAATGGCGTTACTTTGCACCGAGCAACACAGACGATGACAACCCAATGCTCGGCTGGGAGCAGGTTCGCAAGGACGAATTTCGATCTGCCGTATTCAAGATCATCACGGATCAAGGTTCGATCTGGCTTTTGGCTTGTGTTTGGCACTGCAAGACGGCCTACGAGAATGCAAGCATAACATACCCAAAACGATCTCCTATTTCCGACCGACCTACAAACAGAATTACTCAACGAGCCTTTCAATACTTTCCTGCAGGATGTTCACGGTCCAGTGGAGAAGAGCAGCGCTTTCGGCCTATGATCGTCGCCGATCATAGGGGCCGCCAGGACCAGAAACGAATGCCCGCCCGCACCCGAGCGTCTCCGCTCGAAAGAACTCCCCGCCCGGCAACTTCCGGCCACCGCCAAGGCGATGTACAATTGTTGTCGCAGGTCCCTGGTTTTTGCGCTTTTCAGCGACCGGGGCAGGTTCGGTATTCGGCTTTCAGCCGATATCCCCGGGCCTCGCGCGGGGCCGTGGCGCAGTCCGAACCGCGGGGACGCCTCGAAATCCTTGTGATATGAGTCAAGGCGACGTCATTGCGGCCTCAGCACCACCGTCACTGGGGATCGCTCGGTTGCGGGCGCCTGAAATTTCCAAAAATAGGTGGCCGCAAGACCTCAAGAAACTCGGCCATCGCCTGTCGCGTCACCCCCGTCGCCAACAACAGCTCTGCCCGGTCCAGCCGCTTCGTAATCGTAGTGGATGACGCACCAGACTAACCGCCGCAACCCTGCTGGCAAAGCGTTTCCCGTCCGGCTGCACGCCCGCGACGAGGCATTAGTACCTGCCCTCCAGCTTCATGTGTCATATATAGGGTAACATCACCGGCAACGCGAGATCGCCCCAAACCTTGCCAGACGCTTGCCATACACTTGCCAGACGTTTTGCAGCACATCTTGACTTCCCCCCGAAAATCCCCCATCTCCCCGCTGTCCCCAAGGCCCGTGCCGCGTGAGCATGTGTAAGGCCGGGGGCATGGTTCCCACCGTCACGCAGGGGTTCCGCGGCTGTCACGGCGCTTGGGCATGGGTCCGGGGGCGAGTGGTTGTCGCTTCCCTTTGGCCCGTTGATGGGGCCGTGCAGGCCGCCATTCGGGCGGTCGGAAAGAAATTATGACGACTTTTGCAGACTTGGGCCTGTCGCCCAAACTCTTGACCGCGCTGGAAAAAACCACGCTCAAGACGCCGACGCCGATTCAGGCGCAGGCCATCCCGCATATCATGCAGGGCCGCGATCTGATGGGGCTGGCGCAGACCGGCACCGGCAAGACCGCCGCCTTCGGCCTGCCGCTGTTGCACCGCTTGCTGGACCTCGGCCACCCGCCGGGGCCAAAGAACGTGCGCGCGCTGATCCTGGCGCCGACCCGCGAGTTGACGCTGCAGATCAAGGAAAACCTTGAGGTTTTCACCAAGGGCACCGCCGTAAAGGTGCTGATGGTCGTTGGTGGCGCCTCGATCAACAAGCAAACTCAGGCGCTTAGCCGTGGAGCGGATGTGCTGGTGGCCACCCCCGGCCGGTTGATCGACCTTCTGGAACGCGGCGACGTCAGCCTTGAGAAATGCGCCTATCTGGTGCTGGACGAGGCCGACCACATGCTCGACATGGGCTTCATCCACAGCCTGCGCCGCATCGCCAAGCATATTCCCTTGCGGCGGCAAACGCTGATGTTCTCGGCCACGATGCCGAAGGACATGGATGAAATCGCCGGCACCTACCTGCGCGATCCGATCAGGGTGCAGGTCGCCCCGCCGGGCAAGCCGATCGAACGGATCAGCCAGGGCGTGCATTACATCCCCACCGGCGACAAGGCCAAGCTGTTGGAATCCTATCTGAAAAACCACGTCAGCGAGCAGGCTCTGGTATTTTCGCGCACCAAGCACGGCGCCGACAAGCTTGCCAAACTGCTGGGTGGCTGGGGCTTCAAGGTCGGTGCCATTCACGGCAACCGCAGCCAGAACCAGCGCGACCGCATCCTGAGCGAGTTCAAGGCCGGAGAGGTGGACGTTCTGGTCGCCACCGACGTCGCCGCGCGCGGCATCGACATTCCGACGGTGCGCCATGTCTACAACTACGACATGCCGAACGTGCCGGAAAATTACGTCCACCGCATCGGCCGCACCGCCCGCGCCGGGGCCGATGGATCCAGCATCAGCTTTTGCGCCCCGGCCGAGATGGGAGAGTTGCAGGCCATTGAAAAGATGCTGAAAACCCTGCTTCCGGTGATCGGTGGCGCGCCTTGGTCCGCCGATATCGTGGCCGCCGCACCCAAGCCCGGCCAGAATCGCGGCCAGCGCTCGGGCGGTGGCGGGCGGCAGGGCCAGCAACTGACCAAGAACCCTGGCCAGAAGCCCGGCAAGCGCCCGCAGGGTGGCCCCAAGCCGCAAGGGGCCGCGAGGCCGCGGCCGCAGGGCGGCGCGCAGGCGCCACGGCGTCAGGGCCAGGCGCGGTGGTCTAGCTGACCTCGTCTTCCAGGTTCAGCTTCATGTCCAGGAGCACCTGCTGAATTGCCAGCGTCTCGCGCAAGAGACGCTTGGCCTCGTTGATGGTGATCCGGCCGTCGCCGATGGCCGAGTTGTACTCGCTCATCAGCATTGCAAAGCGCTGCGCCAGGGCGACGACGTCCTGGTTCACCCCCTTTGACTGGGCATTGCGCTTTTCGCTGTCATAGGAAAACGTGATGCCGCGCAAGTCTGCCAGCGCCGAGGTCACATGCGGAAAGCGTGAGGCGGCCTCCAGCTCGGCCACGACATCAACCGGCATGAAACGATCGCCATGCTCCTCGCTGTCGGAATAGTAACGCCCCAGCGTTGCCTTGGACTTGCCGGTCAGCGTGCAGGCCGCCTCGATGCCCACATCCTTGACCAGGGCTTCGGTGTGTTTCTTGAGGTAGCTGGCAGTCGACATGGTCTTCTCCGAGTCGGACCTCACGAGAACGTGGGGGAAATCACTACAGCTTTTCCCATTAATCGGCTGGCAGGGCTTTGTCATTGATAAAGGTGTTCCGGGCGACCGGAACAGTAGCGAGTGGCCGGTGTCCCCAGCACCGATTTTGGGTGGGGGTCCGCCGTGCTAGCGCCCTTCGGGGAAGGTGGCGAGGTTCTACTCGAGGTGCGGCGGGCCCGTCTTCAACGGTATTGGCAGGGCAATCTGCCAGTTTTCAGTGCCACGGGCCCACGCATCACCCCCTGCCCCTCTTTCCGACGCGCACCGCCAAGGCCACCACCGGAACGCGGGCCTGCACCCGCTTGCGCGGCGGGAAAGACCCGCTCTTGCCAAGCACCCCGGGCCTGACTAGGCCTTCTGCCATGGCCAAGCTCTACTTCCATTTCTCCACGATGAACGCGGGCAAATCGACCCTGCTGCTGCAGGCTGCGCACAACTACCGCGAAGGCGGGATGCAGACCCATCTGATCACTGCCCAGTTCGACAACCGCGCGGGCGAGGGGCGGATCGGCAGCCGCATCGGCATCGGCGAGCCGGCCGATACCTTCGCCCCCGGCGAGGATCTTTTCGAAAAGCTGCGGGCGCGGCTGGCGCAGGGGCCGGTGGCCTGCGTCTTCATCGACGAGGCGCAATTCCTGAGCAAAGAGCAGGTCTGGCAACTGGCACGCGCCGTCGATGACCTGAAGGTCCCGGTGATGTGCTATGGCTTGCGGGTGGATTTCCAGGGCAATCTGTTTCCCGGCTCGGCCGCCCTTCTGGCCTGGGCGGATGAAATGCGCGAGGTCCGCACGATCTGCCATTGCGGCAAGAAGGCTACCATGGTGGTGCGCAAGGGGCCGGATGGCCGCGCGCTGACCGCCGGAGAGCAGGTGGTGATCGGCGGCAACGAGACCTACCAGAGCCTGTGCCGCCGCCATTGGCGCGAGGCCGTCGGCGACTGACGGCGCTAGAGCGGCCCTCCGGCCGGCCCGCGCGGCAGCACCTCTTGCGCCCGCGCCCGAAGCGCGATCATCGACCCGGCGGAAATGATCAGCGCCATGCCGATCCAGGCCTGCCAGGACAGCGTCTCGGACCAGACGACCCAGGACCAGAAGGCCGAAGCCGGCAGGATCACATACTCCAGAACGCTGACCCGTCCGGCGTCGGCGATCTGGTAGGCCCGGATCATCAGACCCACCGCCAGCAGCGACCCCACGGCCTGCACGAAGGTCCACCACCAGAAAGCCGCGTTCGGCCAGACCAGCCCGCGCAGCAGAAATCCCTCCGGGCCGGGCGGCACCGACGCCGGCCAAAGCGCCAGCGCGGCGATGCCCAGAACCCCGAAGACACCAAGTGCGGCAAAGAACCCCGCCAGCAGCGTCTCGGCACTTTCCGCGGCGCACCATTGCCTTGTGGCGATGTTGCCCATGGCATACATCGCGCCTGCCGCCACTGGCAGCACCGCGGCCAGCGAGGTGCCCGACAGCGCTTCGGGGCCAAGGACCAGGATCACCCCCACAAAACCGACGGCCACGGCAGCGATCCGCACCGGCCCGATCGCCTGGCCATAGACGAAGCGTGAAATCAGCAGCACGAAGATTGGCGCGGTGAACAGGCCCGCCGCCACCACTGCCACCGGCAGGAAGGCCAGCGCGCCGAAATAGATCACCATCGCCGTGCCGTGAATGGTCGACCGCGCCGCCACCGCCCGCCAGGATCGCGGCCGCAACCGCAGGCCCAGAACCGGCACCAGGGCAGCAAGGATCACCAGCGCCATCACCGTGCGGCTGGCGTGGAACTGCCACAGCCCGGCATCCGCCGCGATGACCCGCACATAATTGTCGGTATATCCGATCACGGTGGCGTAGATCAGGATCAGCCCGGCGGCGGCAAGGGTCTTGTCGTGGGATATCATCAGGCTGTCTTGTTGCAAGGCTTTCGCCCATCAAACCCGCCGCGACGATCCTTGCGCGCTTGAAAGCGACATGTCGGGCAATGGCTTGGCCCTTCGCGGTGGCCCAAGCGGCAGTTGTGGCGGCGGCGCAGGGCAGCTAAGGTCGGCCCCGGCAGGCCGAACGGGCCGACAGGGGCCGACAGGGGCAGAAACGAGCCAGATGACGGCGCTGAAGCAGTATACGCGGCTGGAAAGCACCGGCCTTTGGCGCGAGACGCCCGACGGCCAGCGGCGCGAGGTTATCGTGCGGATGGGCGATGCGACGTTGATGCTGGCCGATCCGAAATCCGATCAGGTGCTCAGCCACTGGTCGCTGCCTGCGGTGCTGCGGCTGAACCCCGGCACGCGCCCGGCGCTTTTCGCGCCCGGCGAGGAGGCCACCGAAGAGCTGGAACTGGCCGACGACCAGATGATCGCGGCGCTGAAGACGGTGCAATCGGCAGTCAAGTCCGCCGTGCCGCATCCGGGCCGGCTGCGCGGGGTGCTGACGCTTGGGGTGACCCTGGCCATCCTGGGGCTGGCCGCCTGGGCCCTGCCGGGGGTGCTGGTCGGCCACACCGCCTCGGTCGTGCCGCCGGCCAAGCGGGCCGAGATCGGCCAGCGCGCCTTGGATGACATCACCCGGCTGACCGGCGCGCCCTGCGATGGCGAGATGGGCCTGCCCGCCCTGGCCCGGCTGGCCGAGCGGGTGTTCGGCCCCAAGGACACGCCGATCCTCTATGTGCTTCCCGAGGGCCTTTCCCGCCCGGCGCACCTGCCCGGCGGCGTGATCCTGTTGCCGCGCGCGCTGGTCGAGACCGGCGAAGGCCCCGAGGCCCTGGCAGGGGCCGCCCTGGCCGAAAGCGTGGCCGAAGCGCGTCGCGACCCGATGCTTCAGGTGCTGGACCACGCCGGCCTGATTGCCACCTTCCGGCTGTTGACCACGGGCGATCTGCCCGAAGGCGCATTGCAGGGCTTTGGCGAGGCGTTTCTGCGCTCCGACCGCGGCGCACCGCCCGATGCCGCACTGATCGCCGCCTTCGAACAGGCCCAGATCCCGCTGACACCCTATGCCGAGGCGCGCGCGGGGCTTGGCCGGCCCGCACCGGGCCTGATCGCCGCCGATCCCTACAAGGGTCTGATCCCCAGCCCGCTGATCAGCGACGCCGACTGGATCGCGCTGCAATCGGTCTGCGGCGGCTGATCCGGCCGTTCCTCAAGAACATCGACAAGCCGCCCTTGCGGGCTACTGGACGATCACCGCGTCGGAAAAGCCCAGCGACCGCGCCGCCGACAGGGCCGCCTTCGCCTCTCCTGACGAGGCGAAGGGCCCGGCATAGACCACCGTCAGCGCCCCGCCCCTGGCCTTGCCGCGCGCGACCGGCAGGCCCTTGCCCTTCAGCTTGCCCGCGGCGCCTTCGGCGTTCGACTTCACCCCGAACGTGCCGACCTGCACCAGGAACCGCTTGCCCTCGGCCACCGCCTTGGCAGGTTTCTTCACAGCCTCCGGCGCCACCGCCATGGTGGATTTCGATACTTCCGCGGCCGCGGGAGAGGTGATCACCACCTTCCGCTCGCCGCCCTTGCTGGACAAGACATAGCCTTCATGCGCGACCTCGGTGCCGTCCGCCCGCCGCACGATGATCTTCACCGGCTTGCGCTTGGCCGTGCTGTCCTCGCGCAGTTCGGCCGGCGTGGTAGTGGTCCAGATCTCGTCCATCGCCAGGAAACCGTCAAGCGTCTGCTTGCCCCGGTTGGGGTTCAGCCGGTCGTCCTTCCAGGCCAGCTTGTAGCCCTTGGGCGGCACCGCATCGGGATATTTCGCCGATTTCGTCGATTTCGACGCGCCCGCAGGTACGGTATAGACCGTTCCGCCCGGCGCCGCCCCGGTCTTGCCGCCATTGCCCGCCGCCAGATACGCGTCATAGCCCACCGGTTGCCCCGCAAGGCTGCCCGCCACCAGCACCGGGAAATTCGCGCCGTCCAGGCTGCCATCGCCGCGCGTGCACATCACCTTGGTGCCGGTGCTGCCACGGATCTCGAACCGCTCGGCCACCGGGGTATCCGCCGGGCAGGCCAGCCGATAACCCGCACCACCTTCCGCCGTCGCTCCGGTTTCGGTCGCCACCAGTTCCGTCGGCGTCGCCGGGCGCACCGCTTCCGGGGCTGAGGAAACAACGGTCGGCGCGGGGGCAGGAGAGGGCGTTTTCGGCGCAGCGGCAACCACCACCGCCGCAGGTTTCGTCTCCACCGCAGCGGGCTTCACCACCACCTCGGCGGTCTCCGTCACCGATGGCGCGGCTGGCGCCGCTTCGGCCACCGCGACCGTCCCGCCCGAGGGCGGATAGCCGCACAGCTGCTTGCGGTCGGCGCTGACGCGCGGCACCCAGGTCACCTGCCCGCCGTATCCGGCGCGCAGAAAGACACAGCCGCGACTGTCCACGTATTGTTGCCCTTTGTAGCCTGCAGGGGGCAGTTCGGCCGGGCCGTCCAGCCCGCGCGCGGCCACCGCCGTAGCCCCGAAAACGGCGGCCAGAACGGCTACGGAAAGCACTTTTCCAAACATCATGACCCCCAAGCGGCTTGTGCCATTATTGGAACAAGACCGTTTCCGAGTAAAGGGGTCAGACCCCCTATTTCGTGCCGAACATCCGGTCACCCGCATCCCCTAGCCCCGGAACGATATAGCCGTGGTCGTTCAGGTGGCTGTCCACCGCCGCCGTGACGATCGGCACATCGGGGTGCGCCTCCTTCATCCGGGCAATGCCTTCGGGCGCCGCCAGCAGGCAAAGAAAGCGGATCTGCCGCGCCCCGGCCTTTTTCAAGAGCGTCACCGCCGCGGCGCTGGAATTGCCCGTCGCCAGCATCGGATCGACGACGATGGAGAGACGGTCCTCCATATGGTCGGGCAGCTTGCAATAATACTGCACCGGCTGCAGCGTTTCGGGGTCGCGGTAAAGCCCGACGAAGCCGACCCTCGCCGCCGGGATGAGCTCCAGTATCCCGTCCAGAAGGCCATTGCCCGCCCGCAGGATGGAGACCAGCGCCAGCTTCTTGCCGTCGATCGTCGGCGCGTCCATCGGCTCCAAAGGCGTCTCGATCCGCTTCGTCGTCATCGGCAGCTCGCGCGTGACCTCATAGGCCAGAAGCAGGCTGATCTCGCGCAAGAGCTTGCGGAAACTGGCGGTCGAGGTGTCCTTTTCCCGCATCAGGGTCAGCTTGTGCTGGACCAACGGGTGGGTAACGACGGTCAGATGGTCCAGCATGTCAGGCCTCCAGCTTTTTCAGGATCTTCGCCTTCGTATCGGCGTCGCAGAAGGCCGCGTCAAGCGACTGGCGCGCGATCCGCGCAAACTGCCCCTCGTCCCAGTCGAAGGCGCGGTGCAGTTCTTCATACTCCCGCGCCATCGTGGTGTGAAAGAACGGCGGGTCGTCGGTCGAGATCGTGACCTTCACCCCGCGCCGGTCCAGTTCGGCAATCGGATGCGCCCGGATCGTCGGGTAAAGGCCCAGCGCGACGTTCGACCCCGGACATACCTCCAGCACCACGCCCCTTTCGGCCAACTCGTCCACCAGCGCCAGATCCTCGATCGCCCGCACCCCATGGCCGATGCGCTCGACTTCCAGATCCGCCAGCACCGCTCGCACCGAACCCGGCCCGCCCCATTCCCCGGCATGGGCGGTCAGCCGCAGGCCCGCTTCGCGCGCGCAATCGAAGGACCAGGCGAAATCCTTCGGCTCCAGCACCCTCTCGTCCCCTGCGATACCGAAACCGACGATCCAGTCGCCCGCCGTCTCGGCCGCGCAGCGGGCGGTCTCGCGCGCCTTTTCCGGCCCGAAATGCCGTATGCAGGTGATGATGCCGCGCAGCGTGACGCCCATCTGCCGCTCGGCCTGATCGGCCGCCTCGCTGATCGCATGCAGGTATTCACGCCAGGCCCCGACATCGCGCCCGCCACAGAAATCGGGGGAAAGGAAGGTCTCGCTGTAGACCACGCCCGAGGCCGCACTTGCCTCCAGCACCGCCAGCACCAGCCGCCGGTAATCCTCGGGGCTTTGCAGGACCGAGGTCGCCACCTCGTATACCTTCAGGAACTCCCGGAAATCGCGAAACCGATAGGCACCCTTCTCATCGAAAATGCCCGACAGATCGACATGCTTTTCCTTTGCCAACCCGCGAATGAAGGCCGGCGGCGCCGCCCCTTCCAGATGGAGGTGCAACTCGACCTTCGGCATCTTCCGCATCGTTGCTCCCGCCTTCATCTTGGCTGAAATACTCTGGGGGTCCGGGGGTGAAACCCCCGGCCGACCTTTCAAAGAAAACTGACGCCCGGCCCCTGTGACGCCACCCCCAGATGCGCCGCCACCGACGCCCCCACATCGACGAAGCCGCACACCCCCACGGCCCGCGCGCCAACGCCCCAGCCCACCACCGGCACCCGTTCGCGCGTGTGTTCGGTCCCCGCCCAGGTCGGATCATTGCCATGATCGGCAGTGAAGATCGCCAGATCGCCGGGCTGCAGGGCACCCAGGAACCGTGGCAAGGCGGCATCGAACCATTCCAGCGCCCGGGCATACCCAGCCACGTCGCGCGGATGGCCGTATAGCGTGTCGAACTCCACGAAGTTCGCAAAGGTCAAGGAATCTGGCTCTGCCTCCGCCCCCAGCCGCGTCAGATGTTCGAAAAGGTCAGCGTCCGACTTCCCCTTCCACAGCTTGCCCACACCACGCATGGAAAAGATGTCGCCGATCTTGCCAATCGCATGGGTCGCGCGGCCAGCCTCCGCCACCCAGTCCAGCAACGTCGGTGACGGCGGCGCGATGGCAAAGTCGTGCCGGTTCGAGGTGCGCCGGAAATCGCCGCAAGACCCGGTGAAGGGCCGCGCGATCACCCGGCCGACCTTCATTGCATGCAGGGTCGGCGCCAGATCGGCGCAGAGCTTCAGCAGCCGCTCCAGCCCGAAGGCCTCTTCATGCGCGGCAATCTGGAACACCGAATCCGCCGAGGTATAGCAGATCGGCCAGCCGGTCCGCAGGTGTTCCTCGCAATGCTCCTTGATGATCGGCACCCCCGAGGCATGGCAATTGCCCAGGATCCCCTCGGTCCCGGCCAGCTGGCAGACCGTCGCCACCAGATCCTCCGGAAAGGCCGGCACGGTGTCAGGAAAATAGGTCCAGTCCCAGGGCACCGGCACCCCCGCCAGTTCCCAGTGCCCCGAGGGCGTGTCCTTGCCCCGGCTGATCTCCTCCGCAGCGCCCCACAAGCCTGCAGGCACGGCATCGAAGCCCTCCATCGCCGCGCCCGAGGCCAGCCGCACCGCCGCCCCCAGCCCCAGCGCATCCAGGTTGGGCATCCGCAAAAGGCCCTTGCGGCCCTGGTCGGCCCGCCCTGCGGCACATTCCGCCGCGATATGGCCCAGGGTGCAGGCGCCCTCGTCGCCAAAATCCGCCGCATCCGGCGCGCCACCCGCGCCAGCCGAATCCAGCACGATCAGGAAGGCACGGCCCATCAGGCGATCCTTTTCAGGATCAGCGGAGGCTCTTCGGCCGAGGTGCCGATCCGGTAGGCCGCCTGCACCGCCGCCACCGCCGCCCGCGCCGCTTCGTCCGTGGCCGCATGGACCATCGCCAGGGGAACGCCGGCGCCGGTTTCCTCACCCAGACCGGCCAGGTCCGACAGCCCGACCGAAGGGTTGATCCGGTCGCCCTCGCGCAGCCGCCCGCCGCCCAGATGCACCACGGCATGGCCCAGCGCCTCGCCGTCGATGGCCGCGACATAGCCGTCGTCCAGCGCCGGCACCTCCATCACCACCGGGGCCGAGGGCAGCCGGTCGGGCCAGCGTTCGACGAAATCGGCCGGCCCGCCCTGCGCGGCCACCATGCGGCCGAACCATTCCGCCGCAGCCCCGCTTTCCAGCGCCTGCTCGATCCGGCCCGATCCGTCCTCGGCATCTGCCGCCAGCCCGGCCAGCGCCAGAACCTCGCCCCCCAGCGCCGCGGTCAGGTCCCACAAGGCCGCATTGACCGAGGTGCCGGTCAGCGTCTCCATCACCTCGATCACCTCCAGCGCATTGCCGGCGGCGGTGGCCAGCGGCTGGCTCATGTCGGTGATCAGGGCGCTGGTCATGCAGCCCGCGCCTTGTGCGGTTGCAACCAGTGCGCGCGCCAATGCCTCGGCGCGCTCGGGCGTTTTCATGAACGCACCGGAGCCGCACTTCACATCCAGAACAAGAGCTTCCAGCCCCGCCGCCAGCTTCTTCGACAGGATCGAGGCGGTGATCAGGTCGATCGACTCGACCGTGCCGGTGACATCGCGGATGGCATAAAGCCGCTTGTCGGCGGGCGCCAGATCGGCGCTGGCCGCCACGATGGCGCAGCGGATTTCGGCCACCTGCGCGCGCAAGGCGTCTTCGGAAAGGCCGGTGCGGAAACCGGGAATGGCCTCCAGCTTGTCCAGCGTGCCGCCGGTATGGCCCAGGCCGCGGCCCGAGATCATCGGCACATAGGCACCGCAACAGGCCAGCGCCGGGGCAAGCAAAAGCGAGACGCAATCGCCGATACCCCCCGTCGAATGCTTGTCGACGACCGGCCCCGGCAGGTCCCATTCCATCACGCGGCCGCTGTCGCGCATCGCGCAGGTCAGCGCGACGCGGCCTTCGTCGCCCAGGCCCTTGAGCAGCACCGCCATGGCAAAGGCCCCGCCCTGGGGTCGGTCATGTGCGGTCCATGTGGGCAGCGGAAAAGGCGCCCGGCAGAAGTTCGGCCACGCTCATCACCCGGGTCTTGCCATCGGTGGTGGCCAGGGTGACGCGCACCTCGGGGCCGGCGAATTCGGCGATCTTCTGGCGGCAGCCACCGCAGCAGGGCACGGGTTCCGGGCTGTCGGCGATCACGGTGATCTCGGCAATGCGCGTATCGCCCCCTGCCACCATGGCCGCAATGGCGCCTGCCTCGGCGCAGGTGCCTTCGGGGTAGGCCACATTTTCGACGTTGCAACCGGCATAGACCGCACCGCTTTCCGCGCGCAGCGCCGCGCCGACCTTGAAGCGGGAATAGGGCGCCCAGGCGCGCATCCGTACGTCTCTTGCAGCTTTCAGCAGGTCCATTCGCGCCTCCGCCACCCTGACCATATGGTCAGAGAATGATCCCGACCGGCGCCATGTTCAAGCCGCCGGTTCGCTCATCCCATCCGTCGGTCGCTTTTCGCTGCGACGCCCCTGCCCCGACACCACCTCGGTCGCCGGATTGCCCGGCAGCGTGACTTCCAGCAGTTCCAGATCCTCCGTCGGGTCGGCGTAGCGCGTCGCCATGCCCGGCGGGATCACGAAAGCATCGCCCGGCGACAGGCGGCAGGGCTCTTTCCCCTCGCCTTCCAGAACCATGCCACCCGTCATCACGAAGCTGAACAGGATATCTCCCTTGTGCTTTGTCCAGGGCGCGGGCTGGCCGGTGGGCCGCGCCACCATGACCGAGGCCACGCCTTTGGTGTTCGCATTGATGCTGGTATCGCGCGCTTCGAATCCCGGAATGCGGAACGGCTTGAACACCCCGTCCTTGCCGATGTCATGCACGAACTTCTGCCCGTCCCATTCCCGCTCTGGACGGAAATTTGGGGTCGGCAGGGTCATCTGATGGTCGATCTCGGTCACATGCTCGGCCGGAACGCCGATCTCTACCACCTGCACGCCTTCCGAATGCAATACCTTGTGGCGGATCGTCGGCGGCTGGATAAAACAGTCGCCAGCATGGATACGGCGGATATCGCCTTGATCTTCATACAGAACATCCACCCAACCGGCGACGCAGAAGATCAGCTGAAAGCCGACTTTGTGGTAGTGCACCATGTCCGGCACCGGCCCGTCGGGCACCCGGATATGGCTGGCGATCATCGCCCCGCCCAGACGGCTGGGCACCAGATCGCGGTATTCCATCCCGGCACGGCCGATCACCCAGGGCGCCTGATCAGCCAGCCGGCGCACCACGAAGGCATGTTCCGTCGCCGGCATCACCAGCGGCGGGTTCAGATCGTCTATCTCGATCCGCGTTCCGTTCGGCGCGGTCAATTCGCGCTGGCCGCCGGCAAAGCCATCGGGATTCTCGGTCAGGATGCGGATCGTGCCCGGCCCTTCCGGCGCGCCCTTCTCGATCCGCAACCGCAGCCCGTGGCCCGATACCACCGCAATCTGCGGATCATCGGCCGGATAGATCATGTCCAGCCGCATCCCCAGCACCTTGGTGTAGAACGGCAGGTCATTGCGCAACTCGCGCGTCGGCAGGCGGATTTCGGCGCGGGTTTCCATGTTTGCTTCCCTCTCGATCCGGGGCATGGTGAGACGGGGCGGGGCGATTTGCAAGCGGGGCCGAAAGCTGTTGCTGCAATCCGCGGCTATTCGGTCGAAAGAAAGTGGTTTAACGGTGAACCATCTATGCGGGAGGGCAGGATGAGCGACGACAGGCTCGACGAGGCAAAGCAGGCCACACGCCAGGCGGCGCTGGACTATCACGAATTTCCCAAGCCCGGAAAGCTGGAGATCCGCGCCACCAAGCCGCTTGCCAACGGCCGCGACCTCAGCCGCGCCTATTCTCCCGGCGTGGCCGAGGCCTGCCTGGAGATCAAGGCCGACCCGTCCACCGCCAGCCGCTATACCAGCCGGGGCAACCTTGTCGCCGTGGTCACCAATGGCACCGCTGTGCTGGGTCTGGGCAATATCGGCGCGCTGGCCTCCAAACCGGTGATGGAGGGCAAGGCGGTCCTGTTCAAGAAATTCGCCAATATCGACTGTTTCGACATCGAGGTGAACGAGGCAGACCCCCACAAACTGGCCGATATCGTCTGCGCGCTGGAGCCGACCTTCGGCGCCATCAACCTTGAAGACATCAAGGCGCCGGATTGTTTCATCGTTGAACAATTGTGCCGCGAGCGGATGAATATCCCGGTCTTCCACGACGACCAGCACGGCACCGCCATCGTCGTCGGTGCTGCGGCGACCAATGCGCTGCATGTCGCGGGCAAGGAGTTCGGCAAGATCAAGGTCGTCTCCACCGGCGGCGGCGCGGCGGGCATCGCCTGCCTCGAGATGCTGGTCAAGCTGGGCGTGAAACGCGAAAACGTCTGGCTCTGTGACCTGGACGGCCTGGTCTACAAGGGCCGGACCGCGCAGATGACTCCGCAGAAAGCGGCCTTTGCCCAAGGCGCCTCCGCCGCCACGCTGGCCGAGGTGATCGAAGGCGCCGACCTGTTCCTCGGCCTCTCCGGCCCCGGCGTGCTGACGCCCGCGATGGTGGCGAAGATGGCGCCTGCGCCCATCGTCTTTGCACTGGCCAACCCGACGCCGGAAATCACCCCCGATGACGTGCGCTCGGTCGCCCCCGATGCCATCATCGCCACAGGCCGCTCTGATTTTCCCAATCAGGTCAACAACGTGCTGTGCTTCCCCTTCATTTTCCGGGGGGCATTGGACGTCGGCGCCACCACAATCAACATGGAGATGGAACTGGCCTGCATCGAGGGCATCGCCGCCCTGGCCCGCGCCACCACATCTGCGGAGGCCGCCGCCGCCTACCGGGGCGAAACCCTGTCCTTCGGCCCCGATTACCTGATCCCGAAACCCTTTGACCCCCGGCTGATCGGCGTTGTCGCAAGCGCTGTCGCCAAGGCTGCGATGGAAACCGGCGTTGCCACGCGGCCCATCGCCGACCTCGATGCCTACCGCGAAAAGCTGGATGGCAGCGTCTTCAAATCCGCACTGATCATGCGCCCGGTGTTCGAGGCCGCCCGGCAAGCCACTCGGCGCATCATCTTTGCCGAGGGCGAGGACGAGCGCGTGTTGCGCGCCGCCAATGCCATGCTGGAAGAGATGACCGACAAGCCGATCCTGATCGGCCGGCCAGAGGTGATCGCGCGCCGCGCCGAACGCGCCGGCCTGCCGATCCGCCCCGACCGCGACTTTGAAATCGTGAACCCCGAAAGCGACCGGCGCTATCGCGACTACTGGTCCACCTATCACGAGTTGATGCAGCGCCAGGGTGTCACTCCCGACATCGCCCGCGCCGTGCTGCGCACCAACACCACCGCCATCGCCGCCATCGCGGTGCATCGCGGCGATGCCGACAGCCTGATCTGCGGCACCTTCGGGCAATACCTCTGGCACCTGAACTACGTTCGCCAGATCCTGGCCCGTGGCGGCCTGCGCCCGCATGGCGCGCTGTCGCTGATGATCCAGGAAGACGGCCCGCTGCTGATCGCCGATACGCATGTGAACGCCGTGCCGACGCCAGAGCAGATCGCCACCACGATCTGCGGCGCAGCCCGCCATGCCCGCCGCTTTGGCCTGACGCCCAAGGTGGCGCTGTGCAGCCATTCCAACTTCGGCAATGCCGATACCGACTCGGGCCGCCGGATGCGCGCGACGCTGGAGGTCATGGATGCCCGCGAGGTGGATTTCGCCTATGAGGGCGAGATGAGCGCCGATGCCGCCCTGGACCCGGAGTTGCGGGCGCGCATCTTCCCCAATTCGCGGCTGGAGGGGGCGGCGAACATCCTGGTCTTCGCCTATACCGACGCGGCGAACACTGCGCGCAACATTCTGAAGATGCGGGCGGGGGGCCTTGAGGTCGGGCCGATCCTGATGGGCATGGGCAACCGCGCGCATATCGTGACACCGTCGATCACGGCGCGCGGCCTTCTGAACATGTCGGCCATAGCGGGCACGCCGGTGTCGTTCTACAGCTGATCCTTGCGCCTGGGGCTGGGGAATCAGTCCCGGCCCCGGTTCGCAAGGTTGCTGGCTAAGTTTGCAAATTCGCGTAGTTGTTGCGGGCCGCTTTTTCATCCCGGTGAGTTTGCAAAAATTCGCAATGCGAAAAAGGTAGATTCTGCAAATTTCCGCCCCCTGTGGCCCGCTGTTTCCGGTAACAGCGTTGCGCCAATGGCGTGACCTGCCATAACAAGACCTCGGCTTTTGGAGGAGGGCTTGAGGATGGCTTACGCGCAGATCTATTCCAAGTGGCAGGCGGACCCCGAGGGGTATTGGCTGGATGCCGCCGGGGCCATCGACTGGGAGGTAAAGCCGACCAGGGCGCTGAATGCCGACCGCGCACCGCTCTACGAATGGTTCACCGAGGCCATGGGCAACACCTGCTGGAACGCGTTGGACCGGCATGTTGTGGCCGGGCGTGGGACGCAGGCGGCGATCATCCACGACAGCCCGGTCACCGGGACGAAGCATGTCATCACCTATGCCGAGTTGCGCGACCGCGTCTCGCGCCTTGCGGGTGCGCTGCGGTTAAAGGGCGTCGTCAAGGGCGACCGCGTCATCATCTACATGCCGATGGTCCCCGAGGCGCTGGAGGCGATGCTGGCCTGCGCCCGGCTGGGGGCCATCCACTCGGTCGTGTTCGGCGGCTTTGCGGCCAATGAGCTGGCGGTCAGGATCGACGACTGCACGCCGAAAGCGATCATCGCGGCCTCTTGCGGGATCGAGCCGAACCGCGTGGTGCATTACAAGCCGCTTCTGGATGCCGCGATCGACATGGCCGACCACAAGCCCGACTTCTGCGTGATCTTGCAGCGCGAACAAGAGGTGGCGAAGCTGGTCGAAGGCCGCGATGTGGCCTGGCACACCTTCCAATTCGGGGTGGAGCCTGCCGATTGCGTGCCCGTCGAGGGCAATCACCCGGCCTACATCCTGTATACCTCCGGCACCACCGGCGCGCCGAAGGGTGTCGTGCGCCCCACGGCCGGCCATATGGTCGCACTGATGTGGACGATGCGCGCCATCTACAACATCGGCGCCGGCGATGTGTTCTGGGCCGCCTCGGACGTGGGTTGGGTCGTCGGGCACAGCTACATCTGCTACGCGCCGCTCCTGGCCGGGGCGACGACCATCGTCTACGAGGGCAAGCCGGTGGGTACGCCCGATGCCAGCGCCTTCTGGCGGGTGATCGCCGAGCACAGGGTGAAGTCGTTCTTCACTGCCCCGACCGCGATCCGCGCCGTCAAGCGCGACGATCCCGACGGCAAGCTGATGGGCAAGTTCGACCTGAGCCATCTTCAGGCGCTGTTTCTGGCCGGCGAGCGCGCCGACCCGGACACCATCGAATGGGCAGGTCGGCATCTGAACGTGCCGGTGATCGACCATTGGTGGCAGACCGAAACCGGCTATGCCATTGCTGCCAACCCGTTGGGCCTGGGTCTTCTGCCAGTCAAGATCGGCAGCCCATCGGTGCCGATGCCGGGCTATGACGTGCAGGTCCTGGACGAAGGCGGCCATCCGGTTGCCCCCGGCACGCTGGGCGCCATCGCGATCAAGCTGCCGTTGCCGCCCGGCACTTTGCCCGGCTTGTGGAACGCCGAAGAGCGGTTCCGCAAAAGCTATCTCCATCACTTTCCCGGCTATTACGAGACCGGCGATGCGGGCTATGTCGACGAGGACGGCTATCTCTACATCATGGCGCGCACCGATGACGTGATCAACGTCGCCGGCCACCGGCTGTCGACCGGCGCGATGGAAGAGGTGCTGGCCAGCCACCGCGACGTGGCCGAATGCGCGGTGATCGGCGTGGCCGACAGCTTGAAGGGCCAATCGCCGCTGGGATTGCTGTGTCTGAACAAGGGTGTGGACCGCGACCCTGCCGAGGTCGTACGCGAATGCGTCGCTCTGGTGCGCGACCGGATCGGCCCGGTGGCCGATTTCAAGCGCGCCGTGGTGGTTGATCGTCTGCCGAAGACCCGCTCGGGCAAGATCCTGCGCGCCACCATGGTCAAGATCGCTGACGGGCAGGACTGGAAGATGCCTGCCACCATCGACGACCCGGCCATTCTGGACGAGATCACCCAGGCCCTGCGCGGGCTGGACCTGGCGGGTGCCAAGGGCTGAGACCGCGCCGCGACCCGGCCAGCGGGCGCGCAAGGCTGGACTTGCGGCCCGTGGTCGTGGCACCACTTTCCGGGCGGGACGGGCAAGGATGCAATGATGGGCAAAGGGCAACAGGCAGGGGTTTCCTTCGCGGTCGACACAACCGCACCCGAAGGCATCGACCCGCACGCCCTGCAGCGGCTGTTGCAGATCGCCAGCCCGGAGGACGGGCTGGAACTGCTGCGCCGCCTGAAAGACGACCTGGCCACCGCCGCCGCGGCCCTTGAGCAGGACATGATAACCGGCAACCGTGCCGGTCTGCGGTCAGGGTCGCATGTCCTGATCGCGTTGGCCGGGTCCATCGGCGCGAAATCTCTGGAGGCCGAAGCCCGTGCCCTGAACACCACCGCGCATGACGCCGACGCGCCGCTTTCGGTGGCCCTGATGCAATCGCTCACGGTGCGGCTGGCCGATCTGCGCGCCCATGTGGCCGAAGTCGCTGCCGCGACGGCTGGAAGGCCGGGCGCATGACGCAGGCGCGGCCCGTGCTGGTGGTCGAGGACACCCCCTCGCTGCAGACGATCTACCGCTCGGTTCTGGTGGCGGCGGGCTATTCCGTGGTGGTTGCCGGCACCGCTGCCGACGGTCTGGCCGCGTTTCGCGCCCAGACACCCGCTATCGTCCTCTTGGACCTGATCCTGCCCGATCGTGACGGCATGACCCTGATGCGCGATATACTGGCCGAAAACCCCTTTGCCTGCATCATCGTGATGACCGCGAACAGCACCGTCAGCCGCGCGGTCGAAGCGATGCGGGCCGGCGCCTTCGACTTTCTGGTGAAGCCGTTCGAGGAAGACCGCTTCCTGTCGTCGGTCAAGGCCGCCTCGGACGAATTGCGCGACAGCGCCGCGCGCGATGCCGCCCCGCGCCGCCGTGCAGCCCAGGCGCCCGCCGACCGGTCGGTCTTCATCGGCTCGTCCGAGGTGATGGCCCGCATCCACCGCACCATCGGTTCGGTCGCGCGGTCGATGGCGACGGTCTTCGTCACCGGCGAAAGCGGAACCGGAAAGGAACTGGCGGCGGTGGCGGTGCATGCCCGCTCCAGCCGCGCCACCGGCCCGTTCATCGCGCTTAACTGCGGCGCGATTCCGCCGGACCTGCTGGAATCCGAGGTCTTCGGCCATATGAAGGGCAGCTTCACAGGTGCCATTTCCGACAAACCCGGCGCCGCCGCAGCAGCCGATGGCGGCACGCTGTTCCTGGACGAGATCTGCGAGATGGCCCTGCCCCTGCAGACCAAGCTGTTGCGGTTCCTGCAGACCTCGACGATCCAGCCGGTCGGCTCGACCCGGCCGCGCAAGGTGAACGTGCGCATCATCTGCGCCACCAACCGCGACCCGATGGACTACGTCCGCCGCGGCCTCTTTCGCGAAGACCTGTTCTACCGGCTTTACGTGGTGCCGATCCACATGCCTCCGCTGCGCGAACGGGGTGCCGACGTGATCGAGGTCGCCGAGGCTGCACTGGCCCGGTTTTCGGCCGAAGAGGGCAAGGATTTCAGCGGGCTGTCGGACGCGACGCGCGCCTTTCTTCTGGCACAGGACTGGCCGGGCAACGTGCGCCAGCTTCTGAACGTCATCCGCAACCTTGTGGTGCTGAACGAGGGTGGCCTGGTCACACCCGAGATGCTGCCCGCCGGCATGGCGACGAACACGCTGCCGCTGGACCTGACGGACCGCCTGGCGGTGTCGCCCCTGACCGCTCATCCCCGAACCCTGGCCCAGATCGAGCGTCAGGCGATCGAGGCCGCGCTGGCGCGCAACGACAGCTCCGTGCCGGCGACGGCGCGCGAGCTGGATATCTCGCCCTCGACCCTCTACCGCAAGCTGGAAGCCTGGGGCATCAAGCGGCGCTAGAAGCCTTGCGGCGCAAGGTGGCTGACAACGGTGAAACTCTGCGTCCCAATCCCTTCAAAGTGAAAATACCAGATCCAACTGGCCCTGCGGTCCGCCATCGGGTTGTCGTTTTGGCCAAAGAGCTGAGTATCTCCAGCCAGCGGCCCGCCATCGCCCGATGGGGCCGTCAACGGTGGATAAAGCACGGAGCCCGCGCCGATATCTTGCTCTTCCATCAACTCGGACCCAAGTTTCAATGACACCTCGTCAAACTGGGACTGCAGTGTGCCTTTGATCTGATGCACAGTAGGCATCAGCGGGTCGCCTACGGGAACAAGCTTGACCTCGCACCACAACTGCGCCAGCGCACCGGTTGGGAATTTGACTGTGTCGCTGTATTGTAGAGTTGGCACCCAGGTATCCAAGTCGCCAAAAATGGCTTCGTCTTCGGTCGGCAATCTCGCCACATGCGCGGCACTGATTCTGCTGCAATTAACGAGCGTAAGCGGCACCGTCCGGTCGGATGAACGAAGAATAGCAGTAAAAAGTAAAAGACGGATCATCCAACAGCGTTGCGTAATCCGACCCATCAGAAACATCCGCAACCACCGAAAACCCCATCGCCTCCAATCCGGCCAACAGGTCAGGGGCCGACAGGTCAGGACGTGACAAGGTGTCGATTAGGCTGGCCAGAAAAGGATGCTCTTCGGCCCCGGCCGCAAGCGGCATCAGACAGACGGCCAGCGCCAGCCATTTCATGAAAACTGCTCGCTGATCAGCCGTTCTTCCAGCCCATGCCCCGGATCGAACAGCAACCGATGCGTGATGGCCGTTTCCGACACCACCTCGACCGACAGCACATCGCGGGTGGAGGACCGGCTGTCGGCATCGGCCATGACCGGGCGCTTTTGCGGCTCCAGCACCTCCAGCCGCACATGCGCCGCCTTCGGCAGCACCGCGCCGCGCCAGCGGCGGGGGCGAAACGCAGACATCGCCGTCAGCGCCAGCACATCGGCGCCAATCGGCAGGATCGGCCCATGCGCCGAATAGTTGTAGGCGGTGGACCCGGCGGGCGTCGCCACCAGCGCGCCGTCGCAGACGAGTTCCTCCAGCCGCTCGCGGCCGTCGATGATGACGCGCAGCTTGGCCGCCTGAGGGCCCTGCCGCAGAAGCGAGACCTCGTTGATCGCCAGCGCCATGGTCACCTTGCCGCGCACGGTCTCGGCGCGCATCGACAAGGGGTTGATCAGGGTTTCCTCGGCGGCGGCAAGCCGGTCGGGCAGGTCAACCACCGAATAGGCGTTCATCAGGAAGCCGATGGTGCCGCAGTTCATGCCGTAAACCGGCAGGTCGCGCCCGGTCTGGGCGTGCAGCGTCTGCAGCATGAAGCCATCGCCGCCCAGCGCCACGATCACCTCGGCCCGGCGCGCATCAGCCTGGCCATGGCGCGCGGTCAGCACTGCCAGCGCCGCTGCGGCAGCCGGCGCCTTGCTGGCGGTAAACCTGATCCTTTGCGCCATCGCCGTCTCCCCTGCGGGCGAACCTTGGCCGGGGCGGGGGGCAAACTCAACCCCTCATGGCGCCGCGCGGCGCCGCAAGGCCGGTCTGGTGCGGCCTGCAACATCGCTGTCCGGGCGCAGTCAGGCCACCGGCGCATAACAAGCCGCCGGAACGCCCTGCCACGTCGCATTCCGGCTTTCCGGCACGGGCCTGATGCCCTAGAAAACCGCAACGCTCCCTCTGGCCCCGAAGGAACCCCCTCATGAACGCCCCCGCCCCGACCACCGCCCGCGACGCCGGCTTTTTCACCGACACCCTTGCGACCCGCGACCCCGAGCTGTTCGCGGCGGTGCGGAAGGAGCTGGGTCGCCAGCGCCATGAGATCGAGCTGATCGCCTCGGAAAACATCGTGTCGCGCGCGGTGATGGAGGCCCAGGGCTCGGTCCTCACCAACAAATACGCCGAAGGCTACCCCGGCCGGCGCTATTATGGCGGCTGCGAATGGGTCGATGTGGCGGAAAACCTGGCGATCGAGCGGGCCAAACAGCTGTTTGGCTGCGGCTTTGCCAATGTGCAGCCGAACTCCGGCTCCCAGGCCAACCAGGGCGTGTTCCAGGCGCTGCTGAAGCCCGGCGACACCATCCTGGGGATGAGCCTCGATGCCGGCGGCCACCTGACCCATGGCGCCGCCCCGAACCAGTCGGGCAAGTGGTTCCACGCCGTGCAATACGGCGTGCGCCGGCAGGACCTGCGCTTGGACTACGACCAGGTCCAGGCCCTGGCGACCGAACACAAGCCGAAGATGATCATCGCCGGCGGCTCGGCCATCCCGCGCATCATCGACTTTGCCCGCATGCGCGAAATCGCCGATTCCGTGGGGGCTTACCTCCTGGTCGACATGGCGCATTTTGCCGGGCTGGTCGCGGCCGGCCTCTACCCCAGCCCGTTCCCGCATGCCCATGTCGCGACCACCACCACCCACAAGACCCTGCGCGGCCCGCGCGGCGGCATGATCGTGACCAATGACGAAGACATCGCCAAGAAGGTCAATTCCGCCATCTTCCCCGGCATCCAGGGCGGCCCGCTGATGCATGTGATCGCGGCCAAGGCGGTGGCCTTCGGCGAGGCGCTGGAGCCGTCGTTCAAGGCCTATCAGCGCCAGGTGGTGAAGAACGCGCAGGCGCTGGCGGATGAGTTGATCAAGGGTGGCCTCGACATCGTCACCGGCGGCACCGACACGCATCTGATGCTGGTCGACCTGCGGCCCAAGGCGGTGAAGGGCAATGCGACGGAAAAGGCGCTGGGACGGGCGCAGATCACCTGCAACAAGAACGGCATCCCGTTCGACAGCGAAAAGCCCACGATCACCTCGGGCGTGCGGCTTGGCACCCCCGCCGGCACGACGCGGGGCTTCGCCGAGGCCGAGTTCCGCCAGATCGCGCGCTGGATCACCGAGGTCGTCGACGGCCTCGCCGCCAACGGCGAAGACGGCAACGGCGCGGTTGAAGCCAAGGTCGCCGCCGAAGTCGAGACCCTCTGCCACAAATTCCCGATCTATCCGGGACTGTGACAGATCATCTGCGCCGTGCGGGGCTTGATCCCGCGACACAAGACCGGGCTTTGCGCAAGATCATCGCGCAAAGCCCGCCCCTGATGGGCTGGCTTCACGCCTTGCGGGACATGGACCTGCCCGATGGCTGGATCGTCTCGGGTGCGATCTACAATCAGGTATGGAACCACCTTTCCGAGCGACCGCTTCTGCACGGGATCAAGGACATCGATCTTTTCTACTTCGACCCCGACACCAGTCATGAGGCCGAAGACCGCGCCATCTGCCGCGTCACCGCGCATTTTCCGCCAACGCCTCCGGTCGAGTTGCGCAATCAGGCACGCGTCCATCTGTGGTACCCAGAGCGCTTTGGCCAACCCTACCCGCAACTGACCCGCGCCTGCGAAGCCATCGACCTTTTCGCATCGCGCACCCATTGCGTCGGTGCGCGGCTTGCGGGCGAAAGGCTTGACATCTACGCCCCCTATGGACTTGACGACCTCTTCAGCTTTCGCCTGACCCCGAACACGATCTTGAACAACCGCGCGACCCATCATGCCAAGGCGGAACGTCAGATGGCGCTTTGGCCGGAACTAAGCCTTGTTCCCTGGCCGACCGAGGATGCGCTGCACTCGGGCCAGCATTGACTTGACCGGACCATCGACTGACGCTCAAATCAGCCGGGCACCCGACAGAGGCAGCCATGCGCGATCCCCGCTTTGACCCCTTGTTCCAGCCGCTGAAGATCGGCCCGGTCACGGCACCCAACCGTTTCTGGCAGGTGCCGCATTGCTCTGGCATGGGCAACCTCTACCCCGCCACCCTGGCCGCGATGCGCGGGGTGAAGGCCGAAGGCGGTTGGGGCGTGGTGAACAGCGAATACTGTTCCATCCACCCCACGTCGGACGACACGACCGCGCCCTATGCCTCGCTGTGGGATGAAGGCGATGTGGCCAATATGGCTGCGATGGCCGATGCGGTGCATGCGCACGGCGCTTTGGCGGGGGTGGAATTGTGGCACGGCGGCCAGCGGAGCGGCAATGTGCTGTCGCGCGCGGCCCCGCTGGCGCCGGAAAGCCTGCTGGCCGAAAACGTGCCCCTGGCAAAGCCAGCGGATGGACCGCGACGATATCCGCGCCTTGCGCGACTGGCACCGCGCGGCGGCGTTGCGGGCGCGCGCGGCTGGCTTTGACGTGGTTTATGTCTATGCCGCGCACACCTACCTCTTGTCGCAATTCCTCGACCCCGCGCTGAACCCGCGCGGTGACGACTACGGCGGCAGCTTCGCCAACCGCGCCCGCCTGGTGCGCGAATTGCTGGAGGATACCCGCGCCGCTGTCGGCGACCGCATGGCGGTGGCGCTGCGGATCGAGGTGATAGGCGAAGACGGCGCGGGGCAAGAGGAACGCGCCGAATTCCTGCACCAGATCGCCCCCCTGGTCGATGTGTTCGATGTCACCATCCCCGATTACGGCACGGAAATGGGCCCGTCGCGGTTCGTCAAGGAAGCGGCACTGGAAGGCCATATCGCCCATGTTCGCGCGGCCACGGCCAGGCCCGTGGTCAGTGTCGGCCGCTTCACCAGCCCCGAGACGATGCTGGGCCAGCTTAAGCGCGGCGTGCTGGATTTCATCGGCGCCGCGCGGCCGTCGATTGCCGATCCGTTCCTGCCCGCCAAGATCCGCGACGGCCGGATGGACGACATCCGCGAATGCATCGGCTGCAACATCTGCTATGCGCATGATGGCCTGGGCGCGCCGATCCGCTGCACCCAGAACCCCACGATGGGCGAGGAATGGCGGCAGGGCTGGCACCCCGAGCATGTGCCGGCGATCACCGGCCGCAGCGACCCGGTGCTGGTCGTGGGCGGCGGGCCTTCGGGGTTGGAGGCCGCGCTGACCCTTGGCAGGCGCGGCGTGCAGGTGGTGCTGGCCGAAGCGGGAGAGCCGGGCGGGCGCGTCACGCGCGAAGCACGGCTTCCCGGCCTGGCGGAATGGGCAAGGGTGCGCGACTGGCGGCTGCACCAGATCGGCAAATTGCCGAACGTGACGCTTTATCCCGGCAGCAGGATGACAGCCGGCGATGTGCGCGAAACTGCCATCCGGCACGTGCTGGTGGCCACCGGCAGCCTGTGGCGGGCCGACGGGCGCGGGCGCAGCCTGCCCGGCGGCGCCGCCAGTTTCTCCGACCACCGCACCCTGACCCCCGATCAGGTGCTGGAGGGCACCCGCCCCGCACTCGGCCCGGTGGTGATCTTCGACGACGAAGGCTATCACATCGCCGCCGGGCTGGCCGACCTTCTGGCCAGCGAGGGCCGTGAGGTGACCTATGTCACCCCCGCCGGCACCGTGGCGGAATGGGCCAGCTACACGGTCGAGCAATCCCGCCTGCAGGCCCGGCTGATCGAGCGCGGCGTCACCATCCTGGCCGGCCAGACCGTCACCGCCCTTTACCCCGGCACCGCCCGGCTGGCTTGCGCCTACACCGGACGCGAGACGGACATCCCCTGCGCCGGTTTCATTCCCGTCACCTCGCGCGAGCCGCAGGATGCGCTGTGGCTCGCGCTGAAAGACGTGGCGAAGGATCGAGGCCTGACCAGCCTGCACCGCATTGGCGACGCCCGCGCGCCGGGGTTGATCGCGCATGCCGTGCATGACGGCCATGCCGCCGCCCGTGCGCATCTGTCACCGCCGACCGATATCCGCCGCGAACGGGTGATCCTGCCGAAAGCCCGCCGGTGAACAATCGTCCCGTGAACACCCGCCGGCTTGAGCGGCGCATGGGCGACTGGGCCCGCGCCCGCCTGCCCTATGCACTGGCCGAACTGGTGATGTTCGTGCTGAAACAGGGCTGGGCCTGCCTCTTTGGCGGGCTTCTGCTGCTGGCCATCATCACCACGAAATTCGTTTGGCAGCCGGGCTGGCCGCTCTGCCGCTATGATGCGCTGTTCCTCTTCGCCATCGGCACGCAAGCCCTGTTCCTGTGGAGACGCCTGGAGACCTGGGAGGAGGCCCGCGTCATCCTGCTTTTCCACCTGACCGGTACCGCAATGGAGTGGTTCAAGGTCTCTGCCGGCAGTTGGGCCTATCCCGAACCGGGGCTGTTCAAGCTGATGGGGGTGCCGCTGTTTTCCGGCTTCATGTATGCCGCGGTCGGCAGCTACATGGCCCGCGTCATCCGCATCTTCGACATGCGCTTCGCCCCCTATCCGCCATTCTGGGCCACGGTGCTGCTGGCGGCGGCGATCTACGTCAACTTCTTTGCCCATCATTTCCTGCCCGACATGAGGCTGGCGCTGATCGCGACGACCGTGCTGGTCTACGGTCGCACCCGGATCTGGTTCCGCATCCATGACCGCGACTGGTGGATGCCGCTGCCGCTGGCGGCGCTGCTGTCCAGTCTTGCGCTGTGGGTGGCCGAGAATGTGGGCACCGCGACCGGGACCTGGCTCTACAACGGACAAGGGCCGCAGCACTGGGTCAGCTTTGCCAAGCTCGGTTCATGGTATCTGCTTTTGTATGTGGCCTTCGTGACCGTCACGCTGGTCACCCGCGCAGCCCTCTACCCCAAGGGCCGCCCGCATCAGAGCATCCCGCGCCAGTAAAGAAAGCCGATCACCAGAACCACCACCGCCAGCACCGAAAACGCGGCCGAGGCCGCCATGCCCAGCACCAGGCCTTTGCGCCGCTCGCCCCGGTTCACGCCGCCCAGATGCTTGAGGCAGACGTCATAGGCCTCGGCCACGGCGCCTACGTCGATCCGCACCAGAAGCTTGGGGTTCTTCGCCATCTCTCCGGCGGTGGCCAGATTGCCGGCGGCTTCGCGCACCCTCCGGGGCAGCCGGCGACCGGCCTTGCGGACCTTGACCTCAAGGCTGCGCCCTCGCACGCCCAGGCGCTCCTCGATCAGAGCCGAGACCCGATCCGCCATCTGCGTGATCGTCACCGCACTCATTCCCCTACCTCATCCATTTCTTTCCGGACTCTACCCGGCTTTGCGGCGGTTTCAACTGCTCTGGCGGAGAACATCCTGTTTCGATAAGGAAACAGACATGCTTGCCACGACCCTGCACCCCGCCACCCAAGGAAAGAACGCCGCTTCGATCGAGCCGCCGCTGGTCATCGCGCACGGGCTTTACGGCTCGGCCCGCAATTGGGGGGTGATCGCGCGGCGGCTGGCCGATATCCGCGACGTGGTGGCGGTGGACATGCGCAACCATGGCGACAGCCCGCGATTCCCAACGCAAGGCTACCCCGAGATGGCCGCCGATCTGGCCGAGGTGATCAGGTCGGTCGGCGCCCCGGTCGACCTTCTGGGCCATTCGATGGGCGGAAAGGCCGCGATGCAGCTGGCGCTGACGAGCGGCGCGCTGATCCGGAGGCTGGTGTTGGCCGATATCGCCCCGGTGGCCTATGACCATGACCAGTCGCGCCATGTGCAGGCAATGCGCGGGCTGGACCTGGCCGGCGTTTCCACGCGGGCCGAGGCCGACCGGCGGCTGGCGGCCACGGTCGACGACCCGGCCCTGCGCGCCTTTTTCCTGCAATCGCTGGACATGAAGGCGCCGGGCGGTCCGCGCTGGAAACTGAACCTGGATGTGCTTGAGGCGGAGATGTCGAAGATCACCGGCTGGCCGGGCACGACAGGCCGCTTCGAGCGCCCGGCGCTGTTTCTGACCGGGGCGCAAAGCCGCTATGTCCGCCCGGAACACCGCGCCACGATCCGCGCGCTGTTCCCCAAGGCGCGCTTTGCCAAGCTGCCCGATGCCGGCCACTGGCTGCACGCCGAAAAGCCGCGCGAATTCGAAGAGACCGTCCGCGTCTTTCTGACCGCGTGATGCGCGGGACTTTGCCGATCAGTCCGAAATCTGCCTGGCGACGTACCAGCTGACCGGCATCGCCAGCACAAAGCCCGCCGCGGCCGAAATCAGGATCGGTTGCAGCGTGTCGTAGCCCATGGTCAGCGACGCGATGATGAAAGACCCCATCAGCGCGGTCGAGATCATCGAGAACAGGATCAGTGTCAGGCGGGTCATGCTTTCCTCCGGATGAGGCCTTTTTCAGCATTCCCCATGCCCTGCCGGCCGCCGCAGCGCCCTGATCTTGATCAAACACATGCGGACTGTCGCATGTGTCATGGCGCCGCAGGTCGCGGCCGGCTACTCGGTCGGGAACTCCGGCCCGGCGATGTGAACGGCCAGAAGGCAGCCGGTCGGCGTGTAGGAGTGGTGTTCGGTCAAGTCGCGGTAGAACACCATGTCGCCGGGCTTCAGCACCGTGCCATCGCTTTCGATCAGCTCTCCCTCCAGGACCAGGAACTGTTCGTGGCCGTTGTGGCGATGCGCGCGGGTCTTCATGCCGGCGGGCATGCGGTAGACATGGAACCCCTCGCCCAGGGGCTTGTCGTCGTCAAGCTGCAGGACGGCGTCGCCCAGCGCCACGCCGTCATCGTAGACGAAGGGTTTGAATGTGCCGGGCGGATATTGGCAATGCGGCGCTGGTCGGGCGGGAAGGACATGGCGGTCTTCCGAGGTCAGAAATCGGCGGCGCGGTGGACCTCGGCGCCCTTGAAGAGGGTGCAAAGGACGCGGGTGTCGGAGATCTCCCGCGGATCGCAGGCAAGGATGTCGCGGTCCAGCACGATCAGGTCGGCCGAATAGCCGGGCCGCAGCATGCCGGTGAATCCGTCGCGCCAAGTCGCGCGGGCGGCGTGGGTGGTGTAGCCCAGGATCGCCTCTTCCACCGTCAGGGCCTGATCGGGCAGGAACGGCTCTTTCGGGCCTTCGGCGCGGCGGGCCTGGCGGGTGACGGCAGTCTCGATGATCTCGAACGGGTTCAGGGTGCTGACCGACCAGTCCGACGAAAGGCACCAGTCGGCGCCGGCCTCCAGCATCTTGCGGAAAGCATAGGTGTCGCCGCGCCGCGCCGGACCGATCATGTCCAGCGCAATATCCGGGATCACCGGGTCAAGCCGCGCCCAGAGCGGCTGGATGTTCGCCGTCGCCACCTGCGCCAGCCGGGTGTAATCGGCGGGGTGCATCAGTTGCAGATGGGTGATCTGGTGCTGCGCGGGCCATGGTGTGTTGGCGGCGCGGGCGGCCTCCAGCCCCTCGATCGTGCGGCGGATCGCGGCATCGCCGATGGCGTGGACATGGATGGCAAAGCGCGCGGCGTCCAGCGCGGTGAACAAGGCGTTGGTCTGATCGGCACCGAACATGCAGGGCGCGTTGCCGGGCTGGTCGGCGTAGTCGTCCACCAGCGCGGCGGTGCGGTTTTCAAATACCCCGTCCATGAAGAACTTGGCCGATTGGATGTGGAAATCCGGGCCCGGATGGGTGGCACGCATCGCGCTCAACCGCGCGACGGCAGTTTCCGGAGTGTCCGCCTCGGTCACCAGCGCGGCACCGGCAACACGCAGCGTCAAAGCACCATCGGCCAGGGCGCGGGCGTAGATCCGCGCTTCCAGCCCGGTGACGCGCGGGTCCAGCACGCCGGTCAGGCCATGGGCATTGGCATGGGCCTGCCCGGCGCGCAGGCCATCCATGTAGTCGGCATCGGTCAGTTGCGGCAGGCGGGCGAAGGCCCAGGGGATCGCCTCTTCATGCAGCATCCCCTGGCCCGCCCCTGCGCGTCGCGGACGATATGGCCGTTCGGCGGGTCAAGCGTGTCATCACCGATCCCCGCCATCGCCAGCGCGCGGGAATTGAAACAGGCGTTGTGAAAGGAGCTGTCGTAGATCACCGCCGGGCGGTCCGGCACCACCCGGTCCAGCAGCGCCGCCGTCAGGTTGTCGTCGCCGAAGATCCCCGGCTGCCAGCCCGCGCCCAGCACCACCGGCAGGGTCGGCCTTGCCTTTGCATGGGCCGCGAGGGTCGAGAGCAGTCCGGCTTCATCGGTGACGTCGTAGAGATGGGCCGCCGTGGCAATATCGGTGCCGCCCGACAGCAGGTGGACATGCGCATCCTGAAAGCCCGGCAGCACCAGCCGCCCGCCCGCGTCGATCCGGCTGGCGGCTGATGGCGGGGTGCCGGTCCCCAGCGCCACGATGCGCCCGCCGCGGGCCAGGAGCCAGTCCGCCAATGGCCGGGCTGGGTCCATCGTGCGGATGCGGGCGTTGTGGATCAACAGGTCAGCCAAGGCGCAAGGCCTCCAGTTCGGGCCAGTCATGGGCAGGGACGACATCGGCCGGGGCCATCGAATCGCGGGTCCAGCCATAGAGGCACAGGAACGGCACCGGCCCGACCTTGGTCAGATGCGGTTGATGCGGCGGGTTCCACACCGGCTGATGCGCCGGTTTGATCACCAAGGGCCGGTCAGGGCCGAAGCGCCAGCCATGCGGGCCGGTCAGGGGGGCATACAACTCGGGCGCCAGATGCGCGTGATCGCGGTAAAGCACATGCGGCGCGATCAGGAACAGGCCGAAGTCGAAATCATCCGCCGGGATCGCGGCCTCCTGGCCGATCACCGAGGCGAAGGCATGGCCCGCAGCGAAGGGTTCGCCGATCTGGTCGATCGGATAGCCGTCATAGGTGATCCAGCCCAGATGCGGGGCGGCGGCGGCAATGGCAGCGGCCAGTGCAGGGTGATCGGCGTCCAGAGCGGCAAGTGCGTCTTCCAGATATGCCTCCAGCACCGGATTGGGCGGCGGGTCCGATGCCGTCACCGGCCCGCGACGCCATTCCGCCAGCCCGGCCCGCACTTCGGCAACGCCGGCCCCGGCAAGCCCGGCCAGATAGCGGTCGGAGTCGTCCAGCAGCGCGCGGATCAGGTCTTCGGGGGCGGGGGCGATGTCACGCGGCACCGGCAGGGCGCGATCCTCCAGCACCTGCGCCGGCGGGCGGCGGTCGTCAGCGGCGGCAACGCGGTAAGCCTCCAGCTGGGCGGGCGTCAGCACGCCCTCGACCCAAAGCCGCATTGCCGCGCCATAACGCGCGCGCCCCGATCCGCGCCCGCCCAGGGGCACCCCCAGAAGGCCGCTCATTCGTTTGCCTGATAGGCCAGCCGGGCATCGGCATCGCGGCGCCTGTCGGCCCGGCTCATCAGGATGCCGGCCAGCACCACGCCAAGCCCCACCACCAGCACCATGAGCGTCGCCAGCGCGTTCACGTCGGGCGTGACGCCAAGCTTGACCTTCGACCAGATCAGCAGGGGCAATGTCGTCGCCCCCGGACCGGTGGTGAAGGCGGTGATCACCACATCATCCAGAGAGATGGTGAAGGCCAGAAGCCAGCCCGACATGATCGCCGGAAAGATTACCGGCAGGGTCACGTCGAACAGGACCTGCCAGGGCCGCGATCCCAGATCCATCGCCGCCTCTTCGATCGCCTGATCGGCCTGCACCATCCGCGACTGCACCACGGTGGTCACGAAGACCATCGAAAAGGTGATATGTGCCAGCGTCACCGTGGTGAAGCCGCGCTGCCCCGGCCAGCCGATCCAGTCCGCCAGGAGGATGAAGAACATCAGGCTTGAGATGCCGGTGATGACCTCGGGCATGATCAGGGGGGCGGTGACCAGGCCGGAAAACAGCACCCGGCCGCGAAACTTGCGGAACCGGGCCAGCGCGATGCCGGCCATCGTGCCGAGGATGGTCGCCACCGTGGCCGAGATCAACGCGATCTTCAGCGACAGGATCAGCGCCGCAATCACTTGCCGGTTGGAGAACAGCGACACATACCACTTGGTCGAGAACCCGCCCCAGACCGTCGCCAGCCGAGATTCGTTGAACGAATAGACGATCATCGACAGGATCGGGATGTAGAAGAAGGCAAAGCCGAAGCACAGCATGGTGATCAGGAAGACCGGGCGGCGGTTCATTTCGCGCCCCCCGACTTGGCCTGGAAGTGGCTGTAAAGCATCGTCGGCACCACCATCAGCACCAAGAGCGCCACCGCCACGGCCGAAGCCATCGGCCAGTCGCGTGCCTGGTTGAACTCGTCCGAGATCACCCGCCCGATCATCGGGCTGGCGGAGTTGCCGACCAGCGTCGGAATGACCAGTTCTCCGGCCGCCGGAATGAAGACCAGCATGCCGCCGGCGATGATGCCCGGCACCGATTGCGGCAGGGTGATGTCGAAGAACACCTGATGCGGGCGGCTGCCAAGGTCCAGCGCCGCCTCGTCCAGCGTGGTGTCCAGCCGCTCCAGGCTGGCATAAAGCGGCAGGATCATGAACGGCAGGTAGGTGTAGACCATCACCAGCACCACCGCGAAATTGGTGTGCATCATGGGTATGGAATTGACCGCCCAATCCACCGGCACCACGAAATTCCACCAGTCGGTCAACAGCTTGTTGAACCAGCTGTTCTTGCCCATCAGCCCCATCCAGGCATAGACGCGCAGCAGGAACGAGGTCCAGAACGGCAGGATCACCAGCATCAAGAGGATGTTGCGCCAGGCCGGCGCCACCCGCACCAGCCCCAGCGCCATCGGATAGCCGACGATCAGGCACAGCAGCATCGCCGCGGCGGCATTGACGACCGAGGTCAGGAAAGCCCGCAGATAGAGGCCATCGCTGAAGACCCGCTCATACCCCTCCCAGTTCAACAGCGGATAGTCGCCGCCAAAGCTGAACGGCGGCGCGGTCGGCGTCTTGGTTGCCACGCTCATCGCCACCACGATCAGGAAGGGCAGCAGAAACAGCGCCACCAGCCAGACATAGGGCAACCCGATGATGATGTCGGACCAGCCCTTGCGGTCGAACCAGCCGGTCTTGTAGGCCTTGCTCATCGCGCTACTCCGCCAGCACGATGGCCGAGGCCGGGTCAAAGGACAGGAAGACCCGGTCGTCCCAATCGGCCCGCGCGGCATCCTCGCCGCGGTTGGCGTTCACCGCATGGGCCTGCACCAGTTCGCCCGACGGCAGTGTGATGCGGTAAAGGCTGTCCTTGCCGAAATAGGCCAGGTCCTTGACCTGCCCCTCCACCACATTCGTCGCATCGGGCCGGTTCTTGGTGATCCGCAGCTTTTCGGGCCGCAAGGCCAGCGTCACCGCCTGGCCCTCGACCAGCCCCGGCACATCGCGCGCCTGCACCGCGCCCAGCGCGGGCACGTCCAGCACCAGATGGTCGCCGTCGCGCCCCTTGACGCTGGCCTCGAATGAGGTGATCGAGCCGATGAACCCGGCCACGAAGCGGCTGTTCGGAAATTCGTAGATATCGGTCGGGGTACCGACCTGCTTGACCTGGCCCTTGTCCATCACTGCGATGCGGTCGGCCAGGGTCATCGCCTCTTCCTGGTCATGGGTCACGACCATGAAGGTCACGCCGGTGCGCTGCTGGATGCTCATCAATTCAAACTGGGTATGCTCGCGCAGCTTCTTGTCCAGTGCGGCCAGCGGTTCGTCCAGAAGCAAGAGCTTCGGCTGCCGCGCCAGCGCCCGCGCCAGCGCCACCCGCTGCCGCTGCCCGCCGGAAATCTGATGCGGCTTGCGCGCGGCAAATTGCGTCAGTTGCACCAGATCCAGCATCTCGCGCACGCGATCCTGCTTGGCGGCCTTGCTGATCGGCTCATGCTTCAACCCGTAGGCGATGTTCGTTTCCACCGTCATATGCGGGAACAAGGCATAGCTCTGGAACATCATGTGGACGGGGCGCAACCAGGGCGGCACCCCGGCCATGTCCTTTCCGTCCAGGAAGATGCGGCCCGCACTTAGGTCTTCGAACCCTGCCAGCATCCGCAACAGAGTGGTCTTGCCGCAGCCCGACCCGCCCAGGAGGGCAAAGATCTCGCCCTTCTCGACGGTCAGCGAAACGTCGCTGACCGCCGTGAAGGAGCCGAACTTCTTGGAAACCCCTTCGATGCGCAAAAAGGGTTCGGCTTGCGCAGCGGGCATCTGTCAGCCGCCCGTCTTGATCTCGGTCCAGACCCGCGTCATCGCCTCTTCCTGCGCTTCGGTCTGAGGTTGCGGCGTGTACATGCGCTTCAGCGTTTCCGCGTCGGGGTAGACCGCCGGGTCCGACGCCACGGCCGGGTCGACAAACGGCGTCGCCGCCTTGTTGGCATTGGCATAGCCGGTGAAGTTGGTGCAGGCCGCAATCACCTCGGGGCGCAACAGATAGTCGAGGAACAGATAGGCGTTGTCCAGATTCGGCGCGTCTGTCGGCATCGCCCAAAGGTCGAACCAGGCCGGCGCGCCGGTCACGGGCACGTAATAGGCCAGGTTGATGTCGATTCCCGCCTCTTCGGCGCGCGCCTTGGCCACACCGTAATCGCCCGACCAGCTGTTGGCCACGCACAGTTCCTTGTTGGGTAGCGTGGTCAGGTAGTTGGCGTTGTCGAAGGTGGTGATGTATTGCCGGATCGGTGCCATCGCCTCGGCCAGTCGGCGGTATTCGGCATCACCGGCGGTATCGGTGTCGATCCCCAGATAGCGCATCACCATGAAGGCCGAGTCCGATGGGCTGTCGAGGATCGAAATCCCGCAATCGGCCAGTTTCGCCGCGTTTTCGGGATTCATGATCACGTCCATCGTGTTCAGATCGACATCCGGCAGCCGTTCTCTCACCATGTCCACATTATACGCCATCCCGACCGAGCCCCACATATAGGGCACGGAATAGAGGTTGCCGGGGTCATAGCCCTCAACGATCTTCAGGATTTCGGGATCCAGATTGCCCCAGCCGGTCAGGCGGGCGCGGTCCATCTTTTGATAGACGCCCGCCTCGATATAGCGCGGCATCTGCTGGCCGGCGTGCAGCACCAGATCATAGCCGGTCGATCCGGCAAGCATCTTGGCCTGCGCCTCTTCGGCGCTGGCCTAAAGGTCATAGACCACCCTGATCCCGGTTTCGTCCTCGAAATCGGCCAGGGTGGTTTCGCCGATGTAATCGGACCAGTTGTAGACATTCACCGTGCGCCGGCTGCGGCCCAGGACGGGCGGACATAAGGCAGGGCCAGGCCCCCGGTCAAGGCCGCAAGGGTAGAGCGACGTGTCAGCTTCATGGTCTTTCTCCTCTGTTGTCAGGTGCCGTCTTGCGCGGCTTCGATTTGATCAAAAGGTTACCTCATTCTTGCCCGAGACCAAGCATTTCCTTGTTCCGGGCGGCAATTTCCCCTGCGTCAGGGGCCTGATCCAGCCGCATGACGGGCAGAAGGCCCCGCAGGATGTCGTGGTGACGGCGCAAGCCGTATTCGTGGTCCGACAGATGAAAGCCGTCGAAAGCCTGGGACTTCATCGATTCGTTCGACCAGATCGTCAGCTGCTGATCCTCGGCCGAGGTGTCGCGGTCAATCCGCATCGCCAGATAACGCGCCAGCCTTTCCTGCCGGGATTCATTGGGATGGCGATAGCTGCGCCCGGTCAAAAGCGTCTTTCCCGCCGCAATCGGCACCTCATAATAGAAATTCGCGGATTCGGGGGTGAAGGAAAACACGGCGCTCGGGAACATGCCGTAATAGGTCCAGCTCCTGCGCAAATGCGGCGGCAGATGCGGCTGATCGGGGCTGTGCTTGATGTATTCCTTGACCGACCAGCGCCGCCCCGGCTTGTCGCCAAAGAACCCGACCGCAACGTTCAACTCTCCGGGCAGATGATAGTCGCGGTAATCGCGGCCATACAGCTCTTGCAGCGACGGGTGCGCCAGCGGCACATGATAGCCCTCATTGTCCACATCGCGCACCGATTTCCAGTTGACCGGCAACTCGGTCTCCCAGGTGATGGTCGAGGCGGGCAGGACGTCTTTCGCCCGATAAGCCGCAAAATCGGCATCGAAAGGCGCCAGCAAATCCGCCACCGGAGGCTGCGGGCCGGGCAGAAAGCGCAGGAAGATGAAGCCGTGGTACGTCTCCATCTCGATCGGCTTCAGCCCGAAGTCGGCCTTGTCCATCGCGCCGAAACTGTCGGGCTGGGCGGCGCCGCGCAAGGTGCCGTCCAGGTTGTAGACCCAGCCGTGGAACGGGCAGACCACGGCGCCTCGGCACTGCCCCTGCGCCCCGTCCACCACCCGCGCGCCGCGATGGCGGCACAGGTTGTGGAATGCGCGCACCTGCCCGTCGGCGCCGCGCATCACCACCGCGCGCTCGCCCAGGATGTCGAAGGCCAGCCAGTCGCCGGGCGCGGGAATGTCGCATTCATGCCCCACCACCTGCCAGTGGTTCAGGAACACCTGGTCGCGCTCGAGGTCGAACAGCTCGGGCGAAGAGTAGGTCCAGGCGGGTAATCCGCTGCGGTCCCAGTCGTTGGGAATCGGCAATGATCTGAACGGCATCGCGGTCATCTCTCGTCCTCCATCCGCTCCGTCACCCATTGGTGGAAGCGCCTGATCTCGTATTCCTCGGGCATCAGCCTTGCGGCCTTGAAGGCTGGCGAGCGCATGCCGCGCTGGTTCATCTCGGATGCCGCCCCGTCCTGCTCCATCACGATCCTGGCAAATGCCGCGACCGCGCCGGCGTCGAACCCCGGCTGCGCCAGCGTCTCGGGCAGGAAGTGCCATTCCGCCACCAGCCGCGTGCGTTCCGGCCCCAGGGGCACCAGCCGGACCGAGCGCACATGATCCACATGCGCCACCACATAGGCCGAGGGCCACAGCGTCACGAAGCCATACCCGGCCGCCCGCTCCGCTTCGGTCAGGCCGGGAAACACCGGCCCGCAAGGCGCGCCCGTCATCGTCCAGCTTTCGGCGCCCGGCTTGAGGTTGCGGCCCGGCGGCTGATCCGGCGTCCAGCCCAGCGCCTCGCTTACGCCCATGATCCCGCTGCGGTAGACCGGCACCATGTCGCACAGTTCGGGGTGAATTCCGGGGCAGTGCAGGCATTCCGAGTAATTCTCCCAGAACGCCTTCCAGTTGCAGGCAATTTCGACCTCCCAGCTATGGCCGGTGACAAGGTTTTCCATCGGCCAGTTGTCCAGCGAGTGCAGGCCGACATCCGCCCCGATCTCTGCCGGCCTGGCGGCCAGGTTCAGAAACAGGAACCCGTTCCAGCTGCGCGTCGCCACCGGCCGCAGGCCATGCGCCTCGCGGTCGAAATCCGCTGTCGGCACGGCATGGCCCGTCGCCACCAGCCGGCCGTCATCGGCGGCAAAGGCGAAGGCGTGGTAGGGGCAGCGGATCAGCTTGCCCAAGGGTTCCACCGCCGCCCGGCACAGCTCCGAGCCGCGATGCGGGCAGGAGTTGTGCCAGGCCCGGGTCGCGCCATCGGCCCCCCGCGCCACGATCACCGGCGCCTCTCCGACCAGCGCGCGCCGCATCGTCGCGGCCGCGAAATCCGCCAGCCGCCCGACGCAGACCCATTCCGTTGCGAAGACCGTCGCCATTTCCCGGCCATACCAGCCTGGGTCCAGATAGGCTGCGCGCGGAAGCCCCTCCGGGCAATGATCCAGCCTTGGCGACATCGGATGCCGTTCGCCTGTCATCGCAGCCTCCCCTCAGAACGCATCTGGCGGCGTGGCCCGGCGGCGCGGCGGGTTGAAGAACGGCCGCGCCGCCACCTGCACCGGCAACATCAGCTTGGCATATTGCAACTCCGCAGCGCATAGATCTCGACCCAGAGATTCTCGCCCGAGGCACACCGCCCCTTCACCTGCGCCAGCGCCACATTGGCTTTCAGCGCGGGCGACCAGGCGGCGGCGGTGATGAACCCCGCTTCGACCCGCTTGCCGTGATAGAGGATCGACCCCTCAGCGCTGACATTGCCCGGAATGTCCAGGCCCAGCAGCACCCAGTCCGACCCTTGTTCGCCTTTTCGGCCAGCAGCGCCCGGCGACCGGTGAAAGGCCCCTTTTCCCAGTCGATCATCCAGCCCAGCCCCATTTCCAGCGGGCTGCGCGGGCGGTCTTCGCGCAAGGCATGGTGGGCGGGCACGAAATCCGTTCCGGCGATGATGAATCCCGCCTCGATCCGCGCCAGATCAAGCGCGTCCGACCCGATGGGCCGGATACCAAAGGGCGCTCCCGCCGCAAAAAGATGGTCCCACAGCGGCAGCGCCTGTTCCGGGGTCATCCACAGCTCATAGCCCAGATCGCCGGTGAACCCGGTGCGCGAGATGGTGATCTCGCCACCCTGAAACGGCAGCGTCATCATCCGGAACGGCTTCAGCGCCGACACATCGAAGCCCGCTGCGCCAAGCGCAGAGGCCGAGCACGGCCCCTGCAACGACAGGGCGGCGATATCCTCGGTCACCTCTGCCACCGCCACGTCGAACCCAAGGGCCGAGTCCAGAAGCCACGGCAAATGCCGCTCCTGGCAGCAGATCAGATAGTCGTCCGGCCCATGCCGGAACAGCGTGCCATCGTCCAGCAGCTTGCCCGCATCATCGACCCAGGCGGTATATTGCACCGCGCCCACCGCCAGCCTGGCCACATCGCGCAGGGTCAGCCGGTTCAGATACCCCGCAGCATCCGGCCCGGTGATCCGGTATTTCACCATCGGGCACAGATCGTAGACCGAGGCCGCATTGCGGATCGCGGTATATTCCATGTCCATATCGCCAAAGCAAAGCGCGGTCATGTAGCCGCCCCAGGGTCCCCAGCGGTTCAGCAGATTGGCCGCCGAGGTCCGCGCGTGGAACGGCGTCCGCATCAGGGGCGAGCGGAAATGCGTCAGATCATTCATGCCCGCGCCTCCAGGATCGCGCCCGCCGCGTTCCAACCGGCGGCCCCGTTGATCCCGCCGCCCGGATGGCTGCCGGCACCCGCCAGCCACAGACCCGGCACCGGCGTGGCATATTGCGCCATCTCGGCCATGGGACGGTTGAACAGCATCTGCTCCACCGCCAGCTCGCCATGATGCCAGTTGCCGCCCACCATGCCGAACAGATCCTCGATGTCATAGGGCATCAGCATTTCCGCCCCCACGACCAGCCCGCGCAGGCCCGGCGCCTGCGCCTCGAGCACCCGCAAGCTGGCCTCCAGCATTGCCTCCCGCGCCGCCTCTGCCCCGGCCTTCGGCGCATGCGGAGCGAATTGCACGATGGCCGAGATCACATGCCCGCCCTCGGGCGCATGGCCGGGTTCATGGGCCGAGGGCAGGATGACCTCCATCACCGGCGCTTCCGGCACCTCGCCGTATTTGACCGGGTTGAAGGCCGCCTCCACCGCATCGTGCGAGGCCGCAATCACCAACCGGGACCGCAAGTCCGCCGCAAAACCCGGCGCGCCCTTCAAAGCCAGGTGGAGCTTCGCCGCCCCGCCGCGCGAGCGGATATGATGCGTGCGCTTGAAAAACCCCGCATCCAATGCCTGCGCGCCGACCAGCGCCTGAAAGGTGACCCGAGGGTTCATCGCCGAAACAACCAGCCCCGCCCGCACTTCCTCGCCACCTTCCAGCGCCACGCCGCAAGCCCGGTCGCCCTCCACCAGCACCTGCGCCACCCGCGCGCCAGTGCGCAGGGAAACCCCCGCCGCCTCCGCCGCGCGGCCCAGCGCCACCGCCAAGGCCCCCATGCCGCCCTTCGGCAGCAACGGATCCACCCCGCGCGCCAGACGGTCCAGATAGAGGATCAGCGAGTTGGGCGAGCGCGGCCCCAGCCAGGCCCCCAGCGTCGCATCAAACGCCAGCAGCCCCTTCAGCCGGTCATCGGTCAGCTCATCCTCGGCCACGTCATGCACGTTGATCAGGATCATCCGCAGCAACTCGCGGAAGTCATCGCGCCCCAGCGCCCTGACGCCCAATCCATGCCGCAGGAAGCCGCCCCAGCGGTTGCCTGCGCCCAAGCGCGGCGCGGTCATCTGCCGAAACGGCGCCAGCACCCGTGCAAAAGCCGACAGCTTGGCATGCAAGGCCGCGAAAGCCGACGAATCGGGGCCCTCCGCCGTCCCGCCCCGGACCACCAGAGGATCGCCGCCCGACAGCACGGTGGTTGCCAGTCCGGGATGAAACTCCAGACCATGCCGCACGAGATCCATCCCCGCAGCCATCCGCGGATCCAACCCCTGGGTCAGGTGTGCCAGCGCCGGCGCGCGGTAGCCCGGCGCAAACTCCCTCGCGCCGGCGCCGCCGCCTACCGTATCAGCGGCTTCCAGCAGCATCACCTTTCGGCCCTTTGCGGCCAGCCGGGCGGCGCAGGCGAGGCCATTGACGCCACCGCCGATGACCAGAATATCAGAGGACCGCGTAGGCATCGCTCATCCCCCCTTTGCGTCCCGCCTCGCGCAACACTTCCGCCGCTGCATTGCGCCCCGGCGCGCCCATCACGCCGCCACCGGGATGGGTCGAGGATCCACACATCCACAACCCCTTGATCGGGCTGCGATATTGCGCATAGCCCGGCACCGGGCGGTTGAAGAGCAATTGATCGAAGGTCAATTCACCCTGAAAGATATTGCCCTCGGTCAGGCCAACCTCGGCCTCCAATTCGCGCGGGGTGCGCACTTCGACATGCAGCACGCGGTCGCGGAACCCAGGGCTATAGGCCGCGATCTGATCCAGACAGGTGTCGCGAAAAGCGTCGCGGTCGGCATCGGTCCATTCGCGGCCGGCGATCTTCGGCGGCGCGTATTGCACGAAGCACGACATGAAATGCTTGCCCGGCGGGGTCATCGTCGGGTCGATCATCGTCGGGATCATCACATCCTGGAACGGATCGCGGCTGAACTGCCCGGCCTTCCAGTCGTCATAGCCGCGTTCCATCCGCTCCACCGAGTCGGTGAAATGCAGATCGCCTTTGATGTTCGGCGCGCCGTCCGGCAGGGCCGGGAAAACGGGTGCGGAGTCCAAAGCAATGTTCAGCTTGCCCGAAGAGCCGCGGATCTTGAACGCCTTGACGCGCTTGACAAATTCTTCCGGCAACTCGGCCTCTTCGACGTGGCGAAGAAAGGTCCGCTTGACGTCCATGTTGGAGATCACCCGCGCGCCATGCACCTCATCGCCATTGGCCAAAGCCACGCCCACGGCCCTGCCCGAACGGACCAGAATCCGCTCCACCCCCTGCCCCACGCGCACTTCACCACCCGAGGCCCGCAAGCTGGCGGTCAACGCCTTGGTGATCGCCCCCATGCCGCCGCGCGCAAAGCCCCAGGCGCCGACATTGCCATCCACATCGCCCATATAGTGATGCAACAGCACATAGGCCGACCCCGGCGACATCGGCCCCAGCGCGGTGCCGATGATGGCCGAGACCGCAAGGTAGCCCTTGATCACCGGGCTCTCGAAGTACTCATCCAGGAAGTCGGCGATCGACATGGTCCAGAACTGCACCATCCTGGCCCGCAACCCTTCGGACAAGGCGCCCATCTGCTTGCCCAGCCACAGCAACTCCGACAGATTTCGCGGCCGGAAGCTGGACGGATCGGGCGGTGTGCGCATCAGCATCGGACGGATGAAGCGGCAGAACCGCAGGATGTCGCGGGCGTAGAGATCATAGGCCTCGGCATCGCGCCTGGAATGGCGGGCGAATTCGCGGCGGTTGGCGTCATGGTCGCGGAACATTCCCAGATAGCCGCCGTCCTGCTGGAAGACCGCGCCGCCCTCATAGGGCAGGATCTGCAAGCCGTGCCTGGCCAGCTCCAGATCGCGCATGATTTCGGGGCGAAAGAGGCTACGGACGTAAGAGCGGTTGGAATAGGTGAAGCCCGGATACAGCTCGCGGCTGACCGCCGCCCCGCCGATCCAGTCGTTCTTTTCAACCACGCAGACCTTCATCCCTGAACGGGCAAGGTAACAGGCCGTCACCAGCCCGTTGTGCCCCGCACCAACAATGACGGCGTCAAAGCTCACTTCGTCTCCGCCAGTTCTTCGACGGTCAGATCCACCGCCCGCTCTACCGCCGCCAGCGTATCGCTGAGGCAAGAGGCATCCAGCCCGTGGGCTTCACACATGAACCAGGGCTCGCGGCTGTCCGGCTCGACGATGATCCCCAGATCATGCAGATACCCCGCCATCGTGTCGTAGAACGTGTAGTCAGAGGTCTTCCAGGCCCGATAGTTGTCGGGCGGCACCGCGTCGAAAAAGAGCCCGAACATCGACGGATGTCCGGTGTAGGAATGCACGATCCCCCGTGCGTCCAGAATGCGGCTGATCCCCGCCATCAGCGATTTGCCATGCCCGGCCAAAGTCTCCAGCGCCGGGGTCTCATCCAGAATGCGCAGGCACTCCTCGGCGGCAGCCAGCGACACCGAATGCGCCGTATAGGTGCCGCCATGGCTGGCCCCGCCATAGCGGAACGACCGCATCACCTCTTCTCGCCCCGCCACCAGCGCGATGGGATAACCGTTGCCCACGGCCTTGGCGAAAGTGGTGATGTCGGGCACCACCCCCATCAGCCCCTGAATGCCACCCTTGCCGACCCGAAAGCCCGATTTCACCTCGTCGATGATCAGCATCACGCCGTATTGGTCGCATAGGCGGCGGGCCAGTTGCACATACTCGACCCGCGCCATGATGGCACAGCAATTGCCCTGGATCGGCTCGATCAACATCGCCGCCAGCTTGTCGCCGTGGCGCTTGAACATGTCTTCCAGCCGCTGCATGTCGTTCATCGGCACCAGATGCGCCAGTTGCTTGACCGTCGGCGGAATGCCCTTGCCGTAGGGCACCATTTCAGGGTCGTCATTGGACCCCGGCTTCCAGTCCTCGACATTGGCCATCCACATCGCGGCATCGAAGAGGCCATGATAGCCGCCCTCGACCAGAAGATACTGCTCGCGCCCGGTATGCGCGCGGGCCAGCCGCAGGGCCGCCATCACCGCCTCGGTCCCCGAGTTGGAAAACCGCACCAGTTCCGCCGCCGGAACCATCTTGGCAATCCGGTCCGCCACCGCCAGTTCGCGCGTCGTCGACAGCGCGAAAACGCCGCCCACCTCCATGCCGCGCCTGGCCGCCGCGTCCACCCGATCATCCGCGTAACCCAGGATCGCCGGGCCATAGCCCAGCCGGTGGTCGACATAGCCATTGCCGTCGATATCCCAGATCCGCCCACCCTTGCCGTGATCGACATAAATGGTCCGGTCATCGCCCCAGTAACGGAAGGTCGACTACACGCCCAAGGGCAGACGCTTCAGCGCCCGCTGGAACTGGGCATTCGATTTCGTCAGGTCGCGGTGCGGCATTGCGGTCTTCGGTCGGGCGGTCATGCAATATCCATCTGGCTGTTTCGCTTGCGGCAACCTGACACGCCATTGACTGACTTGTCAATCAGATCCACAATGGCCTTTCTCCCACCCCCGCTTCGGATAAACAGGGGCCGCCGCCCCGGCCCCGCAGAAAAAGGGAAGGAACATCCCGCCGTGCCCCCGCCTCCGCCCGACGCCTCGGACACCCCGAACCGCCCGCCCCGCACGATGAGCCGCGAGGCCCGGCGCAGCCAGATCGTCGAGGCGACAATCCAGACGCTGGCCGCCCGCGGCTTTGCGCGCACCACGCTGACCGAAGTGGCCCGGACCGCCGGGCTGTCGCATGGGCTGGTGCTGTTTCATTTCGACAGCAAGGAAGGCCTGCTGTCCGATACGCTTTCCCATCTGGCCGAGGAGTACAGCCAGAACTGGAAAGCAGCGCTGGACACTGCCGGCGACGATCCGGCACAGCAGCTGTCGGCCCTGATCGAAGCCGATTTTTCGCCCGCGATCTGCACCCCTGCCCGCCTTGCCGCATGGTGCGCCTTCTGGGGCGAGGCGCAAAGCCGCCCGCTCTATCAGGAAAGCTGTGGCGAAAAGGACGCCGCCTACAACGCCACGCTGGAGACGATCTGCGCCCGGCTGAATGACCGGGGCGGCTACGGCGGCAACCCGGTGCGCATGGCCCGCATCCTCCGGCTGACCATCGAAGGCGCCTGGCTGGACCTGATGACGATGGAAGCGCCCTATTCGGTGGAGGAAGCCCTGGCTACCGCACGGACCTGCGCCGCGATCCTGTTCCCGCGCGACTTCACCGCCCCGGCCTGACGGCATGCACGAAGAACCGGCCGGGGCCAGCCTCGGCACGATCGGATCACGATTTCAAGGTTAGCTCGTCAGGTCATTGGTGGAGCAGAGGGGGATCGAACCCCTGACCTTATCATTGCGAACGATACGCTCTCCCAACTGAGCTACTGCCCCAACGACCTGCCGCGGTTCTTCGCCGAAGGCAGGCGCCTTGTCAAGCGATGCCCGCAGCGATTTCAAGCGTGCCCATCGCCTTGCTCTTTTCCAAATACTCCCGCGCGGAGCGCATCCTCCGTCGCCGCAGCGCGCAACTGCCAAGGCAAAGGCCACCGCCCGCGGCGTCAGCCCCGGTCAGCCCGGCACATGCTGGCGCACGAAGGCGACGATGTCGGCGGCAGGTCGCGCACCCGCCAGTCGGGCCACTTCGCGGCCCTGACGGTACAGGATCAACGCCGGAATGCCGCGGATACCGGCGCGGGCACCGACCTCGGGGTGGTCCTCGGTGTTCAGCTTCATCAGCCGCAGCTCGGGCGCCAGCGCCTTGGCGGCCTTGGCAAACTCCGGCGCCATCATCCGGCAGGGGCCGCACCAGGGCGCCCAGTAGTCCACCAGCATCGGCAGCCCGTCACCGCGCGTCGCCTTGTCATGCGTGGCCGCATCCAGCACATGCACCCGGCCATCGGCCAGCGGATCGCCGCAACTTCCGCATTTCGGGCCCTGCGGCAGACGCGCCATCGGCACACGGTTCGCCTGGCCACAGGTGGCACAGGTCAGCGTCACGGCATCCAGAGCCTGGGGCATGGCATCCTCACATTCCAGTTACGGAATACATAGGCGAGAGCGGCCGGCCCGCAAGAGGCGTCAGAGGAAATCCTCTTCCTCGCCCGACACATCCACCCCCATCGCCTCCAGTCCCGATTCCAGGTTCTCGGCCAGATGCGGCATCCCCATCAGGTAATCCGCTGTCGGCGTCGTCGCCTCGGAATAGGCGGTTTGCACGGCTTCGGGAAAATCCTCCGGCTCGAAAGCGCCGCGACCGACCCAGGCGACCGCGGTCAGGTGCGCCTTCTCCTCGGTGTTCAGCCCGTCGATGAAGGCATAAAGCTCGGCCTCGCCGGCATTTCCCTCGCGCGCGAGGAAGATCACATGCACGACCTTGCTGGGGCTGATTTCAATCATTTGCAGCGTCTCCTTGCCGTGATGGTGGCAAGGCCCGCGTCCGTGCGCAAGCGAAATCCCGTGTCAGCCCGACGCCCAGAACGCCACGGCATAGGCCGCAGCACCCGCCAGCGTGCCGGCCACCACCGACCGGCGCGGCCAGAACGCCAGCACGGTCATTGCCGTGCCGACGGCCAGGGGCACCAGATCGCGCGGCGCAGGGTAAAGCTGCGGCAGGACCGAGGCGACGAACAGCGTGGCAATCGCCGCCGGCCCGGTCGCGGCCAGAAAGCGCGCGGCCAGCCCGCCGGGATGCGGCTCGCGGCGCATCAGCATCGTCGGCAGCGCCCGGAACGCCCAGTTCGCTGCCCCCGCCAGAACCGCCATGGCGATCAACGCGCCGCTCATCGTCGCGCCATCCCTGCCAGCGCCCCGCCGATCATCCCGGCCAGAATGCCGGCCGTGCCTGACACCGCCAGCGTTCCCGCCACCGTTGCCGCCGCAGCCACCGCAATCGCCGGCAGCGCGGTGCGCGACAGGATCGAAAGGAGCAACGCCATGAACAGCGCCGACAGCATGAAGCCAAGGCCCGCGTTCAGCGCCGGCCAGCCTTCCAGCGCGCCACCGCCGGCCCAGGCACCAAGGCCGGTGCCGCTGACCCAGGCGACATAGGCCGCCAGCCCCAGCCCGAACATGTAGCCTTCAGAGAACCTTTGCCCGCGCGCCAGCGCCCCCAGCGCCTGGCCAAAGACCTCGTCCGTCAGGCCCCAGGCCCAGGCCCAGGCGTGGCGGCGGCGGCCATCGCGCCCGGCCGCGCGCATCAGGGCCGGGCCATACAGCACATGCCGCACGTTCATCGCGATCAGCGTGAAGGCCGCCACCAGCACCGGTGCCCCCGAGGTCACCAGCGCCAACGCCAGGAACTGTGATGCCCCGGCATAGATCACCAGGGACAGAAAGGTGGCCTCGGCACCGCTCAGCCCGGCCCGCGTGGCGGCGACGCCGAAAGAGAAGGCGATGGGAAAATATCCCAGCACGATCGGCAGCGCCTGCCCCAACCCGGACAGAAATCCGGGGGGCATATCGGCAGTGGCGGCGACGGGGCTTTCGGTCATGGCGCGCCCATCGCTAGCCGCCGCAGCCGCGACTGGCAAGCCCGGCAAACGGGCGGATGGTGCCCGCGGACGGACCTGAAGCGGCACGGCCTGTTCGGCCTGGAGATCCGAAGCAATGCTGTCGGCGCTTCAGCATGCCATTTCGTGTCGAGTCGCACTTCATCCAGCACCCGACGTCTTTCAAACACCTTGGTTCTGTCAGCTCATGCTTGACCTCGCTGCACATCAGGCACGGGATTGGACCCGGCTGTACGAGGAGAGACGCGATGACTGCCAGATTGATGCCGGGCCGGGTCCACAGCGGCGTCGACGACCACGAGCCGGCGTCGCAGTTCCACGACTCCAGGCGGTGTGCCCGGGCGGTCGCATCGGCGGATCCGTCGCCGGTGGGCCTGAACCAATGGCGCATCACCGGCACCTCCTCGAAACACTGGCAAACAATCGCCCGGTCATCAGTCTCTTCTCGCGGCGGGTCGTTGCCCTGCGTGATTTGCCCGCAACCCCCTGCCGGGCAACCGCATGGGTCACGAGTGACCGCCTGAACGGGGGCTGCCACGACAACGCGATGGTCCAGCCTTGCCGGTTAACGCGAACCGGTGGCGTTCACCTTCTCGATCTTCAAGACCTCAAGTCCAAGCTGATCTGACCTTCGCATGGCAAATCAGGGCCCAAGCCGGAATTGCCGTCGCCAGATGCATCGACGGGTTCGAGGATCCGGCCAGGCGAAAATCAACGCTCGGCTTCCAGAGTGCCATCGTCTTCAGGCGAAAGGCCCTCGAAGTGAGTCCAAAGCGCCCCTCGAAACCCAGGCAAGTCCGGCTCTTTAAGCCGGCCAGGTCGAACGCGAGGGCCCGTGACCTGGCCGTTGAACTGGCCCTCCAGGACGTCGAGAACCTTCTCAGACCGACGGCCTGCCCCGCCACGGGGATGCCGTTCCTTGCGGGAACGGAGGGACAGGGACGGAACCCGTGGGGAGCCAGGTTAGGACCAGCTTCAGACTCGCGGCGAACACCGGGCGGGGATAACCGGGTGGTCTGCTGTGCATGGAAGGTGATGCATGGGGAACCTCGTGAGGACGAGCTTCGCCACTATGCGTCCGCCCTGATCACAGGTCGGGCCGTCGGTGACGCCCGGACCAGTCGCCATCCCTTTGCCCACCATGTCGGGCGAGCGACCGCGCCGCGGCCTCTTGCATGGGCGGGTGAAGATCCAGCACCAAGTCAACGGGCCCGGACTTCGACCTGTCCCATGACCGGCTGGCCGCGAGGCGGTCGCGCGGGGTGCGCGACGCCACCCGGCCAGCCCTCGGCTTTGAGCCTCACAAGACGGCCTGCCGGAACCCGCCCGTGCCCGGCCCAGGTCGGATTGCCCCCTCGGTCGGTTGCCTTGTCAGCAGACTTCGTCTCGTCAGAAGGTGGTTCAACCATGCGAGGGCGAAACGGGACGACACCGTCGTGAAGGCGGTCGCCGGTGCTGCCGTGCATCGCGCTGGTGGCCCCTTCCGGACTTGAACCGGAACGCCCGTTCGGGCCAGGCATTTTAAGTGCCATGCGTCTACCATTCCGCCAAGGGGCCAAACCGGGCTCTGAGTCGTCTGCTTGGCCCATTTCGGGCCTGATCCTCTTCCTATCGCCTTAAGACTCTGAAAACAATTTTCTTCCCGGATGTAGAGCAGGGATTTCATGGCCCCGGTGTCCAGCCTTCAGCCACGCGGGCAAGCGGTGCTCAAAGTGGCGGGCAACATAGCGAAGCCGGCGGCGGGCGAAAGGGGCCTTGGCTTCGCCCCATTCCGGGCACAATGCCATGGTCAGTGGCGGCACCGGAATGAAAACGGACCGCAACCGGATGACCGACAGGATTCGACTGGCCCTTCTGCTGACCGGCGCGGCGATGATCTCCGTAGCGGGCGTGGGGTATCTGACCGCCGACGCCCCGGCCCATGAGGGAACCTTGCTCAACCTTCGGCTGGCCGGAGGGGGCAGCCCTTCCGCCTCGACCCGCGCGGTGCTGCGACAGACCGGCGCGGATGCAATTCCGCACGAAACCATGCTGGACCTGATGCCAGCGCCGGACAGTGGCCTGCGCCTGGCCCTGCCCGGCGTCGACGGCGCCACGCTGACCGAAATCGCCCTGGTTGCGCAAGGAGAGGTGCGCTGGCAAACCGTCGCCTTTCTGGACCTACCGGCAAAGACCGGCGAAGCATCCGCCACAAGAGCGATCATCGCCGAACCGGCCGCCCTGGTGGCGTTGATCGGCACCCGGCTGAACTGCCCGGCCCCGGACGGCCCGCTGCCGATGACGGTCAGCCGCGCGCCCGAAGGGACCGACTTGACCCTGACGCTGGACGGGCAATCCTTTCCGCTTGTCGCCGATGGCGATGGCTGGGCCGCAGGGGCGTTGCGGCTGGACCCACGCGCCGACGCCACTGCCCGGCTCTTCTTGCAAGACGGGACAGAGCTGGACTGCCGCTCTGCGATCCCAGCCGGCTTGCGCCCGCTGCAGACCAAGGGCCCCGGTTGGGCGTTGTCTCTGGGCGCAGAGAGCATCGGCTGGGTCGAGGCGGGCAAGCCGCCCGTCCTTTTTCCCGCCAGCGGCACGCTGGCCGAGTCGACGCTGGACGGCACGACTGAAACGACCGACCGCATCACCTTTCGCAGCCCCGACCCCGCCGCCCCGCAGATCACCGCAGTACACGCTGCCTGCACCGACGCGACGACAGGCCTGTTCCACAGCTGGCGACTGGAGATCACCGGTGCCGACGGCACGATGCAAAGCCAATGCGCCGCAGAGCCGCGCCGCGCGGAAGATGGCACCTGGCAGCTGGACGCGCTGAACGGCGTGCATCGTCGGACCGGGGCAAGTATGATGATCGACGGGCAGGTGTTTACCGCGACCTCGGTCTGCCACTTCTACGAGGGTCACCTCCTGCGGCAGCCCGACGCGCCGATCCGGCTGATCGTCGACCGCCACGAGGTGACCGGCGACTGCCCGAAGAAGGGCCGCGCCATGGCCGAGGCGCTGGACGCGGCACTTGCCTCGGGCGCGGTGATCAAGGAGCCGAAGGGCGGCGGCATCGGCCTGGTCGCGACGGGCGACGATCTCGACGCGCCAATCTACATCATGGCCAGCCGCGACCACGGCAGCTGAGCCCATTTGCCGCGCTGCGGCGATTGACATTGCCCGGCCCCGCCGCCTTTATGGGCGCCGAGAGTTTGCGGGGGATTTCCATGAACAAGGTCTATCCAGGCGCGGCCGCGGCCCTTGACGGGCTGTTGACCGACGGCATGCTGATCGCGGCCGGCGGTTTCGGCCTGTGCGGCATTCCCGAACTGCTGATCGCGGCGATCCGCGATGCGGGCGTCAAGGGGCTGACGGTGGCGTCGAACAACGCCGGCGTCGACGGCTTCGGCTTGGGCCAGCTGCTGGAAACCCGGCAGGTGAAGAAGATGATCTCGTCCTATGTCGGCGAGAATGCCGAATTCATGCGCCAGTATCTGTCGGGCGAGTTGGAGCTGGAATTCAACCCGCAAGGCACGCTGGCCGAGCGGATGCGGGCAGGCGGCGCCGGGATTCCCGGGTTCTACACCGCCACCGGCGTCGGCACCGTGATCGCCGAGGGCAAGGAGCACCACGACTTCGACGGCAAGACCTATATCCTGGAACGCGGTCTGGTGGCGGATCTGTCGATCGTCAAGGCCTGGAAGGCCGACCCATCGGGCAACCTAGTGTTCCGCAAGACCGCGCGCAACTTCAACGTGCCCGCCGCCACCTGTGGCCGCGTCTGCGTGGCCGAAGTGGAAGAAGTGGTGCCGCTGGGCGCGCTGGACGCCGACAGCATCCACCTGCCCGGCATCTATGTGCACCGCATCGTTCAGGGACAGCACGAAAAGCGGATCGAACAGCGCACCGTGCGCCCGCGCGGCTGAGAGGGGCACCATGACAACCGATTCATCCGCCACAGACCGCCACGCGATCGCCGCCGATTTCCTGCAATGGATCATCGTAGCCCGCAGCCTGGTGGGCGACCATTTCCCCTCGGAACGCGCCGAGCCGCACAACCAGCTGGTGATCGACACCGCGCGATCGCTGATGCTCTCGGCCCGGCTCGGAGCCATCGAAACCACCTTGAAGGGCCTGAACGCGGCCCTTTCCCATTCCAAGGAGAGCTGAGATGCCCTGGGACCGCAATGATATGGCCGCCCGTGCGGCGCAGGAACTGCGCGACGGGATGTACGTGAACCTTGGCATCGGCATCCCGACCCTGGTGGCGAACTACATCCCGAAGGGCGTGAACGTGACGCTGCAATCGGAAAACGGCATGCTCGGCATGGGGCCTTTTCCCTATGAGGGCGAGGAAGACGCCGATCTGATCAACGCCGGCAAGCAGACGATCACCGAACTGCCGCAGACCGCCTATTTCGATAGCGCGACCTCCTTCGCGATGATCCGCGGCGGCAAGATCGCCATGGCGATCCTGGGCGCGATGGAGGTCAGCGAACACGGCGACCTGGCGAACTGGATGATTCCGGGCAAGCTGGTCAAGGGCATGGGCGGCGCGATGGATCTGGTCGCGGGCGTGGGGCGCGTGGTGGTGGTGATGGACCATACCTCCAAGCACGGCGAATCCAAGGTGCTGCGGCATTGCACTCTGCCGCTGACCGGAAAGGCCGTGGTGGACCGCATCATCACCAACCTCGGCGTGCTGGACGTGGGCAAGAAGGGCCTGCACATCGTCGAACTTGCCTCCGGCGTGACCGAGGCCGAGATGCGCGCCGCAACCGAAGCGACGATCGTCGACTGACCGGGCCTGGGGGCGCTGCCCCCGTCTTCTGACGAAGACTCCCCCGGAGTATTTCCGCCAAGATGAAGCCCGACAGCCTTCACGCCTTCATCTTGGTTGAAATACTCTCGCGCCCGGTCGCGAGGGGGGCAGACAGCCCCCTATCCGCCGGCAGCCAGCACCTTGAACACGCAAGGGTCGGTGACCAGCTCGGGCGAGGTCAGGCACAGGCCCTGCGCCACCTGAAACGCGGCCAGCACCTTGGGCACATAGTCGCGCGTCTCGGCATAGGGCGGCACGCCCTGGTTGGCCTTCACCGCGCCCTCGCCGGCGTTATAGGCCGCCAGTACCATCAGCGGGTCGTTGTCGAATTCCTTCATCAGCCAGGCCAGATAGGCCACCCCGCCCTTGATGTTCTGCGCCGGGTCGGTGCTGTCGGTGACACCGAAACGTTCCGCCGTGGCCGGAATAAGCTGCATCAGCCCGACCGCGCCGGCGCTGCTGATCGCGTCCTTGCGGCCGGCACTTTCGATGCCCATCACCGCCAGCACCAGCGCCGGCGACACGTCGGTGCCCACGGTGGCGCCCAGGATGTCCTTGCCGTAGACCTCGGCGATGGTCTGCATCGACTGCATCCGCGGCGCCGTGACCTGTGCCCCCGCCGGCCCCTTGGACAGAGCCACCATGGCCGAAGGGAACCGCCCGGCCCCTTCCGACAGGCCCGGAGCGATCAGGTCCCAATACCAGGCATAGCTGGATTTCGGCGCCGGTGCGGCGGGCGCGCCGGGTGCGGCCTCGGCCGCAGGTTCCTCGGAGCGCAGCGCCGGGTCCTTCCAGGCCGTTGCCGCCAGACGGCGGGCCTGTTCCTCGGGGTCGATCTGCACGGTGATCCGCTTGCCCGCCTCGCCCCCCACCTTGATGCGGCGAAAGGTAAAGTCGTCTTGCTCCGCCACCCCGGTCACGGGCGCGGCCGCGCACAGGATCGCAAGGATCGTGCCTGCCAGAATCCGCATTTGCGGTATGCCTGCTCTTGTTCTTCTTGCCCGGCAGGGTTTCAGAGAATCGCGCCGGCGCAAAGCTTTTTCGCCCCGCGATCATGGCATTTTGGCCAGATTCGACCGAAAAACCACGCCGCCCGACAGCACGGCGACAGGTGTTAACAGAAAATGAATCATTGCAGATCAATATCTTGGCCGGATCGTCTGCGGAATTCTGCATTTGTCCGAAAAGGCCCAGATCAGCCCAAACTGCCGCCACGTTTGCGGGGCCATATAGGGACATCCCGAGCGGAAGACCGGAGCGGAACAGAGGCCAACCGGAAAACACCCCGTGGCGGATATTGCAACCTGAGCACCTGGAAAGGGACACCACATGAAACTGCTGAACATCTTCAAGCGCTTCCAGAAAGACGAAGACGGCGCCGTGACCGTTGACTGGGTCGTGCTGACCGCCGCCATCGTGGGCCTGGGCCTGATCGTCATGGCCGCCAGCAAGCCGGCGATCTCGGGTCTGTCGACCTCGATCGCGACCGAACTCGGCGAAGCCGACGACGACTTCTAAGATCGCGCCGGGCCAGGCCCGGCTGACTGATCGAAGCGGCAGGGGCCGCGCTTCACAGCGAAGCGCGGTCCTTGTCCATTCCGCGGGGTCTTCGGCGTGCCAGCCTGCCCCCCACCAAGACCCCTCCCCAGCTGCCGCCGCCAGGTGCATGTGCCAACCGGAAGTTCGAAACGATCAAATCCGGTTGTTTCCTGTGCGATGCCGAGACTCCGCATTTCCGCCGTAAAGCCGGGGATTCCGTCCAAACTCCCGCCACGATTGCGGCGCTAGATGGCGTCATCCCGAACGGAGCCCGGCCCCCCGCACCTGGCCGGACCGATACCCCCCGTGGCGGATGTAACCTGTACCAGAGCACCTCGAAAGGGACACCAAATGAAACTGCTGAACATCTTCAAGCGCTTCCAGAAAGACGAATCCGGCGCTGTGACCGCTGACTGGGTCGTGCTGACCGCTGCTGTCGTCGGTCTGGGCCTGATCGTCATGGCCGCCATCAAGCCGGCGATCTCGGGTCTGTCGACCTCGATCGCGACCGAAATCGGCAAGGCCGACGACAACTTCTAAGATCGCGCCGGGACAGACCCGGTGCAACAGGCAAGGCCGCGTCCCCCAGGGGGCGCGGCCTTCCTGCGTTTTTCGGTCGCAAGAACGGCCAGAACGGCTGAAACGCCAAGAAATCCCCGCGACCATAGCAAAGTTTCGCCGCATTCCACCGGCAAAAACGGGTGTGAACGCGGGTCGAGAACGGCCTTGCCAAAGGACGGAGACAGGACATGCGGAAGTTCATCAAGGCCTTCGCCCGCTCGGAAGACGGTGCGATCACAGTGGATTGGGTGGTGCTGACGGCGCTGGTGCTTGGTGTGCAGATTCTTCTGCTGCTGACACCGATGCGCGGCTCGCTGGTCGGTGTATCCGAGAGCATCGGGGAAAAGGCCGGAGAATACGGCGAATTCCTGGGAATGACGCAGGGCCTGGCATCCGCCGGGTCAGGGCAGGAAACGGCGCGGCAATCCCGTTCGCGCCGGGCAGGTTGAACCGGAAGCGGCGGTGCCGCGGTTCGGGCAGTGATAGGGGTGTTGGGAATGCGGGCAGTGTTTGCACTTGTGCTGGTGGTCGGCATGGCGCTTGCGGGCGTCGCCGTCTACATGGCGCAAAGTTACCTGGGCCAGACCCAGGCGGAATTGGCCAGAGCCACGGCCCTGAAGGAGAAGACCGGCAAGCTGGTCCAGGTCTATGCGGTGAACAAGTCGATGACTTACGGCGCGCCGCTGACCAAGGATGACGTTTCGGTCATCTATGTTCAGGAAAAATACCTTCCTGCCGGCGCCTACAAGGTGCCGAAGGAAGGCGCCAAGCCGGAAGAGCCCGTCGCGGCGGAAGAGCCCGAGAAGAAGCCGGCCAAGGATGAGGTGGTGATCGTCACCCCAACCGGCCCGCTGTTCCCGGAAAACGACGACAAGCCGCGCTTCATCATGCGCTCGATGGAGCCGAACGAGATCATCCTGGCCAGCCGGGTGACCGAGCCGGGCCAGATGGCCGGCCTGACCGGCAAGCTGGAAAAGGGCATGCGCGCCTTCCAGATCAAGGTGGCCGAGGCCTCGGGCGTGGCCGGCTTCGTGCAGCCCGACGACCATATCGACATCTACTGGACCGGCGTTGCCAGCGGCATGAACGGCGAGGTGACGCGGCTGATCGAAAGCGCGATCCGCATCATCGCCGTCGACCAGGCCTCGGGCCAGGGGCAATCGATGGCTGGCGCCACGGCACGCACCGTGACCGTGGCGGCAACGCCCGAGCAGGTAGCCCGTCTGGCACAGGCCCAGGCGACGGGCCGGCTGGCGATGTCGCTGGTGGCCAATGCCAATGATCAGGTCTCGGGTCTGGTCGAGGTGGACGGCAACTCGCTTCTGGGCATCGTGCAGCAGGAAGTCGTGCAGGTTGAGGCCGCCGAAGTCTGCACCATCAAGACCAGAAAGGGTGCCGAAGAGGTCGCAGTGGAGATCCCCTGCACCAACTGAGCGAAACGATTGCGGGGCGCGGACCACATCATCTGGGGTTCGCGCCCTGTCTTCTTTACCAAGCGTTGCGGGCTGTTGCAGGTTATCCACATAAGGAACGGCCTCCAAGCGTTTGATTCTTGCAAAAAAACGCCGCATCCGTCACATTGATGCGGAATATGGGCACTAAGACCCGCACCGAGGCGTGATCGAAAGGGCAGATCACATGAGCATGAAGACCTTCATTCTGGCTGGCGTCATGGGCGCCGCACTGGCCACCACGGCGCTGACGCCGGTGGCTGCGGAAGTTCTGCGCGTGGCAACGGGCCAGGCCTCTTCGGCCCTGAACGTGCCGATGAACCGCGCGGTGGTAGTGGAAAGCGACGTTCCCTTTGCGGAACTGTCGATCGCCAACCCTGGCATCGCCGATATCTCGACGCTGTCCGACCGGTCGATCTATGTGCTGGGCAAGGCACCGGGGCGCACGACGCTGACGCTGCTGTCGCCCGATGGCAAGCTGATCTCGAACGTCGACGTGCATGTCACGCCCGACATCGCGGAATTCAAGGAACGCCTGCAGCAGATCCTGCCCGGCGAGACGATCGAGGTGCGCACGGCGAATGACGGCATCGTGCTGTCGGGCACCGTCAGCTCGACCGCCAAACTGGACCGCGCGCTGGACCTGGCCAGCCGCTACGCGCCCGACCGGGTGTCGAACCTGATGGTGGTGGGCGGCACGCAGCAGGTGATGCTGAAGGTGCGCTTTGCCGAGATGCAGCGGTCGGTGACCAAGAACCTGTCGGCCTCTCTGGGCATCAACTCGACCAGCGCGGATGTCGGCGGCTCGATCGGCACCGGCATTCTGGCGGATGCGACCCGTCTCGACCAGATCTTCACCGACGGCACGACGACTTCGCCCAACGAGGCGGTCGGCCGCTTCGGCCTTGGCTTCACCGCCGGCGCACTGGAATTCGCGGTGCTGCTTGAGGCGCTCGAGTCCAAGGGCATGGTCCGCACGCTGGCCGAACCGAACCTGACTGCACTGTCGGGCCAGGAGGCCAAGTTCCTTGCGGGTGGCGAATATCCGATCCCGATCCCCGACAACGACGGCATCGGCATCGAATACAAGCCCTTCGGCGTGGAACTGAACTTCACGCCCGTCGTGGTCGACGGCGACATCATCAACCTGACGATCAACGCCGCCGTCAGTTCCATCGACACGACGATGGCGCTGGAGGCGAACGGCTTCACCGTCAACGCCTACAAGCGGCGCGAAACCTCGACCACGGTGGAAATGCGCGACGGCGAAAGCTTTGCCATCGCCGGCCTGTTGCAGGACGACTTCCGCGACATCAACGGCCAGGTGCCGTGGCTGGGCGACGTGCCGATCATCGGCGCGCTGTTCCGCAGCGCGGAATACCAGCGCGCGCAGTCCGAACTGGTGATCATCGTCACCCCGCATCTGGTGACCCCGGTGCAGGGCGAGGCGCTGGCGCTGCCGACCGACCGGGTGCGCATCCCGACCGAGCGCGAGCTGTTCCTCTACGGCGATGTCGCCACGTCGCCGAAGGGCGCGGCGGGCGAAGTGGCCCGGCAGGACTTCTCGACCTCCTATGGCTATGTGATGGAGTAAGGCGATGCAGGGCATGATCACGAAACTCCTCGCCTCGACAGCCCTTCTGACGCTGGCGGCCTGCGGTGAAACATCCACCAGCTTCGACAAGGAGCTGGGGTCCGAGGTCGACAAGGGCAGCTTCGGCAACGCCACGATGAACAACACGCTGCTGCAGACCGGGCAGCTGGAATACACGGTGGCGCTGGCACAACGCTTTGCGGCCGAAGTGCCCGATACGGTTAACTTCGCGTTCAACAGCTCTGCCCTGACGCCGGAAATGACCGCCGTTCTGGACAAGCAGGCGAACTTCATCCGGCAGTTCCCCGAAGTGCGCTTCAAGGTCTTTGGCCATACCGACCTGGTGGGCAGCAACGGCTACAACAAAGCCCTGGGCCTGCGGCGCGCGAAAGCAGTGGTCAACTATCTGGTGAACAAGGGAATCTCGCGGTCTCGGCTGGAGGCAGTGGTCAGCTATGGCAAGACCCGCCCGCTGATCCAGACCAACGAGCCGGAAATGCGCAACCGCCGCACGGTGACCGAGGTGTCGGGCTTCGTGCAGAACAATCCGCTGGTGCTGAACGGCAAATACGCCCAGATCGTCTGGCGGACCTACCAGTACGTCCCCGACCGGTCGAGCCTGGCAGAGCGTCCGCACCCCGGCAACACCATCGTCGACACGCAGACCAACCCCACGGGTCAGTGATCGCCGCGAACAACGGCAAACGGAAAGAGGCCGGGCCCAGCGCCCGGCCTTTCGCGTTCCTTGCGGCCGTGGCGGACAAAGCCCGCAAGATTCCTAGGATTGACGCCAATCTGGCCCCAATCTCGCCAATATCCGAAGCCAATGTCATCTGAATGGGAACGGTCGCGGCAGGCATGTGCCTGCTGCACGGTATCCGGGGCCTTGAACGAATGTTGCCACAATCCTGTGGTATCTCAAAGCCTTGCGGTGCCGTCATGAAAGGACGAGAGGCAGATGACGAGCGTGGCAACCCTTCAGCCTGATCCGGCACCGATTGTTGCGTGCACGGTTTCGCGCGATGTGCAGAATTTCGAGATCCTGATCGACGACATGGAAGCCGAGCTGGGCGAAGCCTGGGGCGACCTTGGCTTCGAGGATGCGCTGGTCTTCCTGTCGCAATCCGATTCGGCGGCGCTCGAATTCGTGGCGATCGCTGTCGATGCCGATGACGAAGGCGACCTCAGCCGGGTCTCGGACGTGATCCGCAAGGCCAAGGAAAAGGACGTCAAGGTCATCCTCGTGGCCAATGAGGTCAGCCCGATGGCATTGCACCAGCTGATGCGGTTGGGTGCCGACGATTTTGTGCCCTATCCGCTGCCCGAAGGCGCGCTGCACGATGCCGTCGAACGCGTCCGCCGCCCCGAACCCGAAGCGCCCCCTGCCGCCCCTGCCCCGACCGCAGCCGCCACCACCGAGGGCGAGGCCCCCGCACCGACCTTCAAGGCCAAGGGCGACCGTCAGGGCGTGCTTTTGCCGGTGCATGGCATGGCTGGCGGCACCGGCGCCTCGACCTTCGCGGTCAATCTGGCCTGGGAACTGGCAAGCGTCGACAAGGACAGCCCGCGGGTCTGCCTGATGGACCTGAATTTCCAGTACGGCTCGGTCTCGACCTATCTCGACCTGCCGCGCAAGGAAGCGATCTTCGAGCTTCTGACCGACCCGACCTCGGCCGATGCCGACAGCCTGGTGAAGTCGATGCAGACCTACAACGAAAAGCTGCATGTCTTCACCGCACCTGCCGATATGCTGCCGCTCGACATCATCTCTGGCGAGGATATCGGGCGGCTGGTCGATCTGGCACTGGCGAATTTCGACTTTGTCATCATCGACATGCCGACGACCGTGGTGCAGTGGACGGAATCGGTGCTGACCCGCGCGCATGTCTATTTCGCGACGCTGGAGCTGGATCTGCGGTCGGCGCAAAACATCCTGCGCTTCGTCCGCGCCCTGAAGGCCGAGACGCTGCCGCATGAAAAGCTGCGCTATGTGCTGAACCGCGCGCCGAAGTTCACCGATCTTTCCGCGAAATCCCGCGTGAAGCGCATGGCAGAAAGCCTGGATATCGACATCGAAGTTCAACTGCCCGACGGCGGCAGCCAGGTCACTCAGGCCAACGATCACGGCCTGCCGCTGGCTGAAAGTGCAGCGAAAAACCCGCTGCGCAAGGAACTGCAGAAACTCGCCAAGTCGCTTCACGACCTGAACAAGGCCGCCGAAGCGGGCAAATCCAGATAAGACAAAGGGTCACGTCCCATGTTCAGCCGCTTCAAGAAAGATGCTCCTCCCGGCCGCCCTGCCCCCATGGCCGCGGCGGGCGCCGCCGCCTCGGCGACGGGTCCGGCCAACAAGGCCGCCCCGCCGTCGGTCTGGCGCGCCCCCGATCCGGCGATGCCGGCACGCAGCCCGGCCGAGGCCGTGGCCGCCGACAAGGAGCAAAAGCGCAAGAAACGCCTGATGGAACTGAAGCTGGAGCTTCACAAGCGCCTGCTGGAAAGCCTGAACCTTGCCGCGCTGGAACATGCCAGCGAACAGAACCTGAAGGCCGAGATCAGCCTCATCGCCGGCGAGGCGCTGGACGAGATGTCGGTGGCGCTGAACAAGGAAGACCGCTCCACCCTGGTGCAGGAACTGTATGACGAGGTCATGGGCCTTGGCCCGCTGGAGCCGCTGCTGAAAGACGAAACGGTCAACGACATTCTGGTCAACGGTCCGAAGCGGATCTTCGTCGAACGCGCCGGCAAGCTGGAGCTGACCGACGTCACCTTCCGCGACGAACGCCACCTTCTGCGCATCATCGACAAGATCGTGTCCGCCGTCGGCCGCCGGGTCGACGAATCGAACCCCTATTGCGACGCGCGTCTTGCCGACGGCTCACGCTTCAACTGCATGGTTCCGCCAGTGGCCGTCGATGGCTCGCTGGTCTCGATCCGTAAGTTCAAGAAGGAAAAGCTGCGGATCGAGGATCTGGTCAAATACGGGGCTTTCACCGAAGAGATGGCCGCCTATCTGCAGGCTGCGGTGTCCTGCCGGCTGAACATCATCGTCTCGGGCGGCACGGGTTCGGGCAAGACCACCACGCTGAACGCGCTGTCCAGCTTCATCGAAAACACCGAACGCGTGCTGACGATCGAGGATACGGCCGAACTTCAGCTGCAACAGGTGCATGTGGGCCGGATGGAAAGCCGCCCCGCCAACGTTGAAGGCAAGGGTGCCGTCAGCCAGCGCGACTGTCTGCGCAACGCCCTGCGGATGCGTCCCGACCGGATCATCGTCGGCGAAACCCGCGGCGAGGAAGTCATCGACATGTTGCAGGCCATGAACACCGGCCACGACGGCTCGATGACCACGATCCACGCCAACAATCCGCGCGACGGCATTTCGCGTCTGGAGAACATGGTCGCCATGGCCGGCATCGAGATGCCGCTGAAGGCCGTGCGCAGCCAGATCGCAAGCGCCGTCAACCTGATCGTGCAGGCCAGCCGCCTGCAGGACGGTTCGCGCCGGATGGTTTCGATCACCGAGATCACCGGCATGGAAGGCGAGGTGATCTCGATGCAGGAGGTGTTCCGCTATGAGCGTCTGGGGATCGAGCCTTCGGGCAAGATCATCGGCCGCTTCAACGCGACCGGCATCCGCAGCGCCTATTCGGACCGTTTCCGCCAGTGGGGTTACGACCTGCCGGCATCCATCTACGAACCCATCGTTTGAGGTGACGCCATGCAGATCAGTGCTGCCCCCCTTATCTATATCCTGATCTTCGTCGCGGTCGTGGTCCTGGTCGAGGGCCTGTATCTGACCGTCTTCGGAAAGTCGATCAGCCTCAACAACCGCATTTCGCGGCGCCTGACGCTTCTGGAAAAGAACGGCAACCGCGAACAGGTGCTGGAACAGCTGCGCAAGGAGATGAGCCAGCATCTCGGCTCGCGCTCGATCCCGCTTTACTCGATTCTGGCCAAGAAGGCGCAGAAGGCCAACATCGCCTTTTCGCCCAAGGCACTGGTCGGCATCATGGCGGGGCTTTCGGCCTTTGCCTTCCTGGGCTTGACCATCGGCACCAGTGCCGCCCTGCCGGTGCGAGTCATTGTCGCGCTTGGCATGGGGGTCGGCGGCGTCTACTTCTGGGTCAACAAGAAGGCCAAGACCCGGATGTCGCTGCTGGAAGAGCAGCTGCCCGATGCGGTGGAACTGATGGTGCGCAGCTTGCGCGTCGGTCACCCGTTTTCCGCCGCCATCGGCATCGTCGCGAAAGAGATCGGCGACCCGCTGGGGTCCGAATTCGGCGTCATCGCCGACGAATCCGCCTATGGCCGCGACGTGGCCGAAAGCCTGAAGGCCTTCGCCGAACGGATGGACAGCCAGGACCTGCGCTTCCTTGCGGTGGCGGTTTCGATCCAGCAGACCTCGGGCGGCAACCTGGCCGAGATCCTGGAAGGTCTGGCCAAGGTGATCCGCGCGCGCTTCAAGCTGTTCCGCCGGGTCAAGGCGATCACCGCCGAGGCGAAGTGGTCTGGCATGTTCCTGTCGGGCTTTCCGATCGCGGCGCTGGTCATGATCAACGTCATCCAGCCGAACTATTACGACGAAGTCCGGGAAACCTCGGCCTTCATTCCCGCGGCGCTGGTGGTTTGCGCCTTCCTCGTCATCAACGTGATCTTCATGAAGATCATGGTCAACATCAAGGTCTGAGGGGGGTTATCCATGTTCTCTGCCATCAACGACAAGCTTGTGGCCATGATGGGACCGCTGGGTCCGCTCTTCGCGGTGGGTCTGGTCGGGCTGCTCCTGATCCTCGTCGCCCTGCCGACGATGCTGCGCAAGGAGCGCGACCGGTTCGCGGAACTGAAGATGCAGTCCCAGCCGGGAAAGGTCGACGACAAGAAGCTGCGCCGCGCCGGCGGCAAGGCCGACAAGCTGGAACGATTCGCCCAGTTCCTTGAGCCGCAGAAGGCCGACGAGCTTTCGGCGGTCCGGCTCAAGCTGTTGCGCGCCGGCTATCCCGAAAAGAACGCCGTCCATATCTTCCATGCCGCCAAGCTGATCCTTGGCGTCGGCGCGCTGATCTTCGGCCTGATCTATGCGATGATCAAATCGGCCGATGCCGAGGTGACGACCCAGTCGATGATCCTCTACACGCTGGTTCCCGGTGCCATCGGCTATTACCTGCCGCAGTACTGGGTCACCAAGCGCGTGAACAAGCGCCAGACCCAGATCATTCAGGGCTTCCCTGATGCGCTGGACATGATGCTGGTCTGCGTCGAGGCCGGGCAGTCGCTGGACCAGTCGATCATCCGCGTCGGCCGCGAAAGCCGCGCCGGTTATCCGGCCCTGGCAGACGAATTCGAAATGGTCAGCCACGAGGTCAAGGCCGGCAAGGAGCGTGTGACCGTGCTGAAGGACATGTCCGAGCGGGTGGGCGTGCCCGACGTGGCCTCTTTCGTCACCACACTGGTCCAATCGGCCGCCTTCGGCACCTCGATCGCCGAGGCCTTGCGTGTCTATTCTGCCGATATGCGCGACAAACGCGTCATGCGCGCCGAAGAAAAGGCGAACATGTTGCCGACAAAGCTGACCCTTGGCACAATGATGTTCACGGTGCCGCCCCTGATGATCATCCTGATCGGGCCTTCGGTTTATGGCATCGCCACGATGCTGGGGAAAATGTGACAAGATCAGGCTTGGCGCTACTCTTCGCAATCCTGCTGGCCGCCTGTGGCAACAGGGGCGGCCCCGGCACATTCGGGGGCGCATCCAGAAACGTGCCCTACGGCGTCGATCCGCGGGCGACGGGCGCGGACCCCCTATTGGTCGGCCACCGGCTGATGGCGGCGGGCGAATACGAACTGGCGCTGAAGTCCTATTACGGCGCGGCGGCCGAACATGGCGTCAATGTCGATACGCTGTCGGCCATCGGCTCGGCCAACCTCAAGCTCGGCCGGCTGGGCCAGGCCGAAAAGATCCTGCGTCGCGCGCTGGAGCAGGACCCGACCTTCGTGCCCGCACTGAACAATCTGGGCGTGGTGTTGATGGAACAGGGCAAGCCGGGTGAGGCAAGGTTCATCTTCCAGCAGGCCTATGCGCAGGACAGTGGCCAATCGGACTCGATCCGCGAAAATCTGAAGCGGGCTATCGCTGCGACAGAGGCCCGTGTGTATGATTCAGGACCAGAAGAAGGCGAGTACCAGCTCGTGCGGCGCGAGAAGGGCAAGTATGTCCTTCTGACGCAGCTTTGAGCGAAGGGACTCCGGGCAGTCAACATAAGGACGCAACAATGCGCCAAACCGTTTTCGCAGCACTGTGCCTGGGCGGCACGGCCTTTCTTGCAGCTTGCAACGGCAACACCGATGCGCAGGTTCAGCGTGCCGTCAAGGACGTGAACGTCATCGACGAGTCGAACCTCAACGACATCATGCTGACAGTGGGCGACCCCAATGAATCGGTGCGCTATTTCCAGGGCGCGCTGGCCAAGGATCCCGGCCGGGTCGACCTGATGCGCGGTCTGGCCAAATCGCTGGTGCGGGCGTCCAAGCCCACCGAGGCGGCAAGGGTCTGGGAACAGATCATCGCCTCGCCCGAAGGCACGATGGACGACAAGGTGCTGCTGGCCGATGCCTATATCCGCTCGAACCAGTGGGACAAGGCCAAGGCCACGCTGAACACCATCCCGCCCACGCACGAAACCTACGACCGTTACCGGCTTGAGGCGATGATCGCCGACAGCGAGAAGAACTGGAAGAAGGCCGACAGCTTCTACGAAATCGCCGCCGGGCTGACGACCAGGCCCGCAGGCGTGTTGAACAACTGGGGCTTTTCCAAGCTGACGCGCGGCGACAATGGCGGCGCCGAAAAGCTGTTCACCGAGTCGCTGAAATACGACCCCACCGTGTTTACCGCCAAGAACAACCTGGTGCTGTCGCGTGCCGCGCAGCGCAAATATGACCTGCCGGTGGTCGACATGACCCAGACCGAGCGGGCCGAGCTGCTTTACACAATGGCGCTGGCCGCGATCAAGCAGGGCGATGTCTCGGTCGGCAAGGGACTGTTGCAGCAAGCCGTCGACACCCATCCGCAGCATTTCGAAGCCGCCGCCCGCAGCCTTGCGGCGCTGGACGCCAACGTCGGCAACTGACGATGGATTTCACCTTTCCGCCGGTCCGCGAGGCGCTGGTCTTCCTGCCTTTCGTGCTGCCCATCGCGATCTGGGTCGCCTGGTCCGACATGGCGCGGATGAAGATCCCCAACAAGGCAGTGCTGGCGATGGCCGCGCTTTGGCCCTTGCTGGGCTGGCTGGTGTTTCCCTGGCAGCTCTGGCTCATGGGCTTTGCCATCATGGCCATCGTGCTGCTGGCAGGGTTCATCGGCAATGCTGCGGGGCTGTTCGGCGCGGGGGACGCGAAATTCGCCGCCGCAATGGCGCCCATCTTTACCGCGGGCGATCCGATGTTCATCGCCATGCTTTACGCGGTCTGTTCGCTGGCGGCCTTTGCGGTGCATCGCGGCCTGCGTCAGGTGCCGGCCGTGCGCCGCATGACGCCCGAGTGGAAAAGCTGGACCCACAACAAGTTTCCGATGGGCCTTGCGCTGGCTTCGATGGTGGTCATCTATCTTCTTGCCGCCTTCCTGCCCCAAGGCTGACACGTTCTTTCGCTAGACCCGTGACCGAGGCAGTCCGCTTGCCAAGGACAAAAGGGGCTACATATGAACGTGCAGGTCAATCCGGCCCAGCAACCGCCGGCTCAGCAATCGGGCGTGCTACCGCCGCCCAGCCCGCGCTCGCTGGCCGATGTGGGCATCAACACCGTGATGATGCGCGACATCCTTCTGAAGACGATGTTCCGCACCAACCTGACCCTCGTCTCCGAAATCGCCCGCGCGATCAGCCTGCCGGTGCCCCTGACGCAGGATCTGGTCGATCTGGCCCGTTCGCAGCGGATGATCGAGGCGATGGGCACGATGCATGCCACCGCCGGCAACGAGATGGGCTATCAGCTGACCGACGGCGGCAAGGCCCGCGCGCTGGATGCGCTGAGCCAGTCGGAGTACTATGGCGCCGTCCCGGTGCCGCTGGAGATGTACCGCGAGCAGATCCAGCGCCAGTCGGTGCGCAATATCAAACTGTCGCGCGAACAGCTGATGAGCGGCATGGGTCACCTGATCCTGCCGCCCGACCTTCTGTCGAACCTTGGCCCGGCGGTGACCTCCGGCCGGTCGATCCTGATGTATGGCCCGCCCGGCAACGGCAAATCGTCGATTTCGCACGGCATCCGGGCAGCCCTTGGCGACAAGATCTATGTGCCGCGCGCCATTGAATATTCCGGTCAGGTGATCTCGGTCTATGACCCGATCGTGCATTCTGCCGCCGAAGACGTGCGCGACGACCCGAACGCGCTGCGCCGCACCTCGAACCGCTTCGACCAGCGCTATGTCTATTGCGAGCGGCCCTCGGTGATCACCGGTGGTGAACTGTCGCTCGAGATGCTGGACCTGACCTACAACCCCACCGCGCGCACCTATCAGGCGCCATTGCAGCTGAAGGCCACTGGCGGCATCTTCATCATCGACGACCTTGGTCGTCAGGCCGAGCCGCCGCAAAAGATCGTCAACCGCTGGATCGTGCCCTTGGAAGAAAGCCGCGACATCCTGGCGCTGCAATCGGGCGAGAAATTCACCGTGCCCTTCGACACGCTGGTGATCTTTTCCACCAACTTCCACCCCAACGAGATCTTCGACGGCGCGGCCCTGCGCCGGATCTTCTTCAAGATCAAGATCGACGGGCCGGACCAGGCCAACTTCCTGAAAATCTTCGCCATGGTCGCGCGGAAAAAGAAGATGCCGCTGGACGAACGCGCCATGATGCATCTGATGAAGGTGAAGTTCCCGACAATCGAGAACAACTACGCGAACTATATGCCGACCTTCCTGATCGACCAGATCATCTCGGTCTGCGAGTTCGAGGGCATCCCCTATCAGATGAGCCCCGACCTGATCGACCGCGCCTGGAGCAACATGTTCGTGCGCCAGGAGGCGATCGCGCATTGACGGCCCGCGTGGCGGCTCAATCCGCCGACAGCACGGTTGACCGGCGTTCCTCGCCGGTCAACAGGTCGATGTCGATCACATCCAGCACCATCAATGAGGCCGGGTTCAGGTCCTGTACCGACTTGGCCACCAGTTTCCGCCCGGCCCATTCCCGGACCTGGATGCGCAGGACCGGATAGCGGCAACCGCCAATCACGACCTCGGCCGGTTCCATCACCACGATCTCGGTGGCCACCGACAATTCCTGCCCGTCCGGAGAGACCATGACCCCCTCGACCCGCGCGGTATAGCCGGGCCCGAAAGCCGACGACTCGGGCAGGCTGGCCCAGCGGTATTCCAGCAGGCCATCGTCGCGCAGCAAGGTCAGCGGAAAGATCCCCGCCCGGTGTCTTGCGCATAGCTCATTCCCATCGCGCGGTGGCTCAGCGACAGCCGCTGGCCGTGCTGCGCCGTCACCGTGACCTCGGCCCCGCCGTCCAGCACGATAGGGCGGATCGGATCGGCGCATTGCGCCGCTGCCAGCCCCGGTGCCAACATCAGGGCCGCCGCGCAAAGCCACCTCATTCCATCACCACCACTTCCTGTCCGCGCAGGCTGTCGCCTTCACGGATTTCGCTTTTCAGCGTCACCAGCGACGGCAGGTGCAGCCATTTGGTATTCTCGCCAAGGTCCTTGCCGGCCTCACGGTTCTTCACAACCATCTTCAGCGCTGGCATCTCGCAGCCAGCGACCTCGATCATCTCTTCTCCGATGATTTCAAGGTCGGTGGTGAAGGGGCGCGGCGGCAGGAAACCGGGGGTCGTCAGCATCGCCTCTTCGTGAAAGCTTGCGCCGGGAGTCAATTCCGCCAGCGCGGGCAGGCCGGTCGACCAGTCGAAGACCGCGCCCTGGCCATCGCGCAGCGCCGAAACCGTGAAGATGCCGGCGTGAACGGTCATGTCCACCTGCTGTCCGGTCTCGACGATGGTCTGCCGGTAGCTGATCGTCTCGCCGTCACGACTTGCCACCTCGATCACCGCGCCCGAGGAATAGGTCAGCCGGGTGGGCAGGGCGCCGTCCGGCAGGCAATCGGCCCCGGCGGAAACGGTCGAAAGGCAAAGGCAAAGGGCAAACGAACGGACCATGGCAATCTCCTTTTGCGGGCAGGATGCAGCGGGGCGAACGGCGGCGCAAGCGCGGCGATTCCGACTTGGATCGTCAGCGAAACGGCCGCATACCCTCTTCGGTGACGATTGCATCCAGACGCTGGTCGGTGGGTTCGGTCGGCACCTCGGCCACCTCTTGCGCGGCAAAGGCGAAGCCCACCGCCAGCGTCGGCCGTCTGGCGCGCAGGGCTTCCAGCGTTCGGTCGTAGAAGCCGCCGCCATAGCCCAGACGATAGCCGCGCGCGTCGAAGGCGAGAAGCGGCACGATCAGCACCTCGGGCTCCACCCAGGCGCCCTCGGCCGGGATCATCGCGCCGAAGGCCCCTGCCTCCAGCGCGCAGCCGGGCGACCATTCGCGAAACCGCAGCGGCATCGCAGGGCCGGGAATGACCGGCACCCCCACCACGCCGCGATGTGCGGCCATGGCGGGCAGCGGGTCGATCTCGGTGCGCATCGGCATGTAGCCCGACAGCACCTTGCCCGAAAGATCGGCCAGATAATCTGCAAGAATTTCAGCAGCTTGCCCCTGTCCTCGGAAAAACGCCTCTTTCCGGGCCGCGTAGGCCGCCTTGCGTGCGGCATCCTTGTTCACGGTCACAGGAACACCAGCCCGGCAAGGCCGAGAAAGACGAAGAACCCGACGACATCCGTAACGGTGGTGACGAAGGTGCCCGACGCAAGCGCCGGGTCCACGCCCGCGCGTTCCATCATCACCGGCACCAGAATGCCCGCCATGCCCGCCACCACCAGATTGACCACCATCGCGGCCGCGATCACCAGCCCCAGCGACGGATCCTGGAACCAGAAGGCGCTGACCAGACCCATCACTACGGCGAAGAACACTCCGTTCAGCAACCCCACAGCGGTTTCGCGCCAGATCACGCGGCTGACGTTCGCCCCGGTCAGGTCGCGCGTCGACAACGCCCGCACCGCGACGGTCAGCGATTGGGTGGCCGCATTGCCGCCCATAGAGGCGACGATCGGCATCAGCACTGCCAGCGCCACGACCTTGACGATGACGTCCTCGAACTGAGAGATGACGAGGCTGGCCAGGATCGCCGTCAGAAGATTGACGAAAAGCCACGGCAGCCGCAGCCGGGTCGTCTCCAGCACCCGGTCCGAGATCGAGCTTTCGTCGCCCACGCCGGCCATCCGCAGCATGTCTTCCTCATGCTCTTCGTCCAGCACGTTCATCGCATCGTCGATGGTGATCACACCGACCAGACGGCCCGCGTCATCGACGACCGGGCAGGAGATCATGTGATACTGGTTGAAGATATAGGCTACGTCGGCCTCTTCCTCGGTTGCCTCGACCGTGCGGAATCCGTCCTCGACGATATCGCACAGCTTCACCTTGCGGGCCGAGGACAGGATGCGCCCCAGCGTGACATAGCCGGTGGGGTGCATGCGCGGGTCAGTCAGGATGACGTGGTAGAACTGGTAGGGCAACTCGTCCGCGCCGCGCAGGAAGTCGATCGCCTCGCCGACGGTCCAGTGTTCGGGCGCCACAACCACTTCGCGCTGCATCAGGCGGCCGGCAGAGTATTCCGGATAGGCCAGCGCCTGTTCCACGGCCACCCGGTCGGCGTCTTCCAGCGCGTCCAGGATCTTGCCCTGCGCCGGGGCCTCGAGGTCTTCGAGGATGTCGACCAGATCGTCGGTCTCCAGCTCGCGCATGGCTTCGGCGACAACCGTTTCGGGCAGCGCGCCGATCACCTCTTCGCGGATCGACTCGTCAAGTTCGGACAGAACGTCGCCGTCGATCCCGCCATGCCACAGCGCCAGAAGGGCGGCACGGTCGGACGCGCCGATCTGTTCAAGGATGTCGGCGATATCGGCGGCGTGCAAGGGTTCCAGAAGCGCGTCGACGCCAGCCGCATCGCCCGCCTCGACAGCCGACAGCACGGCGTCCAGCCGCTGCATCGCCAGGTCGTCTTCGTCCAGTTCCTGCCGTTCTTCCGCCATGCGTCCCCCGATCAGATTGGCGCGACCTTAACGGAAGCACTTTCTGCAAAACAGGGAAAAGCGGCGGATTCCCTTTTCGATCCGACCGCCTATGATGGGGCGGTTTGCAACGACGAGGCACCGTATGGCAGATCTTCTTCTGGGTCAGGTTCTAAGCTATGCCGATGACCCTTTCGCAACCGGGCCAGAAGCCGCGCGCCATCTCACCCATGGCGCCGTGCTGGTCGAGGCTGGCCGCATTGCCGCAGTGGGCGAGGCCGCCGCGCTGAAGGCAGCGCACCCACAGGCCACCCGGCACGACTACGGCCGGGCGCTGATCTCGGCCGGCTTTGTCGACGCGCATGTGCATTATCCGCAGACCGCCATCATCGCCTCCTGGGGCAAGCGGCTGATCGACTGGCTGAACCAGTATACCTTCCCCGAAGAGATGCGCTTTGCCGACCCCGCCTATGCGGCCGACATAGCCGACCGCTATCTGGGTCTTGTGGCCGCAAACGGCACCACCACCGTTTGCAGCTATGCCACCATCCACCCCGAAAGCGTGGACGCCATCTTTCAGGCCGCCCAAGGCCGCGGGATGCGGCTTTATGCCGGCAAGACCTGCATGGACCGCAACGCGCCCGAGGGCTTGCGCGACACGCCGCAATCGGCCTATGACGACAGCAAGCGGCTCTTGCAGAAATGGCATGGGGTCGACCGGCTCTCCTACGTCATCACGCCGCGGTTCTCGCCCACATCGACGCCCGAACAGCTGGCTGCCCTTGGCCAGCTCTGGCGCGAATACCCCGATTGCCTGATGCAGACGCATCTGAGCGAACAGACCGACGAAATCCAGTGGGTGCACGAGCTTTTCCCCCAGGCGCGCGACTATCTCGACACCTACGAGGCGCAGGGCCTGCTGCGGACAGGCGCGCTTTACGGCCACGCCATCCACCTGACCCAGCGCGAGAAGGCGCGGCTGATCGAGGCCGGCGCCAGCCTGATCCACTGCCCGACCTCGAACACCTTCATCGGATCGGGCCTGTTCGACATGGGGTCGGCCCGGCACCTGCGGGTGGGGCTGGCGACCGATACCGGCGGCGGGTCATCGTTTTCCATGCTGCGCACCATGGCGGCGGCCTATGAGGTGGCGCAGCTGCGCCATGCCTCGCTGCACCCTTCACAGCTTTGGTGGCTGGCGACGCAAGGGTCGGCCCGCGCGCTGCACGCGGATCACCTGATCGGCAACATCGCCGTGGGGATGGAGGCCGATCTGGTGGTGGTGGACCTGGCCTCGACTGCCGCCATCGCACAGGCGACGGCGCGGGCCGAAGACATATGGCAGGCGATCTTTCCGACGATCATGATGGGCGACGACCGTGCGATCCGGGCAACCTGGGTCGCCGGGCGGTCCCTACAGCGCGCCTGAGGTGCTGACGACCACCGTGGCATCTTCGGCCGTCTCGGCCCCGGCCATCATCGCACCCGGCAAGGGCTGCGGATAGATGAAGCCGGAAATCGGATAGACCCGGCCGTATTTGCCCGGATCATAGGCCACCTTCACCGCCGACCAGTCGCCCTTTTCCGACACGTCGATCACCGCCATGCCCAGCGACACCTGATTGCGCTTCCAGTTGGCGTGGTCGATCCTGATCTCGCGGTCCGACACGATCTCGGACACCACGGCGACATGGCCCATCGGCAGCTTGCGCGTGCCCGAAAAGACCATGACCGCGCCAACCTCGGGATCATGCCCGCGCTCGTAGATGCCCTTGGCACCGGACCACCAGGTTTCGGCATTGCCGCGGATCTCGATCCCGCTCATCGTGCGGGCGAAGGGCACGCACCAGACCCGCTCGCCGCGGGCGCGCTTGGCATGCGCTTCCTCGACCGCCATGGTGGAGCGGTGGATGTCGACGACCGGTTCCGGAGCGTTCATCCGCGACATCTGCGTGGTGCTGCACGCCCCAAGGACGGTCAGCAAGGCGCCAACCAAAACAACGCGTAGCGCAGCGGCGCCGGAACGGGTAGCAGGCATCTGTCCCTCAGGTTTTTTTTCGTTGAACACCGAAAAACACGCCGGCGCCCCACGTGACAACCCGAAAGATCACGGCTCGGCAATAATCCGCCAAAATCCTGCAATACTGCGTGATCCGATGGCCCCTTCCGCCTGCGTCATCACCGCACTTGGAAGGCGCAGGCCGGCGTCGGGAAAAGCCGATGAAGCAGGAAAAAGCGCGGCTATACCACCTAAAGGTCCAGTTCCCACCCGTCGGGGTAGAAGTCGAAGGCAAGGGCGATCGCCGTCGCGCGCTCTTCCCAGGTCCAGATTTCCTCGGCTGTCACCGCGATCGGCCCGACCGACGCGACGACCGTCTCGCCATCCTTCAGCCGCCTTGCGCGAAAGCCCTTGGCCTTCAGCGCCCGCTCGAACCCGGTCCAGTCGGCATCGTTTTCCTCGACGAAGAACGCATATTCCACCACCGCCCGCTGGGGCAGCTTCACCCCTTTCGAGGCGCGAAAGGTGTCGATGGTCTCGCGGCGCTGGGCGGCGTAATTGTGGCGCATGCCCCCTGATAGCCTGCCGTGGCGCGCGTCTCAACCGCCATCGACGCGCGGGCACCAGCCACGCTCGAATGCCGCGCCATAGGACCAGCCAGCGGCGTTCATCGCCTCGAAATCCATCGGCGGCAGGGCCTGGCGCTGACCGTCCACCGTGGCAATGCCGTTCCGGACATCCACCTCGCATTCAAACGGCTCCGTCGCACCGCCGGGGTTGTAGAAGACCGACCGGTGAAAAAAGCCCGTCACCGTGAACTGGTTGTCCAGATATTGCAGCTGCACCACCTCGCGACCCTCGGCCTCTTCATCGGCGAATTCGGTGATCACCTGCAGGATACTGCCGGCCCCGCCGCCAAGGTCCACCACTTCCAGCCACTGCCCGCCCTCGGTCACAAAGGCCGACAGCGCGAAGTCCGCAACGTCCAGCGCCGGATCGCCGCCCTGTAGAGCGGCTTCCGGCGCGTGCCAGATCCGCAGTCGCGCCGCATCGCCTGCCTGCTCCAGCGTGGCGCTGAAGTAGAAACCGCCACCCTCCGGCCCGGCCCAGTTGCCGCTGACCTCGGAAAGCGGATCGACCGCCGCCGCCGGGCTTGCTGCAAGCGCCGCCGCCATCACCACCGCCCATTTCCGCGCCATCGCCGACTCCATCTCCTGGTCTGCCGCCTGTCCTGCTCCGAACCCCGGACCCTGGCGAGAGAGGAAATCCCCACCTTTCACCCGCCGTCAATTCCGCTTGCGCGCCGCGGCCCCGGCGGTCACAGTCCCGTGACACGACCAGATCCCGGAGAACCCCATGCGCGCCCTAGCCCTTGTTGCCGCCATCGCCATGGTCGCCAGCCTGTTCCTGCCCTGGCTCAATCCCGGCACCTCCGGCATCAGGCTGGTGCCCTGGGACATGCTGAAAGAGCTGGAGCTGTCGGCCGACGGATTGCGGACATTCGCCACCGACAGCCCGCCCGAGCTGCTGGCCTTCCTGGCCACCTTTGCGCTGGCCGCGCTGTTCGGCCTCCTGACGCTGATCGGGGCGCCGTCGCGGCTGTTGGCCTTCCTGGCCGGCGGCGGGGCGCTGGGGTTTCTGGGCTACGGGCTGTTGCAGATGAAAGATCAGGCCGCGGCGGCCGGCATTCCGGTGCCCGGCACCGATGACCTGGCCGAATTCGCAAAATCCGCGCCCGAGATCTTCGGCATGGGCGCCTTCGCCTGGGCCGGCGGCGCGCTGGTTCTGTTCCTCGCCGCGCTGATCGGCTTCGGCGACCGGCGCTAGCACACTACCCCATCAGCCGCGCCGCCAGTCGCGCCTGCCGCTCGATCACCAGGGGCAGGTCCAGCGTCGTCACCTGCCAGTCGCGCACGACCTGCCGGCCCTCGACGTAAAGGTCGCGCACCTTTTGCGGCCCGCAAAAGACCAGCGCCGCGACCGGATCCCAGGCCCCTGCCGCCTCGATCCCGCCGATATTCCAGATCGCCAGATCGGCGCGCCTGCCCGGCTCCAGCGCCCCGCAATCGTCGCGCCCCAGCACCTTCGCACCGCCCAGGGTGGCGATCTCCAGCACCTCGCGCGCGCTCATCGCATCGGCCCCTCGGCTGACCCGCTGCAACAGCATTGCCATCCGCATCTCGCCCGCCAGACTGCCCGCATCATTGCTGGCCGACCCATCCACCCCCAGCCCGACCTTGACGCCGGCATCCCGCATCGCCCGCACAGGTGCGATCCCCGAGCCCAGCCGGCAGTTTGAGCAGGGGCAATGCGCCACCCCGGTGCCGGTCCGCGCAAAAAGCCCGATCTCGCCGGCATCCAGCTTGACGCAATGGGCATGCCAGACGTCTTCGCCCACCCAGCCCAGGTCTTCGGCATATTGCCCCGGCCGGCAACCGAACCTGGCCAGCGAATAGGCGATATCCTCGTCATTCTCGGCCAGATGGGTGTGCAGCATCACCCCCTTGTCGCGCGCCAGCACCGCCGCGTCGCGCATCAGCTCGCGCGAGACGGAGAACGGCGAACACGGCGCCAGACCCACCCGGCACATCGCGCCCTCTCGCGCGTCGTGAAACGCATCCACCACCCGCACCATATCGGCCAGGATCGCTGCCTCGCCCTCGACCAGACTGTCCGGCGGCAACCCGCCCGCAGACTCGCCAATGCTCATCGCCCCGCGCGTCGGGTGAAAGCGCAGGCAGACCTCGGCGGCCGCATGGATCGTATCCTCCAGCCGCGCCCCATTGGGATAAAGATAGAGATGATCCGAACTCAGCGAACAGCCCGACAGCGCCAACTCCGCCAGCCCGACCTGGGCCGAGGTGAACACCTCCTCCGGCGAGAACCGTGCCCAGATCGGATACAGCGCCTTCAGCCAGCCAAACAGCAGCGCATCCTGCCCCCCCGGCACCGCGCGGGTCAGCGTCTGGTAGAGATGATGATGCGTGTTCACCAATCCCGGCGTCACCACGCAGCCCCGCGCCTCGACGACCTCGGCCCCCGGTGCCTGCAAACCCTGCCCCACGGCCGCCACAACACCGCCGCGGATCAGCACATCGCCCCCGGCAACCTCGTCGCGCGAGGCATTCATCGTCACCACGACATCAGCATTCCGGATCAGGATATCGGCCATCGTTCTCTCCATGACCCCTTCGGTCGAACGAACCGGCGGGCCGACAGAAGGGGAAAGGACTCGGATACCGCGCAGACAACCTAGCCTCCGGAAACCAACCCCTCAACCACCTTCATCCCGGCAGAACTACCCCGGGGAGTTTGAGGGGCAGTGCCCCTCATCATCCGCAATCACCTCCGGCGCAAAGCTGTCCACGCAAACAAGCCTTGCGGCGTCAGCCGCGCAATTGCTTCACCGGCGGTTCAGCAGCGCCAGCGCCTCGGCATGCAGATCGGTGCAAGACGCCGCAAGCACGCGGCCCCCGTCATGCACAGGCCCGCCCTGCCAATCGGTCACGACGCCGCCCGCCGCCTCGATCACCGCGATCGGGGCCTGCACGTCATAGGCCTGCAACCCCGCCTCGATCACCAGATCGATCTGTCCGGCCGCAATCAGCGCATAGGCATAGCAATCCATGCCATAGCGCACCAGCTTTGCCGGCTCCGCCACCCGACGAAAGGCGGCGGCTTCGTCGGCCGTGCCGACCTCGGGGAAGGTGGTGAACAGGATCGCCTCGGCCAGCCCGCGTGCCGGCCGGACCCGCAAGGCCGCGCGCCCCGTCGGCCCATTCACCACGGCCCGGCCCAGACCACCCTCGAACCGCTCGCCGATATAGGGCTGGTCGATGATCCCGTAGACCGGCCCCAGCGCGTCACGGACCGAGATCAGCACCCCCCAGGTCGGCGTGCCCGACAGATAGCCGCGCGTCCCATCGATCGGGTCCAGCACCCAGGTCAGGCCCGAGGTCCCTGCGACCGGGTCGAATTCCTCGCCCAGGATGCCGTCCCTTGGCCGTCGCTCCGACAGGATTTCCCGCATCCGCTCTTCCGACAGCCGGTCCGCCACGGTCACCGGGTCGAACCGCGCGGCCTCCTTGGTGTCGGCGGTCAGGCCGGGCTTGCGGAAATGCAGCAAGGTCGCCGCCCGCGCCGCATCGGCCAGCGCATGCGCTGTTGCCACCAGTTCCGCCGCCTCGCTGTCAGACACCCGCATGATCGCCCTTGCCCCTGAAATGCCGCTGCCCCGGCGCTAGCGGGCGCCGGGGCTGCGGTCAAGCGGGCTTCACCTCTCCAGGGGCCGAATGAGGATGGATCAGGCCGCTTCGGACAGCACGCGCGCCAGATCGAACAGGCGGCGGCGCTGAGCTTCGGGAATGGCATAGTAAGAGCGGACCAGTTCCAGCGCTTCCTTGTCGGCCAGGATATCTCCCTGCGTCGAAGCGGACTGCTGGTCCTCGGAAAGGCCCTCGAAGAAGAAGGCGATCTGGACGCCAAGCGCATCTGCGATGTCCCACAACCGCGAGGCGCTGACACGGTTCATCCCGGTTTCGTATTTCTGGATCTGCTGGAACTTGATCCCGACCTTGTCGGCCAGTTGTTGCTGCGTCATCCCAACCATCCACCGACGATGGCGGATGCGTTTGCCCACATGGGCGTCAACCGGATGCTTCATTCTTTACTCCGTAATGGTGCGCATTGCGCACGATGTCCCCTGCTCTATACAAGCATAAAGCATGCCAGTATTGGCCATTTCTGAAAAGAATCGAAGAAAGATGAAATGCCTGTCGAAACCTGTCCATTTGGACAGTGGCAATTATTCGCTTGTATAACAGTTCGTCATCAGATTTCGGTTAACACTCTGACGCGCCAAGACCGCTTCGCACTCGCCTCTAGGGCGTTTTGCAAAATGCAGTGCCGTTTCGCACTATTTCGCATTTTGCATATCGCACTGGTCGTACCGCCCGTGCAGCAAACCCCTCTGGCGCAGGCACAACTGCAAGGTTAACCTCGCAACGCCATCGCCTCGGCCCCAACTTTCAGGAGACCCCGGTGAAAGCCTGGCTTGTCGAAACGCTCGGACAACCGCCGCGCCTGTCGCAACGGCCCTGCCCGGTCCCCGGCCCCGGCGAGGTGCTGGTCCGCATCGGCGCGGCCGGGCTGAACTTCGCCGATCTGCTGATGGCCGAGGGCCGCTATCGGGAACGCCCCGACCTGCCCCTTCATCCCCGGCCTGGAACTGGCCGGCACGGTCGAGGCACTGGGGCCCGGCACCGAAGGCCCCGCCCCCGGCGCTCGTGTCGCCGCGCATGTCACTGGCGGCGCCTTCGCCGATTTTGCCTGCGTCCCGGCCAACCGGCTGCTGACGCTGCCCGAAGCCATGCCCTTTGCCCATGCCGCCGCGTTTCAGATCGCCTATGGCACCTCGCATCTGGCGCTGGCGGTGAAAGCCGCGCTGCAAAAGGGCGAGACGCTGTTCGTCACCGGCGCGGCGGGCGGGGTGGGCCTGACGGCGGTCGAGATCGGCCGCCTTATGGGCGCACGGGTCATCGCCCAGGTGCGAGGGCCGCAAAAGGCCGCCATTGCCCGCGCCGCCGGCGCCGATGTGGTGATCGAGGCCGATCACCAAGACCTGAAGACTGCGCTGCGCGACCTCGGCGGGGTGGATGTGGTCTATGATACTGTCGGCGGCCCCGGCTTCGACGCTGCCTTGCGCGCCACGCACCCCGGCGGGCGGATGCTGGCGATCGGCTTTGCCAGCGGTGAGGTGCCGAAAGTGGCGCTGAACCAGTTGCTGGTGCGCAATGTCAGCGTGATCGGGCTGTGGTGGGGGGGCTATCTGTCCTTCGCACCCGAGGTGCTGACCGGATCGCTGGCGACCCTGCTCGACTGGTACGCGCAAGGCCGCCTGCACCCGCATGTCTCGGCCGCGCTGCCGTTCGACCGACTGCCCGATGGCCTGCAGATGATCCGCGACCGCCGTGCCACCGGCAAGCTGGTGCTGGTGGCCGACCCCTCTCAGCAGCAATAGGCCAGCCGGACCTGCGCCAGCAGCGCATCGACCACATCGCCTTTCTGCAGCCCGGCATTGTAGAGGCAGATGCTCAGTGACCCAAGACCGGGCAGCGCATTGCCCGGCTCGATCACCTCGACGCCGGGCGGGATCGCCCCGCGCATCCGCGACGAGACCGCCAGATCGGCCGCCACCGTCGCCTCGATCACCTGCTCGCATTCGCCCTCATAGCCCATCTCCCATGGCACGCCCGCCGCATCCAGCGCGGCTTGCGCGATGGGGCGAAAGACGCAGGTGTCCTTGAACCCCAACCGCACGGGGCGGCGCTGCCAGGCGGTGCCGCCCGGCCCCCCGATCCAGACCAGATCACGCCTGGCCAGCACTTCTCCGCCCGGCCCCGGCGCTTCTTCGGTGGTCAGGATCAGATCGTAGCCGCCGCGTGCGAAGCCCGCCTTCAGCAAGGTCGTGAACGAAGACGCCAGATTGATCCGCACCCGCGGGTATTCGCCGGCCAGCGTCTTCAGGATGCCGGGTATCTGCGGATAGACGATGTCATGCGGTACCCCCAGCCGGATCTCGCCCTCGAACGCGGAATCGGTCAGCCGCGACAGCGCCTCGTCATTCAAGGCCAGCATCCGGCGGGCATAAGACAAAAGCTGCTCGCCCTCGGGCGTAAGGGTCAGCTTGCGCTGCGCGCGCGAAAAGAAATCCTGGCCAAGGTTCTCTTCCAGCCGCTTGATCTGCATCGACACCGCCGATTGTGTCAGGTTCAAGAGGCCCGAGGCGCGGGTCACCCCACCGGCATCGGCGACGGCGATGAAAGAGCGCAGGGCGGTCATGTCCAGATTGCGTGGCATATCACGATTCCTGATAGATCACATCAAAAGCATTCGTTTCCAAAATAAATCACAAGGGCGCAAGTTCATCAACAGGATTGATGCAGGAATCGACCTTCATCACCAGGACAGATGAAAGAATCGCCATGTACACGCTCTCCCGCCTGTCGCTTCGCCCCGTTCGCCGACCCATTCGCCGCCCCGTCCGCCTGCTGGTTTGGCTTTTTCGCGCCGTCAAGCTGCGCCGTCAGCGTGCCCGGCTGCTCATGCTGGACGAACACCTCTTGCGCGACATCGGGGTAACGCCGGACGAGGCCCAGGTCGAGGCCGCCCGCCCGATCTGGGATGCGCCCGCGCGTTGGCGCGACTGAAAGGCCGGCAGGGCCGGCGGCAGATCGCACCGGAAATTCCCGGCCGAAATCCCGGCCCCGAAATCCCTGCCGGAAATCCTTGAAATCCTGCAACGAAGTTCCGATATTGAACCCACGTGGTCACGCCGGCCAAATCGGCGTTGCCCCTCGCAACCCTAGTGGGACAACATCGGAGGCTATAGATGGCTCAATATGAAACGGTCCGCAGCGTCGGCGTCGGCGCCCGCGCTCAGATCGACGAAGGGTTGCGCGCCCATATGAACAAGGTCTACGGACTGATGTCCGTGGCCATGCTGCTGACGGCGGGCGTCGCCTGGGGCGTCGGCACCTCGGACGCGCTGCTGGCGATCTTCCGCGATCCCATCACGCTGCGGCCCAATATCCTGGGCTGGGTGGTGATGTTCGCGCCGCTGGTGATGGTCTTTGCCTTCGGTGCGCTGATCAACCGGCTGTCGGTCGCGGCGGCGCAACTGTTCTTCTATGCCTATGCCGCGGTCATGGGCCTGTCGCTGGCCTGGATCTTCCGGGTCTTTACCGACACCTCGATCGCCTCGACTTTCCTGGTGACGGCGATCGCCTTCTCCTCGCTGTCGCTTTATGGGTATGTGACCAAGCGTGACCTGGCGCCGATGGGCACTTTCCTGATCATGGGCCTGGTCGGCCTGATCGTGGCGATGATCGTCAACATGTTCCTGCAATCCTCGGGCCTGGCCTTCGCCATTCCCTTCATCGGCGTGCTGATCTTTGCCGGTCTGACCGCCTGGGACACCCAGAATATCAAGAACACCTACATCGAACATGCGGTGCATGGCGATCAGGAATGGCTTGGCAAGGCCGCGATCATGGGCGCGCTGAACCTCTACCTCGACTTCATCAACCTGTTCATGTTCCTGCTGCAGTTCCTGGGCAACCGCGAGTGATCAAGGCCGCAGGGCGAAACGCAAAGGGCCGGGGGAAACCCCGGCCCTTTCTCCTTGCGGTCCCTTTCGCCCACCAAAGCAAAAGGGCCGCGCCCTGCGGCGCGGCCCTTTATCCTGCGGACAGGCAGATCCTACTTGATCTTGCCTTCCTTGTATTCGACATGTTCCCGCTTCACGGGGTCGTATTTCTTCACGACCATCTTTTTCGGTCATCGTGCGGGCGTTCTTCTTGGTCACATAGAAGTGCCCGGTGCCCGCCGTCGAGTTCAGACGGATCTTGATCGTCGTCGGTTTCGCCATGATCGTCTCTCCTGCCACGGGAAAACAGGCGTTCCCCCGGAAAATCCTTGAAGCCCGCCTTTTAGCCACGCCATTGCCGGAGTCAACAGCGAAACGGCCGCCCGGTGAACCAAATGCGCGCCTGACGGCGCAAGCTTTTGTCTCGCCTCTGGCGCGTGCCGCGCCAACCGGCTCCGTTGGTCGCTCTGCGGGGAGTATTTGTCCCGAAGTGAAGCGCAAAGGACTTCATCTTGGCAAAAATACTCCGGGGGTGAGCCCGGAACGGGCGAGGGGGCAGCGCCCCCTGCATCGGCCGCAAAGAACGCGCGGATGGCCTGTAAGCCGGATTCTGTCCAAGGGTTGCCCCTCTGGATGACCATTCCTCTAGCCCCGTCCTTGCGGATGGGGTCCAGCTGCCAACCCGGGCCTCTCGGGCTGAAGCGTCCCTGCGGCGGTATCCTTTCGGACCAGACCCGCGCGAGGCCCCTATTTGGCATTGCTCCGGGTGGGGCTTGCCGTGCCGGTCCTGTTGCCAGGCCCGCGGTGGGCTCTTACCCCACCGTTTCACCGTGACCCTGCATGCAGGGCCGTCTCTTCTCTGTGGCGCTTTCCCTGGGGTTGCCCCCGCCGGCGTTACCCGGCACCCTTGCTTCATGGAGTCCGGACTTTCCTCGGGTTCCCCCGCGGTCATCCAGCCATCCGCGCGAGGTGGGACTTAAGCCTGCACCGCCGGTCCGTCAATCCCGAAGCGCGCCGCTAGATCGGCGGCCAGGGCCGCATCGGTTGCCTCCTGCGGCCCGGTCGCCGAGGGGCGAAAGCGCCGGCGGAAGGCGGCCAGCAGCGTAGCGTCATCGGCCAACGGGTAGCCGAACCGGCGCAGGTCGGCGCGGAAAACGCCCGGCGCTGCGGCTGCGGGCCAGACCGACAAGCCTTGCAAGGCCAGCCGATGCCAGTCGAACCGAGGGCCGGGGTCGGCCTTGCGCGCGGGCGCCATGTCGGAATGCCCGATCACGCCCTGCGGGCGTATGTCCCACCGGTCCAGGATGCCTAGCAAGAGCCGCTCCAGCGCGGCGATCTGCGGCTCGGGGAAAGGTTCGGTGCCGGTGTTCTGCAACTCGACCCCGATCGAGCGCGAATTGACGTCACCCTGCCCCGCCCATTCGCCCGCGCCCGCGTGCCAGGCGCGCAGGGCCTCATCCACCAGCTGCTCGGTTCGGCCGTCGCGGTCGATCAGCCAATGGGCCGATACCTCGGCCCCCGGATCGCACAGCCGGGCGCGCGCCTCTGCGCAGCTGGCCATCGCGGTGTAATGGATCACCACAAGCGAGGGGCGCAGGCCCCCCCGCCGTTCGCCGAAGTTCGGCGAAGGGAATGCGGTCACTGCAACGCGGTGCGGAAGGGGCGCGGATCCCAGCCGCAGGCGAAGCCGTCGCCATCGGGGTCAAGACCCAGCTTGTCGCGGTCCGGACCGCCCCTGGCGAGGAATTCCTGCATCGCCAGATCGGGCGAGGCGAACTTGGCGCAGGCGACCGCCGGATCCTTCCGGATCAGGCTGCTGCGCGAATAGAGCTGGGTGCCCGGATTATGTGTGGTGGCCAGTGCGAATTCCACGATGTTCGGCCCGGTGTCGCCGGGGCGCACCGGCAGATCCTTGGGCTGAACCACGACGTACTGGGAGCGGTTTTTCGCAATCCGTTCCTTGTCGCTTGCGATGGTCTCGCGCGAGGAGACGGCCGAGAAATCCTGCTCGTCGGAGATGCCGGAATGGCCGGCATGGACCATTTCGCCGGATTCTTCCTTGATGCCGGCGGGGGCATTGCCGCGCGGCCGACTGGCGGGCTGGGTGCCGTCAAGCGGCGCCGCAGCCGGGGCCGGGGCCGGAGCGGCGGTTCCGTCGGCGCGGTCAATCGCGGCCGACGCGCTGGCCGGATCGAAGCCGGACTTGACCGGAGCCGGCGCCGCAGCCGGTGCGGCGGACGGCGGGGCATAGGAATTGCGGATGTAGCTGTTGTAATCCTGAAACCCCACCCCGGCGCCGGACTCGGGCACCGAAGGCTGGCAGGCAGCCAGCAGGAAAAGCAACGGAACGGCGGAACGGCGGATCATCACTGCCTCATGGGATTGGGCGCCCGCGAGGCACCTTTTCCGCGCCCTTACCACCATTTTTCCGGTTTGGAAACAAATCCGGCGGCGGTCTCCAGCACATGGGCGTGATTGAGAAGCCCTGCCTCGTCCCACGGCCTCCCGATCAGTTGCAGCCCCAGAGGCAAGCCTTTCGCATCCAGTCCGACCGGCACCGCGATGCCGGGCAAGCCGGCCAGGTTGACCGTGACGGTGAAGACATCGTTCAGATACATCTCGACCGGGTCGGCATCGGCCATCTCGCCCAGACCGAAGGCCGCGCTTGGCGTCGCGGGGGTCAGGATCGCATCGACGCCCTCGGCAAAGACCACCTCGAAATCGCGCTTGATCAGCGCGCGAACCTTGCGGGCGCGGTTGTAATAGGCGTCGTAGAACCCCGCCGACAGGACATAGGTGCCGACCATGACGCGGCGCTGGACCTCGGGGCCGAATCCTTCGGCCCGGGTCTTTTCGTACATTTCCGTGATGCCGTCGCCCGCCGCCAGCGTGGCGCGGTGGCCGTATTTCACCCCGTCATAGCGGGCAAGATTCGACGAGGCTTCGGCCGGCGCGATGACGTAATAGGCGGGAAGGGCGTATTTCGTGTGCGGCAGGCTGATGTCGCGGATCGCCGCGCCGGCGCCCTTCATCATCTCGATGCCGTTTTGCCACAGCGCCTCGATCTCGGCCGGCATCCCGTCCATGCGGTACTCGCGCGGAATGCCGATCACCTTGCCGCGGATATCGCCGGTCAGGGCGGCCTCGAAATCCGGTACGGGGATGTCGGCGCTGGTCGAGTCCTTCGGGTCGTGCCCGGCCATCGACTGCAGCATGATGGCCGCATCGCGGACCGATTTGGTCATCGGCCCGGCTTGATCCAGACTGGAGGCAAAGGCCACGATGCCCCAGCGGCTGACCCGGCCGTAGGTCGGCTTGATGCCGGTGATGCCGGTAAAGGCCGCCGGCTGCCGGATCGAGCCGCCGGTATCGGTGCCGGTGGCGGCAAGGCAGAGATCCGCGGCCACTGCAGCGGCAGAGCCGCCCGAAGACCCACCCGGCGTCAACTTGCGGTCATCCACTTTCCAGGGGTTCACCACATCGCCATAGCACGACGTTTCGTTGCTGGACCCCATGGCGAATTCGTCCATGTTCAGCTTGCCCAGCATCACCGCGCCGTCGCCGAACAGGCGTGTCGTCACGGTGGAGTCGTATTCCGGCTTGAAACCCTTCAGGATGTTCGACGCGGCCTGCGACGGCACGCCCCTGGTGCAGAACAGATCCTTGATGCCCAGGGGGATGCCGCACATCGCGGGGGCATCGCCGGCAGCCAGCCGCGCATCGGCAGCACGCGCCTGCTCCAGCGCAAGTTCGGGGGTTTTCCAGACAAAGGCGTTCAGCCCGTCGCCCGCGTCGATCGCGGTCAGGCAGGACATGGTCAGGTCGACGGCCGAAATCTCACGTTTTTTCAGCGCGTCGCGGGCGGCAACGATTGTGAGACTGTTCGCGGTCATTCCACCACCTTCGGCACGGCAAAGAACCCCTCGCGGGCTTCCGGCGCATTCTTCAGGACCTGCGCCTGGATATTGCCATCCGTCACCACATCGGCCCGCCGTTTCAGCCGCATCGGGGTGACGCTGACCATCGGCTCCACGCCGGTCACATCGACCTCGTTCAGCTGTTCCATGAAGGTCAGGATGCCGGAAAGCTGCTCGGCCAGCCCGGGCAGCGCCGCGTCCTCGACCCGGATTCGGGCCAGCTTGGCGACCTTGCGCGCCGTCTCAACGTCGATCGACATGGGCAGACCCCAGCTTCATTTTGCGGCTTTGACCGGCCCCGTTTAGCGGCCCCCGCCCGGCCCTGCAAGCCCGCCCTGCCCGACCGCGCCGTGCTGCCGGTAGACTTGCGCCAGTTGCCACAACAAGAGCGCGGCGCCCATGATCCAAAGGAAATGCGTGCCCCAGGGCCAGACCCCGCAAAGCGGCAGGTCGATCGAGCGCAGGATGATCGCGGACAGCATGATCAGCGCCGCGACCAGCAACCCCGCGCCGTTGCCGGCATCTCGGGGCGCAGCGCTGCCGAATAGCCAAGAAGCAGGATCGGCAAGGCCAGATAGGCGGCCGAGCTTGCGGCGCCGCGGACAAGCCCGATCAGGGGCAAGCTGACCGCCGCAAAGGGCAGGATCAGCAGCGCGCAGACCACGGCCATTGCCGGCGCAAGCCCCACGACATGGCGGTTCAATCCATAGAAATAGACCAGGATCAGTGCCAGGATCGGCACCAGATTGGCCGCCAGCGCCGCCGCACTGGGCAGGCTGTGCAGGTAAAGGCCCCCCGGACACAGCAAGAACGTCAGCCCCGCCATAAGGCGCAGCAGCCCCGACGCCTCTGCCATCCGCCAGATCGACCGGGCAACTAGCACGAAGGCAAAGGACGCCAGAAAGTTCACCGGCTCACCCAGAAGACCAGGGCCGGTTCGCTCGCAATACAGATACAACGGCTCCAGAATCACCGGATACCAACTCCACACCCGGCACATGGGTGCAGCGGTATCGCCGCTCGGCGCAAGTCCGGAGTCACTTTATGGTTAACACCACTCCCCCGGCGCCGGCACGAAAATCCTTGCCTTGGCTGTTGGGCGGATCATCCTTGTCGGCACGACGGCCCATCAGAAAGGACGCGGCGATGCGGATCACATGGCTCGGCCATTCCGGCTTTCGGATCGCCATCGAAGGCGCGGTGCTGCTGGTGGACCCATGGCTGACCGGCAACCCGATGTTTCCCGCACACCGCCGCAGTGCGGCGCTTGACGGTGCGACCCATGTGCTCTTGACCCATGCCCATGGCGACCACGCCGCCGATGCCGCCGCCATCGCCGCGGAAAAGGGCATCCCCGTGGCCTGTATCCACGAGGTCTCGGAATGGCTGAACGCGACCGGCGCCTGCCAGACCATGGGCTTCGGCAAGGGCGGCACGCTTGATCTGAACGGCGCGAAGGTGACGATGGTGCACGCCTGCCATTCCGCTTCGATCGACTTCACCGGCAAGGGCCTCCTGCCCGCCGGATCGGCGGCGGGCTTCATGATCGCGGGCGAAGGGCATGTGGTCTATGTCTCGGGCGACACCGACATCATGGCCGACATGGGCTGGATGGGTGAATTGCACAACCCGGACATCGGCATCCTGTCCTGCGGCGGCCACTACACCATGGACATGGAGCGTGCAGCCTGGGCCGCGCGTCGCTATTTCCAATTTCGAACAATCATCCCCTGCCACTACCGCACCTTCCCGATCCTGGCGCAATCGGCCGACGCCCTGCGCGCTGGCCTGCCCGCCGGCGTCACGGTGATCGAGCCGCAGGTGCTGGAGCCGATCCACCTGTGACCGGGCACTGCCGTCAGGTCGCGTCGCGGCGCCCGGCGAAGAAGGCTTTCAGCAGTGCCTCCGACTCTGCCCCGCCGATGCCATCATAGACCTGCGGAACATGGTGGCACTGCGGGTGGGAAAACACCCGCGCACCCGCCACCACGCCGCCCGACTTCGGGTCGGCAGCGCCGTAATACAGACGCCCCAGCCGCGCCATCGAGATGGCGGCAGCGCACATCGGGCAGGGCTCCAGCGTCACATAAAGGTCATGCCCCGGCAGCCGCTCGGACCCCGCCGCCGCACAGGCCGCGCGAATGGCCAGCACTTCGGCATGGGCCGTCGGGTCCGAAAGCTCCCGCGTCCGGTTGCCGGCTTGGGCCACGATCCCGCCGCCCGGCCCCACGATCACTGCGCCCACCGGCACCTCGCCGCGCCCGCCCGCCGCCCGCGCCTCTTGCAGCGCGATCTCCATGAAGGACCGGAAGCCTGATTGTGTCTTCATCTTGGCTCAAATACTCTCGGGGGTCCGGGGGTGGAAAACCCCCGGGGCTGGCCACCCCGCGCCAAAGGATGACCGCCATGGCGCCGAAAGACAAGAAACCCGCCGCCGATACCCCCGCAGGCGAGCGGATTGCCAAGGTGCTGTCGCGCCGGGGCATCGCCTCGCGACGCGAGGCGGAACGGCTGATCGAGGCCGGCGAAGTCACGGTGAACGGCAAGACCATCACCTCGCCCGCGCTGAATGTCACGCTGCGCGACCGGATCACCATCTCGGGTCACGCCCTGCCGGACCAGGAGCCCGCCCGGCTCTGGCTTTATTACAAGCCCGAGGGATTGGTGACTTCGACCTCGGACGAAAAGGGCCGCGACACCGTCTTCGACCACCTGCCCCCCGACATGCCGCGGGTGATGTCGGTCGGCCGGCTGGACCTGAACTCCGAGGGCCTGCTGCTGCTGACCAACGACGGCGAACTCAAGCGGCGGCTGGAGCTGCCTTCCACCGGCTGGCTGCGCAAGTATCGCGTGCGGGTGAACGGCAACCCCACCGACGCACAGCTTGATCCCCTGCGCCGCGGCATCACCGTCGAGGGCGAGCGGTTCCAGCCGATGCAGGTCACGCTTGACCGCATCCAGGGCGCCAATGCCTGGCTGACTGTCGGCCTGCGCGAAGGCAAGAACCGCGAGATCCGCCGCGCGCTGAACGCGGTCAGTCTTTACGTCAACCGGCTGATCCGCACTTCCTATGGCCCGTTCCGGCTGAACGACCTGAAACCCGGCGCGGTCGAAGAGGTGCGCCCGAAGGTGCTTCGCGACCAGTTGGGCGAGGCGGGCGACACGGCAGATGCAGACGCGGGCGAACGGCGGCCCGTGCCACCTACGGGCCGGGTTGCCCGCAAGACGGTGGTCCGCCGCAGCGGCAGCGACGGCCACGGCAAGACCGCGGAATCCGAGGCCCGGATCGCCTTGCCCCGCAACGCCCGCCCCGGTGACGGTGTCAAGGCGCTGGCCCGGGCCTGGAAGGAAACCGTCACCCCGGACCGCCCCGGCAAGCGGGTGGCCGCCGGACCCGCAGTTCAGGCCGGAACTGGCCGCAACCGGGCAGGATCGACCGCCGCCGAGAAGGCGGCCGGCACGACCGCGAAACCGGCGGGAAAGTCATCGGCAAGACCGGTGGGAAAACCACCGGGAAGACCGCTGAACAAGTCACCCGAGAAATCATCGGAGAAATCCCTGGGGAAATCTTCGGCAAGGGCCGACGCCACGGCGCCAGACAGGGCCGCGGCAAAGGCTGCCGGCAAGGCCTCGGGCAAGGCCACCGCCCGGCCCGCGCCAGGAAAGGGCGCCGCCAAACCCGCCGCGCGCAAATCCCCGGCCACCGGTCGCCCACCCGCCGGGCGCAAGCCGCGCTGAGCCAGCCCCCCGAAACGGCGACATATTCCCGCGCATTCCCGCGCCTCGTCTCTGGCAAGGGCGGCGGGGCTGGGCTAGGATCGGCGCCGAACCGCCCAAACCCGGACAGGACATGTCAGAAACCGGCCTCAGGACTCTGTCGATCGCGCTTCTGGTGGCGCTGGTCCTTTACGTCGCCGGTTCGGGAGGGATGTGATGGCACAGCGCTTTGGCGGCAAATACAGCCCGCAGGGTCGGGCCGGAGCGCCGACCGCCGGCCCGACGACCTCGGCCGATCCTGCACCGCGCGGGATGTGGCGGGCCAATCTGCTGTTCCTTTCGGCTTTCGCCTTCCTGTTTCCCGCATTCGGCGATGCGCCGGACGCAATGCTGATGGGCCTTGCCGCCGGGGGGCTCTTGATCCTGTCGGCCTGGCTGGCCCGCGAAGGCCTGCGCGCCCGCGCGGCCTGGGAGGCGCGAAAACTCGCCCGCCGCCCGGCGTTTCCCCGCCTCCTTTTCAGCGCTGCGGCCTGTGGAGCGGCCCTGTTCGTTGGCGGAATCATCGCGCATGGGATGTCGCTTTACCCGGTGCTTTACGCGCTGGCGGGTGCGGCGCTGCACCTTGGCGCCTTCGGCCTCGATCCCCTGTCCGACAAGGGAATGGAGGGCATCGACCGCTTTCAGACCGACCGCGTCGCCCGCGCCGTGGACGAGGCGGAAAAGCACCTCTCGGCCATGAAGGACGCCATCCTGCGCGCAAACGACCGCAAGGCGGAGGCCCGGGTCGAGCAGTTCGCCGGCTCTGCCCGCGCGCTGTTCCGCCAGGTGGAATCCGACCCCGGCGACCTGACGGCGGCGCGCAAGTATCTGTCGGTCTACCTGATGGGCGCGCGCGACGCGACGGTGAAGTTCGCCGACCATTGGGCGCAGACCCGCGACGCCCAGGCCCGCGCCGACTGGGAAAGCCTGCTGACCGACCTTGAAACCACCTTCGCCGACCGCTCGAAGGCGCTGCTTGCCAATGACCGCACCGATCTGGACATCGAAATCTCGGTGCTGCGCGACCGGCTGAAGATGGAAACCCGCTGACCCGCCGCCCGGCAGGCCCGCCCCAAACCGGAAAAGAGTTGCCCATGTCCACGACCCAGAGCACAGCCACTGCCCTTCTGACCGAGGTCGAAAGGGTTTCCGCCGTCGTGCTGGCCGAGCCGATGGCCGAAGTGGTGCCGCTGGCCGCCGCCAGCCCCGACAAGGCGGCCGAGATCAAGAAGCGGATGGGCGAGCTGGACATCTCCAACACCCAGTCGATCATCTCTTTCGGCTCTTCGGCGCAGGCGGAATTGCAGGTGATCAGCCAGGAAATGCTGCAGGACGTGAAGAACAAGGACGCTGGTCCTGCCGGTGACTCCTTGCGCAACATCGTCACCGCGATCCGCGGCTTTTCCGTCTCGGAGCTGGACCTGCGCCGCGAGGCCAGCTGGTGGGAACGGCTGCTGGGCCGCGGCGCGCCCTTTGCCAAGTTCGTGGCGCGCTATGAAGATGTGCAGGGCCAGATCGACCGCATCACCGAAAACCTGCTGACGCACGAGCACACGCTTTTGAAAGATGTGAAATCGCTGGACGTACTTTACGGCAAGACGCTGGATTTCTACGACGAACTGGCGCTCTACATCGCCGCCGGAGAAGCAAGGCTGGTCGAGATCGACGCCACCGTGATCCCGGCGAAAGAGTCCGAGATCGCCGCCGCGCCGGAGAATGACAAGGTCATCAAGGCGCAGGAACTGCGCGACCTGCGCGGCGCGCGTGACGATCTGGAACGTCGGGTGCATGACCTGAAACTGACCCGGCAGGTGACGATGCAATCGCTGCCCTCGATCCGGCTGGTGCAGGAAAACGACAAGTCGCTGGTGACCAAGATCAATTCTACCCTCGTCAACACCGTGCCCTTGTGGGAGACGCAGCTGGCGCAGGCGGTAACCATCCAACGCTCGAAAGAGGCGGCAGTGGCGGTGAAACAGGCCTCTGACCTGACCAATGAACTGCTGGAATCCAACGCCAAGAACCTGCAGGAAACCAACCGCGTGGTGCGTCAGGAAATGGAGCGCGGCGTCTTCGACATCGAAACCGTCAAGCGCGCCAACCAGACACTGATCGACACCATCAATGAAAGCCTGGCCATCGCCGACGAGGGCAAGGCCCGGCGCGCCGCCGCCGAAGCCGACCTTCAGAAGATGGAGGCCGAGCTGCGCGACACGCTTGCCTCGGCCCGCGCGCGGCAGTCGTCGCCAACCGCCGCCCAGGCCTGAGGGAGATCATCCTGACCCGCATCACTGCCCTGAAGACGCTGACCGCCGCCGTCGCCCTTGTGGCGATGGCGGCCTGTCTGCCGGTCGACAGCCCCTCGCCCGCGATGCCTGCGCCGCCTTCGCGGCCGCATTCCGCCATGCCGCCCGTCGCGGTCACCGCGAAAAGCGAAGCCGCCCGCGCCTATTTCGCCCAGGTCCAGCAGGCGCTGTTGTCGCAGGGCCTGCTGCGCACCGATGGCGGCGGCCCGGACACGCCTTTCGGTGACCGGATGCTGGCGGAAAACTTCATCCGCATCGCGCTTTTCGATGAATACACCCGCTCGGGCGGCAGCTTCGTGCGCGGCGAGGCCAGCTCGATCCTTCGCAAGTGGAGGGCGCCGGTGCGCGTCGGCCTGCGCTTCGGCGCCTCGGTCCCCGAAGACCGCCGCGCCGCCGACCGGGCGCGGATCGGGTCCTATCTGGCGCGGCTGAGCCAGATCACCGGGCATTCCATCGCGCTGACCGAGGGCACCCCCAACTTCTGGGTCCATGTGGTATCCGAAGACGAACGCGAGGCGATGGGGCCAACGCTTGCGGCCGCCCTGCCCGGACTTTCGGCCTCGGACATCGCCGATGTCACCAACATGCCGCGGTCGACCTATTGCCTGGTCTATGCGATGAGCGAGGGCAATTCCGGCGTCTATACCCGCGCCGTGGCGGTGATCCGCGCCGAACATCCCGACCTGCTGCGGCTGTCCTGCGTTCACGAGGAAATCGCCCAGGGGCTGGGCCTGCCCAACGACAGCCCGCGCGCCCGCCCGTCGATCTTCAACGACGACGAGGAATTCGCCCTGCTGACCAAACAGGACGAGTTGATGTTGAAGATGCTCTACAACCCCGCGCTGCGGCCCGGCATGTCGCTGGACGAAGCCCGGCCGATCGTCGAAGGGCTGGCCGCGCAATTGCTGGGCGGCCCTGGTTGAACCTGGCGCGGGGCCGTTTCACGGCCTTTGCCGTAGTGGCCCTGCCGCCCGTCGCCGCCCTGGCCAAAGGGCAGAGCCATCGGCCATTGACCCAAGATTTGAAGAGTTGGGACAGCCGGACATAGCCCGCGTCGGGAAGATCGTGATCGATCCGCTGGCCTTCGGGCCCGGCCCGGCACGGCCTACCTGTGGCGACGAATCCAGTCGGAAGCCATGTCTTCAAGGCCATGCCGGCCCTTTCGGATGCCGCGGTGACCTGTGGCCACGAAGAGACGTCGGCGCGCGCACAGGCCTTGCCGCCTTTCTGGACCGCCCCCACGCCAATGCGCTGCTGGCCATCAGCGCGACCCTTGGCGACCGCCTGATGTCCATGACGGCTGGTTCTCTGCCCTGCTTGACGACACGCCTGCAATGTCCGGGCTGGCATCTCTGCCGGGCTGCACGGTGTATGCGCTGTTGTCTTCGGTCTGGGGCGAGGGCCACTCTGCGGTCGTTTCGGTGGCCGAGAAGGACGGCGTCATGGTCGCGATCTATGTCGGCTTCTTGGGTCAGGATGCAGGGGGCAACCGCCTCTTGCCGGTCGAATGCGACAGAACCGCGGTCACGCGGGCGGATTTCCCCGCGAAAGGCCCTTCAAACCTCTGACCCGTCGGTTATGTTACACGCAGACACAGCGGGCCAACGGCGCCCGCGCCGGTGCGTCCGCTGACGGGGGCCCGGTTTGGCAGGAGGGTTGGTCCCATGGTCTTCGATTTCCTCAAGGGCGAATTCATCGACGTCATCAGTTGGCTCGACGACACCCGCGACACCATGGTCTGGCGGTTCGACCGCCGCGACCAGGCGATCAAGATGGGTGCCAAGCTGACGGTGCGTGAAGGCCAGGCGGCGGTCTTCATCCACGAAGGCCAGCTGGCCGATGTGTTCAGCCCCGGCCTTTACATGCTGGAAACCAACAACCTGCCGATCATGACGACCCTGCAGCACTGGGACCACGGCTTTTCGTCGCCGTTCAAGTCCGAGATCTACTTCGTCTCGACCACCCGGTTCAACGACCTCAAATGGGGCACCAAGAACCCGATCATGGCGCGCGACCCGGAATTCGGTCCGGTCCGCATCCGTGCCTTCGGCACCTATTCGATGCGCGTCACCGACCCCGGCCGCTTCATGACCGAGATCGTCGGTACCGACGGCGAATTCACTACGGATGAGGTATCCAACCAGATCCGCAACCAGATCGTGCAGGCGGCCAGCCAGGCGCTGGCGGGGTCTGGAATCCCGGTGCTGGACATGGCGGCGAACCTTGAGGATCTGGGCAAGATCATCGCCACCGCGATCACGCCGAAAGTGGCGGACTACGGCCTGTCGATCCCGGAATTCTACATCGAAAACATCAGCCTGCCCGAAGAGGTCGAGAAGGTGATGGACAAGCGCACCTCGATGGGGGTGGCGGGCGATCTGTCGAAATACATGCAGTTCAACGCGGCCGAGGCGCTGGCCAATCCGGCCTCGGGGGCGGGCGGGATGATGGGGGCGGGCATGGCCGCCGGTCTGGGCATGCAGATGGGGCAGCACCTGGGGCCCTGGGGGGCGGCACCGGCCGCACCTTCGGCATCGGCGCCGCCACCGCTGCCGCCCGCGGCAAGGGCCTGGCATCTGGCCGAGAACGGCGCCACGCTTGGCCCCTTTGCCGAGGCCGATCTGGCCGGCATGGTGGCCACGGGCAAGCTGACACGCGCCACGATGGTCTGGACTGCCGGGCAGGACGGCTGGAAAGCCGCCGCCGAGACCGACCTGTCGCAGCTGTTCCGCGACGTGCCGCCGCCGCCGCCGGCAGGCTGATCGCCCGCCTGCCCTGGGGGCGCAGCGATCGTGTTTTCTGCGCCGTTTCTTTCCCTTCGCCAAGAAATTTGACCCATGTCCGACACGCTTGAACACCGTTGGCCCTGCGAGCAATGCGGCGCGCAGTTGCGCTATGCCCCCGGCCAGACCGAGCTGAAATGCGACCATTGCGGCCATGTGCAGGCCATCGCCCCGGCCGGTGACCGCCGCCGTGCCCGTGCCTTGCTGGAGCATGCCCTGCAAAGGGGCCTGCAAGATGACCTGCCCGGATCGGCAATGGAGGAGGTGCGCACCACCACCTGCACCAACTGCGGCGCCCAGATCGAATTCGTGGGCGCAAGCCACGCCACCGAATGCCCGTTCTGCGCCTCGCCCGTGGTGGTGGATACCGGCGCGCAACGACTGATCAAGCCGCAGGCGCTGGTGCCGTTCCGCCTGTCCGAAACAGAAGCCCGCAAGGCCATGACGGGCTGGCTGGGCAGGCTGTGGTTCGCGCCCTCGACCCTGCTGGAATACGCCCGCAAGGGCCGGGCGATGAACGGCGTCTATGTGCCGTTCTGGACCTTCGACGCCGATACGCGGTCTTCCTACACCGGCCAGCGGGGCGAGCACTACTACGAGACCCGCACCGTCAGCGTGGTGGTCAATGGCAAGACCGAGCAGCGCGAGGAACGGGTGCAGAAGACCCGCTGGTATCCGGCCTCGGGTCGCGTCAGCCGCGACTTCGACGACATGCTGGTGATGGCCTCGGCCAGTCTGCCGCAGCGCCTGGGCAATGAGCTGACGCCCTGGGACCTGGCCGCGCTGGAACCCTATACCCCCGACTATCTGGCCGGATTCCAGGCCGAAGGCTATACCGTCAGCCTGGCCGAAGCCGACCAGACCGCCAAGGCCCGCATGTCCGGGATCATCGAAGGCGATGTGCGCCGCGACATCGGCGGCGATGACCAGCGCGTCACCTCGGTCGACACCACCTGGTCGGATGAGACGTTCAAGCACATCCTGCTGCCGGTCTGGATGGCGGCCTACAAATACAACGGCAAGAGCTATCGCTTTCTGGTGAACGGCCAGACGGGCGAAGTGCAGGGCGAACGTCCCTGGTCGATCTGGAAGATCGGCTTTGCGGTGCTTGTGGTGGCGGCAATCGTTCTGGGCGCTATCTATCTCACCGACCCCGAGACCCTGGGCCTGCCCCGTCCCGATTGGCTGAACTGATCCCGCCCTCTGCCCGCCCCCTCGGGCGCCGGGGTGGGTGGGTGGGCGGCGTCCGAGGGGGCGTTCGCGACGGCCTCGCCACCTTGACTCCCCCGCCGCCCCGCGCCATCAGGCCGCAAAGCCGGAGACCCCGATGACGCCCGACCTGACCCGCGTCCTGCCGCATGCCCGCATTCCCGAACTGCCGAACCCCTATTTCGGCAAGGTCCGCGATTGTTACGACCTGCCGCCCACGCCCGATCACCCCGAAGGCACCCGCCTGCTGATCTCTTCCGACCGGATCTCGGCCTTCGACCGCATCCTGGCGACGATTCCCTGGAAAGGGCAGGTCTTGACGCAAGTGGCGCGGTTCTGGTTCGACGCCACGGCCGACCTCTGCCCCAACCACGTCATCTCCTACCCGGATCCGAACGTGGTTCTTGGCCGCCGCCTGACCATCCTGCCGGTGGAAGTGGTGGTGCGCGGCTATCTGGCAGGCAGCACCTCCACCTCGATCCTGACGCGCTACAAGGCGGGCGACCGGCAGATGTATGGTCATTCCCTGCCCGAGGGTCTGCGCGACAACGAAGCCCTGCCCGCAGCGATCATCACGCCCACGTCGAAAGCCTTCGATGGCGGCCATGATGAGCCGCTGACTGCGGCCGAGATCGTCGATCAGGGCCTTCTGACAGTGACGCAATGGGAGGAGGTGTCGTCGCGCGCGCTGGCACTGTTCGCCCGCGGGCAGCAGATGGCAGCGGAGCGCGGGCTTATCCTTGTCGATACGAAGTACGAATTCGGCACCGATGCCGCCGGCAAGATCTACCTGGCCGACGAAATCCACACGCCCGACAGCAGCCGCTACTGGATCGCCGGTGGCTATGAACCGGCACTAAGGGACGGCACCCGTCCGCCCAGCTTCGACAAGGACGTGATCCGCGCCTGGGTCGTGGCGCGCTGCGATCCCTACAACGACCCGATCCCCGAAATCCCGGCCGAGATGATCGCCCGGACTGCGCAGGTCTATATCGACGCCTTCCAGGCGATCACCGGCCAGCCCTTCCAGCCCGACACCAGCGGGGAAACCCCGCTGGCAAGGGTGCGGGCCAACCTCGCCCGCTTCTTCACCGCCTGACGCTCAGGCCTTCTGGATCGGCACCCGCTTGGCCGCCTGCGGCAAGGCTTTCTTCGGCACCGTCACGGTCAGAACGCCGTTCTTCATTGCGGCCTTCACCGCCGTGCCATCGGCATCGGCGGGCAGGCGGAAGCTGCGGCTGAAGCTGCCGAACTGGCGTTCCGAGAAATACCAGGTCTCGCCCTTTTCCTCGCGCTCGCTGCGCTTTTCGCCCTGCACCTGCACCACGCCATCCTCCACCGTCAGGTGGATGTCCTCCTCGGCCACGCCGGGCAATTCCATCGCGATGGAGTAGCCATCGGCGGACTGGCTGGCCTCGGCGGCCGGCGACAGCCAGTCGGCCAGTCGCGTGCCCATGGCGCGGAACGGTTCGTAAAGCGAGGGCCAGAAGCTGCCGGATTGCGATTTCTCAACCATTTGGGACCTCCTTTTCCCGAAGTGAGTCACGCACACAGCCTGCACCCCGCAGGGTCGCGTCGCCATGATGGGGATCATGGCGCAACCGCCGCCGGCGTGGCAGAATGAAGGGGGTAATGGCGCCCGGCGGGCGGCATATGTTTGCGCTAACGGTCGCGGATGCCTATGGTGCGGCAGTCTTTGGGAGGGGCCGATGATTCTCAGCTGTGGCGAAGCGCTGATCGACATGCTGCCGCGTATCTCGACGACTGGCGAGGCTTGTTTTGCCCCCTATGCGGGGGGTGCTGTCTTCAACACCGCCATCGCGCTGGGGCGGTTGGGCGCACCTTCGGCCTTCTTCTCGGGCGTCTCGACCGACATGCTGGGCGAGATCCTGGCCGAGACTCTGGCGGCCTCGAAGGTCGACACCCGGTTTCTGGCGCGGTCGGGGCGGCCGACGACAGTTGCCTTCGTCAAGCTGGTGGATGGCCAGGCGACCTATGCCTTCTACGACGAGGGCACGGCGGGGCGGATGCTGTCGCTGGATCAGCTGCCGGCGCTGCCGGTGGATGTGGCGGCGCTGTTCTTCGGCGGGATTTCGCTGGTGAACGACCCGGCCGCGGCGACCTACGAGGCGCTGCAGGCCCGCGAATGCGGGGCGCGGGTGACGATGATCGACCCCAACATCCGCCCCGGCTTCATCGAAGGCAAAGAGGCTGGCTATCGCGCCCGGATCGGGCGGATGATCGCGCGGGCCGATCTGGTGAAACTGTCGGACGAAGACCTGCACTGGCTGGAAGGCGCCGGTGATCCGGTGGCGCTGGCACGGGCGATCCTGACCAGAGGGCCCAGGGCGGTGTTCCTGACCGAAGGTGCCAAGGGCGCGCGCGCCGTAACTGCCACCCAGGATCGCTTCGTCACCGCCACCCCGGTGACGGTGGCCGATACCGTCGGCGCGGGCGACACGTTCAACGCCGGCGTACTGGCCGCACTGCATCAGGCGGGCGCGCTGACCAAGGCGGGCGTCGCAGCCCTTTCCGACGACGTTCTGGACGCGGCGCTGCGCCTTGGCACCCGCGCGGCGGCGGTCACCGTCAGCCGCCCCGGCGCCAACCCGCCCTGGGCGCAGGAGCTGTGAGGGCCGTCCTTCAGCGCGTCTCCCGCGCGCAGGTTTCGGTTGACGGCCAGGTGATCGGGCGCTGCGGGCCGGGGCTGCTGGTCTTGGTCTGCGCCATGCAGGGCGATGACGACATCGCGGCCGCAAGGCTGGCGGCCAAGGTCGCGAAGATGCGCATCTTCAAGGACGACCAGGGCAAGATGAACCTTTCGGTCCGCGATATCGGCGGGGCTGCGCTGGTGATCAGCCAGTTCACCCTGGCCGCCGACCTGCGCGGCAATCGCCCCGGATTTTCCACCGCCGCCGCGCCCGACGAGGGCAAGCGCCTTTACGAGGCCTTCGCAAACCTCCTCGCCGCCGAAGGCATCCCGGTGGAGACCGGCCGTTTCGGCGCCGACATGCAGGTCGAGCTGGTCAACGACGGCCCGGTAACGATCTGGATCGACAGCGCGGCCGGCTGACCACGCTCAATTGAACGGATTTCCAGGGCCCTGCTGCGTGATCACGTTGCCGCATTCGATCAGCGCGTCGATCGAGGCGCGCGAACCCGACAGCGAATAGTTCTGCACATTGCCGCCGTCGGCGGTGCGCAGGTAGAGCCGCGAGCCCTTTGCCACCTCAAGCAGGAATTCGACCCCGGCATCGCTGTCGGGCAGGTTGAACAGCACCGAGTTGCGGTAAAGATCGGCATTGGTCAGGTTCCAGTTCGGCTTGCGGTCGATCTGGACCTGCAGGTCCGCCGTGTCGCCCTCGCCGAAATCCCAGGCCGTCGAATAGAACTGCAACTGGACCGAGCCGTCCTGGAAGGTCCAGACCGAAAAGCTTTCGCCCGGCGAGGACACCTGCGCCACGCAGCCCAGGCCGCCATCGTCCCAGGCCACCAGTTCCACCTGCCATTGCTTGTGCGAAAAAAGCACCTCGGATTGCCGCGCCGCAACCGGCGCGGAAAATGCCATTGCGGCAACCAAAGCCAGAACGATCTTGCGCAAAATCATCGGATACTGCCCTTCCCAATCCAGTCCACTCCCGGATGCCAGTCTGGTCCAGACGGAACGATTCACGCAAATGAAACTTCCCGTCATTCGGGAAAAGACCGCATCCGCCGCACCGTTCCGACGCAGGCGCCGGAGTCTAGGACCGCCACTCCCACGGCCGGGTGAAGCTGCCAAGAACCGCCGTCACCGCGGCATCATCAGGCTTTTCTCCATGCGCCAGCCGGGCAACCAGACCGCGTTTCTTGTCTTCCACCACATCGGCCACATGAGCTTGCAGGCCCGCGGCCTTCAGCGCCGAATCATAGACACGGGTGATCGCCATGCGCCGCAGATCGGGCTTGAACACCTTGCCCACCGCGGTTTTCGGCAGCTCGGGCAGGATCTCGATGTATTTCGGCAAGGCCGCGCGTTCCATGATGTGCTTTTCGGCATGCGCCATCAGCTCTTCGACAGTGACCTTGGCATCCTTCACCACCTCGACATAGGCGCAGGGCAGTTCGCCCGCATGGGCATCGGGCTGGCCAATGGCACCGACGAAGGCCACCGCCGGGTGACCCATCAGCGCCTCTTCCAGCACCGCGGGGTCGATGTTGTGGCCGCCGCGGATGATCAGGTCCTTGGCGCGGCCGGTGATCCACAGATAGCCGTCGGGGTCGATCCGGCCCAGATCGCCGGTACGCAGGAACTTGCCGTCGGCAAACAATTCCTTGTTCTTGTCGGCCTCGGTATAGGTCGATCCCTCATAGACGCCGGGGTTCGAGACGCTGATCTCGCCCACCTCGTCGACAGCGCATTCGCGAAAGCCGATGGCGCCCTGCGAGGTCAGGATGCGCACATGCGTATGCGGGAAGGGCAGCCCGACCGAGCCGATCTTCTTGACCCCGTCCGGCGGATTGATCGAGACCAGGCAGGTGCATTCGGTCAGGCCATAGCCTTCGACGATCTCGACCCCGGTTTCCTTCTTGAAGCGATTGTAAAGCTCGATCGGCAGCGGGGCCGAACCGGAAAACGCGTTCCTGAGGCTGGAGATATCGGCATTGACCGGCCGCTGCATCAAGGCGGCAAGGGCTGTGGGCACGGTGATCATGTAGGTGCATTTCCACCGCGCGATCAGCTTCCAGAAGTTGTCGAACACGCCCTCGCCCCGGTAGCCCTGCGGGGTGGGAAAGACCACATGCGAGCCCGAGGCGATCATCGACATCAGGATCGGATAGGCCGCGAAAACGTGGAACAGCGGCAAGGGGCACATCACCACATCGTCGGGCTTGAACAACAGCCGCTGGCCCAGCCAGCCGTTGTAGACCATGCCCGAAACCTTGTGCTGCGCCACCTTCGGCATGCCGGTGGTGCCGCCGGTGTGGAAATAGGCGGCGACGCGGTCTTCCTTGCGGTCCTCGAAGGTCAGCCGGTCGGCGGGCTGGCGGGCCACCTCGGCATGATAGTTCACTATCTTGGCGCTGTGGGTGAAGGGATTTTTCGGCCGGATCAGCGGCACGATCAGCCGCTTGAGCCCGGTCAGATAGGTCAGCAGGTCGATCTCGACAACGTGGCGGACGTTTGGCGCGAATTTCACCGCCTCGGCCACCTTCTGCGCCAGATCGGTCTTCGGAAAGGGGCGCAGCGTGACCACGACCCTGGCGCCGGTCTCGCGCAGGATGGCGCTGATCTGCTCTTCTTCCAGCAGCGGGTTGATCGGGTTGACGATCCCCGCCACCGCGCCGGCCAGCAAGGTGACGACGGTTTCCATCGTGTTGGGCAGCACAAAGGCAACCACGTCCTTTTCACCCACACCAAGGCTGCGAAAAAGGTTGGCCGCGCGGGTCACCGCGGCGTGCAGGCCGGTCCAGGTCAGGGTCCGGGCAGGGGCATCGGGCGCCGACAACAGCTGATAGCTGACCGCCGGGCGGTCGCCATGGGCGGCCTTCGCGCGGCTCAGGAACTCGTGCATCGTGCGGGCAACGTCGCGCGCCTCCCAAGGCGACTCGGCCTCGATGGCCTTCACATCCGCCGCTGTTGCGAAGTCTCCCATGGTATCCTCCCCTTCATCGCGCCCCTCTCTATCCGGGGGCGTCATCAGCCGAGGATGGGCATGATCCGCGGGTTTGCCAACCGTTTTCGGGGGCCGGAACGCAACGTCCCGCGCCCCAAGGGGAAAAGCTGGCGGTTTTTCCCCTTCGGGGCCGCGCAGGGCGGGCTCAGACGGCGCCGTCGGTGAATTGCAGCCGGGCAAGGCGGGCGTAAAGACCACCCGCGGCCACCAGTTCGTCATGCGTGCCGGTGGCCGCGATCCGGCCCTGATCGAAGACCACGATCCGGTCGGCGCGTTTTACCGTGGCCAGCCGGTGCGCCACGACCAGCGTGGTGCGGCCCTGCGACAGCCGCTCGACCGCCGCCTGCACGGCGCCTTCGGATTCGGCATCCAGCGCAGAGGTGGCTTCGTCCAGCAGAAGGACGGGCGCGTCGCGCAGGATGGCGCGGGCAATGGCGACACGCTGACGCTGGCCGCCCGACAGCATCACGCCCCGCTCGCCCAGGAAGGTGTCATAGCCCTGCGGCAGGGCAGTCAGGAAATCATGCGCGGCAGCGGCGCGGGCTGCCTCTTCAACCTCGGCATCCGATGCGGTCGGCCGTCCAAAGCGGATGTTGTCGCGCGCCGAGGCGGCAAAGATCACCGGGTCTTGCGGCACCAGCGCGATGGCGGCACGGAAATCGGCCCGCGCCATGTCGCGCAAGGGAATGCCGTCCAGCGTGATCTCCCCGCCCTGCGGGTCGTAGAACCGCATCAGGAGTTGCAAAATGGTGGTCTTGCCGGCGCCCGAGGGGCCGACCAGCGCCACCGTCTCGCCGGGGCTCACCCGCAGCGTCACCCCGTTCAACGCCGAAACCTCGGGCCGCGCGGGGTAGCGGAAGGTCACGTCCTCAAAGCCGATCTCGCCGCGCGCCGGGCGCGGCAGGGCCTTCGGTTCAGAGGGGTCCTGCACGCTGTCGTCGGTCTGTAGCAGTTCCACCAGCCGCTCGGTGGCACCAGCGGCGCGCATCAGCTCTCCCCAGATCTCCGACAGCGCGCCGACCGATCCGGCCACCATCACGGCGTAGATGACGAACTGGATCAGCTCTCCCACGCTCATCACGCCGGCGCGCACGTCGCGCGCACCGATCCACAGCACGCCAACGACGCCGGCGAAGACCAGGAAGATCACGATCACCGTCATCACCGCGCGGGTAGAGACCCGCCGCTGCGCCGAGACCAGGCTTTTTTGCGTCACTTCGGCAAAGGCGGCACGAGTCTGCGCCTCATGCGTGAAGGCCTGCACCGTCTGCACCGCCTGCAGCGCCTCGGAGGCCGAACCGGAGGACGAGGCGATCCAGTCCTGATTCTCGCGGCTGAGGTTGCGCAGCCGGCGGCCCAGCACGATGATCGGCACCACCACGGCGGGCACGATCAGCAGGACCAGCCCGGTCAGCTTGGCCGAAGTCAGAAACAGAAGCACCAAACCGCCCAGCAGCAACAGCACGTTGCGCAGCGCGACCGAGACGGAAGAACCGATGACCGACAGGATCAGCGTGGTGTCGGTGGTGATGCGCGACAGGATCTCGCCGGTCAGGATGCGCTCGAAGAAGGCCGGGCTCATCCCCATGACCTTGTCGAAGACGGCGCGGCGGATGTCGGCCACGACATACTCGCCCAGCCGCGTGACCAGCCAGTAGCGCAGGCCGGTGCCCACGGCCAGCAGGGCGGCGATGGCCAGGAAGGCGGCGAAGTAATTGTCCAGCAGCGCAACATTGGCCGATTGAAAACCATCGACGACGCGGCGCACGGCCAGCGGCAGGATCAGGCTGACGGTGGCTGTCAGGGTCAGCGCCGCCAGCGCACCAAGGGTCAGCAGGCGATAGGGCCGCAGGAAGGGCGCAAGTCCGCGCAATGCGCCAACCTTGCGGGTGGTGGGGCGGTTCTCGATGATCTCGGGCTTGCGGGCCATGTGGTCAGGTCTCCTGTCGCGCGGATGGGGTTTAGGCGCTGAGGCGCGGATGGGCAAGCATTGCGGTTGTCGCGCATTTCCCGACCGGGTCCGGCGTGGCCCCGATGGCAAGCTGCATCCGGCGTGGCGCATCGGTGCGACCGGCAGGGTGTCAGTCTGGCGTCGGCAGGTGCCTGTGCAGAAAAGCGGCCACCCGCGCCCGGATTTCCGGGATATGACCGAGAAGCAGGTGGCCGCCGTCCGGCTCCTCGACAAAGTCCGACCCGGCGATGCCTTTTGCAAGATATCCGCCAATAGCCACCGGGTTGATGCCATCGTCGCGGGCATGAACCACCAGCGTGGGCGCCTGTATGGCCGCAAGGTCATAGGCGGTTCCGGGGTCGATGGCGGCACCTTCGTTTGCCAGGCCCCTGGTCCGAAGGGTCACTGGCAGGAAGCCGTCGATCAGCCCGGTCACGAAGGCAAGATCATCGTCAGACAGCCGCGCCCGCGCCTGCGGGTCGATGTCGAAGAACGGGTCCAGCCGCGCCGGGGCCAGCTTCACGATGCCCCAGAACACGACGTCCGATCGGAACAGGGCCTGATAGACCCAAGGCGGGATCGGCAAGGCCTGTTCCCTGGCGGTCATTGGGGTGAACGGCGCACTTGACAGCAGGACCAGCGCCGCCGTGCGATCGGGGTAGGCCAGGGCAAATTGCAGCGACGGCGGCACCCCGCCCGACATCGCCAGAATGCCGACACGGTCGATGCCAAGCGCATCCAGAAGATCGGCAAAGGCCTCGGCCTGCGCCACGGTCGAGGCATCTGCGGGCAGGTCCGACCGCAGATAGCCAAAGCGCGACACCGAAATCCAGCGATAGCCGGAGGCCCCGAACAGGGTGGCCAGCAGGTGGCCCTGATCGTAGCCGCCACCTGCGCCATGCACCACCAGAACGGCCGGGCCAGAGCCCCACTGCGCAAATTCGATACGGCCGTGCCGCGTCGACACGACCTCGCTGCCATCGCGAAGCCGCTGCCCGATGCGGGCCAGGTCGCGCGAACAGACCTGCCAGGTGATAGCGGAAACAAGCAGGACGCCCGCAAAGGCGGCAAGCAGCCCGTGTCGTGCCCTCATCTTCACCACCTCGTTGCGATCCGGTGATTGCCCTTTCTGGGGCAATCGGCACGCACCTGCCGCGATCTGGATCAAATCGGCAGAGAACGCCTTCCTTCTGGGCGATCCGGTCGTGCCTGCAGGACCGGGAGGTGCCATTCGACCGCCGCCCGCTCCTGCGCCCGTTTCTGCCGTTGCCTTTGCCGCGCGCGCCGTGCCAGTTTCGGGCCCAGCGCCACCGGGGAAGCCTGCCGATGCCCAAGGACCTCTTCGTCTTCGATGCCTATGGCACGCTGTTCGACCTGGCGGGCGCCGCGCGGGCCGTGGCCACGGGCGACGCGCGGGTGGCGCCTATGTGGCCCGCCCTGGCCGAGGATTGGCGCCGCAAGCAGCTGGAATACAGCTGGCTGCGCACCATCATGGGCGCCCATGCCGATTTCGCCGAAGTGACCGCCGATGCGCTGGACTGGGCGCTGGAGGCGCGGGGCCTGCACGACAGCGCCTTGCGCGCGGCCTTGCTGGAGGCCTTTCGCCGCCTGCCCTGCTTTCCCGAAGTGCCCGCCGCGCTGGACGCGCTGGCGGCGCGCGGCAAGGAGCTGGCGATCCTGTCGAACGGCACGCCCGACATGCTGGCCGAAGCGGTCGAGGAGGCGGGGCTTGCCGGGCGGTTCCGGGCGGTGATCTCGGTCGAGGCGGCCGGGGTCTACAAGCCGTCGCCCGCCGTCTATGCGCTGGTCGAGGCGGAAACCGGCGTGCCGCCGCAGCGCGTGGTCTTCGTGTCGTCGAACGGCTGGGACGTGGCCGGCGCGGCGCGGTTCGGCTTTACCACGGCCTGGGTGAACCGGGGGGCGGCCCCCCTGGACCGGCTGCCACATGGCCCGGCGCGCATCATCTCTGACCTGGCGCAGCTGGAGGCGCTGGCATGAGGCTGACGAACCTCCTCGTCTTCCTGGCTTCTCCTCGGAGGGGGCGCTCTGATGGCAATCCAAGAGCATGACCTGGCCTTCTTCACCGCGGGCGATGGCGCGCGGCTGGCCTACCGTGACCAGGGTGCCGGTCCGCCGGTGCTGTGCCTGAGCGGCCTGACCCGCACCATGGCGGATTTCGACTATGCCCTGCCCGCGTTGACCGGCTGCCGGGTGATCCGGATGGACTACCGCGGCCGCGGGCGCAGCCAGTGGACCGGTGCCGCCACCTACACCGTGCCGATGGAGGCGCAGGACGCGCTGGCGCTGCTGGACCATCTGGGGGTCGCGAAGGCGGCGATCCTCGGCACCTCGCGCGGGGGGCTGATCGGGATGTTCCTGGCGGCGGTGGCGAAGGGTCGTCTGCTGGGCCTTTGCCTGAACGACGTCGGCCCGGTGATCCATCGCCCGGGGCTGGAGCGGATCAAGCACTATGTCGGCCGCAACCCCGCCGCGCGAAGCCTGCGCGAGATGGTCTTGAAGATGCCGATGGCGATGCAGGGCTTCGCCAATGTCCCCGAGAGCCGCTGGGTCGAGGAGGCGGCGCATTTCTATGTGGAAACGCCGAACGGGCTGCGGATCAACTACGATCCGACCCTCCGCGAGTCCTTCCACGCAGCCTTTTCCGGCCCCGAGCCGGACCTCTGGCCGTTGTTCGATGCCTGCGCCGACCTGCCACTGGCACTGATCCGCGGCGCGAATTCCGACCTGTTGTCGGCCGAGGTCGCAGGCCAGATGCTCGCCCGGCGCCCCGACATGGTTCTTGCCGACATCCCCGACCGCGGCCATGTGCCGTTCCTCGATGAACCTGCAGCGGTCGCCGTGCTGCGCGACTGGCTGGAGGCGATGCAATGACGACCCTTGCCGCGATCGAGGCAGCGGCAGCGCGGATGCGCGGCCATGTCCGCGAAACGCCGCTGCTGGGCGCCCCGCTGCTGGACCGTCTGGCCGGGCGGCGCGTGCTGGTAAAGGCCGAATGCCTGCAGGTGACGGGTTCGTTCAAGGCGCGCGGCGGCTGGGCGGCGGTATCGTCCCTGCCCACGGGCACAGGCGGTGTCCTGGCGATGTCATCGGGCAACCATGCGCAGGGCGTGGCCTGGGCGGCGGCGGCACACGGCATAGTGGCGGTGATCCTGATGCCCTCGGATGCGCCGGGCGTGAAGATCGCCAATACAAGGGCTTATGGCGCCGAAGTGGTGCTCTATGACCGCGCGACCGAGGACCGGGACGCCTTGGCCGCCCGGCTGTCGGCCGACCGGGGGCTGGCGCTGATCCCGCCCTTCGACCACGCGGAGGTGATTGCCGGGCAGGGCACAGTCGGGCTGGAGATCGCCAGCCAGGCCGCCGCGATGGGCATCGACGCCGCCGAAGTGCTGGTCTGCTGCGGTGGCGGCGGGCTTTCGGCCGGGGTGGCAACGGCGCTGGCCGCCAAGGCCACCGACCTGCGCGTCCGCACGGTGGAACCGGTTGGCTTCGACGACATGGCGCGCTCACTGGCAAGCGGTGTGGCACAGTCGAATCCCGCCACGACGGGGTCGATCTGCGATGCGATCCTGACGCCCGGCCCCGGCAGGCTGACCCTGCCGATCCTGCAACGCCTTGCCGGGCCGGGCCTGAGCGTAACCGACGACCAGGCCCGGCAGGCGATGGCGCTGGCCTTCACCCACCTGAGGATCGTGGCAGAACCCGGCGGCGCTGTGGCGCTGGCCGCGGCGCTCTTCACAAGGACTTGCCCGATACAGTGATCTGCACGGTTTCCGGCGGCAACGTCGACGCGGCAATGTTCGCCGACACATTGGCGCGCTTTACCTGATCGAACATCCTGCCCACGGATTCCGGCCTGTCACTCAAAGGCATTTGAAGGTTTCACACATGCCCCCCGTCTTCCTGCCCGACCTGCGCCTGAACGCCACGCTGTCCGGGCCAAGGGACGCTCCGGCGCTGGTCTTTCTGCATTCGCTTGGCACCTCCTCCGGGCTCTGGGCAGGTGTCGCCACCCATCTGCCCCTCCACCGCCTGCTTGCCCTCGACCTGCGCGGCCATGGGGGGGGAAAGCGACGTGCCGCCTGCCCCCTATGCGATGGGGATGCTGATCCGCGATGTGGAACGGGTCATCGACCACTTCGACCTGAAGGACACCGTCCTGATCGGCGTGTCGCTGGGCGGCATGATCGCGCAGGGCCTTGCCGTGAAACGGCTGAACCTTGTGCGCGGTCTCGTCCTGTCGAACACCGCTGTCCGCATCGGCACCGCCGCACAATGGCAGGACCGCATCGCGACCGTGCGCGACCACGGGCTCGGCGCTATCGCCGACGCCACGATGGAACGCTGGATGGGCCGGGACTGGGCCGCCAACCCGGCCCTGCCCGCCTTGCGCGACGGCTTCCTGAAGACCGACCCGCAGGGCTGGATGGGCTGCGCCGCTGCCATCGCCGGCACCGATTTCTACGAGGTCGCCGCCACGCTGCGCCTGCCCACTCTGGCTATCGCCGGCGCCAATGACGGATCGACCCCGCCCGACCTCGTGCGCGAAACCGCCGATCTGATCCCCGGCGCCCAGTTCCGGCTGATCCGCGGCGCCGGCCACCTGCCGATGGCGGAAAAGCCGCAGGCCTACGCCGCGACACTGGCGGCTTTCCTGGTGGGCATCGGCCATGGCTGAGGTGCTCTTGATCCACGGCTCCTGCCACGGCGCCTGGTGCTGGCACCGGGTGATCCCGGCGCTGGCCGCACTTGGCATCCCGGCCCGCGCCATCGACCTGCCCGCCCACGGACAGGACCGCACGCCCGCTGCCGACGCCAGCTTGCGCGCCTATGCCGAAGCGATCCTCTCCGCCCTCACCGGCCCCACGCTGCTGGTCGGCCATTCCGCCGCCGGATACGCGATCACCGCCGCCGCCGAGATGGACCCTACCTTTCCCCGCAGCGAACCGCCTCACCCTTGCCACTTCTCACTCCCCGTTCTTCGCCGCGCCAACGGCGCTGGCCGCCTGATCGTCGAAATCACCGCCCGCCTGGCCTGACATCGCTCGTTTGCGGCATTCCCAGTCGCAAACCGCCCTGCCCCGCCCCACCATTCCGCCCTACCTTCATCTTGGCCCAAGTACTCCACGGGGGTCCCGGGGGTGTGAAACCCCCGGTCCCGCCGCCCGAACCGGGAGAACCGCATGAAGCTAAAGGACCTCGAGATCTTCGTCGTCGCCCCCCCCGCCCCCGGCTGGGGCGGTCGCTACTGGATCTTCCCGAAGATCACCACCGATACCGGGATCGTCGGTTATGGCGAATGCTACGCCTCGACCGTCGGGCCGAAGGCGATGAAAGCCGTCATCGAGGACGTGTTCGAACGCCACATGCAGGGCGAGAACCCCGAGAATATCGAGTTGATGTACCGACGGGTCTACTCCAGCGGTTTCACCCAGCGCCCCGACCCCACCGTGATGGGCGCCTTTTCCGGCCTTGAAATCGCCTGCTGGGACATCCTGGGAAAAGCCCGCAATCGTCCGGTCTGGGCGCTGCTCGGCGGGCGGATGAACGACCGCGTGCGCAGCTATACCTATCTCTACCCCGATCCGGGCCAGGACGCGGCCGAATTCTGGGTCAACCCCGACTGGCAGGCCGAGGCGGGGGCCAAGGCGGTGGCGCAGGGTTTCACGGCGGTAAAATTCGACCCTGCCGGCCCTTACACCATCCGCGGCGGACACCAGCCCGCGATGTCCGACATCTCGCGCAGCGTGGCCTTCTGCAAGGCGATCCGCGAAGCGGTCGGCGACCGCGCCGACCTCTTGTTCGGCACCCACGGCCAGTTCTCCACCCCCGGCGCAATTCGGCTGGGCCGGGAGTTGGAGCCCTATAACCCCCTGTGGTACGAAGAACCGATCCCGCCCGACAACCTGCTGGAATTCGCCGAAGTCGCCCGCCACGTCCGGATTCCGCTGGCCACCGGCGAGCGGCTGACCACCAAGACCGAATTCGGCATGCTCCTGCGCGCCGGCGGCGTGAAGATCCTGCAACCCGCCCTGGGTCGCCTGGGCGGCATCCTCGAGGCACGGAAACTGGCCGCCATTGCCGAGATCTTCAACGCCGAAATGGCCCCGCACCTCTACGCCGGCCCGGTCGAATGGGCCGCGAACCTTCATCTTTCGGTGTCGATCCCGAACCTGCTGATCCTTGAGACGATCCAGACCGGCGGCGCGTTCCATCTGGCACTCATCCGCAATACGCTGAAATGGGAAGACGGCTACGTCCTGCCGCCAGAAACCCCCGGCCTTGGCATCGATTTCGACGAAGACCTGGCCCGCGCGCATCCCTATACCGGCACCGGCCTGCACCTGCAGATGCAAGAGGCGCCTTGCGACTACACCCATGGCAACCGGTTCCAGGGGGGCGCTCCGTCGAAGGCCTGAGCGGGCGAAAATCCTTGAAGCAAGGATTTTGCAAGAATCTTGCATGAAATTCCTGGTCTCACTGTCGTTCGATGTCCAAGGACCGGTGCGCCAGGGTATTATTACTTCTGAATCAATGGCCTGAGATTTCAACGATCATCCTGAAAACAGACTGGCCGACATCCCGGAACCAACTTCTGACACCCCTTTGCCAGGCTGCCGCTGACTATGGCCGAGGAGCGCAACGAGAGAGGCCGCCCGGAAGGCGACCCTCAGATCGGCGTGGAGGGCGGATTGCAAGTCCACTACCGCTTCGGACACCTGCGGTGTTCCTTGCGTTCCTCGATCCATGACACGGATCGTGTCGATTCCGCGCCTGTAGCCGGAGATGAACGGGTTGATTTCCTCGTCACAACTGGTCCGGCCGCAATAGGCAACGTCAACGCGACAGGTGATGTCCGGCCGAATCTCGACGAGAGTCGAATCCAGCACGTGTTTGAAATGGTCGAGCCGAACTGATCTGAGCAAGAAGTGGCAGGAACACGGCTCTGTTGCACAAATCTGGTGACAGGCGGACCTCCCCTTTCCCCGGACAGACTCAGCCCACGGCTTCGGTGACGGGTATGCCGAGCGCGGTGAACCCGTTCAGGACGGCCACGCGGACCTGGAACTCGGCCACCTGACGGTCGAAGTCCCGCGACATGAGGCGCTGGCCCAGCAGCTTGACACAGTGCATCTTGGTTTCGACGCGGCTTCGGCGGTGATAGCCGCTCCATCGTCGCCAAATGGTTCGGCCGAAGCGTTTCGACGCGCGGAGGGCTTCGTTGCGGGCGACCGCTCCGGGGGTGTCGGGCTTCCAGGGCTTGCCATTCCTCCGAGGCGGAATGATCGCAGCAGCGCTGCGGGCAGCGATGGCGTCATGGCATTTGCGGGTGTCGAAAGCGCCATCAGCGGTGACGCTGGCGATCTCCTGATGGGGCGGGATCTGGTCCAGAAGCTCGGGCAGCATGGGCGCGTCGCCCACGTCGCTGGTGGTGAACTCGGCGGCTCGGATTTCCAACGTTTGCTCGTCAATCCCGATGTGGATCTTGCGCCAGACCCGCCGTTTCGTGCCGCCATGCTTGCGGGCATTCCACTCCCCTTCGCCCTCGACCTTGATCCCGGTGCTGTCGATCAAGAGGTGCAGCGGGCCTGCGATCCGCGGAAGGGGATGTTGACCTTCAGGGTCTTCTGGCGGCGGCTGAGTGTGCTGAAGTCGGGAACCGCCCAGTCAAGTCCGATGAGGTGCAGCAGGCTCTCCACGAACCCTGTCGTTTGCCGCAGCGCCATGCCGAACATCACCTTCATGGTCAGGCAGGTCTGGATGGCCGCGTCACTGTAATCGGGCTGTCGACCGCGTTTGCCGGTGGGCTCCGCCTCCCAGGTCATGGCGGGATCGAACCAGATCGTTAACGAGCCACGGCGCTTCAGCGCTCTGTTATAGGCCGGCCAGTTCCTGGTCTTGTAGGCGGGGGGTGTCGGTCTGCTCATGCCGTCCAGCTACCACGCTGGATTCACAAGATGAATCCCTCACGGGATTTGTGCAACAGAGCCCCCCATGAAGATGTAGGTCCGCCCCGGTGCGTCAGGCGCATGGCGGGCCGTAGTGAAGCCCCGGCTAAGAAGCTCAGTCGTTCGCGAATACTCTTGCTCATGGCATTTCTCCTTTTTGTTTGCCATCTACTCGCCACCTTCCGAATGAACTGTGGCTTGCCGAACTATGGTCACAACGAGAGGACACCGGACATGGGAGGGGAGGGGCGCGAACCTGCCAACTTGCCGCCCGATTGGGTGGACGAACTGGCCAAGTACGGCGCAGCAGAAAAGCCGTTGTCGTCTCACGACATGACGGGCGGCGTTCCACCAGAACGCTTCCGACGGCACCTTGCCTTGACCGCATGGAAGTACATTGCAGACTATGGGTCACCAAAGGAGCCGTTGCCCGACTGGGTCGTCAGATACCTCAAGACGGTCGCCGGTTACATCGGATCAAATCTGAGTCCCAAAGGCGCGCTGAGCCGCGAGGATGCTTCATCGGCGCTTGGCATTGACGGAAAAGCATGGCCGGAACACTCGCCAATCGCGGTCTATCTCGCGATGCAGGGGTGGATTGACGGCGAGGCATGGCCCGACGTGACAGGGCCGAAGGTTGCGGCTGCGCGATACATCAAAGAGCGGATGGCAGGCGACCGTGATGCGTTGCCCGCCACCCTGATCCGCCTCTACAAGGAAGGTAAGCGCCTCTGGCTGTCAGATGAGTGATGACGGGTGGCACGCCTCGCTAGTCCCTTAAGCTAACCTAGCCAGAGTAGGCCGCGCGCCGCTTCGCTGATGGGAGCAAGCCAGACCTGCCACCCTGCATCAACTTCCCGACGAACGAGTTGACGAACCACATCTGGCAGTAGCCTTCAAAGCAATCGCACTCTATAGTAGGCGGGAAGTTGCTCATGCAGGATCGAAAAGGGATGGCTCGTGGCTTCCGGATTCAACAGTTTTGCCGTGGAAGGGCGTTGTTGCAAAACTTTGACGTTGGAGGATTCACATCGTGAATCCATGCAGTTAGACAGGCGGCATGAGCAAGCCATCACCCGCCCGCTACCGCACCACGAACTGGTCCAGCTACACTGCGGCGCTGCGCCAGCGCGGTTCTCTGCTGATTTGGCTGGACAAGGACATGACGTGGCTCGCGCCGCACCGGCGGCAGCCCCGGTCGGCCTGCGCTGTTCTCGGATGCTGCGATCCAGTTCTGTCTGACCATCAAGGTTCTATTCAATCTGCCCTTGCGTCAAACGACCGGAATGGTGGCCAGCCTGCTTAAGATGGCGGAACCTGGACTGGGCCGTGCCGGACTATACGACGCTGTGCCGACGTCAGAAGACACTGGCCGTTCAGATCCCTTACAGGCGTGCCGATGGGTCGCTGAACCTGCTCGTGGACAGCACCGGCATCAAGTTCCTCGGCGATGGCGAGTGGCAGGTCCGCAAGCATGGTGTTCAGGGAAGACGCCAATGGCGCAAGGTCCATCTGGCCATGGATACGGTCGTCGGACATCCGCGCCGTGGAATTCACCTCCAGTAGCGATGGCGACAGCCCGGTTCTGCCGGAGTTGCTCCAGTCAGATCGCTGAGGGCGAAGACATAGGCACCGTCACCGCTGACGGGGCCTATGATACTCGACGCTGCCACACTGCCATCATCGACCGCCAGGCCATTCCAATCATCCCGATCCGCAAGAACGGCCGGCCGTGGAAAGAAGACTGCCCGGCCGCGATCGCCCGCAACGAAACCCCTGCGTGCCACCCGGCACTATGGCAGGGCGTTCTGGAAGCGATGGACGGGATACCATGTCCGAAGCCGGATCGAGGCCAAGATGCGGTGCCTGAAAGCCTTCGGTGAACGCATCGCCGCTCGACACCCCGACAGCCAAACCGCTGAAATCCAGATACGCGTCGCCCTCATCAACCGCTTCAATGCACTCGGCACCGCCGAGATCGTCCGCGTGGCATGAACTCAATGGGGCAAGGGGGCGTCACGCCTCAAGCGTGAGTTGCGCAACAACGCCGTTCTTCAATCATGGCGACGTGAAGGTGGACCACCCCGACAAGATCAAGCGGGTGCCGTTCAACAAGGACAATCCCGATGGTCCGCTGGAGATCTGTCTGTGCAGTGATTGCGGGGCGGTTCTGATGCTGGATGACAAGCAGAAACGCATCCGCGTCGCGGTGCCGAACGTCATGGGCTATGACGATGCCGCCTTCCCCAAGGCGACCTATCACGCCTTCTGGGACGCGTCGAAGGGCTATCCCAAACCCTCTGACGGCCGCCCGGTCTATGAAGGCCTGCGGCCGGAGTTTCATTGGCCTGCGGGGGCGTGACCCCAGGCGGGATGGGCAGTTTTGCCCATCCCACGTTCCCGCTTGATTGATCCGAGCCCGGACATTATACGCCCCCGGTGGTCCTTGCGGGCCACGGGAATCAAAAAGAAATGCCGTGTTGTCCCCATCCGTCGCAGGTAGGGACCTTCCGGCCAAGGAGATTGCGACATGAAACTGAATGAGCTGAGCGACAACCCCGGTGCGGCCAAAAAGCAAAAGCGCGTGGCGCGTGGCCCCGGTTCGGGCAAGGGCAAGACCGCCGGCCGCGGCATCAAGGGCCAGAAATCGCGCTCGGGCGTGGCACTGGGCGGCTACGAGGGCGGCCAGATGCCGCTTTACCGCCGCCTGCCGAAGCGCGGCTTCTCGAAGCCGAACCGCAAGGAATACGCCGTCATCAACCTGGGCCTGATCGAGAAGTTCATCGGCCTCGGCAAACTGGACATCAAGGGTGAGATCGACGAGGACGCGCTGGTCGCGGCCGGTCTGACCACCAACAAGCGCGACGGCATCCGCGTTCTGGCCAAGGGCGAGATCACCTCGAAGGTGACGCTGAAGGTCTCCGGCGCCTCTGCCTCGGCCGTCGAGGCCGTCCAGAAGGCCGGCGGCCAGATCACGTTCATGGGCACGGTTGCGGCTGCGGCTGAATAAGAGGTTGTGAGCGGCGCATTCGTCGCTTACATCAGCAACGGGTTTTCCAGCGCCGCCGGACCGGGAAACGGGTCCGGCGGCGTTGTCCATCAAAAGGGCAAAGCATGGCATCCGCCGCAGAACAGATGGCCGCGAACCTTTCCTGGGGCGCGCTCGGCAAGGCGACCGATCTTCGTCAACGCATATTCTTTACCGTCGGTCTCCTGATCGTCTACCGCCTTGGCACCTATATCCCGGTGCCCGGCATCGACGGCACCGCGCTGCGCGAGTTCATGCAAAACGCGGGGCAAGGCCTTGGCGGGATGCTGAACCTGTTCACCGGCGGCGCGATCAGCCGGATGGGCATCTTCGCGCTGGGCATCATGCCCTATATCTCTGCGTCGATCATCGTGCAGCTGGTGGCCACGATGTACGGGCCCTGGCAAGCGCTGCGCAAGGAAGGCGAGCAGGGTCGCAAGAAGCTGAACCAGTTCACCCGCTACGGCACGGTGATGCTGGCGATCTTCCAGGCCTACGGCATTGCGATGTCGATCCAGGCCGGAGAGCTGGCGCATGAACCCGGCCTGTTCTTCGTCGCCACCTGCGTCATCACGCTGGTCGGCGGCACCATGTTCCTGATGTGGCTGGGCGAGCAGATCACCGCCCGCGGCATCGGCAACGGCATCTCGCTGATCATCTTCGTCGGCATCGTGGCCGAAATTCCGGCAGCCCTGGCGCAGTTCTTCGCGCAAGGCCGGTCCGGCGCGCTGACCACGCCGGTCATTCTGGGCATCCTGGTGATGGTGGTGGCGGTGATCACCTTCGTCGTCTTCATGGAGCGCGCCCTGCGCAAGATCCACATCCAGTATCCGCGCCGCCAGGTCGGGATGAAGGTCTATGACGGCGGCTCGTCGCACCTGCCGATCAAGGTCAACCCGGCGGGCGTGATTCCGGCGATCTTCGCCTCGTCGATCCTGCTGCTGCCAACCACGATCGGCACCTTCTCGGGTGGCGGCACCAATCCGGTGATGTCGATGATCAGCGCCTATCTGGGCTATGGCCAGCCGCTGCACCTTCTGGCGCTGGCCGCGCTGATCGTGTTCTTCAGCTATTTCTACACCTCGAACGTGTCGTTCAAGGTCGATGACGTGGCCGAGAACCTGAAGAACCAGAACGGCTTCATCCCCGGCATCCGCCCCGGCCGCAAGACCGAGGAATACCTGGAATATGTGCTGAACCGCATCCTTGTGCTGGGTTCGGCCTATCTGGCGCTGGTCTGCCTGTTGCCCGAGGTGCTGATCTCGAAGGTCGGCGTGCCGTTCTACTTCGGCGGCACGTCGGTTCTGATCGTGGTCTCGGTCACGATGGACACGATCAACCAGGTGCAGTCGCATCTTCTGGCGCATCAATACGAGGCGCTGATCGAGAAAAGCCAGCTGCGCGGCAAGCGCAAGGCGGGTGGAAAGCCCCCCGCCAAGGCTCCGGCGCGGCGCTGATCCATGGCGGCGAAGCACATCATCCTTCTGGGTCCGCCCGGGGCTGGCAAAGGCACGCAGGCCAAGCGCCTGGAAGATGCGCGCGGCATGGTGCAGCTGTCGACGGGCGACATGCTGCGCGAGGCCAAGTCCTCGGGCACCGAAATGGGCAAGCGCGTCGCTGCGGTGATGGAGCGAGGCGAGTTGGTGACGGACGAGATCGTCATCGGCCTGATCGACGAGAAGCTGGCGCAGCCCGATCGGGCCATGGCGGCTTTATCTTCGACGGATTTCCCCGCACGCTGAAGCAGGCCGATGCGTTGGGCGAGCTGATGGCCGCAAGGGGCAGTCGCTGGATGCGGTGATCGAGATGCAGGTCGATGACGCCGCGCTGGTCGCGCGCATCACCGGCCGTTTCACCTGCGGCAATTGCGGGGCGGTCTATCACGATGTGACCAAACCGACCAAGGTCGAGGGCACCTGCGACGTCTGCGGTGGCCATGACATGAAGCGCCGCGCCGATGATACCGAACAGGCGCTGAAGACCCGGCTGATGGAATATTACAAGAAAACCTCGCCGCTGATCGGCTATTACTATGCCAAGGGAAACCTTTGCGCGGTGGATGGCTTGGCGGAAATGGGGGCTGTTGCAGCCGACATTTCGAAAGTTCTTGACAGGCCGTGATTTCCCGCCCTAGCGGCCTTGACGGCCTGCGGAAAACCCCATATTGCGCGGTGTCCCGGTAAGGAATCAGTTCCTGCCGTGGTTTCCCGTTGATGGGAAGATCGTCGTTCCGGGCCTTCAGGTCCGGGGCAGTTGTGAAAAAAGGCTCTGGCACGACGGAGCCGCAACGAAAAGGAAACGCGCGTGGCACGTATTGCTGGCGTCAACATTCCGACCCAAAAGCGGGTCCCCATCTCTCTGCAGTATATCCATGGCATCGGCCCGCAAGCGGCTGGCCAGATCTGCGAGGCGTTGAAGATCGACGCCGCCCGCCGGATCAACCAGCTGACCGACGCCGAAGTGCTGTCGATCCGCGAATACATTGACGCCAACTTCACCGTTGAGGGCGACCTGCGCCGTGAAGTGTCGATGAACATCAAGCGTCTGATGGATCTGGGCTGCTACCGCGGCCTGCGTCACCGCAAGGGCCTGCCGGTCCGCGGCCAGCGCACGCACACCAACGCTCGTACCCGCAAGGGCCCCGCAAAAGCCATCGCCGGCAAGAAGAAGTAAGGGGAGCGCACAGATATGGCACGTGATCCGAAAGCCGCCGCGCGCACAAAGCGCAAGGAACGCAAGAACATCGCCTCGGGTGTGGCGCATGTGAATTCGTCGTTCAACAACACCAAGATCCTGATCTCCGACGTGCAGGGCAACGCGATTGCCTGGTCGTCGGCGGGCACCATGGGCTTCAAGGGTTCGCGCAAGTCGACGCCCTATGCCGCCCAGATGGCCGCCGAAGATGCCGGCAAGAAGGCGCAGGAACATGGCGTCCGCACGCTGGAAGTCGAAGTCCAGGGCCCCGGCTCGGGCCGCGAATCGGCGCTGCGCGCGCTGGCTGCGGCTGGCTTGCAGATCACCTCGATCCGCGACGTGACGCCGCTGGCGCATAACGGCTGCCGTCCGCCGAAGCGCCGCCGCGTCTGACGCAGTGGAATTACCGCCGGGCCACGCCTTTCCGCGTGGCCCGGTCTTCGTTTTGAAAGATCCTCGGGCGCTGCGTTTCACCGGACATGGAAACGGCGGCAAGTATGGAGGCGAAAGCATGATCCACAAGAACTGGCTGGAACTCATCAAGCCGACGCAACTGGTCGTCAAGCCGGGCGCGGATGCCGCGCGCGTGGCCACCGTCATCGCCGAACCGCTGGAGCGCGGCTTTGGCCTGACGCTGGGCAACGCGCTGCGCCGCGTGCTGATGTCGTCGCTGCAGGGCGCGGCCATCACCTCGGTGCAGATCGACAACGTGCTGCACGAGTTTTCCAGCGTGGCCGGGGTGCGTGAAGACGTCACCGACATCGTGCTGAACCTGAAAGGCGTCAGCCTGAAGATGGACGTCGAGGGCCCGAAGCGGCTGTCGATCTCGGCCAAGGGGCCGGGTGTGGTGACGGCGGGCGAGATCTCGGAATCGAACGGGATCGAGGTCCTGAACAAGGACCATGTGATCTGCCATCTGGACGACGGTGCCGACGTGTTCATGGAACTGACGGTCAACACCGGCAAGGGCTATGTCTCGGCCGACAAGAACCGCCCGGAAGATGCGCCGATCGGCCTGATCCCGATCGACGCGATCTATTCGCCGGTCAAGAAGGTCAGCTACGAAGTGCAGCCCACCCGTGAGGGCCAGGTGCTGGACTATGACAAGCTGACGATGAAGGTGGAAACCGACGGCAGCCTGACGCCGGATGACGCCGTGGCCTATGCCGCGCGCATCCTGCAGGACCAGCTTGGCGTCTTCGTCAACTTCGACGAGCCGGAAGCGGCGAAGTCGGGTGAAGTCGATGCGGGTCTGGAATTCAACCCGCTCTTGCTGAAGAAGGTGGACGAGCTGGAGCTTTCGGTCCGCTCGGCCAACTGCCTGAAGAACGACAACATCGTCTATATCGGTGATCTGATCCAGAAGACCGAGGCCGAGATGCTGCGGACCCCGAACTTCGGCCGCAAGTCCTTGAACGAGATCAAGGAAGTGCTGTCAGGCATGGGCCTGCATCTGGGCATGGACGTCGAAGACTGGCCGCCGGAGAACATCGAGGATCTGGCGAAGCGGTTTGAGGACCAGTTTTAAGAGTCGGGGTGAACCCCGACCTACGGGGGCGGTTTCAAACCCGCCCCTTTCGACAAATGCCCGGATTTGCCGGGGAACAACTGGCGAAAGCCCAAGGTGAGCGGGACCAATCGTAGGCCCTGCCGGACAAAGCAAAACACGCGAATAGGAGATTTCCATGCGTCACTCTAGCGGCTACCGCAAACTGAACCGCACCCATGAGCACCGCAAGGCGCTGTGGGCCAACATGGCCGGCTCGCTGATCGAGCACGAGCAGATCAAGACCACCCTGCCGAAAGCCAAGGAACTGCGCCCGATCATCGAAAAGCTGATCACGCTGGCCAAGCGCGGCGATCTGCATGCCCGCCGTCAGGCGGCCTCGCAGCTGAAGCAGGACATGCACGTCGCCCGGCTGTTCGAGATTCTCGGGCCTCGCTACAAGGACCGCGCCGGCGGTTATGTCCGCGTGCTGAAGGCCGGGTTCCGCTACGGCGACATGGCGCCGATGGCGATCATCGAATTCGTCGACCGCGACCCGAACGCCAAGGGCGCTGCCGACCACGCCCGCACCGAAGCTGCCGAGGGCTGAGTTTTCAGTTCGCGACGGCACGGACAATTCGAAGGCCCGCCCTCTCGGCGGGCTTTCTTGTTTTCGCCCCACGCGAAGCACGAAATAAGCGTCTACAGGAGAGACTGCGCCGATTCTGTTAAACGGGCCTAGCGGAGCGGCGGGCGGGTGCTTAAAGTTGCAGGCGTCTCCGCAAGAGATGGTCAGGGTTGAAGGTGCAAAAGAAGCAATTGACTGAGCTATATGAGGAACTTCACAACCTCGCTCCCGAAGGCTATGCCGTCGGGCTGCACATCCGTTTTGCCACGCCCCTCGTCTATCACAATTGCTATCCGGCCGGTTGGGTCGAGCACTACAACTCGCATTCCTATTACCTGCGCGATCCGCTGGTCTTCTGGGGGATCGGAACAACAGGAACGCGCCGTTGGAGCGAGATCCCGCTTCCCGACCCGTTCGGATTGCTGAAGAAGGCCGTCGCTTACGGGATGCGCTACGGCGCAGTGTCCTCATATGGCCCCATTACCTCGCGTTCGATGGCCGGGGTCACCAGGTCCGAACGCGAGTTCACCGACGAGGAAATGGCGCGACTTGCCGATATCACGGCGCGTCTTCATATCGCGGCCAAACCGCCGTCGGAGCTGAGCAAACCACAGATCGAAGCGCTGCAATGCATCGCCAATGGGGACCGTCACACTGCTGCTGCTGCCAAACTCGGGATTTCGGAAAGTGCGTTCAAGGCGCGGCTTGCTTCTGCCCGCGTCCGTCTCGAGGCGCGAACGACTTCAGAAGCGTTGAGAAAGGCGCGCGAGTACAGATTGCTCTAGCATGTGAGGTTTCCCTCTGACCGGTTCCACCACCCCAGAAGGAGACTGCAAAATGGAAGTCACGACACTATCGTTTGAAAACCTGCACAACCACGGAGAGTTGTTCGCCAACATGTTCCGTGCCCGCCATCGGGCATTCATCGAGCACAACAAGTGGGACCTGCCCCAGGCGAACGGCATGGAGTTCGATCAGTACGACACCCCGGCAAGTCGCTGGGTCGCCGTGCATGACAATGGGCAGATTCTGGCAGGTATCCGGCTGACGCCCACAACGCACCGTTGCGGCATCTATTCCTACATGATTCGCGACGCACAGCTGGGGCTTCTCAGCAGCATTCCGTCGAATCTGCTGGATTTCGAAGCTCCGGTCGCCGACCACATCTGGGAATCGAGTCGGGTCTTCGTTTCGGAATCGGTGCCGTCCAGCATGCGGCTGCGGGTGCAGCTGCAGTTGCGCCACGAGATGGTGATCTCGGCGCGTGAGCTGGGGGCGACCTCGGTCCTGGGGCTGATTCCCGAGGTGTCGCGCCGTATCGGCCGCCGCGTCGGGCTGGAATGCGAACCGGCCGGACCGATCCTTAACTTCGACGGGCTCGACTGCGTTTGCGTCTCGATCTCGTTGGCGACCAAACTGCACTAGGGGTGGTGCAGGTGGGGTTCGATCCTTGGGGTCTTCCTGTTGCAGGAGGACCCCACCTTCGGGACATCCGGGCGTAGGCGCCTGATCCGGCCGGTCGATGGCCCGGCTGCATGCCCGCTTTTCCATTTCCGCGCACAGGCCTACTGTAGCGGCATGGCCGATCTTTTCGACAGCATCACACCTGAACCGGGCGGCACCGCGCCGCGCCCGCTGGCGGACCGTCTGCGGCCGAAGACGCTGGCCGAGGTGATCGGGCAGGACCAGGTTCTATCGCCCGAAGGCCCGTTGGGCGCGATGCTGGTGGCGCATTCCCTGTCGTCGCTGATTCTCTGGGGGCCGCCCGGGGTGGGCAAGACCACCATCGCGCGGCTTCTGGCGGCCGAGACCGATCTGACCTTCGTGCAGATCAGCGCGATCTTCACCGGCGTGCCGGATCTGAAGAAGGTATTCGAGGCCGCCAAGATCCGCCGCCGCAACGGGCAGGGCACGCTGCTGTTCGTCGACGAGATCCACCGCTTCAACAAGGCCCAGCAGGACGGTTTCCTGCCGCATATGGAGGATGGCACCATCCTTCTGGTCGGCGCCACCACCGAAAACCCCAGCTTCGAACTGAACGCGGCCCTTCTGTCGCGGGCGCAGGTCATCATCCTGGAGCGCCTGTCCCTGGCCGATCTGGAACGCCTGTGCCAGCGTGCCGAGATGGAGCTGGGCCGTGCCCTGCCGCTGACCGGCGAGGCGCGCGAGGCGATGCAGGAGATGGCCGACGGCGATGGTCGCGCGCTACTAAACCTGATCGAGCAGGTGGCGGCCTGGAAGGTCGATCACCATCTGGATCGCGACGAGCTGGCCAAGCGGCTGATGCGCCGCGCCGCACGCTATGACAAGTCCGGCGATGAGCATTACAACCTGATCTCGGCCCTGCACAAGTCCATTCGCGGCAGCGACCCGGATGCGGCGCTCTACTGGTTCGCGCGGATGCTGGAGGGCGGCGAGGACCCGCGCTTTCTGGCCCGTCGGCTGACCCGGATGGCGGTCGAGGATATCGGCCTGGCCGACCCGCAGGCGCAGGAGGTGTGCTTGCAGGGATGGCAGACCTATGAACGGCTGGGCAGCCCCGAGGGCGAGTTGGCGCTGGCGCAGGCAGTGGTCTACCTGGCATTGGCGCCCAAGTCGAACGCGGTCTATGTGGCCTACAAGGCGGCGCGGTCGGCGGCGAAAGAGACCGGCAGCCTGATGCCGCCCAAGCATATCCTGAACGCGCCGACGCGGCTGATGAAGGACGTGGGATATGGCGCGGGCTATGCCTATGACCACGACGCCGAAGACGGCTTTTCCGGGCAGGACTACTTCCCCGAAGCCATGCGCCGACCGGTCTACTACTCTCCCCCCGAGCGCGGCTTTGAACGCGAGCTGAAAAAGCGCATCGACTATTTCGCCAAGCTGCGCGGCAAGCGGCAGGGCGGCTAGTCCTTCAGCACCAGCCCGCCGGGGGTGACGATGCGGGTGGGAAAGACCGCGCGGTCGATCACGCCCTGCACGGTCAGGTGGACATCCCTCAGGAAGGTCGGATCGTAGAAATACCAGGCATGGTCGGCGTTCGGGATGCCGGCAAAATCTTCGCGGTGCTGGTCGTAGTAGGTGCCGCAATCGACGTTCACCGCCTTTGCGGGCGCGCCTGCCGGCAGGCCGGTCCGCCCGACGCGGGGGCTGACGCCCACCCGTTTGACGTTCGAGATCGACAGCACGGCGTCATAGGGGCTGGCGTAGTTTGTCAGCCGCACGCAATGGCGGTAGAGCGAACTGGATTTCGCCGTCGTCCCCATCGAATCGGTCGAGACATCGGCCGCACAGAACATCACCTGGCTGATCGTCCAGCTGGTCGCGGCGACGGCGGGGCGGTCGTCGGCATCGTCAAAGGCCTCGCGCACCACGAAGCAGCCCATGGAATGCGCCAGCACATGCACGTTGATCTCGCAGCCCTGGTCGATGAAGCGCGAGAATGGCGCGATGGCGTCGCTGACCAACCGCATCGCGGTGGTCTTGGCATCGGTCCGATCCTCGAGGTAGTTCAGCGCGCTGTCGGCGCAGGGCCAGTCGAAACTGACCACCGCGCCGCGATAGCCCAGCGCCTCCAGCCCCTTGCGGATGCGCCGGTGGCGGTCCAGCATCACCTTGGCGTCGGTGTTGAAGCCGTGGACATAGATCACGATGTCGCCGGTATCGCGCCCGGTCGAGGGGTTCACCCCGGATTTCGCCGCTGCCAGAACGGCGTCGAACCATTGGCGGCGGGGGGTGGCGTGGCCGGGCTCATGCGCCTTGGCGGCGGCGGGAACGGCCAGAAACCGGGTCGGGCCGGGGTTGGTGCCGAAGCTGCCGCCCTTCAGGTTGCGGGCGCAAAAGACGTGATCCATCGCGCAATCCCTTCGCGAAATAACTGGCCTTCGTTCCCGCAAGGGTAGCACGCCGGGTCGCCCCCTGCCAAAGGCTTTGCATCCTGGCCGCCTTTGCGGCATTCACCTGCGCAGACACCGGAGGCCGCATGCTGGACGATCTGGACGACATCCACCCGCTGTTCCACGGCGCGCCCTCGTCAACCGAGTTCAAGAAGCTGCGCAAGCGGATCGTGCGCGAGGTCCGCGAGGCGATCGAGAGTTATGGCATGATCGAGCGCGGCGCGCGCTGGCTGGTCTGCCTGTCGGGCGGCAAGGACAGCTATACCCTGTTGGCCGCGCTGACCGAGCTGAAATGGCGCGGGCTGTTGCCGGTGGACCTTCTGGCCTGCAACCTCGATCAGGGCCAGCCCGGCTTTCCGGCGACCGTGCTGCCCGAGTTTCTGACGAAAATGGGCGTGACGCACCGGATCGAGTATCAGGATACCTATTCGGTGGTGACCTCGAAGATAGCGCCGGGCGGCACGATGTGCAGCCTGTGCTCGCGGCTGCGGCGCGGGAATCTTTATCGCATCGCGCGGGAAGAAGGTTGTTCGGCGGTGGTTCTGGGCCACCATCGCGACGATATTCTCGAGACATTCTTCATGAACCTCTTTCACGGCGGGCGGCTGGCGACGATGCCGCCCAAGCTGGTGAACGAGGACGGTGATCTGTTCCTCTACCGCCCGCTGGCCTTCGTAGCCGAGACCGATTGCGACCGGTTTGCCAAGGCGATGAACTACCCCATCATCCCTTGCGACCTCTGCGGCAGTCAGGACGGGCTGCAGCGGGTGCAGGTCAAGCGGATGCTGGACGAGTGGGAGGTGCGCAGCCCAGGCCGCCGCCAGGTGATGTTCCGCGCGCTGATGAACGTGCGGCCGTCGCATCTGGCCGATCCGGGCGTGTTCGATTTCCTCGGGCTGTCGCTGGGACAACCTGCGGCAGATCGTGAAAATCCGAAACAACTTCACCTGCCGGATTAACGAAGCCATCAATCCTTTCCGCCTTACTTGCCGCCGGAACGCTGGCCGCCAGGGCCCGCGGCTGCGGCGAGGATCTTGCCATGTCCCTACCCCAAGCTCCCGTCCAGCGGATCGTCCGGCTGTTGTCCTGGGTCCGGCGGGCAGAGTTTCTGGTCTTCCTGCCGGCCATAACTCTGGCCGGGTTCTGGATGGGGGGCGAGCGGGTTCTCTTGCTGCTGGCGCTGGGTCTGCCGCTCTTGTTCGCGGTGACGGGGGCGTCGTCGACCAGTTCCGCGGCGCATCCGCATGGCGGTGAGGACGGGCCGACCATCGGCCGCGCGCTGGCGGCGCTGGATGCCATGTTGCCGACGCTGCAGGATTCCGGCCGCCGGACGGCCTGCCTGGTGATCCAGTTCGACGACCTTGAAAAGCTGCTGGACCGTCACGGACGCTCGGCCCAGGCCGAGGTGCTGGCGCGCTGCGAAGACCGCATCCGAGGCGCGCTGCGCATGGGCGATCTCGTGGCGCATCTGCAGGGCGGGAGTTTCGCCGTGGTTCTGGCTCCGGTGCGCCGGCTTGACCTTGAAACACTGGTGCAGCTTTCGGTCCGCTTGCAAGAGGCGGTGACCGCGCCGATTAGCCTTGGCGCGGCGCAGATCTACGTCACCTGTTCGGTCGGATTCTGCATCGGCGGCCGCTCGCCCGAAGCGACCGGACGGTCGCTGCTGGATGCCGCGCAGATCGCGGCCGACGAGGCGGCGCGTCACGGCCCAGGCGCAATTCGCGCATTTTCGGCGGAGATGACGAGGAAGCAGGCCAGCCGCGATGCGATGCGCGACCAGATCGAGGCGGCGCTGGAAAATGGACAGATCCGCCCGCATTTCCAGCCGCAGATATCCACCGACACCGGTGAAATTTCCGGGTTCGAGGCGCTGGCCCGCTGGCACCACCCTGACCGCGGCTGCCTCGCGCCGTCGGAATTCCTGCCCGCAGTGGAAGGCGGCGACCTGACCGATAGGCTGGGCGAAGTGATGCTGTTCCATGCCCTCACCGCGCTGACCGACTGGGACCGCAAGGGGCTGCGGGTGCCTACGATTTCGGTCAACTTTTCGGCTTCGGAGTTGCGCAATCCGCGCCTGCCCGAGCGCCTGAAATGGGAACTCGACCGCTTTGACCTGACGCCAGACCGGCTGACGATCGAGATCCTGGAAACCGTGATCGCCAGTTCCGAAAACGACATGGTGGTATCGAACATAGCCGCGCTGGCGGCACTGGGCTGCGGGGTCGACCTGGACGATTTCGGCACCGGTCATGCCTCGATCACCACGATTCGCCGCTTTGCGGTGCGGCGGCTGAAGATCGACCGCAGTTTCGTGACCAAGGTTGACCAGGACCGCGAGCAGCAAAAGCTGGTTTCGGCCATCGTTTCGCTTGCCGAAAGGCTCGGGCTGGAAACGCTGGCCGAAGGGGTGGAGACCGCGGCAGAACACGCCATGCTGTCGCAACTGGGTTGCGGTCATGTGCAGGGCTATGGCCTTGCGCGCCCGATGCCGCTGGACGAAACGACCGATTGGATCACGCGCCATGCTTCACGGCAGGACCGCATCCCGCGAATCGGTCTGCGCAGTCGCTGACGCCGCGCTGCGGGGGGGATCCGGCGAAACCGCTTGACCTTTTCCGCCCCCTTCTGTTCAAGCACCGCTGACCCAACAGATGAACGGCGGTGGTCCCGATGGGCGATCAGAACAACAAGAACCTCATTCTCGCGATGGTGCTCAGCATGCTGGTCATCATGGCCTGGATGGTGCTGTTCCCGCCGCCCGAACCGGTCGTCGACCCCAACGCCCCGGTCACGGCCGAAGGCCAGGCCGCGCTGCCGCCTGCTGCTGCGCCCGAGGCCGCACCAGACCCGACCGCCGCCGAGGAACTGCCCGAGGCCGAACGGTTGACCATCGACACACCGTCGCTGGCCGGGTCGATCTCGTTGCGCGGCGGCCGGTTTGACGATCTGCGCCTGAAGACCTATCGCGAGACGCTGGACCCGGCCTCGCCCGAGGTCACACTGTTGTCGCCGGTCGGCACCGAGGATGCATTCTACGCGCTTTATGGCTGGGCGCCCGGCGCCGGGCTGACCTATGATGACGTGCCCGGCCCGAACAGCGAATGGAAGCTGGCCGGCGGCGCCACCCTGCGCCCCGACGCGCCGGTGATGCTCAAGTGGGAAAACGGCAAGGGCCTTGTGTTCACACGCGAAATCTCGGTGGACGAAAAGTTCATGTTCACCGTCACCGACAGCGTGCAGAATGCCGGCACCGATCCGGTCAACCTGCAGCCTTATGGCCTGATCCGTCGCCACGGTCTGCCCGGCGACTTGCAGAAGATCTTCGTCGTCCACGAGGGCGTGGTTGGTCGCGCCGACGGCATCGTTACCGAAATGGATTATGACGACGCTGTCGACCTTCCGGTGATCGAACGCGAACAGGCGGCCGCAGAGGTGGTGGAGGCCATGACAGATGGCTGGATCGGCTTCACCGACCACTACTGGATGGCGGTTCTGGTGCCCGAACAGGGCAAGCCGCACACCCAGGTCACCAAATACGCCGCCGCGTCGGACATCTACCAGACCGAGGTGCGCCAGCCGGTGATGACGGTGGCACCGGGTGCTTCGGGTGCGGCGACATCGCAGTTCTTTGCGGGCGCCAAGGAATGGGAAACCATCACCGAATATCAGAACCAGCCCGGCTTTCTGGCGCGGCTTTTCGGCGACAAGGTCGACGAGGCCCGCGCCCCGATCCCCGGTTTCATCGAATCCATCGACTGGGGCTGGTTCAGCTTCCTGACCAAGCCGATCTTTGCGGTGCTGCACTGGCTGCACGGGCTGATCGGCAACATGGGCCTGGCGATCATCGCGCTGACCTTCGTCTTGAAGGTGATCGTACTGCCGCTGGCCTACAAGTCCTACGTCTCGATGGCGCGGATGAAGGAACTGCAGCCCGAGATGGAGGCGCTGAAGGAACGCGCCGGCGACGACAAGCAGAAGCTGCAGCGCGAGATGATGCAGCTTTACAAGGAAAAGAAGGTGAACCCGGCGGCGGGCTGCCTGCCGATCCTGATCCAGATCCCGATCTTCTTCAGCCTCTACAAGGTGATCTTCGTCACCATCGAACTGCGCCAGGCGCCGTTCTTCGGCTGGATCAAGGACCTGTCGCTGCCCGACTCGTCCTCGCTCTACAACTTCTTCGGCCTCCTGCCCTGGGGTGCGCCGGCGCATGGTTCGATCACCGCGCTGATCTTCATCGGTGTGCTGCCGATCCTGCTGGGCATCACCATGTGGCTGCAGCAAAAGCTGAACCCCGCGCCCACCGACCCGATTCAGGCCTCGATCTTTGCCTACATGCCCTGGGTGTTCATGTTCATGCTGGGCGGCTTCGCCAGCGGCCTGGTGGTCTACTGGATCACCAACAATATCATCACCTTCTCTCAGCAGTATCTGATCATGTGGAGCCATGGCAAACGCCCGGCGATATTTGACAACATCCGCGCCAAGAAGGCGGTGGCGGTGACGGCGCCTGCGGCCAAGACACCGACGACCACCGCCCATACGCCCAAGGGCAAGAAGAAATGACCGGCCGGCTGGCAAGGATCTGCCGGCACCCGATCAAGGGACACGGACGCGAAGACCTCGCGTCCGTTGGTCTTTCGGCAGGAGAGTGCCTGCCCTTCGACCGTCATTGGGCCGTGGCGCATGACGCGGCAAAGCTGGTGCCGGGCTGGAACCCTTGCGTCAATTTCGCGCGGGGGGCCAAGGCGCCGGAACTGATGGCAATCACCAGCCGGCTGGATGAGGCAACTGCGACCGTCACTCTGGCGCACCCATTGCAGGGCGAGATCACCTTTCGACCCGATGATCCGGCGGAAGTGCGGCGGTTCCTCGCCTGGGTTGCCCCGCTGAACCCGCCCGACCGCGCCTGGCCGGTGCAGATCGTCAGCGCCGGGCGCGGCATGACCGACAGCGATTTCCCTTCGGTTTCGATCCTGTCGCTGGCCTCTCTGGGGGATCTTTCGGCGCATATGGGGCGCGAGCTGTCGATGGACCGCTGGCGCGGCAATCTCTGGCTCGACGGGGCTGTGGCCTTCGCGGAATTCGACTGGATCGGGCGCGAGATCTCCATTGGCGGGGCCGTGCTTCGCATCGAAGAACGGATTACCCGATGCCGTGCCACGATGGTCGATCCTGCTATCGGCCAGGTCGACATTGATACGCTGGCCGGGTTGCAGGCCCACTACGGGCATCAGGATTTCGGTGTGTATGCCAAGGTGATTTCGGGGGGCCAGTTGGCCGTCGGCGAAGAATGGAGCCTGCGATGACAATGGCCTTCACTCTGGCCCCGGAGCCGGAAGACGAAGCGCGGGAAACCGGCCGCCTCTTGTTCGCGGGTCCGGTGGATTTCGTCAAGGGCGTGACGGCGATGTCCGGCCTGCCCCCGGCGGATCGGCCCGAGGTCTGCTTTGCCGGCCGTTCGAATGTTGGGAAATCCAGCCTGATCAATGCTTTGACTAACCGCAAGAATCTTGCCCGGTCGTCCAACACGCCGGGGCGGACGCAGGAGATCAACTATTTCACCTTGGGCGACAGCCGCTATCTGGTCGACCTGCCCGGCTATGGCTACGCCGAGGCGCCGGTGGCTGTGGTGAAGAAGTGGCAGGCGCTGCTGAAACAGTTCCTGCAGGGGCGCGTCACGCTGCGCCGGGCCTTCGTGCTGATCGACACGAGGCACGGCGTGAAGGCGGTGGATGAAGAGATCCTCAGCCTGCTCGACAAGGCGGCAGTCACCTTTCAGGTGGTGATGACCAAGGCCGACAAGGTGAACCAGGCCACCCGCGAGGCGAACATCGCCCAGACCATGGCCGCTTTGCAAAAGCACCCGGCTGCATACCCCGAGATCGTTGTCACCAGCTCGGAAAAAGGCGACGGCGTCGAAACCTTGCGGGCGATCATCGCAACGCTGGAATAGGAGCGCCAAATTCCTTGAACAAGGAATTTGAAATGAAGCCTTCTCAAGATTCTGGCTTCCCCTCAGACGTGTTGCGCGCCATTGACCTCGATCTCGGCGCCCGAGATATAGCTCGCCTGGTCCGAGCAAAGGAACCAGATCACATCCGCCACTTCCTTCGGCTGGCCCAGCCGCTGCATCGGCAGTTTCTCGACGATCTTGTCGGTGCCGGGCGAGAGGATTGCGGTTTCCACCTCTCCCGGTGCGATGGCATTGACGCGCACACCCAAGGGCCCGAAATCATGCGCCATTTCGCGGGTCAGCGCCGCAAGCGCCGCTTTCGACGTGGCATAGGCGGCGCCGGCAAAGGGATGTACCCGGACACCGGCGATCGAGGTGACGTTGACGATGGCGCCCTTTGCCGCGGCCAGTTCATCCTTCAACCCGCGCGCCATGATCACGCTGGCAAAGAAGTTGACGTGGAAGACATGGCCCCAGGTCCGCAGGTCGGTGTCCAGCGTGTTCAGCCTTTCGCCCTCCGCTCCCTTGGGGCTGATTCCGGCATTGTTCACAAGGGCATGGACGCGACCGTTGGTCTTTGCCTTGATCGTCTCGATCGCGGCAATCGTCTTGTTCGGGTCGGCCAGGTCGATCTGGATATGGTTCTCCTCGCCACCCGGCCAGGGGCAGCGCGCATCGAAGGGCTGGCGCGAGCAGGTCAGGACGCGCCAGCCCTCGGCACCGAAACGTTTCACCGTGGCATGGCCGATCCCGCGCGAGGCGCCGGTCAGGACGAGGGTCTTCTGTTCGGACATCGGGGCTCCTTTGCGGCGACCCTACGCCTTGGCGGGCCGAAGGCAAGGCTTGGCAGGGGGGACGAAAAGCCTTAGGGGGAAATGATCCGGAGGCCGCCATGAAACAGCAGACCCTGACCATGCAAGATGCCCTGAACACTGCCAAGATGTTGTCCGAAGCCTTGCCGTATCTTCAACGGTTTACCGGCGCCGTGGTGGTGGTGAAGTTCGGCGGAAACGCGATGGGCGACGATGCGGCGATGGCGGAATTCGCGCGTGACGTCGTCCTGATGCGGCAGGTGGGCGTCAACCCGGTGGTGGTGCATGGCGGCGGGCCGATGATCAACGACATGCTTGGCAAGTTGGGCATCAAATCCGAATTCGTGCGCGGCAAGCGGGTGACCGACAAGGCCACGGTGCAGGTGGTCGAGATGATCCTTTCGGGTCTTGTGAACAAGCGCATCGTGCAGGCGATCATGGATGCCGGCGGCCGCGCCGTGGGGATTTCCGGCAAGGATGACGACCTGATGGTCTGCGAGGCGGACGACCCCGAGCTGGGCTATGTCGGCCGCCCGGTGGAGATGAACGTGCAGGTGCTGCGTGACCTTTATGGCGCTGGAATCATTCCGGTTATTGCCCCTGTGGGCACGGGCATGGCGGATAACGAGACGTTCAACGTGAATGGCGACACGGCGGCCGGGGCGATCGCGGGGGCCTTGCAGGCGGATCGGTTGCTGCTGTTGACGGACGTGCCCGGCGTGAAGAATGCCGAGGGTCAGGTGATGACGCAGATCACGCCGGAAGAGATTCGGCAGATGACCCGCGACGGGGTGATTTCCGGCGGCATGATCCCCAAGACCGAGACCGCGCTGATGGCGCTGGAGGCGGGGACGCGGGCGGTGACGATCCTGGATGGCAAGGTGCCGAACGCCTGTTTGCTGGAGCTGTTCACCGATCACGGGGCGGGCAGCCAGATCCGATCGACCGCGCCGCGGGTTACACCGCGGATTCCGCGCTAAGAGATTGGGAACGCTGTGTTAATCCTGTCAATTTGCGGCCGGCGGATAGGCTGCATTGCGTCTGGCAAACGTATGGCAAACGTCTGGCAGCTTTCGCGCAAGGGGCGGCATTAACCATGAATGGCGAATCGCCTCTGACCCTGGCCGATCTGGGCCGCGACCTGGCCCTGCATCACCTGGAGATCCTGGGCGGGTTTGCCCCCGGGGCGGGAGGGCAGGGGCTGCCGCCCGGCACCCGCACGCTGGTTCTGCTGGGCCCGAAAGAGCCGGGGTTCTGGCCGCATCTTCAGGCACAGCCGGAATGGGACGGCGCACCGGACCCGGTGGACCGCTGGTCGCGCCGGGTGATCGGGCGGCTGGCCTGCGATCTGGGGGCCAAGGCGCTGTTTCCGTTCGGCGGGCCGCCGTATCAGCCGTTCACCCGGTGGGCCCTGCGCACGGGCCGTTGCTGGGACAGCCCGGTGCGGCTGCTGGTGCATGATCGGCAGGGCCTGATGGTCAGCTTTCGCGGCGCGCTTGCGCTGCGCGAGGCATTGGCGGTGCCGGTGGGCGAGAAGCCCTGCGACAGCTGCGCCCGGCCCTGCCTTGCGGCCTGCCCGGCCGGTGCGCTGGGCGAAGGCGGCTATGACGTGCCGGCCTGCCATGGCTGGCTGGACACGATGGGCGGCGATTGCCTGCAAGGTGGCTGCCTGGTGCGGCGCGCTTGCCCGGCTGGCCACGCCTATGCAAGGATGCCGGAGCAATCGGCGTATCACATGAGGCAGTTCCACAAATGAAGCGGCTGATCCTGACGCGCCATGCCAAGTCTTCCTGGGACGATCCGATGACGCCGGATCACGACCGGCCGCTGAACGAGCGCGGCAAGGCGGCGGCGGCCGATCTGGGGCAATGGCTGGCCAGCCGTGGCCATGTGCCCGACGAGGTGCTGTGCTCTGACGCCCTGCGGACGCGCGCGACGGTTTCCGGCATCGCCCCGGCGCTGCCCGGCACGCCTTTGCTGGAGCTGAAGCCGGCGCTGTATCACGCCGGGCCGGATGTGATGATGGCGGTCTTGAAGCACGCCAGGGGCGATTGCGTGATGGTGATCGGCCACAACCCCGGCATCGCGGAATTCGCGCATCGGCTGGTGTCGAAGACACCGATGAGCTCGGAGTTCACCAGATACCCGACGGGCGCCACGCTGGTGGTGGATTTCGCCATCGACGCATGGTCGGAGGTGGCGTTCGGTCAGGGCGTGACGGTCGATTTCGTGGTGCCGCGCGAGATTGCGGCCTAGGCCGGTCTGCCCCTACCAGGCGCAGACCGAAGCGACATCGTTGACCCAGCAGGCATCATCGCGGCGCAATTGGCCCAGCGGATCATGGGCATGGCCGGCATAGGGGGCGCCGTTCCAGTAGCCCCGCGCCACGCCTGGCCGATCAACCAGCACATAAGCGAAGAACTGACCGTTCAGACTGCTGATGGAGAACGAGCCGTCGGCATCCAGCGCGGTGAACATGCACGAGCCGCCGATCAGCTTTTCGGCCTGGACCACCAGAAGGCAATCGGCCTTGCGGGGCACGTCGATCTCGGCTGTAGCGGCACTGGCCCAGAGAAGCGACAGGCATGCAAGTGACGGGCCGCGCATGTCAATGGCCGAGGATCTGGCTGAGGAACAGCTTGGTCCGGTCTGACTGCGGGTTCGAGAAGAACTCTTTCGGCTCGTTCTGTTCGACGATCTGGCCCTGATCCATGAAGATCACCCGGTTCGCCACCGCCTGGGCGAAAGCCCATCTCGTGGGTCACGCAGATCATGGTCATGCCGTCCTCGGCCAGCTCGATCATCGTATCCAGAACTTCCTTGATCATCTCAGGGTCCAGCGCCGAGGTCGGCTCGTCGAACAGCATGATGCGCGGCTTCATGCACAGGCTGCGGGCGATGGCCACCCGCTGCTGCTGGCCGCCCGACAACTGGCCGGGGTATTTCAGCGCCTGTTCGGGGATCTTCACCTTTTCCAGGAAATACATCGCGGTTTCCTCGGCCTCGCGCTTGGGGGTCTTGCGGACCCAGATCGGCGCCAGCGTCAGGTTTTCCAGGATCGTCAGATGCGGGAACAGGTTGAAGTGCTGGAACACCATCCCGACTTCGGAGCGCACCTTGTCGATGTTCTTCAGGTCGCTGGTCAGCTCGGTCCCGTCCACCACGATATGACCGGACTGGTGTTCCTCCAGCCGGTTGATGCAGCGGATCAGGGTGGACTTGCCGGACCCCGACGGCCCGCAGATCACGATCCGCTCGCCGCGGTTCACCGTCATGTTGATGTCGCGCAGCACGTGGAAGGTGCCGAACCATTTGTTCATCTGGCGGATGTCGATGGCGATCTCGTCGGAGACCTGCATCTGCTTTTGCGCTTCGGCCATGGGGGGCTCCTTAACGGTGATCGGTCTTCAGCTTGCGTTCGAGGTACATGGAATACCGCGACATGCCGAAGCAGATGAGAAAGAAGATGACGCCGACGAAGATGTAGGGCTCCCAGTAGATACCCTTCCAGTTGATGTCGGCGCGGACGATCTGGGTGACACCGCGCAGCGGGTCGAGCAGGCCGACGAAGGACACCAGCGTGGTGTCCTTGAACAGCCCGATGAAGGTCGACACGATGCCGGGGATCGAGATCTTCAGCGCCTGCGGCATGATGATCAGCCGTTGCGCCTGCCAGTAGTCCAGCCCCAGCGCATCGGCAGCTTCATACTGGCCGCGCGGCAGGGCGGCGAGGCCGCCGCGCACGACCTCGGCGATATAGGCGGCCGAGAACAGCGCGGCGAGGATGATGACCCGCAGGATCAGGTCGAAGTTTGTGCCCGGCGGCAGGAAATAGGCCAGGAGCAGCGAGGCGGTGAACAGCAGCGTGATCAGCGGCACGCCGCGGATGAACTCGATGAAGCCGACCGAGAGGGTCTTGACCAGGAACATGTCCGACCGCCGGCCAAGTGCCAGCAGGATGCCCAGGGGCAGCGATGCGGCGATGGCGGTGATGCCGATCACGATGGCCAGAAGGAAGCCGCCGAACTGGTCGGAGCCGATCGGGACCAGCCGGAACGGGATGGTGCCGGACAGCGCCTTGACCACGAACGGATGCGCCAGCACCCACCAGGCGCCGATCCCGAAAAAGGCCGATGAAGATGCCGACTCCGGCCGCCCGGCTGCGCGCGGCGTTGAAGGTGCCGATGGCGGCCAGAAGCGCGCCGATGCCGAAGACCTCGGCAAAGCGGAAGTCCCAGATCATCGACAGGTTCAGGTTCAGCACATAGCTGACACCGCGCAACAGCGCGACCAGCGCCCAGACCGCGATCGAGATCACCCAGATCGCCGCCGAGACCACCGCCCCCAGCGCCTTGAGCAGCGGGCCGCTGTCGGACAGGAAGCCGGGGTAGAAATCGGCCTCCGACATCTTGCGCAGGAAGTCGGCCGTGACGTTGTTGCCATAGCCGATGATCGTGGCGGCGATCAGCGCGGCGCCGATTGCGGCAATCACCGCGAAGACCAGCGTCAGTTCCGGAATCCGGGTGCGGTTGTAGAGCAGGCCCGCGCCGACGCCGAAGCCGACCGAAAGAATGCCGCTGACCGGCACCCAGACGGAACCGCCCCAGAGAACCCAGATCACCACAAAGGGATAGGTCAGGGTGACCCAGAGCAACTGTTTCGGCATCACCCATGCCAGCGCGAAAAGGGCGGCCATGACCAGCGCGATGGTCAGCACGATCGTCCCCGGCGCGGAAAGCGCCAGCATGGCCAGGACCGCCAGCACACCCGCGACACCAGTCAGGATGGCACCCTTGCGGTCGTTCCAGTAAAGCACCGGCGCCAGTGCCACCAGCAGCAGGCCGAAGGCGAAGACCGGGCGCCAGTACAGCTCGGGCGGGTAGAAGCCGAAGATGTACTGGTGCCAGCGCTCGCGGATCACCGCCCAGCAGGCGCCTTCGGTGCCGCCACTGGCCGCGACGACCTCGCGGCATTCGCGCAAGGAGCTGGCGTTCCAGACCGAATGCCACCACCAGGGGAAGGCGGTCCAGACCAGCCAGACCACGGCGGCGGTGCCCAGGACGGTCAGAATCGTGTTCAGCCGGCCGGAGAACAGGTTTTCATGCAGCCATTTCACCGGCCCCGGTTCACGGTTCGGCGGTTCCTGCGAGGGCAGCATCTCGGTCCGGACGAAGGGGCGGTCCATCTCAGCGCTCCTTCAGCTTGACGGCATTGTTGTAGACGTTCATCAGCGAGGAAATCAGCAGGCTGATGATCAGATAGGTCAGCATCATCAAGAGCATGCACTCCAGCTCTCGTCCGGTCTGGTTCAGCGTGATGCCGCCCAGCGTGCCGCGCAGGTCAAGGTAGCTGACCGCGATGCCCAGCGAGGTGTTCTTGGTCAGGTTCAGGAACTGGCTGATCAGCGGCGGGATGATGACGCGCAGCGCCTGCGGCAGGACGATCAGGTTCATCGTGCGGCCGGGGCGAAGGCCCAGGGCGAAGGCGGCCTCGGTCTGGCCGTGGCTGATGGCCAGGATTCCGGCGCGGACGATCTCGGCGATGAAGGCACCGGTATAGAGCGACAGCGCAATCAGAAGGGCGGTGAAGCTGTGCTGGACCAGAAAGCCGCCCTGGAAGTTGAAGCCGGTCGAGACGCCCGCCTCGTTCGAGGGAAAGACCGGGATTTCCAGGTGAAAGCCCATCGCCACCAGCAAGAGGACCACCGGAGCGAACAGGATCAGCAGCGATTTCCACCAGGTCGTCGGGCGCAGGCCGGTATCTTCCTGGACCAGCCTGGCACGGCGCAGCAGCGCGCGATTGGTCAGCACCGAGCCGATGATGACCGCCAGCGTCGCCAGCACCGAGAAGTTGGCCGGGATGCTGGCGACCTCTGTCCCGCCCAGCGGGCGCGACAGCAGCGGCGCGGCCATGTAGGTGCCGCGGTTGGTCAGCGCGACCGTGCCGAACAGCATCTTCGAGGCTTCGGGGTAGATGTCGTCCGACGTGTCCTCGGTGGCGTAGCTGTCCACCATCGCCTGCGTTATCTTGAAGGCGTTCGGCTGCGGCTGGGTTTCCGAGGTGACGACGAAGACCAGAATGATCCAGAGCAGCAAGGGCACGTTGCGGAAGGTCTCGACATAGATCGTCATCAGCCCCGAGACGAGCCAGTTCTTCGACAGCCGCAGCACGCCCGCCAGAACCCCTATGATCGTCGCGAAGATGCAGCCGAAGAACGCCACGAGCAGCGTGTTGAGCAGGCCGATGATGACGGCGCGGCCATGCACGGAATCGTTGGTATAGGGGATCAGTTGCTGCTCGATGTCATAACCGGCGCGGACCCAGAGAAAGCCGAAGTCGATGTTCTTGTCCTTGGCGGCGAGGTTCTGGATCGTGTTGTCGACCAGCCAGCCCACCAGGAGCAGGAATGCGATCAGCACGACCACCTGGATGGTGATGGCGCGGAAGCGCGTATCGTAGATCAGCATGGAAAGCCGGAAGCCTTCCTTCGGCGCCCCTGCGGGCATTCCGGTGGCCAAAGTCATGCGTTACCCCCTGTGTCCCGTCGCTGGTCCGGCGTTTTCGCCGGTTATGGCGGAGATCGCTCCGCGCGGATCGGGTGTTCTTCAGACGCAAAGCGGGCGCGCCCGGTCCGGGCGCGCCCCTGTGGTTCAGATCAGCGGAACGGCGGAGCGTACTGCAGGCCGCCCTGGGTCCACAGCGCGTTCAGGCCGCGGGCCAGACCGATCGGGGTGGAAGAGCCGATGTTGGCCTCGAAGATCTCGCCATAGTTGCCGCCGGCCAGGATGGCCGCCTTGAAGGCCCCGGCGTCAAGGCCAAGCATGGGGCCCATCTCGCCTTCCAGGCCCAGCATCCGGCGCACTTCGGGGTCGGTCGTCGACGCGGCGACTTCCTCGATGTTGGCCTTGGTGATGCCCTTCTCCTCGGCGATCAGAAGCGCGTTGAAGGTCCAGCGGACGATATCGCCCCACTGGTTGTCGCCATGGCGCACGACCGGGCCAAGCGGTTCCTTCGAGATGATCTCGGGCAGGATGATGTGGCTTTCGGCGTCGGCCATGGTGGCACGGGCTGCGGCCAGGCCCGAGGCGTCGGTGGTATAGGCGTCGCAGGCGCCCGACAGATACTGGCGCTGGGCTTCGCTGTCGTCCTGCACGGTAACGGGCGTGTAGGAGATGTTGTTGAACTTGAAGAAGTCCGCCAGGTTCAGTTCGGTGGTGGTGCCGGTCTGGATGCAGACGGTGGCGCCATCAAGCTCTTTCGCCGACGACACACCGAGGTCTTTCTTCACCATGAAGCCCTGGCCGTCGTAGTAGTTGACGGCGACGAAGTCGAGCTTCAGGTCGCTGTCGCGCGAATAGGTCCAGGTCGAGTTCCGGATCAGCACGTCGACCTCGCCCGAGGACAGCGCGGTGAAGCGGGTTTCGCCGGTGGTGGGAACGAACTTGACCTTCGAAGGGTCGCCCAGCACCGCTGCGGCAACAGCGCGGCACAGAGCGACGTCGAAGCCGATCCATTCGCCGTTCGCATCGGGCATGCCGAAGCCGGTCAGGCCGGTGTTCGAGCCGCAGATCAGCTCGCCGCGGGCCTTCACGTCATCAAGCGTGCCGGCGAATGCCGCGCCCGCGATCACGGTCGAAGCTGCAAGAGCGCCGAGGAATACCGTTTTTTTCATGTTACCTCATCCTGAGTTGCCGCCGTTGCCGGCGGTGGTTTTTTGTGCCCGCGCTTGGCGCAAGGACGTTGATGCTGTTGGAGGTGAGCCTCTCCCAGTGGCGCGAGTTTCCGCGAAAGCGCTTTGGATGGTCAAGGCCCGTTCCGGGACTTGAGGAAAATTGCCTGTTTTCCTTGCCTTGCGCAGGAAATCCGCGGGTTGTGCCGGGTATCTGCCGGTCAAAAGGCCAAAGTGTTACCGACACAATGCCAAGAATCGGTGCGCCTGCAGGAAAGCCGCGCGGCGCAGCGCCTCGGTTTCCGCCTCTTCCGCGTCCGCGCCCCAGAGGTCGGACTGCCAGCGGTTGTCCACCCGGCTGAGGTCAAAGGCGGCTTCGGGCTCCAACCGGCCTTCCGCCACGGCAAGTGCCAGCACCAGCGAGCCGGAGATCGCGACGAGGTCGTGCAGGCCGGCCAGTTCGAAATCCGACAGGGCGGCGACGCGGTCGGTCAGCCGCGACAGGCTGTCCGGGGCCTGGGCGACCGGGATCACGCCTTGGGTGATCCGCAAGGGCGCCCGCAAGGCGGTGGCGGCCCAGTCGACCAGCGGGTCCCAGGCGGCGGCCTGGGCGGCGATCAGCGCCTCGGGCGCCTCGGCGCGGTAGCAGACCAGGTCGGTGCCGCCATAGCCGGCAAGCTCGGCGATCACCGCGTCGCGCATCGGCGCCACCTTGTCGATGGCGGAATTGGCCGCACGGGCCAGCGGCATGGCGGCCGGCTTCACCACGCCGGTCTGCGCATCCCATTCGGCTGCGATGGCTTCGGCAAGCGTCCGGCTGGGCAGGGTCAGCGCCGCCTTGGCCGGGGTCTTTACCGGCCGCCCGTCCAGCCGCACGGTGAAGCCGCCCTCGACGGTCTCTGCGGTGGCCTTGGTCCAGAACCGTTTTGCCGTCCAGCCGCTCATTTGAACACTTCGAACGGGTCGGCGGGCACGTCCTTTTCGTTCCAGTCCAGTGCCTTCCAGGTCGCGGCCATGTGGTCCGGCAAGGGCGCGGTGAAGGTCAGGATTTCCTTGGTGACCGGATGTTCGATGGTGATCGAGCGCGCGTGCAGGTGCAGCTTTTTCGAGATGTCGCCGCCGATCCCCGCGCCCCAGCCATCGCCGGGGTTATGCGCGTCCGAGCCGCCGTATTTGCCATCGCCCAGGATCGGGTGGCCGATCTCGGCCATATGGGCGCGCAGCTGGTGGGTGCGGCCGGTGACGGGTTCAAGCGCCATCCAGCTGAGCCGGTCGCCGAGGAACCACAGGGTGAAGAAATCGGTCTGGGCGCGTTTGGCCTCGGGGTGCTCCCTGGCCTTGGCGGGGTGGATGCATTGCATCTTTTCCCCCTCGCCGCCCCGGCCGCGACCGGGGGCCTTTTCCAGCAGGAACTTGATCGAGCCCTTGCGCGGGTTCGGCACGCCGGCGACCACGGCCCAGTAGATCTTGCGCGCCTCGCGGTGGCGCAGGGTTTCCGACAAGCCGCGCGCGACGCGGTCGGTGCGGGCCAGCAGCAGGATGCCCGAGGTGTCCTTGTCGAGCCGGTGCACCAGTTTGGGGCGGTCCTTGTAGCCGAACTTCAGCGCCTCGGTCAGGCCATCGACATGGCGGTCGCCCATGCCGGAGCCACCCTGGCTGGCCAGACCTGCGGGCTTGTTGAGGACGATGATATGGTCGTCCTTCCACAGCACGGCGGACTGGATCATCTTGGCGTCGGCTGCGCTGATGCCATCAGGCCCCGGGCGGCTTGGCGCCTCGGTGTCGGGCAGGGGCGGGATGCGGATGGTCTGGCCGGGGCTGACGCGGTCCGAGGCCTTGGCGCGGCCGGAGTCGACCCGGATCTGCCCGGTGCGGCACATCTTTTCGACCGCCCCCTGGGTGACATGCGGGAAGCGCCGCTTCATCCAGCGGTCGAGCCGCTGTTCGCCGTCGTCTTCGGACACGGTCAGAAGTTTCACGCCGCTCATGCGAAGGCCCCGCGGAAAAGATGTAGCGCCAGCAAGATGGCGGCAAGGGAAAGGATGACCGAGGCCAGCACATAGGCGGCGGCAAGGCCGGTTTGCCCGCGCTCCCACAGCGTGATGGTGTCCAGCGAGAAGGCCGAGAAGGTGGTGAAGCCGCCCAGGATGCCGGTCATCAGGAAAGGGGCCAGGCGGTTGCCGGATTTCTCGGCCAGCACGACGACCAGCAGGCCCATGAGGAAGGAGCCGGCGACGTTCACGGTCAGCGTGCCGATGGGAAAGCCGGTGCCGAACAGGCGGCCGGAGGTGATGTTGACCAGATAGCGCGCGCTGGCGCCGATGGCGCCGCCGGCGGCAACCTGTGCGAGTGTGGAAAGGCTTGACATGGGCAGGGGCTATGGGCCGGGCAGGGGTGAAAGTCAACGGGCGCGGGGTGGGCGGGCGCGGGGCGGGCGGTCTGCTCGGGACGGGCGGTCATGCTCGGGGTCGGCACCGGGCACCGGGTCATAGCCATGGCCGCCCCAGGGGTGGCAGCGGCAGATGCGGTGCGCGGTCAGGTAGCCGCCTTTCAGCCCGCCGTGACGTTCCAGCGCCTCCATTGCATAGGCGCTGCAGGTGGGCTGGTAGCGGCAGCCGTGGCCGACCCAGGGGCTGAACAGCAGCCGGTAGGCGCGGACGGGCAGGGCAAGGATATGGGCAAGCGGGGTCATGGCCTGGCCTGGGGCGTGCCGTGGATCTGGCGCAGGGCGATTTCCAGGTCTTGCAGAAGGTCGGCGTAGGGGCGCGCGATGGTCGCCTGCGGCCTTGCCACCAGCACATAGTCCCAGCCGGGGTGGGCGAGGCCGGGCAGCACCGCGCGGGCGGCTTCGCGCAGCCGGCGCTTGGCACGGTTGCGCAACACCGCGTTGCCGATCTTTTTCGAGGCGGTGAAGCCCACCCCCACCCCGAGCGTGCCATCGCGCCGGTTGCGCGCTTGCAAGAGGAAGCTGGCGGTGCCCTGGCGCCGCGCCGAGGCAGCCTTGAGGAACTGCGCGCGCCTGGTCAGCGTTTCGGGGGCCGGCACGCAAACGGAAACCGCCGGGGGCGCGGCGGGCGCGTCGGCGGTCTGCCTTGCGTCCTGTGCCTCCGGCGGTGTCATTGGTCGCATCCTTCCCCTTTCGGGGCGGAAATCAGGCCGACAGGACCTTGCGGCCCTTGGCGCGGCGCGCGGCCAGCACCAGACGGCCGCCCTTGGTGGCCATGCGGGCGCGGAAGCCGTGGCGCCGCTTGCGGACCAGGTTCGACGGTTGGTATGTGCGCTTCATCGCGGCTCTCCATCAGACGGGTGCCCGAACCTGTGGCAGATTCGAGGGCGGTAACTTGAAGTCCGCCTGATAGGGGCCTTTCCCGGCCAAGTCAACGCACCCGACGCAGCTTTGCTGCAACAATTCGGCCCCCGTCGCCCGGTAAATGTTACAAGGCCGCGGCAAACCCGGCCAGATCGCGGGCAAATGATCAACCGGCCGTGATCCGGGGTGTTTCGGTGAAGCATTTCCGCCCTGGCGGACGAAAGGTAGGGGGAACGCCCTGCCCCAAAGCGACCATGCAAGAAAGCCTGCCCATGCCCCGCACGGTCCTGAGAAAGCTGCCGATCCTGATCCTGCTGGCCGCGGCGGTGATCGGGGCCTTCACGCTGCGCGACCACCTGTCCTTCACCGGGCTGGCCGAGAACCGCGAGCGGCTTCTGGCCTTTCGCGATGCGCATTACCTGTGGGCGGTGCTGGGCTTCATTGCGGCCTATGTGGCGATCGTGGCCTTCAGCCTGCCCGGCGCCACGATTGCCACGCTGACCGGCGGCTTCCTGTTCGGCGTCTTTCCCGGTGCCCTGTTCAACGTCGGCGCGGCAGGCCTTGGGGCGGTGGCGGTGTTCCTGGCCGCCCGCGCCGGCTTTGGCGAGGCCATCGCGCGGCGGGTCGAGGCCGGTGGCGGCGCCGGCGCGCGGCTGATGGCGGGATTGCGCGAAAACGAATGGTCGGTGCTGTTCATGATGCGGCTGATCCCGGCGGTGCCGTTCTTTGTCGCCAACCTGATCCCGGCCTTTGTCGGCACGAGGCTGATGCCCTTTGCGGTGACGACCTTTCTGGGCATCATTCCGGGCGGCGTGGTCTATACCTCGGTCGGTGCCGGGCTGGGCGAGGTCTTTGCCCGTGGCGAAACCCCGGACCTGGGCATCATCTTCGCGCCGCATGTGCTGTTGCCGATCCTTGGTCTGGCGGCGCTGTCGGCGCTGCCGATGATCTTGAAACGCTTTCGCAAAGGGGCCTGAGATGGGTGTGATCGACACGGATATCTGCGTGATCGGCGCGGGCTCTGGCGGGTTGTCGGTGGCGGCGGGCGCGGTGCAGATGGGCGCGCGGGTCGTCCTGATCGAGGGCGCCGAGATGGGCGGCGACTGCCTGAACACCGGCTGCGTGCCGTCAAAGGCGCTGATTGCGGCGGCCAATGCGGCGCAGGCGCTGCGGGCGGGGTTTGCCGGCGTGCCGGGGCGCGAACCGAGCGTGGATTTTGCCGCGGTAAAGGACCATGTGCAGGCGGTGATCGACGAGATCGCCCCGGTCGACAGCCAGCAGCGGTTCGAGGGGCTGGGCTGCACCGTGCTGCGGGCCTGGGCAAAGTTCACCGGCCCGCGCGAGGTTCAGGCGGGCGACACCACCGTCCGCGCCCGGCGCTTTGTCATCGCCACCGGCAGTCGCGCCTTCGTGCCGCCGATACAAGGCGTCGACAAGGTGCCCTTCTTCACCAACGAGACGATCTTTGCCCTGCGAGACCGCCCCGCGCATCTCCTGGTGATCGGCGGCGGCCCGATCGGGATGGAGATGGCGCAGGCGCATCGGCGGCTGGGTTGCAAGGTGACGGTGATCGAAGGCGCGCAGGCGCTGGGCCGTGAAGACCCGGAAATGGCGGCGGTGGTGCTGGATGCCTTGCGGGCCGAGGGGATCGAAATTCGCGAAGGCCAGGGCGTGGTGCGGCTGGCGGGAACCGAAGGCGCGGTGGAGGTGACGCTGGCCGACGGAACTTCGGTCAACGGCAGCCACCTGTTGATGGCGGTGGGGCGACAGGCGCATCTGGACGGGCTGGGGCTGGAGGCGGCGGGGGTGGACCATGACCGCAAGGGGGTGACGGTGGACGCACGGCTGCGCTCGGTCTCGAACCGCAGGGTCTTTGCCATCGGCGATGTGGCGGGCGGGCTGCAGTTCACCCATGTCGCGGCCTATCACGCCGGGATCGTGATCCGGCAGGCGGTGCTGGGCCTGCCGGCAAAGGCGACGATGCGGGCGATGCCGCGCGCGACCTATACCGCGCCGGAACTGGCGCAGGTAGGCCTGACCGAGGCCGAGGCGCGCGAAGCCCATGGCGACGCGGTGCAAGTGGTGCGGGCGGAGTTCGCCCATAACGACCGGGCGATTGCCGGAAGGCAAGGCAAGGGTCTGGTCAAGGTCATGGTGGTAAAAGGACGGCCGGTCGGCGCCGGTATCGTCGGCGCGCAGGCGGGCGAGTTGATCGGACTCTGGGCGCTGGCGATCAGCGCGAAACTGAGGATGAGCGCGATTGCCGGGATGGTGGCACCCTATCCGACGCTGGGCGAGGTGTCGAAACGCGCCGCAGGAGCCTATTTTCCCCGAAACTCTTTGATAATCCTGTGTTGAAGCGGGTGGTGTGGTTCGTTCAGAGGGTTCTGCCCTAGGGCCGGCGCCGCGCCCGGTGGGATTCTCCATCCCCCGGACCCGCCGGAGGATACTTGGGCAGAGAGGAAGGCAGGGTGGCGGCAGGGGGGCAGGGCGGGCGGTTCTTCAGGACGCTTTCGGGGCGGTTCCTGCTGTTGACCGTTGCCTTCGTCATGCTGGCCGAGGTGCTGATCTTTCTGCCCTCGATCGCGCGCTATCGCTATGACCTGCTGTCCGAGCGGCTGAAGATGGCGCAGATCGCGGCGCTGACCCAGCTGGCGGCCGAGGATGTGATCAGCCCCGATCTGGAGGCCGAGCTTCTGGCCAATGCCGGGGTCTTCAACGTCGTGCTGCGGCGCGACGAGGTGCGCCAGCTGGTGCTGTCCTCGCCGGTGCCGGGCGAGATCGCGGGCAGCTATGACCTGCGGATGGCCGGGCCGTGGGAACTGGTCCGCGATGCGCTGGCCGTGCTGGCAGAGCCGAAGCCGCAGGTGATCCGGGTGATCGGCAACCCGGTGCAGGCGGGCGGCGAATTGATCGAGATCACCATGGAGAGCAAGGGCCTGCGGGCCGCGATGCTGGATTACGGCATCCGCATCCTGATGCTGTCGGCGCTGATCTCGGCGGTGACGGCGGTCTTGCTGTTCATCGCGGTGCAGCGGCTGCTGGTGCTGCCGATCCGCCGGGTGGTGCGGCACATGCAGGCCTATGCCGAGGCGCCCTGAAGATGCCCGCCGGGTGATCGCGCCGACGGCGCGGGTGGAAGAGCTGCGGGTGGCCGAAGAGGCGCTGGCCTCGATGCAGACGCAGCTGACCGGGGCGCTGAAGCAGAAGGAGCGGCTGGCGCAGCTGGGTGGGGCGGTGGCCAAGATCAGCCATGATCTGCGCAACATCCTGACCACGGCGCAGCTGTTCGCCGACCGGCTGGAGGGCAGCGCCGATCCGACGGTGGCGCGCTCGGCGCCCAAGCTGATCGGGTCGATCAGCCGGGCAGTCTCGCTTTGCGAATCGACGCTGGCGTTCGGCAAGGCAGAAGAGGCGCCGCCGGCCCTGAAACGCTTTGCCCTGGCGCCGCTGGCCGGCGAGGTGGCCGAGGGCGAGGGGCTGGCGGGCGAGGGCGCGGTGACCTGCCTGATCGACGTCGAACCGGGGCTGGTGCTGCGCGCCGATCCCGAACAGCTGTTTCGCGTGCTGTCCAACCTGATGCGCAACGCAAGGCAGGCGATCGAGGCGACGGGCCAGCCCGGCACGATCGAGCTGTCGGCCGGCGAGGACGAGACGGAATGGTGGATCCGCGTCGGCGACACCGGGCCGGGCCTGCCCGCAAAGGCGCGCGAGCATCTGTTCGCGGCGTTTCAGGGCGGCGCGCGCAAAGGCGGCACCGGTCTGGGCCTGGCCATCTCGGCCGAGCTGGTGCGCGGCCATGGCGGGCGGCTGGAGCTGATGCGCAGCGATGCCGACGGAACCGAATTCATGATCCACCTGCCCAAGGACGAAGATCCCTCGGCCTGATCCGTCGCGCGTTTTCGCCCTTGCAATGGCCGCCGGGCGAGGCTACATCGCCAAGGCTTGCGGACCCGTAGCTCAGCTGGATAGAGCACTAGACTACGAATCTAGGGGTCGGGCGTTCGAATCGCTCCGGGTCCGCCATTCCCCCTTGATTTAGCTGGCGATTCTCCGGATTTGTCTGGCTACCCGCCATAATGCCCCGAAAACCTGATGACGGTTGGATGCGGCGCGATGCCGCTTTGCGCGCCGACGCAAAACCCCAAGCGGTCTCGGCCGAAACTTCCGAACCATGGTTGATGAGCCGGATCAGGGCGGCGATTCGCCGGCATTCGCCGGAACCTGCCATGAGGCCAGCGACCAGAAGACGTTGTCGGCCAACCAGCTTCCGACATACCATCGGAGAATTGCCGGCAGACCCAACGGCCAGCGCCAGATCGGTGCCACTTCAAGCGGCAGGTTCTCGGGGACATGGTTCCATTCCTTGCGGTCTGACATCGCCATCTCCCGTTCCCGAAGGTCGCATCCGCAGGGTATTTCGCGGCAACTGACCGCACAAGAAACGCTTCTTTTTGCCTGTTAGGGTGATTTTCTTTACGCCTCAGTTCGGAATGACCGGCTTTGGGTCAAGGGGATTGGCACGTCTGTTCCAAAGGCCTCATGGGTGCCGCTCGGGCGAGGCCTGCCAATGGCAACTCCAATCCGCCCTGCAGACGTCGCTACTTGGCGCAGTGAAGGTCCGCCTTCCGCCCTTGTCGGCCATCATTCATTTCAACGAGCATTGCTTCGGCCTGCGCCAGAACACCACGAACCGCGGCGTCCTCCAGGTCCGGTGGGTAGCCGAACTCCCGCAAGATGCGCTTCACCAGGACGCGAAGCCGTGCCCGCGCGCTTTCGCGGTGAGACCAATCGACTGTGACGTTGGCCTTCAGGCTTTTCAGCAACTCGTGGGCGATGATCTTGAGGTTTTCGTCGCCCAAGACTTCTACGGCGCTCTGGTTGTCCGCAAGCGCGTCATAGAAGGCGATCTCCTCGGGCGTCAGCCCTGTCTCTTCGCCCCGGTTTCTTGCCTCCCGGACTTCTTTAGCCAGTGCTATCAGCTCTTGTAGGACCTCGACCGTGCTGATGGCATTGGTGTGATAGCGCGAAATCGCTTCTTCCAGCCGTTCGGAAAACTTCCTTGTCTCGATCACATTCGACCGGCTGCGCGATCTGATTTCGTCATTCAGAAGCTTTTTCAGGGCTTCAAGGGCGAGGTTCTTCTTTTCCATCTGCCCGACCTCGGCCAGGAACTCGTCCGACAGAATGGAAATGTCTGGTGACGAAAGACCCGCCGACGACAGGATATCGACGATTTCGGTCGAGGCTACTGCGCCGTTTACGACTTGGCGGATTGCCAGATCGCGGTCGGCAGCAGTGCGGCCAGAGGTATCAGCGGCCTTGACCATCGCCGCGCGCACAGTCTGGAAGAAGCCGACCTCGTCGCGAACATCTCGGGCGGTATCGCTGGCCGAACACAGCGCAAAGGCCTTCGACAGCGCCAGCACAGCGTCCCGATACCGACGGTGCGCAGACTTCTTTGCTTCCTTGTCAGTCTCGCGCTGAGCGGCCTCGTCCTGCCTTGCAAGGATCCAGTCGAGAGCTCCAGCCAGTGCGACGAGCCGCTGGTGGGGCGAGCCAATCAGCCCTGTCGAACAGTCAAAGCCGTGGAAAATCGTGCGGACGATATCCAGCCGTTCCAGAAGGGCAGCAACGGCCTCGGCCTCGTCAATCCCGGCCTGTTCCTGATCCGATTTTGAGTATTGGTCTGCAGCTGATCGAACGCGGCGCCCAGTGTGGCGGTTTCCGCACCGGGCTTCCTCACCTCGATCACGCCGACCGGCAGACCGTTCAGGAACACCACCACATCCGGGCGGCGGTTGTGGCCGTTCTCGATCACCGTGAACTGCGCGATGGCCAGCCAGTCGTTCTGCCGGTCCTCCGGGTCGATCAGGCGCGCGGCGCCGCCGCGGATCGAGCCATCCTCGGCACGGTGTTCCACCCGCACGCCTTCGACCATCGCCCGGTGCAACCGGCGGCTTTCTTCGATCAGCGAGGGGCGCTCGACCGCCAACAGCTTGCGCAGGGCATCCTCGCGGGCGTCTTGCGGGACCTGCGGGTTCAGCCGGGCCATCGCCGCGCGCAGACGGCCGGACCCGGCATCATTGATGCAGGCATAGCCCAGTGCGGCAAGGTGACCGAGCAGGACGGTTTCAACTTCGGCTTCGGTGAGTGGCCATCAAAGCACCCTTTCCGCGAGATAGGCCACCTCGGCCACCCGCTATTCGCCCGACATCAGGCGGGGGAGGAGAAGGTCGCGGGTTTGGGCGAGGGTGCGGGATTCTTTTTCGTTTTGAGCGATCCGCTGAAAGACGGGTTTTGTCAGCGCATCGAACGCTACCAAGATGGCAGCATTCGGGATCACGACAGGTAGGGGGCGGAAGTTGCCCTTGCTGATTTCCTGAAAGGTCGAGCCGCTGGCCTTTGACAGGATGGCCTCCATGTTTTCCAACGTCCAAAGCCAAGCGAACACATTGGAGATGCGCTTGTCGCAGATCATGCCGATGAGGCCTTGGTTGATCGCCACCGGCAACTCGGCGATGGCGAGGTAGCCAATCGGGGCGCGGGATGACAGCAGGACCGATCCAACCGGCAGCAAGCCCGAATTGATTTTGGCCAGCCCGGCCTTAGTGATCCTGCGGCCGGTTTCCAGCAAGACAGGCGCTGACAGGTTCGACAGGTCTTTGGGCGTCGCCCAGTTGAAAGCGAAATCCCATAACTCGGGGTCTTTGGTGCTTGGGGTGGAGCCGCCGACCACGCGCACCTCGTCGCCGATGGTCGAAACCTCCCACCCCTCCGGCTTGCCCGCATCATCCAGACGGTCGGGGAAGAGGGACCAGAGGTCGGGGGAGAGGTAGGGGGCCTCGCCTGCCATCCTGGCGCCGGTGGGGCCGAAATCTACGAACCAGTCGCGGAACAGCGCCCGCGCCATGGCCTCCAGCGTCTCGTTCAGGCGTGACGATCTGGTCGGCATTCGAGGCGCTGATCTGGTGGGCGATGGCAAACGGCTACGCGCCGGTGACCACATGGACCGCTCATCCGGTATGGTTCGTCGGCTTCTTTCTGTTGCTGCCGATGTGGCAAAGCTTCTATTTCTACTGGATTCACCGGCTGCTTCACGCAAAGGCGCTTTACCTCGTCCACGCGCTGCATCACCGCAACGTCGATGTGGGCCGTGGTCGGGCCTGTCGATGCACCCGGTCGAGCATCTCTTGTATTTCGGCACGGCGTTGATCCACTTTGTCGTTCCGTCCAGCCCGGTCCACCTGATCTGTCACCTGATGTTCTACGGGCTTTATGCCGTCACCACCCACACCGGGTTTGAGGGTCTCCGGCTGGCCGGCCGCAAGAGGATTGATCTTGGAACTTTCCACCACCAGATCCATCACCGCTACTTCGAGGTGAACTGCGGCACGCTCGTAGTGCCGTGGGACAAGTGGTTTGGCACCTTCCATGACGGCACCGAAGCCGCCAAGGCGCGCATGAAGACGCGCCTTGCCGCGCGCCGCAGGGTTTAGGCTGCGCCGAAAGTTTCTTCGCGATGCTGCGCAAGGAGCCAGTCGCGGACTTGTCCCACTTCGCTGCGCTTCTGCGCGGTCTCATTGACCACGAGAAAGAAGCTGCGCGGCAGCGGAAACCGGTAGTCAAGCGGGGAGGTCAGCACTCCCTGCTCGATGTATCTCCCGGTAAAGCACTCGGCAACAAGGGCAGCGCCGGTTCCGCCGGCAACGATCTGCAGCGCGATCAACGAAGAATCCGCCTTGGTCCCGCCAAAAACCGCCGGGTGTTCAAGGCCGAAATGCCCGGACATCTGCGCCCAGTCGGATTCAGAGCCGATGATCTGCACCGCATGCGCCGCCAGCGTGCCGAAGGACAAGGCCTTGCCAAAAGAGGCCGCGAAATCGGGGTGGCACACGACATGGGCAAAGCGGTGCCCAAGATGATGGACCTGCAGGTCGCTCCAGTCCCCGTGACCAAAGCGGATTTCCAGATCCGTCACGTCATCATCAATCGGGTCGGTCCAGACAGCGGTGGTCAGCCGGACGTCGATCTCCGGATGTGCCGCGCGAAAGGCGGAAATCTGCGGCGCCAGAACCAGCGCCGCATAGCTGATCGAGGCGTGGATTCGCACGGTCTGTTTCCTGGTGGCGCCAAACAACCCCTCGGTAGCGCTCTGCATGTCGGCAAACGACCGGCGAATGGGTTGCGCATAGGCATGGCCGGTATCGGTCAGGGCAACGCCGCGCGGCAGGCGCTTGAAAAGCCTGACACCCAGATGCTGTTCCAGCAGCTTGATTTGCTGGCTGACTGCGGCGGCCGTAAGACCCAGTTCGCCGGCGGCGGCAGAAAAGCTGCTGCTGCGCGCGGCGGCCTCAAACGCCCGAAGCCAGGTGACATGCGGAAGCCTGGGCAACGGGAATCCTCCGTCAGGTGCTGTGATGTTACCTTTAAATAGCATGATGGCTCAGGTGCCAAAACTATTGTTTTCCTTGAACGTCCAAACCTGTCTCTCTGCGACGAAAGACGGGCGCCGGTTTCCCGGCGGGGCAAGGGTATGATGGAATTCGACTATATCATCGTAGGCGCAGGGTCGGCGGGCTGCGTTCTGGCCGACAGGCTGAGCCGGAACCCCAACACCAAGGTGCTGGTGATCGAGGCCGGCGGCTCTGACGCGCGGTTCTGGATCAAGGTGCCCTTGGGCTATGCGTTCACCTTTTCCGACCCGAGGGTGAACTGGCGCTACGAGGCGCAGGCGGATCGCGGGCTCAAGGGTCGCAAGGCCTATTGGCCGCGTGGTCGCGTCGTCGGCGGATCCAACTCGATCAATGCGATGGCCTATGTCCGCGGCCTGGCGCATGATTTCGACGATTGGGAGGCCGCAGGTGCCACCGGCTGGAACTGGGACTCTGTGCGCCAGACCTATGGCCGCGTTGAAAGCCACGCCGACAATGATGGCGGCGGGCCGTTGCGGGTTTCGGACCTGTCGCAGCAAATGCAGCCGTTTTCGGCGCATTTCCTTGCAGCGGCGGCCGAGCTTGGCTGGCCCGTCCGCGCCGATATGAATGCCGACTCGATCGAGGGTCTGTCCTATTTCCGAAGCACCGTGAAGGGCGGGCGGCGCTGGTCGGCGGCGGATGCGTTCCTGCGCCCGGCGCTGAGGCGCGGCAACGTAGAGCTGGTGAAAAACGCGCTGGTGGAGCGGTTGGAAATCACCAACGGTCAGGCAACCGGCATTTGCTATCGGCTTGGCGATCAGCAGATCACTGCAAAGGCGCGCGCCGAGATGATCGTCTGCGGGGGCGATAAACTCGCCGCAATTGCTGCAGCTCTCGGGGCTTGGACCTGCAAAGCTGCTGAAATCGCACGGCATTGCGGTTGTCAGCGATCTGGGCCAGGTCGGGGCCGGCCTGCAAGATCACCTTGCGATCTCGCATCAGTTCTTGGCAACCGAACCGACACTCAACAGCATCCTGGGTCGCAAGGTCGGGCAAGCCCTCGCAGGGATGCAGTATCTGCTGACCCGTCGCGGCCCGTTGAGTGTTCCGGTCAATCAGGTGGGCGGTTTTGTGCGTTCTGAGACTGGCCAGCCGGTGCCGGATATGCAGGTTTACTGCAACCCCGGCCTCTATTCGACCCGGCCCGATGGCAAGCCCGAGATGGGGCCGGCGCCCGGCTTTGTGCTTTGCGCGCAGCCCTGCCGCCCGACCAGTCGCGGCAGTATCGAGATCGCCTCGGCCGATCCGGCGCAAGCGCCGCTGATCCAGCCCAATTCGCTTTCGACCGAACAGGACAGGCTTGACGCCATCGCCGCAGGCAGGCTGGTGCAGCGCCTCGCCGCCGCCCCGACAATCGCGCGGCTGACCAAATCGCCCAGGACGCCCGGCTTTGCCCGGATGGACGACGCCGCCCTGCTCGACGATTACCGCGCCCGTGCGGCGACCAATTTCCATCCGACCTGCACCTGCCGGATGGGCAATGACGCTTCGGATTCCGTCTTGGATGCACGGTTGCGGGTGCATGGCGTCAGGCGGCTGCGGGTGGTTGACGCCTCGGCCTTTCCGAACATCACCTCGGGCAACACCAATGCACCGACGATCATGCTGGCGATGCGCGCCGCTGATCTGATCCTTGAAGACGCGGGCCGAACCCCCGCCCCCTGACCAATGAGGCCGCCATGAAGCTGGACAAGATCGAGACCTTTGTTGTCGGCAATCCGCCGCCCCGCCACGGTGGGCGCTATTTCATCTTCGTGCGGCTGACCACCGCCTGTGGGATCACCGGGGTTGGCGAGATCTACAATGCCACCTTTGGCCCCGATCTTTGTGCCGCGATGGCCGTCGATGTCTTCACCCGACAGTTCGAAGGTGCGGATCCGCACCACATCGAGAAACTCTGGCGCCGCACCTATGGCGCCGGCTACACGATGCGCCCCGATGTCACCGTCATGGGCGTGCTCAGCGCCCTGGAAATCGCCTGTTGGGACATCATCGGCAAGGCGGCGGACAAGCCGGTTTACGAGCTGATGGGCGGCAAGGTGCATGACCGGTTGCGCAGCTATACCTACCTGTACCCGAAGGAGGGCGACGTCTACCCCGACCCGTCAATCCCGAATGTCTATAACGACCCCGATATCGCCGCAGGGATCGCGGTGGAAATGGTCGACAAGGGCTTTACCGCGATCAAGTTCGATCCCGCCGGCGCCTATACGATCCATGACGGCCACCAGCCCCGCCTTGAGGATCTGGAGCGCAGCGAGGCGTTCTGCAAAACCATTCGCGCCGCGGTGGGCACCCGTGCAGACATCCTGTTTGGCACCCATGGGCAGTTCACCGTCTCGGGCGCGAAACGTCTGGCGCGGCGGCTGGAGAAATATGACCCGCTGTGGTTCGAAGAGCCGGTGCCGCCGGAAAATCCTGCCGATATGGCCGAGGTCGCCCGCTTCACCTCGATCCCAATCTCGACCGGCGAGCGGCTTTGCACCAAGCACGAATTCGCCCGCGTGCTTGAGGCGGGTGCCGCCTCGATCCTGCAAATGGACCTTGGCCGCGTCGGTGGCCTGCTGGAGGCCAAGAAGATCGCCGCGATGGCCGAAACCCGTCAGGCCCAGATCGCCCCGCATCTTTACTGCGGCCCGGTGACGGCGGCGGCCAATATCCAGATCTCCACCTGCACGCCGAATTTCCTTATTCTGGAAAGCATCGGCACCTTCAGCGGGCCTTACATGTCGTTTGTCTCGGCCGATTTCGCTTGGCAGGATGGCTATGTCATTCCGCCCAAGACGCCGGGTCTGGGGATCGAGCTGAATGACAAGGTGATCGCCGCCAACCCCTACACCGGCACCGAGCTGCATCTGGACATGTCCCGCGACGCGGTTGTGCAATAGCGGGCCCTTACCCTGCCGTTGGTGCAAGAGGCGGCAATCCGGCTGCAATTGACCGATTCTGTTGAAAAACACCCCGTTGCAGCTGAAGTGCCATTCCTTTCAGGCTTTCCTGGTTTTCTGCGGTGCCGGAAGGATCCGGCCAGTTTGCGGAGATTCCGGGCGGTGCCAGCGAGTGGAAATTCGTCATTCGCTCCGTTCGGGCCGCGCAATCGGGTCTTCCGGTCTGCCTTCGCCGTCGGGTTCTGCTTGTTGGCGTCAGCCTCGATCAGACGGGCGTCCGCCGCAAAGTGCTGGCCGCTGACCAAGCCCACGGAGATGCACCGCGCCACCGTCATTGCGAACAGTTGGCGCAGCACGTTGCGCATTCCGGGGTGATCCGGTCGGGGATTCCGATTTGATCCGGTCGGGGATTCCAATCTGATCCGGTCACCGATTCCGGGGTATCCGGTCACCCTTTCGGGGTGAGGTTCTGACGCTGCTGGGCAGTCCTGCGGCGGGCTACGCTTGCTCTTTCAAACAGAGCAGGCGGCCCCATGAAGAGACTGACGATGCGGAAGATCAGAGAAGCGCTGCGGCTTCACGCCAGCGGATTGTCGACCCGGAAGATCGCGACGAGCCTTGGTGTCGGGCAGAGCACCGCCAGTGAGTATCTGAAGCGGATTGAACGGGCCGCGCTCACGTGGCCGCTTGCAGCGGAGATGACGGACGCCGCGTTGGAAGCGCTGCTGTTTCATCCGATCGGTGGCGCCATCCGGCTTGTCGAGGCGCAACCGGATTGGCCGGCGATCCACCGCGAGCTCAAGCGCCCGGGCGTGACGCTGTCCCTGCTGTGGGAGGAATACCGCGCCGTTCATCCGGAAGGCTATGGATACAGCCGGTTCTGCGATCTCCACCGCCGCTGGACAGGGCGCCTGACGCCAGTGATGCGCCAGCACCATGTTGCCGGTGAACGGGTCTTCGTTGATTACGCCGGCACCATGCTGGCCGTCATTGACGCGGCAACTGGCGAGGTTCGTCAGGCGCAGTTGTTCGTGGCCACGCTGGGGCCTCGAACCTGACCTATGCCGAGGCAAGCTGGAGCCAGAGCCTGTCAGACTGGATCGGCGCGCATTGCCGGGCGTTCAGCTACTTCGGCGGCGTCCCGGCGCAGGTGGTATGCGACAACCTGAAGTCCGGCGTGGCCAAGGCCTGCTTTTATGAACCGGCAGTGAACCGGACCTACGCCGACATGGCCGCGCATTACGGCACGGCAGTCGTGCCGGCCCGACCGCGCAAGCCCCGCGACAAGGCGAAGGTGGAAGTCGCCGTCCAGATCGCAGAGCGCTGGATCGCGGCGCGCCTGCGCAACCAGCGGTTCTTCTCGTTGGCGGAATTGAACGCCGCCATCCGCGTCCTCCTTGACCGGCTGAACGACCGGGTGACCCGGCATCTCGGCGCCAGCCGCCGGGACCTGTTCAATCAGGTCGAGCGATCCGCCCTGCGGTCCTCGCCCGCGGAGCCCTACGTTTTCTCTGAATGGAAGCAGTGCACTGTCGGCCTCGATTACCACGTCGAGGTGGACAAGCATTACTACTCGGCCCCGCACAGCCTGCTGCGGAGAAGGTCTGGGTCCGACTCACGGCGCGGACGGTCGAGATTTTCCACCACGGCAAACGTGTCGCCGCCCACGCCAGGACCTCGTCCAATCGCAAGCACACCACCATCGCCGATCACATGCCGGCCAGCCATCGGCGCCACTCCGAATGGTCGCCCGAGCGGCTGAAGAACTGGGCTGCGAAGATCGGGCCCAATACCGCGACGCTGGTTGAGGTAATCCTGCGCGACCGCAGCCACCCCGAGCAGGGGTTCCGCTCCTGCCTCGGCATCATGCGCCCGCCAAACCGCACGGCCCCGAGGCGCTGGAAGCAGCCTGCGAGCGGGCGCTCGCGATCGGGGCGCGGTCCTATTCCTCGGTCAATTCGATCCTGAAGAACAACCTCCATCGCAAACGGCCCGAACCGGCCGCGGACGGGCCCGCGATCCAGCATGGCAATATCCGCGGCCCCGGTTACTTCCATTGAAAGGACAAACGATGTTGACCCACCCCACCTGGACCTGCTCCGCCAGATGCAGCGGGCCGATCATGGTGATGATCGACTATGTGATCTACCCTGCCGACATTCCCGGCATTCCGCAAAACTGCGCCACATCGGCGGCTATGGCGGACTCGCCGTAAACTGCCCCGGCATCCGCCGCCGCGACGGGCGCGACAGTGGGTCTTGCTGCGGGATCGCCGGTGGGGCAACAACTGCGCGAAGACTTCTGGACCGAAAGTTACCACGTCTCGACATGGGACGATTACCTGCGCCACAACATGCGTCGAACCAAAGCCGATGCCGAGGTTTCCGCGCGCATCCTGAAGCTGCATCGCGGCGCTGCGCCGCCACGGGTCCACCGGATGATCGAACGCCACAGCGCCTTTCCGCATTACGACATGCCGCTGAAAGCAACGAACGAGCAGATTTGACGCTGCGCCTGCCCAGGCAACGGCCTCAGCCGGCCGGAATGGCGTTTCGGAGCCATCGTCATGCCCTAGTCGCGGATCAGGCCGTCGGGAATACCCTGGTAGCAAACCGGGCGCAGGAACCGGCGGATCGCAAGTGTGCCCACAGAGGTCGCTCCAAGTTCGTTGACGCAGGGTATGGACCGCCATGTACCATTGAATCGCAAACCTCCACGCCCGTGGGGAAGCCATTCGCAAGAATCCGGCCAGCTTTGCGTTCCAGCACCGGCATCAGCTTTTTCGCCATACCGGTATCGTCGGGATCTATATGCAAGGTGCAGGTCAGTTGCCCTTTGAGCGTGGTTGCAACCTCCACCATCTCGGCCTGATCCTTGACGCGGACTATTAAGCCCAGTGGGCCGAACACCTCTTCTCCAAGCGCTTCGTTGGCAAGCCAGGCCTGCCCGGTGGTCGCATAGAGGTAAGGCGTTGCATTTCGCATGTTGCAGGTTGTCGTCAGCAACTCGGAGACGCCTCTTGCTCCGGCGACACGATCCCGCCCGTGGCGATAGGCGTCGGCAATGCCATCGGTCAGCATGGTTTGCGCGCCGGTGGCTTTCAGTGCCTGCGTCGCGGCATCGGAAAATACGTCGGCGTCCGGCCTGTCAATCAGAACGGCAATCCCCGGATTGGTGCAGAACTGCCCGGCGCCCATCGTCATCGAGGCGGCCCATCCTGTAGCAATCTCGCCGCCCCGATTGGCAACCGCGGCGGGCAAAAGGAACATCGGGTTTACCGACCCCAGCTCTCCAAAGAATGGAATAGGATTGGGCCGCTGCGCGCAAAGGTCGAAAAGCGCCCGGCCTCCGGCCAGCGATCCGGTAAAGCCCACCGCATTGATCAGCGGGTGTTGGACCAGCGATGTCCCGACATCACGCTTGCCACCCTGAATCAGCGAGAAGACACCGGGGTGGACGCCGCAACGCGAAATTGCGGCGTGGATTGCTTCGGCGATGATTTCGCCCGTGCCGGGATGCGCGCTGTGGCCTTTCACGACAACCGGGCAGCCAGCAGCAAGGGCTGCAGCCGTGTCCCCGCCGGCCGTGGAAAAGGCCAGCGGGAAGTTCGACGCGCCAAAGACTGCCACCGGGCCGATCGGGCGTTGAACAAGTTTGAGATCGGGACGCGGGGCAGGCTTGCGGTCGGGCAATGCCGGATCATTGCGCTGATCCAGATAGTCACCTTGCAGAATGTGGCTGGCAAACAAGCGCAATTGGCCAATGGTACGCCCAAGCTCGCCCTCCAGCCGCGCGACTGGCAGCCCGGTTTCCTGGGTTCGGATCTCGGTAATTGCCGGTCCGCGCAACTCGATTTCATCAGCGATCGCGTTCAGAAAGGCCGCGCGATCTTGGCGGGATGAATACCCATAGGACCAGAACGCTGCCTCGGCCGCGTTGCAGGCGGCGTCGACAAGGTCCGGCGTTCCGACGGCGTATTGGTGGCTTGGTCCATGGGCCGGCTCGGACGCAAAGGTGGCAGTTCCTGCCATCCATTTCCCGGCGATCAGGTGTTTCCCGTGAGGTTGGAATTTCATAAAAGCATGTGTCTTTCAGTCCGAGTGGATTTCTAGTGAGCGCTACCGTCCGCTCGCCGCACGCCATTTGGCAAATTCTTCAAGATTGGCTTCGATGGTCGCCGGATAGAGCCCAATGATCGAGGCCCCGGTTCTGACCTTGCTCAGGACAAAGTCTTCAAAGACCGTCATTTCCACAGCTTCCCTCGCGACCTCGTCCGCCATATGCGCAGGGATGACGATGACGCTGTCGTCGTCACCCACCAGAATATCACCCGGAAAAACCGGAGCGTCGCCGCAGCCGATCGGCACGTTGATGTCGATCGCTTCATTCGTGGTCAGGTTGGTCGGGCTGGACGGTCGATTGTGATAGGCTGGCATCTCAAGCTGACCGATGTTCATCGCGTCGCGATATCCGCCGTCGGTCACCACCCCGGCAGCACCCCGCATCATCAGCCGTGTAATCAGGATATCGCCGGCCGAGGCCGCGGTCGCACTTTTCCGGCTGTCCATCACCATCACATGACCCGGAGGGCACGCCTCGACGGCCTGACGCTGGGGATGTTTGGGATTTCTGAACTCGACCAGCTGATTGCGGTCTTCGCGGGCCGGCATATAGCGCAGGGTAAAGGCGGGGCCCACCATGTTGCGCCCTTTCGGCACCACCGGACGGACATCCTGAATTACCTGGTTTCGCAAGCCTCGCTTGTAAAGCGCCGTGGCCAGGGTTGCGACGGAAACCGTTTCCAGAAGCGCTTTGGTTTCCGCCGATAGTGTGTGCACGGACATTGGATTTCGTTCCTCTGATTAAAATGCTGGACGCAGGGGCGATGTATGCCCTTTCCGACGAACAGTATTACGATACAGAAGGGAAAATGCACCCGTTCTTGCGCAAAGTCGCCGCTACCCAGTCACGATTCATGCGCTTTTCTGCAATTGCGATCCGGCCCAGCTCTTCCTTTTCAACTTTTTCGATGGATGCCTGAAGAATCTCTTCTGCATTTGCCAAAGGAACGCAAAGAACACCGTCATCGTCACCCAGAATGATATCGCCTGGCCTGACCACCATACCGTCGACAGCAATGGCGCAGTTGATCTCTCCGGGTCCGTCCTTGTAGGGGCCGCGATGCGTAACACCCGCCGCATAGATCGGCATGCTTCCGGCGCGGATCACGGCCAGATCACGGATCGCGCCGTCCAGAACGAAACCTGCGACCCCACGGTTCAAAGCCAGATTCATCATCATTTCGCCGATAAGGGAGTTGGTCACATCGCCGCCGCCATCCACGACAATCACGTCGCCCGGGCCGGCGATGTCGATCGCCTGATGGATCATCAGATTGTCGCCTGGGCGGGTCTTGACGGTGATAGCAACGCCGGCAAGGGGGGTGCCGTCATGCATTGGCCGCAACCGTGCGCCTCCGGCAGTCATCCGCGACATTGCATCGCTGACGTTGGACACGGGAATGGGGCGGAACCGGTCAACCAGGTCTGCGGAAGCCAAGGCTTCCCGTTTGTGAATCTGGAATCCATACATCTTCATTCTCCTTCGAAGTCTTTTCAGTGTTGAAACTCTGCCAGCAGATCGCCAAAGCCGTCGCAGCTTGCGACCATTCTGGACCGGGCACCCAGCGACACCGGACCAATCCGGGCACCGGTAATCACCGCATCACCGCGCTTCAGTCCGTGTCCGCGGGCAACCGCGTGGTTGGCCAGCCAGACCAGCACCGGAAGGGTGGCCGCAAATGAGGCGTTTTTCACCGGAAGGCCGATCCGTTCACGGTCAAGATCAAGCGTCAGTTGCAGCGCTTCAAGCGGAAGGTCGCGCCAATCGGCCATTTCCGGGCCAAGGATCACGCCCGCATTGCTTTGCAAGTCTGCAATGGGTGAAAAAGGTGACAGCTTCTTGCGATCGACGAAGCGCGAAGAAATCAGTTCGATGGCAAGATGTATGGGATCCGATCGCTTCTGCGACCTCATCCGCCGCATAGGAGTATCCCGGCCCACAAGGTCGCGGGCAAAGACAAATGCAACTTCGACTTCGACGTCAAAACCGGCATCTGGCACCGGAATGAGTGCCCCTGATTGATAGAAGTTGCAGGCGGGTATGACCGCGCATCGGGGTTCGCTTTCGGGTTTAGCTGCAACCTTCCAACCACCCGAGGGCCCGAGGCGTTCCAAGGTTGCATCCTGCACGGCATAGGCCTGTGCAAGGGTATCAGGTGCCAGATGGTCGGGCAGCGCTGCCAGCGGATGCCCGTCAATCCGCGACCGCATCAACAGGTCAGCGGCTTCCTGGGCTGGATATATCGGACTCATTCTGCGGGTTCCACAACGTGGCCGCGCATCCGCTCTTCTTCCGGACGCGATGCGAGAAGTTTCTGGGTGTAAGGATGTTGAGGCGCCTCGAATATCTGGGCGGTCGGGCCCGATTCAACGACGCGACCAGCTTGCATAACGACGGTCCGGTCGGCCAAATCGCGCACGACCGGCAGGTCGTGGGCAATGAACAGATAGGAAAGCCCATGGTCCCGGCGCAGATCCTTCAAAAGCTGGATCACCTGCGCCTGGATCGAGACGTCCAGCGCCGAAACGGCTTCGTCACAGATGATGACTTCAGGTTTCAGCGCCAGCGCACGGGCAATCGCGATCCGTTGCCGCTGACCGCCTGAAAACTGATGCGGATAGCGGTCGGCATGTTCGGGCAGAAGGCCCACCTGTAACAATAGCTCCGCTACGCGTGCCGCCCATTCGCTTTTGGGAAGCACGTCTCTGTGAACCGCCCAAGGTTCCGAGATGATACGACCAACCGACATTCTGGGATTAAGCGACGCAGTCGGGTCCTGAAACACCACCTGCACCTGTCGGGTGATGGATCGGGCGGCCTTTGCGTCGATGCCCAACATCGGCTGCCCGCGATACAGCACCGTACCGTGGGTCGGCTCGACCAAGCCAAGCAGGGTATTGACCAGCGTGGATTTTCCCGAGCCACTTTCTCCGACGATGCCCAGCACTTCGCCCTTGTTGAGGGTCAGGCTGACATCATCCAGTGCCCGGACCTCGCGGCCGGTCGGGGTTTTCATCAAGCCCGCAGTGACACCGTAATACTTTGACAAGCCCTTGACCTCGATCAGAACCTCTGTCGCGGCGGCGCGGGCGGCGGCGTAGCCATGTCGGCCGGGAACGGCGTCCAGGAGATGGCGGGTGTAGGGATGGTTCGGTGCACCCAGCACCTGCGCCAACGGTCCCTGCTCCACGACCGCGCCCTGCTGCATGACAACGACGCGATCCGCCACCGCGGCCACAACGCCAAGGTCATGCGTGATCATCAGGATGCCCATCCCGGTTTCCGCCTGAAGCGATTTCAGCAGTTTCAGGATCTCGGCCTGCACGGTGACATCCAGCGCTGAGGTCGGCTCATCGGCGATCAGCACATCCGGCTCCATCGCGATGGCGGCGGCGATCATGATGCGTTGACGCTGCCCACCCGAGAACTGATGCGGATAGTCGTGATACCGGCGTTCCGGTTCGGGGATGCCAACCCGCGTCAGCAGGTCCAGTGCCTTGGTCCGTGCCTGGTCGGGTTGGACGCCATGCGCCGTCATGCTTTCGCTGATCTGATGCCCGACCGTGTAGACGGGATTCAGGGCGGCGAGGGTGTCCTGAAAGATCATTGCAATGCGACTGCCGTTCAATTCCCGCTGCGCGCGCGAAGGCAGGTTGAGGATCTCGCGCCCGTCAAAGCGGATGCTTCCCGACACGATTTCCCCCGGTGGGGTATCTATCAGCCCCATCACAGCGGACGCAGACACCGACTTGCCAGAGCCGCTTTCGCCCAGAATGGCAAGAGTCTCGCCCCGGTCCAGATGCCAGGAAACACCCTTCACCGCATCAACAATCTTGCCGCGCGAATGGAAGCGGATCGACAGGTTTTCGACTTCCAGAAGATGATCGCTCATTTTGCGTTCCTCGCTTCCAGGCGCCAGCGTTGTGCCGGATCCGTCGCTGTCCGGATCCAGTTGGCCAGCAGGTTTGCCGAAATCGCGGTCAGCGAGATTGCCACCCCGGGCCAGAAGGACAGCCACCAGGCCGTCGCCAGATAGCCGCGGCCATCGGCCACCATCAGCCCCCAGGTCACGGCTGGCGCCTGAACCCCGAGAACACGACAAGAGGAGCTTTCAGCCAGCATGACCGCCGCGAATTCCAGCGTGGCCAGGGTCATCAAGGTCGGCACGATTCGGCAGTATGTAGAAGAAGACGATCCGCGCATGAGAGCCTTCTTTCCAGGCCTCTCACGAACTGCCGTTCGCGGATCTCCAGCACCTCTGCCCGGCAGGTGCGCAAGTAGACCGGAACCCGGCTGAGAGCCAGGACCAGGATCACGTTCGACACCTGTGGCGAAAGCACGAAAAGATACGATCAGCGCCAGAAGCAGAGAAGGAAACGACATCAGGATATCGGCGCCGCGCAGAATGATCGTTCCGACCCAGCCTTCGCGATAGCCGGCAATCAGGCCCAGCACCGTTCCCAGGATCAGCGAGGCCATCACCGCAGTGCCCGCTATCATCATCGTATAGCGGCTACCGATGATCAGACGCGCAAGCAGACTGCGACCCAGATTGTCGGCCCCGAGAATGTAAAGCCAGCCATTTTCCCATTCGAATGGCGGCAGGTTGCGGCCGCGCAGGTTCATCTTCAGGGCCTCGTCAGGCAGAATAGAGGGGCCCAGGATCGCCATGGCGACGACCCCAAGCAAAAGCAGCGCGCTCAGAAACGCGAACTTGTCGCGCCAAAGCATCAGGAAGCCTTCGCGCAGCTTGCTCGATTTCAGCGCCAGATGGGTTGCAATCTGGTTCATCTCAGCCATGCCTCACACGGGGATCAAGCAGCGCATAGATCAGGTCGATCAGGATATTCAGAACGAAGATCGCCAGCGCCGTGATCATGACCGCGGCCTGGATCACCGCGAAATCGCGGAACATGATGGAGTCGATCATCAGCTTGCCGATGCCTGGAAACCCGAAGACGGTTTCTGCAATCACGGCGCCGTTGATCATTCCAGCCGCCTGATCGCCCGCAATGGTAACCACGGGCAGCATCGCATTGCGCAAAGCGTGGCCGAAGATCATGACCCGCGGCCGCACGCCTCGGGCCTTGGCGGTCTTGACATAGGGCGAGGCCAGAGCGGCTATCATCGAACTGCGCACCACCTGTGTCAGCACACCGCAGGGGCGAATGAACAGCACTGTCACCGGCAGGATCCAGTGCCACGGCGTCCCGGTGCCCGACGTAGGCAGAACGCGAAGCCAGACCGAAAAGACCAGAACCCCACGATGGCCACCCAGAAATTGGGAATTGAGGCACTGGCCAACGAGATCAGACTCGCGACACGGTCGAACATTCCGCCGGGCCTCCAGGCCGCGACAGAGCCCGTCACGATGGCGATCGTCAAGGAAATGAGCATCGCCCAGAATGACAGCAGCAAGGTCGTCGGAAAGGCCGCAAGGACCATGTTCAGCGCGGGGCGGCCGTCCCGAAGCGACTCGCCAAAGTCAAAGCGCACGAGATCCAGCAGATACCCACCGAACTGCACGATCACCGGCCGATCAAATCCGTGGCGGGCAGAGAATTCATCGCGCACAGACTGAGGCGTATCGACCGGCAGAAGAAGGTCGGTGGGGTTGCCGGTCAGGCGGGCAAGAAAAAGAAGACAAGCACCACAAGTCCGAACAAGGAAATCGCACTTTGCAATGTGCGTTGACGGAAGTAAGCGCGCATGGCGATCCCTTTCTGGAGTGAGGCGCTTATTCAACGCCGCATCTTGCGAAATGCGGCCGGGCGTTGCCACCCGGCCGGATCAGGTCACTGACGGAACTTGATCTTTGACAGTTCCATCATGGTGTTGGTCACACCATCCGGCGTGTAGTCCAGCCGCGGTGCGATCCGAATATAGCTGACCATGTGGAACATCATCACATCGGGCACCACGAACTCTGCCGAGTAGGCATTCGCCTGCTGGAACAGCTTTACCCGCTCGTCACCCGACGCTGCATCGGCGGCGTCGATCAGCTTGTCGAGTTCGGGATCGTTGAATTCAGACTGCTGCCCGGTCGAGTGATAGCGGAAGTGCATGGTAAATGTCGCATCGCCCGAGTTGTTGTCATGCTGCTCTTGAATGACCATCGGCGGCCGGTCCTCGGCGAAGGGCTTGTTGACCAGTTTCAGCCACTGTGCCCGCTCCATCGTCTGAAGCGTCACGTTCAGCCCGACATCCTGCCACATGGCGATCATCGCCTCCATGGCTTCTTGCCCATTGGCATAGAAGTTGATGCGGGAGATGACCGCGATTTCGGCGTCCACATCGACGCCGTCGGCGCGGGCTTGATCCAGAAGGGCCTTCGCTAGTGCCGGGTCGTAGGTCCACGGCTTCATGTCGGGGTTGTAGCCATTGATCCGCGGTAGGAACATCTGCGTGGCGATCATGAAGTCCTGATTGAACAGCCCGTCGCGCAGCGCCTCGCGATCAATGGCAAGGTTGAACGCCTTGCGCACGCGGATATCGGCCAGAGGGCCCGAGAAGCTGAACCGCAACCGCGTGGTTTCGCCGTTGAGGTACCCGAAATCGGTATCGGGATTGATAGCATCCTGGATTGCGATACCCAGGCCGATATCCGCTTCACCAACCTCGACCATTGCGGCGCGCAGCGCACTTTCGTCACGGCGCACATAGGTAGCTTTGGTGACTGCCGGCGTCTCGCCCCAATAGGCGTCCTGGCGTTCCAGCACGATCGGATCCCCGGCATTGCGCTGCGGAACGATGTAAGGTCCGGTTCCGATCGGTGCGCTCGACATGGCGTCGAAATCGGTCTTTGGCGACCTGATCGTCAGAAAACTCATGAAGACCGGCATCAAAGGCTGGGGCATTTCTGTGGCGATATCGATCGTCTCGGCGTCGATCACCGTGGGCGTCAGCACGATATTGGCGAACAGCTTGCCGCGGTTCAGGCAATCGAGTTGCGGATTGAACATCCGTTCGATGGAACGCTCGACCGCAGCTGCGTCGAACGGCGTGCCATCGGAAAAGCTGACCCCGGCGCGCAGCTTGACGCGCCAGACAGTGGGTTCGGTCTGCTCCCACGACAGCGCCAGACGCGGTTCGGGCGCCCCGGTCTGGTCGTTAAGGTGGGTCAACGCCTCGACCACGTTTTCGCGGACGACCAAGCCGACCTCCGAAGAAGAGTTGCAGCTGTCGATATTGTCAAAGGCCAAAGGCGTAACGATGGTGATCGCGTGGTCGTCATCTTCCGCGACTGCGGCGCCGGACAGGCTTGCGCATATCGCGACTCCACACATAAGCATTCCGAACTGTCGTCTTTGCATTTTTCTCTCTCCCATAGAGGCGCCAGTGGGTTGGCAAAGTGCCACCCAGATTCAGCGCATTTCGACTGCGAAACAAACCTCTGCGGTGCCGCGTATCAGGCAACCGACTCCCGACCACAACGCTACCAGCCTGGGCAGAACCATCCCAATACAGAATACTTCTCTGACCTATCAACTTCCTGTATGGTCTGGCATGGCATGGCTGGACCTCCGTCGACTCACCTATTTTCACGCTATCGTCGACGCGGGCTCGATCTCGGAAGCCTCGCGGCGCCTCAATGTGCCGCAGCCGGCGTTGTCCTATCATCTGAAGGAACTTGAGGCAGATTTCGGGGCGCCGCTCCTAAGCCGCTCGGCCAAGGGCGTCACGCTGACCGAGGGCGGGCAGTTACTTGTCGATCATGCGACGATAATCTTGGCACAAGTCAGACGAGCAGAAGTTGAGTTGTGCTCGTTGCGTGATCGGGGCAAGACCGACGCGCGAGTAATCCGGATTGCTGCGCTGCCGTCGCTTTCAAACGCCTTGACCCCGCAACTGCTCATCCACTTCGCGAAAACCCTTCCGGATACCGGGCATTTCATCATCGAAACTGTTACCCAAGTGGCCCGGGACATGCTGGTGAAAGGTGAAATCGACTTTGCCATTGTCGTTGCTGATGAACGAACACCACAAGACCAATGGCTTGCCCAAGAAAACCTGTTGCTCTGCATGCCGGCAAACCACCCGGATCGTGAAGAAATTCCGATCACTTTGGAAGAGGCGCTTGGGGAGGCACTGATGATCCCCGGCAAAGGCAAACCGGTTCGCAATCTGGTGGAGACACTGGCCAGCGAAATCGGATGCGAGGTGCGGGTCGTGCATGAGATTGATGGCCCGAACCTTCGAAAACAGGCAATGATTGCGGGTCTTGGCCGAACATTCCTTCCGTGGATCGCCGTGCGAGATGAGGTCAAGGCAGGTCTGGTGCGATATCGCGAAGTCAAAGATCCACCGTTGTCGCGTCACATGGGGCTTGAATGGCGAAAGGATATCGACCCGCAGTTTGCATGGAACATGCACGGGATATTGGCTCAGATCTTCCGCGAAATTCTGCACTGAGGTTGGAGCACCTCACCGTAGAATTGAAGGTTGGAAGCCGGCTTGCCACGGCGTAGCGTTAGAGAAAAGCGCGATCGAGCTTTTCTGGTTTGGCGGTAAAGTCCCGGCACAAGGCGGCCTGACCGACTGTGCAGCCTGATCGCCCATGCAGCCGAGAAAAGTCAAAATCCGCCCCTTGCCTTTCATGTCATTCCGTCCGGATCGATTTGCCAGTCGGCGTGGCACGCGGCAGACAAAGACGGTCGACCTCACACCGCTGCCGCCCAGACCCGGTACCTGCCCTGCCCGGTGGCTTCCGCGCCAGCCCGCGCGCCACCAGCAGATCGAGGTTGCGCTGCACCGCCGCGCGGCTGGCGGCGGTTTGCGCTTCGGCCAGCGGCGCCGAGACCAGCGGCCAGCGGGCGAGGCAGGCGCTCGGCCGGGCGGGGTGCGACCTGGACAGATCGGCGGTGGCCTGCGCTGCCGCGGCTTGCCAGTCCGACAGCCGTTTCAGCAGGGCAGAGCCGATAGCGTGGGCCTGATGCGCCCCGGCGATCCAGGCCGACAGCCGCCGCTCGGCCGGGCCGGAGGCGGTCAGCGCGGAGAACCCGGTCAGGCTCAGCGGCAGGAACAGCAGGCCCTGCCCTGCCCCGAAGCCCGCCGCCAGCCGGGCGCCCAGCACCGCCGCTTCGACCTCGCGCACCCGCGGGTCGGTGGGCAGCCCGTCCGGCGGCGCGGGGTCCGCCATCCGCCACAGATGAAACCCCAGTCAGCCATAGGTGACCGGCGACAGCCCCGCCATCGCCTCCAGACCCTCAGCCGGCATCGGCCAGATGATCGGCCGCCGCCTCTGATCGGTTTTCGGCCGCGGCCAGATGATCCAAACCCGCCTGGCCTGCCCGGCTCGGGTCGCCCGCCCGGCTCGGGTCGCCCGACAGCCCCAGATGCCCACCGATCGCTGCGGACCACCCCCCCGCCCGAAGCTGCGGCGCCGCCAACCGCCGCGCCGCCCAGGCCGCCCGCGCCACGCCGGGCGCATCGTCGCCGGTGGCGCCCAGCCGCAGCGCCAGCCAGAGCCCCAGCCGTTCGGCGCCGATCCGGTCGCCCGACCACCAGCTGAGCGATGCCGCCTCCTGCAGGGCCAGCCGTTCCGCCCCGCCGGCCTGCGCCTGCAGCCGCTCCGCCAGCCGCCCGGCATCATGGCACAGCGCCGCCAGATCCGCCGCCAGAGCGCTCGGCGCTGCGCCATTCCTCGGGGTCGAAGACAGCCGCCGTTCCTGGCGCGGCGCAAACGGGCGCGGGCCCGGGTCTTCCGCCGCTTCCAAGAACCACGGATCTCGGCTCTGCCCCGTCATAGGGCCCGGAAAGGCCTTCGGTTTCAGTCGGAAGCCGTCAATCTGCGTAGGTGCGGGTGATTTCATGCTGCGCATTATCGGCGATTTTTGCGCAGCACCTAAGCCCTATCTCTTACAGTCCAATACTCACGATAAGTCCGGCTTATCATGGGTGTTGTGTTGAACAGGATTTGTGGAAAGGGGATATGGCAAAATCCCCTGCCAGGCGCCTCGTCAATCGTCCGGATTCGTCCCCAGAAGCCACATCCCCGGGATACCCGCAGCCTTGCGGTCGAAACTTGCCGTTTCGCGGCAGCCAGCGCCCTGCCCGGCAAGCGCCACCATCTGGTCGGAGAACCCCGCACCGCCCTTGCGGAAGCGGTCGGCGGCGATGGCGGCGCGATCTGCGGCCTCGATAACCAACTCGCGCGCCTCCCCAGAAGCCGGTCCAGTGCAAAGGCTACGTCCGCCCGCGTCATGCCAGGCGTTCCAGCACCCAGACCAGTTCCACCAGTACCTCGCGGCAGACAAAGCCAGGTTCGGTCTCGGTCAGGCCCACAATCAGCGCCGTGGCCGCTGCCGCCTGCTCTGGGTCATCCTGCACCAGAAAGCGGACCAGCACATTGGTATCCAGCCCGGATCACCTGTCCACCGCGCCCCCTGGCGATGGCGTTCCATTTCGTCCAGGCTGACCACCCGGCCCGTCTTAAGCCTCTTCAAGAGGGCCACGAGGCCTTCGACGGGCCGGTTGCGGGCAAGCCGCACTTCGCCGCCATCAAGGATGATATACCGGACCCGGTCGCCCGGGCTGAGCCGCAACGCCGCGCGCACGTCTCTTCGGCAGGTGGTCTGGGCCTTGTGGTGATGTGGTGGATCCAGGTACGGCAGCTTCGATGGCACTTTCGCGATTGGCGTATTGGCATATGCCATTCTTGCATTAACATTTCGAGGGAACCGCATGAC
>JADJAB010000007.1 GCA_016704435.1 Rhodobacter sp. | reverse complement strand
AACAGCGAGACATGGGTCTCGACCACGCCCTTGGGCAGGGTATCGGCATCGACGGTGAAGCCGTGGTTCATCGAGGTGATCTCGACCTTGCCGGTGGTCAGGTCCTTGACCGGATGGTTGGCGCCGTGGTGGCCATGGTTCATCTTGCGGGTCTGCGCGCCAAGCGCGAGGGCCAGCATCTGGTGACCAAGGCAGATGCCGAACAAGGGCAGGTCGGCCCAGAGGACACCCTGGATCATCGGCACGGCATAGGCGCCGGTCGCTGCCGGGTCGCCGGGGCCGTTCGAAAGAAAGACACCATCGGGCTTGTGGGCCAGCACGTCATCAGCGGTGGCACTGGCGGGCAGCACGGTCACGTCGCAGCCTGCCGAGGCCAGGCAACGCAGGATGTTGCGTTTGGCGCCGTAGTCGACGGCGACGACCTTGAAGCCCGGCCCGGTCCGCATGGTGTAGCCTTCGGGCCAGGCCCAGCGCTTTTCGGCCCAGGTGTAGGACTGGGCGCAGGTGACGTCCTTGGCCAGATCCAGCCCGACAAGGCCCTTCCAGGCGCGGGCGCGCGCGACCAGACGCTCGATGTCGAAGCGGCCTGCGGGGTCATGCGTCAGCGCCACATGCGGCGCGCCCTGCTGGCGGATGGCGCGGGTCAGGCGGCGGGTGTCGATGCCGCCGATGCCGATGCGGCCGATCTTTTCCAGCCAGCCCCGCAATTCGCCCGCCGCGCGCCAGTTCGACGGCTCGGTCGGGTCCCATTTCACCACCATCCCGGCGGCGGCCGGGGTGGCGGTTTCGTCATCCTCCGGCGTGACGCCGGTGTTGCCGATATGCGGGAAGGTGAAGTTGACGATCTGTCCGGCATAGGAGGGATCGGTCATGATCTCCTGGTAGCCGGTCATCGCGGTGTTGAAGACCAGTTCGGCCACCGTCTCGCCGGTGGCGCCAAAGCCCTGGCCATAAAAGAGCGTGCCATCGGCAAGTGCAAGGCAGGCGGTAGCGGTCTGCGGCACAGGCATGGGCGTCTCTCCGGGGCGATCAACGGGGCGGCTGAATTGGCGCGAACCTAAAGAGGCGGGGCGGCAGGGTCAAGGGCTTGACGTAAAAGGATTATCGTTCCTTATCAATGGATTGAAACTTTGCGGCCCGGTTGCGCGGGCTGCGGCCTTGGGCTAGACTGGGCTCTTGTGGAAAACCATGAGGATGGCCACCGATGTCATTGCGCGACCGTCTGCAGGCGGCACTCAAGGAAGCCATGAAAGCGAAGGCGGCCGATCGCCTGTCGACGCTGCGGCTGATCAATGCCGCGATCAAGGACCGCGACATCGCCAGCCGGGGCGATGGCGGGCCGGAAATGGTGCCAGACGCCGAAATCACCGCAATCATGGGCAAGATGATCAAGCAGCGCCATGAATCGGCGCGGGCCTATGAAGAAGGCGGGCGGCTGGAGCTGGCCGAGAAGGAACTCGCCGAGATCGTGGTGATTCAGGAATTCCTGCCGCGCCAGATGACACCCGATGAAGTGGCGGCTGCGGTCGAGGCGGCGGTGGCCGAAACCGGGGCTGCCTCGATCCGCGATGTCGGCAAGGTGATGGCGGCGCTGAAGGCAAAGCACGCGGGCCAGATGGATTTCGGCGCGGTCGGCGCGCTGGTGAAGGGCCGCTTCGGCTGACCCGGCTGCCGCTGTTCTACGGGTATTTCTTGCGGGCCTGGCCGACCGGGCTGCCGCCGTTTTTTGGTCTGGGCGGTGGCGGTCCATTCGCAGGTATGCGGCCCGTTCGGCGGGCAAGGCGATTTGTACTTGAACGCGCCGGCGGGGATCTTCCCCTCGCCGCTCCATTTCACCACGCCGCCGCCGTGGTTGAAGCCGGGCACATCGCGGTCGACCAGCTTGAAGCGGATACTGGCCCCGGGACGTCCTTAGGGTGAAGGCGGGGCTGCGACGGTGGGCGGCTTGCCGTTGGTGCAGCGGCCCGACCAGTTGAAGCCGATGTCGAAGGCCAGCGCAGGACCGGCCAGCAGCAGAAAAGCCGCAGACAGGGGCAGTAGTCGGGGAAGGACCGGCATGGGACGTTCCTTTCGAACAGCGGGCGGAGCCGGGACTGCGCCGCGGATACGGTTGGAGGCAGGTCTATCGTAGCGATGCCAGCCGGTCGGTCAACTCGCGCAGCAAGGCCAGACGCTCGCCTTCGGACAGGAAGGCGCCGATCTCGACCTCGCGGGGGCCACCCTGCAGCGTCAGGTAGTTGGGCACCGGGCCGCGGCCGGGTGGCACGCAACGCGCAACCAATGGGGATTGGCCCGCCACTCCTGCCGCCGACCTCTCGGCCCGTGGCGGACCAGGGCGACCTCGGTCGGAGACAGCACCAGATCCTCGACGATATCGCGGTCGCGGCCGTCCTTGCGCAGCGCGAACCAGATCGCCCAGATCGCGCCGACAAGGAAAGGCAGCAACCCCAGCCGGGCTTCCGACCCCCCCGACCAGCAGCCCCGCCGCCCCGAACCCGCCAGCCCCGGCGGCGAGGGGCGGCAGAGGGCAGGCTGTCGGGGCAGAGCGCCAGGCAGGCATGGGCAGCCGCGATCCGCATGCGCGGTGCCGCACCGGCGACAGGCCGGCCTCGTCGCGCAGGCCCCACCAACCCCCCCAGCGACGCGATGTCCACGTCGTCGGCGGGGTAGTGCGCCGCCAGAGGGCAGCCAGCGGCGTGAAATCCAGACACCAGAGCTGGGCCCTGCATCAGCGGGGCAACCCGGTCGCTCCCACACTGGAAAGGGATGGCACCCGCGCCCGGGGGCGCCCGCCCGGGGATTCCCGCCCGTGCCCCCCGCGGCAGGCCACGCGGCGCAGCACGCGGCCCGGACGCCCCTTGGCCGCGTGCCCCGCGCAAGATCCCGCCGCGCGAATCCCCCCGGGCGGTCAGATGTGATGCCGCCAAACGTCGAAGCCCGTGATCCTGCCAAAAAAAAGGCCCGGATCGCTCCGGGGCCTCTGATCGTTTCGGCCACCTCAGTGGGCGTGGCTCTTGTCCCAGTCCTCGCGCTTGGGAAGCTGCTCGAACGTGTGTTCGGGCGGCGGGCAGGGCAAGGTCCACTCCAGCGTGTCGGCGTATTCGTTCCAGTAGTTGTTCTGGGTGACGCGCTTGCCGGCGAAGAGCGTGTAGAACACGATGCCGATGAAGAACAGGAACGACCCGAACGAGATGAACGCGCCCAGCGAGGACCACCAGTTCCAGTAGGCGAAGAGCCTCGGGATACTCGAGATACCGGCGCGGCATGCCCTGACGGCCCAGGAAGTGCTGCGGGAAGAAGGTCAGGTTGGTACCGATGAACATCGTCCAGAAGTGCAGCTTGCCCGCCCATTCCGGATACTGCCGGCCCGACATCTTGCCGATCCAGAAGTAGATGCCCGCGAAGATGCCGAAGAGGGCGCCCAGGCTCATCACATAGTGGAAGTGGGCCACGACGTAATAGGTGTCGTGATAGACCCGGTCCAGCGGCGCCTGCGCCACGACGATGCCGGTCACGCCGCCGACGGTGAACAGGAACAGGAAGCCGAAGGCCCAGAGCATCGGCGTCTTGAACTCGATCGAGCCGCCCCACATCGTCGCGATCCAGGAGAACACCTTGATGCCGGTGGGCACCGCGATGACCATGGTGGCCAGCATGAAGTAGCTTTGCTGGGTCAGCGACATGCCCACGGTATACATGTGGTGCGCCCAGACCAGAAAGCCGAGCACCCCGATCGCGACCATCGCATAGACCATCGGCAGATAGCCGAAGATCGGCTTTTTCGAGAAGGTCGCGATCACCTGGCTGATGATGCCGAAGGCCGGGATGATGATGATGTAGACCTCGGGATGGCCGAAGAACCACAGGATGTGCTGATACAGGATCGGGTCGCCGCCGCCTTCGGGCTTGAAGAAGGTGGTGTCAAAGTTGCGGTCGGTGATCAGCATGGTGATCGCCCCGGCCAGCACCGGCAGCGCCAGGAGGATCATCCAGGCGGTGACGAAGATCGACCAGCCGAACAGCGGCACCTTGTGCATGGTCATGCCCGGCGCGCGCATGTTCAGGAAGGTGGTGATCATGTTGATCGCGCCCAGGATCGACGAGGCGCCCGACAGGTGGACCGCGAAGATCGCGAGATCCATCGAATAGCCGCCTTCGCCCGTCGACAGCGGCGGGTAAAGCACCCAGCCCACGCCCGAGCCCATCTGGTTGTTGCCACCGGGCGAGAACACCGAGGCGATCGCCAGCGCGGTGCCGGCGACGTACAGCCAGAAGGAAAGGTTGTTCATCCGCGGGAACGCCATGTCCGGCGCACCGATCTGCAGCGGCATGAAGTAATTGCCGAACCCGCCGAACAGCGCGGGAATCACCACGAAGAACATCATCAGGATGCCATGCGCGGTGACGGTGACGTTCCACAGGTGCCCGTTCGGGGTGCAGACCTCGCCAGCGGCGGCGGCGGTCAGGCGCATGCCCTCTTCGCACATGTACTGCACGCCGGGGTGCATCAGCTCCATCCGCATGTAGACGGTGAAGATGACCGAGATCAGGCCGACGACGGCGGCCGTGAACAGGTAGAGGATCCCGATGTCCTTGTGGTTGGTCGACATGAACCACCGGGTGAAGAACCCCGGCTTGTGATGGTCATGGCCGTGAATGGCTGCGTCCGCCATTGGCTTCTCCCGCTTGGATTTCCAATTGCGCCCGGCCGGTTTAGCCAGCGGGCACGTTCCCTTGTGCGGTTTTGTTTAGCCGCGCGGGCGGGCAGCCGCAATGTCTGACTTTGACATAGATCAAGAAATGATGCCGCAACCCGGGCGAATTGCCGCAGGTCGGGCGGGCAAGGTGTCGCAGCGGCGGTGGGCCGTCCGGTATAGGAAAGGGGGCGCCGGATCGAACCCGGCACCCCCGTTTTCCGTGACCGAAAGGCCGGATCGCTTATTGCGCGACCGAGGCCAGATAGGCGGCCATGTCCTCGTTGCCCTTGGACAGCTTGAAGGTCATCTTCGACTTCGCGCCGTCATCGCCCGAGACTTCCTTCAGCCAGGCGGCCGGATCGGCGGTATAGGTCGCAAGGGCGTCCTGGTCCCAGACCGTGCCGGCTGCGCCGACGGCCTTGATCGAATCGCCGTACTTGAAGTCGGGGTCAGAGGCGACCGCCTTGCCGACGATGCCGTACAGGTTCGGGCCGGTCTTGCCGCCCTTCTGGATTTCGGTCCCGTCGGGAGCGATGATCGAATGGCAGGCCTTGCACTTCTTGAAGTCGGCCTCGCCTTTCGCAGCATCGCCGTCGGCAAAGGCCGGGGCCGCAAGGATAACGGCAGAAAGCACTGCCAGGACTTTGGTCTTCATCATGTCTACCTCTTCGGTTCCGGTGCGTGAGTCGCGCCTTGGCGTCTAGATGTGTTCCAAGGCCCTTGTTATGCAATAGCAGCCGCGCCCCGTGTGGCAATTTGAGCAAAGTCAAACGCAGGAAATGAATCCGGCGAAAGCTCCGTCAAAGGTGCGCACAAGTGCCGCGTCCAGGTCGTTCATTGTAACCGGCAGGCCCAGATCGACAAGGCTTGTCACGCCATGGTCGCGGATTCCGCAAGGCACGATGCCGTCGAAATGGCTCAGGTCCGGCTCGACGTTGATCGCCAGGCCGTGAAAGCTGACCCAGCGGCGGATCTTGATGCCGATGGCGGCGATCTTGTCCTCGGCCGGGGTGCCGTCGGGCATCGGCGGCTTGTCGGGGCGCACCACCCATACCCCCACCCGGCCGGGGCGGATCACGCCCTTGACGCCGAATTCGGCCAGCGCGGCGATCACCCAGGCCTCGAGCGCGCGCACGAAACAGCGCACATCGCCGCCCTGCGGGCCGCCGCGCGCCTTGACGTCCAGCATGCAATAGACCACCCGCTGGCCCGGCCCGTGATAGGTGTATTGCCCGCCGCGCCGGGTCTCGAACACCGGGAAACGCTGCGGATCGGTCAGGTCGGCCGGTTTGGCCGAGGTGCCGGCGGTGTAAAGCGGCGGATGCTCCAGCAGCCAGATCGCCTCGTCCGCCTCGCCCCTGGCGATGGCCTCGGCCCGCGCCTCCATCGCGGCCAGCGTCTCGGCATAGGGGGCAAGCCCCGGAAGATGCGTCCATTCCACCATCGGTTGTCTGTCCTCGGTCCTTTTCCGTGTCGTCGGGCGTAGGGAAATCCGGCCTTTCGATTTGCTGCAACCGTGGTAGCATGCGGACAGATTTCCAATCCACTCCATTGCAGCTGCGGAGCGATGCCATGAAATTCAAGTCCCTTGCCAGCGGCGCCGTGATCGCCTCGCTGTCCTTCTCGCCAGTCTCGCCCCTTGCCACGCCGGCCCGTGCCGACGGCAAGGATGTGGTCGCCGGTCTGATCATCGGTGGCATCATCGGCAGCGCGGTGGCCAGCGAGAACGCGAAGAAGAAGAAGAAATCGACCTCCAAGTCGAAATCGAAGTCTTCGAAATCCTCTGCGCCGAAGATTTCGCCCGAACAGAAGGCCGCCAATGTGGAGGTGCAAAGCGCGCTGAACCATTTCGGCTGGCCGGTCGGAACGGCGGACGGGGCGCTGGGGCCGAAAAGCAAGGCGGCGGTCAAGGAATACCAGGCCTTCCTGGGTTATCCAGCGACAGGCGAGTTGACCGAGCAGGAGCGGCTGGTGCTGGTCACCGCCTTCCACCGGTCCGAGGCCGGCGGCTCGGCGATTGCCGAGATCGTGTCGGCATCGGTCTATGGCCTGCGCGGCGTGCTGATTGCGCAGCAGGACGAGATGGCGGGCGATACCACGATGGCCGCCGCCGCGCCGCTGAAGCCCGATGACGGGCTGCCGGCGAAAGGTTCCGTCGCCGCAGCGGCCGCCGCTGCGATACCGTCGCTGATGCCCGAACAGCCGACCGTTGCCGCACCCGCGGCGTCCATCGTGCCGACGCCCGCGCCTGCCCCGGTCGTCGTGCCCGCCGCAACGGTCCCTGCCCCGGCCGCACCCGAAGTCGCGCCCGAAGCCCTGCCGGTGGTGGCGGCCGAGCCCGACAACTCCGGCCCCGGCCTGCCGACCTTCATGGATGCCAACGGTGCCAAGGGCTCGCTGGTGGCCGATTGCAACACGGTTGCGATGCAGACCTCGACCAACGGCGGCTATGTGACCGTAGCGACGATGGACGATCCGGGTTTCGCCCTGGCCGAACAGTTCTGCCTGGCGCGCACCTATGCCGTCGCCAAGGGGCAGGAGCTGACGTCGAAGATCGCCGGCTTCACCTCGGACCAGATCGCCGCGCAATGCGCCGCCCTGGCGCCGGCGCTGAAGGACCACGTCGCGGCGGTGTCGCTGCGTCCGGTGGACGAGGTGCTGGCAGGCGTGGAATCCTTTATCATGACCTCGGGCGTGTCGCCGGCGCAACTGTCGGGGACGGCCAAGGTCTGCCTCGGCGTCGGCTACACGCAGGACCAGATGGATGTCGCCATCGGCTCGGCACTTCTGCTGACCGCGATGGGCGAAAAGGGCTATGCCGAGCTTCTGGGCCACCACCTGGCCCGCGGCTTCGGCGCGGCCGAGCGCAGCGATCTGGCCGAAGGCTGGTATGAAATGGCGGTCGAGGCGATCGGCAATGGCGGCGCGATCTTCGCACCCGGCCTTGCGGGGCGCGACGATCTGATCCTGCGCGCGGCCTATTCGCTGAACGGCCATGGCGACGAGCTGGCCCCCGAGGCCGCGGTGCAGGAGGCCGCCCTGCCGACCTTCACCGTCACGCCCGAGCCCGAGGCGGTGGTGCCCGTCGCCCCGGTGTCGGCGCCTGTGGTCGAAGCGGCGCCTGCCCCCGAGGTCACCGCCGAAGTCGCCCCCGAAATCGCACCGGTGATCATGGCGGAACCCGCGCCGGACGCAGCACCTGCGCTGGGGATCGACGGCCCCGGCGCCGATGCCATCCGGATGAGCGCGGAAGTCGCGCGGATGGCGGTGACGCTGCCTCTGATGGCGCTGGCCGGGAACTGACCCCGGCCGCACGGAGGGGGCCAAAATGCCCCTTCCAATCCGCGGCATCTGCCGCTAGACAGCGGCCACCCTGGTGCCGGTCGTTGCGGATGTGGCGGAATTGGTAGACGCGCAGCGTTGAGGTCGCTGTTCCTTAACCGGAGTGAAAGTTCGAGTCTTTTCATCCGCACCACCGGCCCGGGCCTTGCAAAAGGCGCCGGGCCTTTTCCTGGCCAGAGCCTGGCCGACCCGGCGAAAACCCCGAAAATTCTGCACAAATGCCCGCATTAACCGGGATTTAGCGCGCGCGCCCTAGAAACCTTGCCATGGCGGGCCCTGTCCGGGATGCGCCGCATCGGTTTCGCCGGGCGTTCCGCCTGCCGGTTCCGGCCCCGCCGCCGCGCAAGACGCGCCCGGCAGGTCCGCTTCGGCGCGGCCAGCGCCCGGCCAGCGCGAAGGCTCGGGGTGGATGACGAACTATTACGGAGGGACAGGCAACGACACGCTGACCGGCAGCAAGAATGCCGACAGCCTGTATGGCTATGGTGGCAACGATTCAATCAACGCCAACAGTGGGGACGACACCGTCTATGGCGGCGACGGCAACGACACGATCGACGGTGGTGATGGATACGACACGCTGTATGGCGATGCGGGCAACGATTCGATCCTTGGCGGCAAGGGGTCCGACAGCATCCTGGGCGGCGCCGGAGATGACACGCTGGTCAGCGGCGATGACAGCGATTTCCTTTATGGCGATGCCGGCAACGACCTGCTGATCGGCGGCAATGATGCCTGGGACGAGCTGTATGGCGGTGACGGCAATGACACCATCATCGCCGGAGACAGCAACGACGACTGGGGCTTCGGCGGCGCCGGCGATGACAGCATCAGCATGGGGGCGGGCTGGGATCTCGCCGAAGGCGGCGACGGCAACGACTGGATCGACGCAGGCAGCGGCGACGACACCGTCTTCGGCGACGATGGCAATGACACGGTCGATGGCGGCACCGGCAGCGACGTGCTTTACGGCGACGCCGGGAACGACTTGGTCTACGGCGGCGCGGGGAACGACACCGTCTATGGCGGTCTTGGAAGCGACACCCTTACCGGCGGCAGCGGCAACGACCTTTTCGACGCCGGGGCAGATTCCGACATCATCTATGTCACCACCGGCGAGGGCGTCGACACCATCTCGGGCGGCACCGGCGGCACCGATTATGACTCGCTTTATTTCGACCCGACCTGGAGCGGAAGCGTCGGCGTCAACGTCACCTTCACCGGTAACGAAGCCGGAACCTACGCCTATGGCGGCTCTGGCTCCGGCAGTTTTTCCGACATCGAGCGGCTGGAAGGCACCGCGGCCAGCGACAGCGTCAATGCCGCGGCCACCACGGTCGGCACCTCGTTCAACGCAGGCGGCGGCAATGACACCTTCACCGGCGGCTCGGGCAACGATTTTGCCGAGGGCGGCATCGGCAACGACAGCCTGACCGGCGGCGCCGGCGACGACATCCTGAACGGCGGCAGCGGCAACGACATCATCTATGGCGGAGACGGCAACGATACGCTGGATGGCGGCGACGGCAGAGACTCGGTCTATGGCGGGGCGGGAAATGACAGTGTCATCGGCGGATCGGGCGATGATCTGATCGACCTCGGCGATGGCAACGACACCGCCGGAAGCTGGACCGACGAAGGCGGCAACGACACGATCTACGGCGGCGCGGGCAATGACAGCCTGATCGGCGGCAGTGGCAACGATCAGGTCGATGGCGGCACCGGCGACGACTTCCTGTCCGGCGGGGTCGGCAACGACAGCATCTATGGCGGCAGCGGAAGCGACGTCGCGCTGATTACCGACGACCACCAGACTGACGTCTACGACATGGGCGAGAGTGCCGGTGACCAGGACTGGCTGTGGTTCGGCAACTACCTGTCCAGCAATGGCGTCTCGATCACCTTCAGCGGCACCGATCAGGGCAGCTACGCCTATTCCGGCGGCTATGCCAGCGGCAGCTTTTCCGGGGTCGAGGCCATCGGCGGCACCGACTTTGCCGACACGATCAACGCCGCGGCCGATGGTGACGGTGTTTCAATCCTGGGCGAAGGCGGGTCCGACAGCATCACCGGCGGATCGGGCCAGGACACGATCTACGGCGGCGGTGGCAACGACACGATCTACGGCGGTGGTGGCAACGACACGATCTACGGCGAGGCGGGCAACGACTCTCTCCTCGGCGGCGATGGCAACGATTCGCTCGATGGCGGCGATGGCAACGATTCGCTCGACGGCGGGTCGGGAGACGACACGATCCAGGGTGGCCTCGGGCGCGACACCATCAAGGCGGGCACCGGCAACGACCTTATCGACGCCGGCGCCGAGGCCGACATCATCTACATTGCCACCGGCGAGGGCAACGACACCATCTCTGGCGGCACCGGCGGCTACGACTACGACACGATCTTTTTCGATCCGACCTGGACCGGAAAAGCCGGCGTCAACGTCACTTTTTCCGGCAACGAAGCCGGCAGCTACGCCTATGCCGGCAGCGGCAGCGGCGTGTTCTCGGACATCGAGCGGCTGGAAGGCACCGCGGCCAGCGACAGCGTCAATGCCGCGGCCACCACGGTCGGCACCTCGTTCAATGCGGGCGGGGGAAACGACACCTTCATCGGCGGTTCGGGCAACGATTTCGCCGAGGGCGGCATCGGCAACGACAGCCTGACCGGCGGCGCGGGCGACGACATCCTGAACGGGGGCGCCGGCGACGACATCCTCTATGGCGGCACCGGCAACGATACTCTGGACGGCGGCAGTGGCCGCGACACGATCTACGGCGGCGACGGCAACGACATGATCAGCGACAGCGGTGGCGGTCTGCTGGCCTATGCGGGAAGTGGCAACGACACGGTTTTCGGCAATTCGGGCAATGACACCATCCATGGCGAAGATGGCGACGACAGCGTCAACGCCGGGTCGGGCAATGACACGATCTACGGCGGCGCTGGCAACGATTCGCTGGACGGCGGCACCGGAAACGACGTGCTCGACGGAGGCGCCGGCGCGGACACGCTCGACGGCGGCACCGGCGACGATCTGATCATGCTCGACACTGCCGATATGGCGGGTGACGTGGCCTATGGTGGGGCGGGCAACGATACCCTGACCTCGCGGTTCGACTTCGACGGCGGCAGCGACACGCTCTACGGCGGGGCGGACCGCGACACCTTCATTGCCGGGGCAGACGATCATGTCGATGGCGGATCGACCGGCGATGATTTCGACACGATGGACTTCTCGCAGCTGCCGGGCGGCGCGCCGATCATCTTTTCCGGCACCGGCACCGGCAGCGTCACCGACGGCACCACCACGCTGACCTTTACCGAGATCGAGGCGGTCATCGGCAGCGCCTATGGCGACAGCATCGATGCCGGCGCCGACGCCGGGGGAATGACGCTGGACGCGCGCGGCGGCAACGACACGGTGACCGGCGGCTCGGGTGCTGATCTGATCCTTGGCGGCGACGGATCGGACAGCTTGTTTGGCGGGGCCGGCAATGACACGCTTTACGGAGGGACGGGGTCAGATTCCCTTTACGGCGGCGCGGGCGACGACAGCCTGTCGGGCGGCGACGCCGCCGACCAGATCACCATCGTGCAGGGCGAAGGCACCGATACCGTCAGCGGCGGCGAAGGCGGTTCGGACTATGACTATCTGGTCTTCACCGGCGTGGACGGCGTCAACGTCACGTTCACCGGGCCGGAAAGCGGCACCTACAACTTTGCCGCCGGCGGAAGCGGCATCTTCAGCCAGATCGAAGATATCACCGGCACCGAGGGCAACGATACGATCAACGCCTCGGCCGACTCGTGGGGCACCTATCTGCGCGGAGGCGCGGGCGACGACAGTCTGACCGGTGGCAGCGGCAGCGACGGGTTAGACGGTGGCACCGGCCACGACACGATCCATGGCGGCGACGGCAACGACGTGCTGGATGGCGGAGACGGCAATGACCTGCTGTACGGCGGCGGCGGCGATGACACCCTTCTGACCGGCACGGGTGATGACATCGTCCATGGCGGCGACGGTAACGACTATATCTGGAACGTGCAGGGCAACGATACGCTCTCGGGCGGCGCGGGCAACGACACGATCCTTGGCCACAATGACAACGACGGCCTTTCGGGCGACGAGGGCAACGACAGTCTCTGGGGCGGCGGCGGCAACGACACGCTGACCGGCGGCGCGGGCGACGACACACTGACCTCGGGCAGCGGGCAGGACAGCCTGGTCTTTGTCGGCGGCGGCGGCAGTGACAGGGTCACCGATTTCGACGTGACGCTGATCTCGGGCAAGACTGCGGACCAGCTGGATGTCAGCGACCTGACCAGCCCTTCCGGCAACCCGCTCCGTTGGGCGGACGTCGTGGTTTCCGACGATGGCGCGGGCAATGCCGTGCTGACCTTCCCCATGGGCGAGACGATCAGGCTGGACGGTGTGCCCGCCGGCACGATCTCCAAGCAGATGGCGGCCCGGATGGGTATCCCCTGCCTGGCCGCCGGAACCCTGATCGACACGCCCGAAGGCCGGCGCCGGGTGGAGACGTTGCGCGCCGGCGACTGCGTCCTGACGCCCGCAGGGCCGATGCCGGTGCTCTGGGCAGGTGGCCGGCGGATCAGCGCGGCCGAGCTGTCGGCCAGGCCGGTGCTGCAACCGGTGGTGGTCCGGCGCGGCGCGCTCGGCAACGACCGCCCGCTGGTCCTGTCGCGCCAGCATTCGGTGGCGATCGAAGGCCCGAAGGGGCCGGTGCTGGCACGGGCGGCCCAACTTGCCGCACTGGGCCTGGGCAAGTTCCGCCAGGCAAGGGGCCGCCAGTCGATCGACTACCATCACATCCTTCTGCCCCGCCATGCGCTGATCCGCGCCAATGGCGCCTGGGCCGAGACACTGTGGCCCGGCCCTGCCGGCATGGCCGCCCTGGGCCCCGAGGCGCGGGCCGGGATTTCCCTTGCATTGCCCCGGATCGCCCCGGCGCTGGCGGTGCCGGGCCTTCTGCCGGCGCTTTACGGCCCGCGCGCGCTGCCGGCGATGCCTGCGCACGCCCTGCGCGGCCTTGGCAGTGTCCACCCCGCTGCCCTTGCGCCGGGCACCACCTTCGCGCAGCATCGCGCCCCGGCCTTCTGACTGCCAACCGGCGAAGGAAAGGCAAGTTTCCCGGCAGACGGCCCCTCGCCTGCCCGAATTTCCCGCAAATCCTCTGACACAGACAAAAGTGCCACTTGGTCGTTGCATTGCGGCGCCGCTTTTGTTTACGTTATGGCCAACAACAGCGCAGGATCACCTGCCGTCTACGCAGGGAGAGATCGGGTTTGGACGCAGAACCCATGAACGACGCATACGTCGCGTTTGAGCATGTCCAGAAAAGCTATGACGGCGTAACGCTTGTGGTGAAGGACCTTAACCTGTCCATCGCCAAGGGCGAATTCGTCACCATGCTTGGCCCTTCGGGCAGTGGCAAGACGACCTGCCTGATGATGCTGGCCGGATTCGAAACCGCCACCCATGGCCGGATCCTGCTGGACGGGCAGAACATCAACATGGTGCCGCCGCACCACCGCGGCATCGGCATGGTGTTCCAGAACTATGCGCTGTTTCCGCACATGACAGTGGGCGAGAACCTCGGCTTCCCGCTGGAAGTGCGCGGCATGGGCAAGTCCGAGCGCGAAAAGAAGGTCAAGAGCGCGCTGGACATGGTGCAAATGGGCGCGTTCCTGCAACGCCGCCCCGCACAGCTGTCGGGCGGCCAGCAGCAGCGGATCGCATTGGCCCGCGCGCTGGTGTTCGACCCCAAGCTGGTGTTGATGGACGAACCCCTGGGCGCGCTCGACAAGCAGCTGCGCGAACATATGCAGTTCGAGATCAAGCACCTGCACGAGAGTCTGGGCATCACCGTGGTCTATGTGACCCACGACCAGGGCGAGGCGCTGACAATGTCGGACCGCATCGCCGTCTTCAACGATGGCCGCATCCAGCAGCTTGCGTCTCCGTCCGACCTTTATGAACGCCCCGACAACAGTTTCGTCGCCCAGTTCATCGGCGAGAACAACAAGCTGCCCGGCACCATCGAAGAGCTGTCGGGCGACAAGGCGCTGGTCAAGCTGGCCAACGGCGAGCTGATCGACGCGACCCCGGTGAACGTGCGCGAAAAGGGCCAGCAGACGCTGGTATCGATCCGGCCCGAGCGGGTCGAGTTCAAGCCCGAAATGATGCCGCCGGGCGCCCACACCATCAGCGCCGACGTGCTGGAGGTGATCTACATGGGCGACATCCTGCGTGCCCGGCTGCGGGTGGCGGGGTCGGACGACTTCGTGATGAAGATGCGCAACACGCTGGGCCAGACCAAGCTGACGCCCGGCCAGAAGATCAAGGTGGGCTGGCATCCGCAGGATGCCCGCGCGCTGGATCCTTGATGCAGTCGCCCCCCGCCATGCGGGGTGCGGCCAAGTCCGACGACAGACCAAGAAAAACGCAAAAGTCCAACCTGGGAGCCTGCCATGAAGAAAATCCTGATCCTTTCCACCGCCCTTGCCGGTCTTGCCTCTGTCGCAAGTGCCGAAGTGATCGTCATGTCCTGGGGCGGCGCATATGGTGCCGCGCAGACCGAGGCGCACCTCAAGCCCTTCACCGCCGCCACCGGCATTCCGACCACAATGCTGGACAGCGACAACCCCGCCACCCCGATCAAGGCGATGGTCGAGGCCAGCAATGTCACCAATGACATCGCCTCGCTGGAATATGCCGACGCGATCCGCCTCTGCGACGAGGGCCTGCTGGAGCCGATCGACCCCGCCATCCTGCCTGCAGGCAGTGACGGCACCCCGGCGATGGAAGATTTCCTGCCCGGCGCCGTGACCGAATGCGCGGTTTCAACCGATATCTGGTCCACCGTCTGGGCCTATGACACCACCAAATTCGCCGAAGGCGCCGCGCCGACCACGGCGGCAGATTTCTTCGATCTGGAGAAGTTCCCCGGCAAGCGCGGCGTCAAGAAAAGCGCCAAGGCATTGCTGGAATTCGCGCTGATGGCCGATGGCGTCGCCCCGGCTGACGTCTATGCCACGCTCAGCACCCCCGAGGGCCTGGACCGCGCCTTTGCGAAACTGGATACCATCAAGAAGGACGTGGTGTGGTGGGAAGCTGGCGCCCAGCCGCCACAGCTGCTGGCAGATGGCGAAGTGGTGATGACCACGGGCTACAACGGGCGGATCTTCAATGCCGCCATCTCCGAAGGCAAGCCGTTCAAGATCGTCTGGGATGCACAAATCTACGAGAACGAGATGTATGCCATCCCGAAGGGCGCGCCCAACAAGGAAGAGGCATTGCAGTTCATCGCCTTCGCAACCTCGACCGAAGGTCTGCGGGCATCGGCCACCTACATCAGCTATGGACCGGCGCGCAAATCGTCCTTTAAGGAAGAGATCATCTTCCAGGACGGCAAGACCGTAATGGGGCCACACCTGCCGACTGCGCCCGAGAACCTGGGCAATGCGCTGGAATCCTCGTTCGAGTTCTGGGTCGACAAGGATGTCGAACTGGGCGAGCGCTTCAACGCCTGGCTGTCGTCGAACTGATCCTGACCATGCGCCGGGGGCGGCTTTCGCGCGCCCCCGGCACCCCAGCGACCGACCCGACGGAGCCCGTTGCGTTTCATGACCGAACCCGCCCAGACCGCCCTTCTGACCACCGCCGATGGCCGGCCACTGAAAGCCGCGCTTCAGGCCGCGCAGGTGCGGGCGAAACGGCGGGCGTTCCTTCTGGTGCTGCCGCTGCTGGCCTTCGTGATCCTGACATTCGTGTTCCCGATCGCGCAGATGCTTTTCCGCTCGATCCACCATGACGGGTTTTCGGCCAATGCCCCGACCATTTCGGCCTGGTTCGACGCGAACCCCGATGCCGCGCCGGATGAAGCCGCCTTTGCGGCCCTGGCCGAAGACTTCAAGAAGATGAAGGCCGACCGCACGGCAGGCGAGGCCGGCACGCGGGTGAACTACACCTTGCCGGAATCGCGATCGCTGTTCACCAAGACGGCAAGGGTGGCCGACGACCTTGCCCCGCCCTACCGCGAGGCCTTCCTGGCCGTCGACCCGAAATGGGAAGACCCGGCGGTCTGGGTGGCGATGCGCGGCTCGGCCTCGTCGATCACGACGGATTTCTACATCCTCGCCACCGATATGGAGCGGGGGCCCGGACGGCAGCCTGCAACGGGTGGACGAGAAATACCGCATCTACATCTATCTCTTCGTCAAGACGATCCTGCTGTCGGCGATGATCACGGTGATCTGCCTGCTGATCGGCTTTCCGGTGGCGCATCTGCTGGCGACGCTGCCGATGGCCAAGGCGAACCTCTTGATGATCCTGGTCCTCTTGCCGTTCTGGACCTCGCTTCTGGTGCGCACGACCAGCTGGATCGTGCTGTTGCAGGGCCAGGGCGTGGTCAACGGCGCGTTGGTCGGAACCGGTCTGATCAGCGACGATAACCGGCTGGACATGATGTACAACATGACCGGCACGATCATCGTCATGGTGCATATCCTGCTGCCCTTCATGATCCTGCCGCTTTATTCGGTGATGCGGGTGATCCCGCCCAGCTATGCCCGCGCCGCGCGGTCGCTGGGTGCGACCAGCTGGACCACCTTTCGCCGCATCTACCTGCCGCAGACCCTGCCGGGGATCGGCGCCGGCGCGATGCTGGTCTTCATCCTGGCGGTCGGCTACTACATCACCCCCGCGCTGGTCGGCGGGGCCGACGGGCAGATGTTCTCCAACCTGATCCAGTTCCACATGTCCAAGCAGAACTGGTCGATGGCCGCGGCCTTGTCGGGGATGCTGCTGGCGGGGGTTCTGGTCCTCTACTGGCTGTATGACCGGCTGGTCGGCATCGACAAACTCAAGCTCGGGTGATCTGACATGGTAACGCTTCCTCCCTATGCCAGCCCGCTTGAACGCCTGTGGCACTATTTCTACCTGGCGCTGTGCGTGGCGATCTTCATCTTCCTGATCGCGCCGATCATCGTGGTGATCCCGCTGTCGTTCAACGTGGAGCCCTATTTCACCTTCACCTCGAAGATGCTGACGCTGAACCCCGAAGGCTACAGCCTGCGCTGGTACGACGAATTGCTGGTCTACGGGATGCAGGCACCTGGCGGCGTGCGCGACAACGCCTGGTGGCAGGACATGTGGAGCAATGCGGCCTGGGTGAAGGCGGCGAAGAACTCGGTCATCATCGGGTTCTGGGCGACGATCTTCGCCACCACGCTGGGCACGGTGGCAGCGCTTGGCCTGAGCCGACCGGAGATGCCTTTCCGTCGGGCGATCATGGCGGTGCTGATCAGCCCGATGATCGTGCCGATCATCATCATCGCGACGGGGATGTATTTCTTCTACTCCTCCCCCTGCGGCCTGATCGGGCTGGACTGCGGGCGGCTGACCAGCACCTATCTTGGTGTGATCCTGGCCCATACCACACTGGGAATTCCCTTCGTCATCATCACCGTGACGGCGACGCTGTCGGGGTTCGACCAGTCGCTGATCCGGGCTTCGGCAAGCCTTGGCGCCAATCCGCGCACGACCTTCTTCAAGGTGATCATGCCGCTGATCCTGCCCGGCGTGATCTCGGGCGCGCTGTTTGCCTTCGTGACCTCGTTCGACGAGGTGGTCGCCGTGCTGTTCATCGCCGGCCCCGAGCAGCAGACCATTCCGCGCCAGATGTGGAACGGTATCCGCGAGGCGATCAGCCCGGCCATCCTGGCGGTGGCGACGATCCTCGTCGTGGTCTCGATTGCGCTGCTGGCGACGGTAGAGCTGCTCAGGCGGCGGTCGGACCGGCTGCGCGGCGTGACGGGGCGATAATCCGGGCCCGTGCCTCAGGGCAGGATGTGCAGCCAGCCCCAGACCGTCAGGATCGACAGCGCAGTGGCCACCAGCACGGCGCTGGCGTTCACCCGCTTGGCGACCCCGTACATATGGGCAAAGAGATAGGCGTTCACGCCCGGCGCCATGGCCGCCGTCATCACGGCCGAACGCAGCGCCGCCGTGTCGAGGCCGAAGACCCATCGGCCCAGGCCATAGACGATTGCCGGATGCAGGATCAGCGAGGCCAGCGCAATCAGCGCCACCGGCCCGCGGTCGCCCTCGATCCGGTAGCGGACAAGGACGCCGCCAAGACCGAAGATCGCCACCGGAATGGCGGAACGCGCCAGCATGTCGACGGCTGACCAGACCGCGGACGGCAGCGGATTGCCGGCCATGTTCACCATGAAACCGCAAAGGATGCCGATGACCAGCGGCTGCGTCAGCGTGGTTCTCGCGATCTGGCGCGCCAGCCGCGGTGCCGACAGCCCATGCCCGCGGGTGCGCGCCCATTCCATCAGCGCGATGCCGAAAGCGTAAAGCATCGGCGCGTGGATCGAGATGATCGCATAGTTGCCGGTCAGCGCCGCGGCCCCGTAGGCGCGCTCGGTGATCGCCAGGCCAAGCAGGAGTGAGTTCGAGAACAGCCCGGCAAAGCCGATGGCAACGGCATCGGTGACGGGGCGGCGGAACAGGAAGATCGCGCCAAGAAAGCACACGGCGAAGCCTGCGAAGGCGCCGGAGTAGAAGCTGATCATCAGCCCGGCGTCATAGGCCGCCGACAGGTCCAGTTGCGCGATCGAGCGGAACAGCAGCACCGGCACGGCGAAATTCTGCGCGAAGCGCATCAGCGAATCCACCGCCGGTTCGGACAGCAAGGCCATGCGGGTGGCCGCATAGCCAAAGCCCATCACCAGAAAAACGGGCAGGATGACGTCGATCAGGGCAGACATGAAAACCTTTGCACCAGGCGATCAGCGCCGATTGGGTATTCGGGCCAAGGTAAACGGCAAGGCCCCGAAAGAGGGCTCAGGGCGGAATGTCGAAGGTCAGGATCATGCCGTCATGCGCGGGGCGGATATGCGGGGGGAGTTCGGCGCAAAGCGTGGCATGGTCAAGGTCGATGTGCATGTTGGTGATCACCGCGCGGGCGGGTCTGGCGCGGGCGATCCAGTCCAGTGTCAGGGCCAGATGGGCATGGGTCGGGTGCGGTTTTCGGCGCAGCGCATCGACCACCCAGCAGTCCAGGCCCACCAGATGCGGCCAGCTTTCCTCGGGGATGTCGACGGCGTCCGGCAGGTAGGCCAGGGGGCCGATGCGGAACCCCAGCGCCTCGGTCGCGCCGTGATCGGCGCGGAACGGGGTCAGGTCGATCGGGCCGCCGGCGCCCGTCACTGCAAAGGGACCGTTGATGGTGTGCAGGTCCAGGATCGGCGGGTAGGGACTGCCCTTGGGCTGCACGAAGGCATAGCCGAAGCGCGACAGCAGCGCGTCCTGCGTCGGCCCGTCGGCCCAGACCGGGATACGGGCCCGCAACCGGTAGGTGATCTGCCGCAGATCGTCGATGCCGTGCATGTGGTCGGCGTGGGAATGGGTGTAGACCACCGCATCCAGCGCACCGATCCCGGCCTCCAGCAACTGGTCGCGCATGTCGGGCGAGGTGTCGATCAGCACCGTCGTCGTGCCATCTACCCCGGTCCGCTGGACCAGTAGCGAGCAGCGTCGGCGGCGGTTCTTCGGGTTTGCCGGGTCGCAATCGCCCCAGTCGCCGCCCAGTCTCGGCACTCCGCCGGACGAGCCGCAGCCGAGGATGGTGAAGCGCAGGGTCGCCATCACGCGGCCTTGCGATGGGCGGCGGCCTTGGTGAAGAGCCGGTCGAAATTGGCCGTGGTGGCGGCGGCGAAATCGGCCTCGGACAGGCCATAAAGCGCCGCCCCGGCCTTTGCGGTGAAGGCAGTATAGGCGGGTTCGTTGCGCCGGCCGCGGTGCGGCGGCGGGGCCAGGTAGGGGCTGTCGGTCTCGACCAGGATGCGATCGAGCGGGGCGCGGGCGAAGATGTCACGCAGCTCCTGGCTCTTTGGAAAGGCGGCAATGCCCGACATCGACAGGTAGAACCCCATCTCAAGCGCCGCTTCGGCCAGCCGCGCGCCGGATGAAAAGCAATGCATCACGCAAGTGTAGGGCGCGCGCGCCATGCCTTCGGCCAGCAGCCTCTCGATGTCTTCGTCCGCCGCGCGGGCGTGGATGATCAGCGGCAGCCCGGTTTCCTGCGCCGCCTCGATATGCACCCGCAGGCCGGCCTGCTGCGCCCCGGCGCTGTCGGCGGTGTAGTGGTAGTCGAGACCCGTTTCGCCGATCCCCACCATCTTGGGGTGCCGCGCCACCGCCACCAGATCGGCGACCGAGATCGGCGGCTCTTCGGCCACGCTCATCGGATGGAGGCCATAGGCGAAGAAGACGCCATCATGCGTTTCGGCAATGGCGCGGACGCGAGGCAGATTGGCGGGCCTGGTGCAGATCGTCACCATCCGGCGCACGCCGGCGGCACGGGCACGGGTGATCACGGCCTGCAACTCGCCGTCGAAATCGGGGAAGTCGAGGTGGCAGTGGCTGTCTACCAGCTCGGGCGGGACGGTCATCATGGGCACCTTGGTCGGACAGGCGTGGGGAGCGGGGCTAGTTTGCGGCGAGCTTGCCCGCCACCCCGTCGATCTGCAGGAGGATATCCATGAGAAGCGCCGCAGGGTCAAGGTTGACCGCCTTGCCGCGTCGCGCCCGCAAGGTGAGGTCGCCGGCCAGATCGGCCCAGCCGCGGGCGGCAAGGGGCGAAGGCGACAGCCGCGCGATCAGCGTCGCCTCGCCCGGGGCCGCTTCGGGCGGGCATTGGCCAAGCGTGCCGGCGCGGGCCAGGCGCGACAGGAAAAGGTCGATCAGCGTGACCAGAAGGTCGAACCGTTCCGCCCCGGCCTTTCCCGCCACGGTTTCAGACAACGCATTCGCACGCGACCGGTCAAGGCGCGGCAGGTCCGACAGCAGCCGCACCAGCGCGGCATAGGTCTGCAGCCCTTCGGCATTGGCCAGCCGGAACGCCTCGCCGACCGAACCGCCGGCCAGTTCGGCCAGGGCCTGGCGATCCTCGGGCGCGACCTCGCCGCCGGCCTGGGTCAGCGCGTCAGAAAGGGCTGCGGGCGGCAAGGGCGGCAGCCGCAAGGCGCGGCAGCGCGAGCGGATGGTGGGCAACAGCCGGTTCGGCTGGTGCGCGATCAGGAAGAACAGCGCCCCGGCGGGGGGTTCTTCAAGCAGCTTCAACAGCGCATTGGCGGCGGCGGTGTTCATCTCGTCGGCGGCATCGACGATGGCGACGCGGCGGCCGCCGTCGGCGGCGGAAAGGGTGAAGAACGACTTCATCTTGCGCACTTCATCGACGGTAATGACCTGCGACAGCGCGGTTTCCTTTTCGTTCGGGCCGCGCCGCAACAGGTGCAGCCGCGGTTCTGCCAGCGCGCGCATGCGCCGCGCAACGGGATGGCCGTCGGGGATGTCCAGCGTCTCGGGCGGCGGCGCGGCGAACATGCCGCCGTCATCGTCAGGCGTGGCCAGCAGAAACCGCGCCAGCCGCCAGGCCAGCGTGGCCTTGCCGACGCCCTTCGGCCCGGTCAGCAGCCAGCCATGGTGCAACCGGCCCTGCCGGAAGGCCGTCAGGAAGGCGGCCTCGGCGGCCTCCTGCCCGATCAGGCGGGCCGTGTCGCGCGGATGCGGAGCGCCCTCGGCGCGGTCGGGTTCGGGAAGCGGGTCGGCCATGGTGCGGACCTTGCACCATGCCGAGGGCGGGGAAAAGGGGGCGGCAGCCGGCCTTTGCGTCAGCGAGTGCGGATCTCGCCGGCCTCGACCCGCAGCCGGGTCTCGAAGGCGCGGCTGATATGGGTCTTCAGCGCCTGATAGGCGCCGTCGCCATCGCGCGCGGCGATCGCTGCCACGATCTCGTCATGCTCGGCCAGCGCCACCTCGTCGCGGCCCTCGGCGGCGAAGGAAGTATTGGCCATCAGCGCCATTGACCGGTGCACAAGGTCCAGCTGCTGCACCAGAAAGCGGTTGTGGCTGGCGAGGTGAATCTGCTTGTGGAACCGCTTGTTCGCCCGGCTCAACGCACGCGGATCGCCGCCCAGCAGGGTGCGGTCCTCGGCCACCATGCTTTGCAGCACGCGGATTTCCTCATCCGTCGCCTGCCGCGCCGCCAGCCTTGCGGCCAGGCCCTCCAGCTCGGTCCGCACGGCGTAAAGCTCGGCCAACTGGTTGTGGTCGAGACTGGCGACGATCAGGCTGCGGCCGTCCCGCGTCAGCATCGCCTGGGTTTCCAGTCGCTGCAGCGCCTCGCGCACCGGCGTGCGCGACACGCCCAACCGCTCGGCCAACTCGCTTTCCACCAGCCGGTCGCCGGGCTTGTAGGTTCCGCCCTCGATCGCCTCGAGGATCAGCGTATAGGCATCTTTCTGCACCGTTTCCCGTCCCATCCCCGTCACCGTCGCGAACAGTAGACTTGGCCCCGCCCCCGATCAAGCCTTCCCAAAGCCGCAGCCCCGGCCTAAGACGAGGACATGCCAAAGCAAGATTTCACCCATGTCGAGACCTGGGTCTTCGACCTCGACAACACGCTATACCCGGCCTCGATGCGTCTGTTCGACCAGATCGAGGTGAAGATGACGCAATGGGTGATGCGGCGGCTGAATGTCACGCGCGACCATGCCGACCATCTGCGCCAGCACTACTGGGCGCTTTACGGCACCACGCTGGCGGGGCTGATGCACGAACACGGCATCCAGCCGGGCGACTATCTGGCCGAGGTGCATGACATCGACTTCTCGGTGCTGGCGCCCGATCCGGTGCTGGCCGGGCGCATCAAGGCGCTGCCGGGGCGGCGCATCGTCTATACCAATGCTGACGCGCCATATGCGGAAAAAGTGTTGTTTGCGCGCGGCTTGTCAGGCGTTTTTGATGCCGTCTACGGGGTGGAGCACGCCGGTTTCCGGCCCAAGCCGGAACGGACCGCCTTTGAAACCGTCTTCACCGCCGACGGGCTGAACCCCGCCCGCGCCGCGATGTTCGAGGATGATCCGCGCAACCTGGCCGCCCCGCACGAAATGGGCCTGCGCACCGTCCATATCGCGCCCACGCGGGTGGAGGCGCCGCATATCCACCACCACGCCACCGACCTGTCGGAGTTTCTGGCCCTGATCGGCACCCCGCCCGCGACAGGCTGACGCACTGCGGCATCTGGCCTCCTCGCCCTCGCGGGTGCGGATCGCCATATGACAACGTAGCAAAGAGGAGTCTCATATGTCGCCTTCCGATAACACGCTGCGGGCCGCAGCCATGCCCACCCCAAGGGGCGTCTACCTCTTTCTGGCCCTGATCGCGCTTGTTGCGGTCCTGGTGGCGCTGGCAGTCTATGTCTGGGGGCCGGTTGCGCTGACCATGGCGGCGCTGCCGCTGGTGCCGCTGATATTCGCGGCCTTCATCTGGATCAGCCTGCCCTGAACGGCTGGCGCGAGGCGGAATGCCTCCTCGCCAAACCGTCACCGGCGCGCTAGGTCTCTTGCCGAAAGGCGGAAAACATGCGCGAGACGATTGATATCCTTGTCTCCGGCGGCGGCATCGCCGGGCTGACGGCGGCAGCCGCCTTCGGCACCGCCGGCTTCAGCGTGCTTTGCGTGGACCCCGATCCGCCCGTCACGCAAGAGACCGAGCCAGGCGCCGACCTGCGCACCACCGCCTTTCTGCAGCCCTCGATCCCCGTGCTGCAGGCGGCGGGGCTGTGGGACCGGCTGCAACCCTTTGCGACGCCTCTGCAGATCATGCGCATCGTCGATGCCGGCGGCCAGGTGGCCGAACCGCGCATCATCAAGGACTTCGACGCCGCCGACATCTCGGACCAACCCTTCGGCTGGAACCTGCCAAACTGGCTGTTGCGGCGCGAAATCTCCGCCCGGCTGGCCGAAATGCGCAATGTCGACTTCCGTCCCGGCACTGCCACCACACACCTGTTCACCCGCGAGACCGAGGCACGGGTGACGCTGTCCGACGGCAGGTCCGTCGCCGCCCGGATGGTCATTGCCGCCGATGGCCGCAACTCCACCATGCGCGAAGCGCTTGGAATTCCGGTGAAAACCCTGCGCTACGGGCAAAAGGCGCTTGCCTTCGCGGTGACCCACCCGATCCCGCATGGCAATGTCTCGACCGAGATCCACCGCTCGGGCGGACCCTTCACCCTGGTCCCCCTGCCCGACCGCGCGGGCCAACCCGCCTCGGCCGTGGTCTGGATGGAGACCGGCCCCGAGGTCGCCCGACTGTCGGCCCTGCCGGTGGAGGAATTCGAGTCGGCGATGAATGCCCGCTCCTGCCATATCCTTGGCCCGCTGACGCTGGCCAGCCGCCTGACCAGTTGGCCGATCATCAGTCAGATCGCGGCGCGGATGGCGGGCGAACGAACCGCCCTTCTGGCCGAAGCCGCCCATGTGGTGCCGCCGATCGGCGCGCAGGGTCTGAACATGTCGCTGGGCGATCTGCGGGTGCTGCTGGATCTGGCGCAGGCAAACCCTGCGGGCCTCGGGTCGCGACGGATGCTTGATGCCTATCACAAGGCCCGCCACTGGGAGGTGCTGGCGCGGGTAACCGGGATCGACGCGCTGAACCGGGCCTCGATGATGGGCGCGCCGGGCTTGCGCAACCTGCGCGCAGGCGCGCTGAACGCGCTTTACGCGCTGGCGCCCTTGCGCCGCACGATGATGCGCGCAGGGCTGGGGGTGCGCTGAACGCCATCACCCGACCGAGTTCCTTGAGCAAGGAATTCGGCGGCTCTAGAGAACTGCCGTCACCGCACGTTCCAGCCGCGCCACAGTGCCCGTCACATCCTTCAGCTTGTCCAGTCCGAACAGCCCGATGCGGAAGGTGCGGAACTCGGCCCCCTCGCCCAGCTGCAACGGCACCCCGGCGGCAATCTGCAACCCCTCGTCGCGGAACTTAGCGCCGTTCTGCACGGCCGGATCGGCGGTATAGCTGACCACGACGCCTGGCGCCTGAAACCCCTGGGCCGCCACGGATTTCACCCCGTGCGCGGCAAGCATTGCCCGCACTGCCTGCCCCAGTGCCCATTGCGCCACCTTCGCCTCGGCAAAGCCCATCGCCCTGGTCTCGACCATCGCATCGCGGAAACCGACCAGCGCATCGGTCGGCATCGTGGCATGATAGGCATGTCCGCCGCCCTCATAGGCCGCCATGATGCTGCGCCACTTCTTCAGGTCCAGCGCGAAACTGTCCGAGGTGGTCGCCTCCAGCCGCGCCTCGGCGCGCGGGCCCATCACCACGATCCCGGCCGAAGGCGAGGCCGACCAGCCCTTTTGCGGCGCGGAAATCAGCACATCCACCCCGGTTGCCGCCATATCCAGCCAGACGCAGCCCGAGGCGATGCAGTCCAGCACCATCAGCGCGCCCACCTCATGCCGCCGCCGCCATCGCCGTTATGTAGTCATCCGGCAGGATGATGCCGCTGGAGGTCTCCACATGCGGCGCAAAGACCGCGTCCGGCCTTGCCTCGCGGATCTTCGCCACCACCTCGTCGATCGGCGGCGGGGCGTAGGCTGCCGTCGGCTCGTTGCCCGCCTGCCGGGCCATAACCACCGTGGTTTCGCTTGCCACCCCCGAGGCATCGAAGATCTGCGTCCAGCGATAGCTGAACCAACCGTTGCGGACGATCAGCACCCGGCCCCGGCCGAACTGCCGCGCCACCGACTCCATCGCATAGCTGCCGCCGCCCGGCACCAGCGCCACTGCCGTGCCGCCATAGACCTCTTTCAGCATCCCCGACACATCGCGCATCACGCCCTGGAACCGCGCGGACATGTGGTTCAAGCTGCGATCGGTGAAGACGACCGAGAATTCCTCCAGCCCCTCGGGGTCGATATGGGGGTTCAATCCGGGCATGAGGCTTCTCCTATTCCTGTTCCGAGACGTAGTAGCGCGACCGCGCCAGCCAGTCGGGGTTGATTTCAACCCCCCAGCCCGGCGCATCCGGCACGATGGCATGACCGTCGATGATCCGGTAGGGGTCTCCGAGGAAAAGACCTTCCTGCCAAGGATAATAATCCGGGGCCCTCGATCGAGAATTCCAGGTATTTCCCGGCGTTCGGCTGCGCCTTCAAGAGATGCATGGTGCACATCGTCACCAGCGAAAGATTCGCCGCATGCGGCGTGATCGGCAGTCCGGCGGCAGCACCCATCCGGCACACTTCCAGCGTGCGGTGAATGCCGCCCATGTACATCACGTCGGGCTGCAGGATATCCACCGCCCTGTGTTCGATGGCCAGTTGCCACGCAGTCAGTTCGCAATCCTGCTCGCCCCCGGCCACGTCGATCGACAGCGCGTCGCGGACCTTTGCGGTCTGGTCGACCTGCCAATAGGGGCAAGGCTCTCGAAATGGCCGATGCCTTGGTCTTCCAGCATCCGGCCCACCTCTATGGCGCGGGCGGTGGAAAAGCCCGAATTGGCATCGACCAGCTTGTCAATTCCATCCCCCAAAGCATTGGAGACAATTGGAATTACCGCCTCGGTTCGCCCCGGCCATTCGTCGCGGTCGCGCCCGCATTCCGCGCCCACCCGCCATTTGAACGCGGTAAACCCGTGCTCGTCGCGCAACCGGCACAGCCGCGCCGCCTCAGCCTCCGGCGTGATGTCGCGCTTCATCGAACTGGCATAGGCCCGCAACGGCCCCGGCACCCCACCCAACAGGCTGACCACCGGCTTGCCCTCCAGCCGCCCGCGCAGATCCCACAGCGCGGTATCAAGGCCCGCCATGGCGCGACGCAGGTAGCTGCCGGGATATTTGTGCTCACGCTCCGCAATCAGGTTCAGCGTATCTTCAAGGTCCAGCGCATCGGTGCCCAGGGCATGCGGTGCGATCTGGCGGTGAAAGACATCGGCCGTGATATCGGCATTGTAGGTCGACAACTGCCCCCAGCCGATATCTCCCGTATCCGCCGTTGCCTTCACAAAGCAGACGAACTCGGTGCCAAAGGTTTCCAACTTGAAAATCCTCATCCGGTCACCCTTTCCATCCTTCATCTTGGCCGAAATACTCCGGGGGTGCGGGGGTCGGCCCCCGCTGCACCGCCTACCCCAACGGACCCGGTTGCCGCTCTTCGGTCAACAGCACATTGGCCTCGACATTGCCGACCCCCGGCAGCGTCATGATCCGCCGGCGCAATACCCGCTCGAAGTCGGCGATGTCGCGGGCGACGACGCGCAGGCGGTAGTCGAACAGGCCCAGCACATGCTGCACTACCTGCACCTCGGGGATCGCCTGCACCGCACGTTCGAAGTCTTCCAGGCTGACGCGGCCCTTGGTGGCCAGTTTCACCCCCAGAAAGACCGTCACGCCAAAGCCCAGCGCCTCGCGGTCCACCTCCACCCTTCGGCCCGCCAGGACCCCCGCCTCCTCCAGCCGCCTGATCCGGCGCCACGCCGCGGGTTGGCTCAGCCCGAAGCGGCGGCCCAGGGCACCCGCCGACAGCGTGGCATCCTGCGCCAGCGCCCGCAGAAGGCCCCTGTCGATGTCGTCAAGGTCGATCACAGCGGCAACCCCCCGGCATCCTTGATGGTCGAAACCAGCATCAAGGCCTCGACCTCGGCGATATGCGGCAGGGCCAGGATGCGTTCGCGGTAGATCTCGGTCCAATGCCGCATGTCGCGCGCAATGACGTTCAGCCGCACGTCGACCCGGCCGAGGAACGTCTCGATCCCGATCACCTCGGGCACCTCGCGGGCGGCTTCGATGAATTCGTCGAAGGCGCGGGGGTTGGTCTTGTCCAGCGTGAAGCGAAGCGAGACCTCGACCTCATAGCCCAGCCGCCGCCAGTCGATCACCGCGACTTCCGCGCGAACCACGCCCGAGGCGCGCAACTTCTCGATCCGCCGCCACAGCGTCGCCGGGGTCACGCCCGCCCGTTCGGCCAGCGCCACCCGCTCCAGCGACGGGTCGGCCAGCCAGTGGCGCAGGATGCGGCGGTCGGTGTCGTCAAGCATGATTCATGCGCTTTCTTGTATTTCTCCGCATGATTCTTCTCATGAAAGCTGAACAGCGTCAAACAATGCACGGCCTTGTGCAGAATACTCTCTATTGTCGCGCCATCATCAGACAAGGAGACCCAAGATGCGCGTTTACTATGACCGCGACTGCGACGTGAACCTGATCAAGGACAAGAAGGTTGCCATCCTCGGCTATGGCAGCCAGGGCCATGCCCATGCGCTGAACCTGCGTGATTCGGGCGCCAAGAACCTGGTCGTCGCCCTGCGTGAAGGCTCGCCCTCCGCGAAAAAGGCCGAAGGCGAAGGCCTGAAGGTGATGGGGATCACCGAGGCCGCCAAATGGGCCGACCTGATCATGTTCACCATGCCCGACGAGCTGCAGGCCGAAACCTACCGCAAATACGTGCATGACAACCTGCGCGAAGGCGCCGCCATCGCCTTTGCCCATGGGCTGAACATCCACTTCGGCCTCATCGAGACCAAGCCCGGCGTCGATGTCATCATGATGGCGCCCAAGGGCCCGGGCCACACCGTGCGCGGCGAATACGTCAAGGGCGGCGGCGTGCCGTGCCTGGTGGCGGTGCATCAGGACGCGACCGGCAAGGCGATGGAGCTTGGCCTTTCCTACTGCTCGGCCATCGGCGGCGGCCGGTCCGGCATCATCGAGACCAACTTCCGCCAGGAATGCGAAACCGACCTGTTCGGCGAGCAGGCCGTGCTGTGCGGCGGTCTGGTCGAACTGATCCGCATGGGTTTTGAAACCCTGGTCGAAGCCGGCTACGAGCCGGAAATGGCCTATTTCGAATGCCTGCACGAGGTGAAGCTGATCGTCGACCTGATCTATGAAGGCGGCATCGCCAACATGAACTACTCGATCTCGAACACCGCCGAATACGGCGAGTATGTCTCGGGCCCGCGCATCCTGCCTTACGACGAGACCAAGGCCCGGATGAAAGCGGTTCTGACCGACATCCAGACCGGCAAGTTCGTGCGTGACTTCATGCAGGAAAACGCGGTCGGCCAGCCGTTCTTCAAGGCCACCCGCCGGATCAACGACGAACACCAGATCGAGAAGGTCGGCGAGAAGCTGCGCGCCATGATGCCGTGGATTTCCAAGGGCAAGATGGTCGACAAAGCGCGCAACTGATGCGCTGGGTCTGGATACTGGCCGGGTTGGGGATCGTCTATCTGACGGCGACCAGCCTGGCCTCCAGCTATGTAACCGCGACGATCACCGCGCGCCCGATGGTTCTGGTGCGCGGCGACACGCGGGTTCCGGTCTGGCTGCCGCAGACGATGGCCGAGACGCAACCGGCGGGCACCGCGCGCATGAGCGTGGGCACCGGTGCGATTCTGGGGGTGCGGATGGGGTATCTGTTGCCGGACGGCGGCCAGGTCTCGTGCTGGCATGCGCCGTTCTGGGTGCGCTGCCGGGATGGCTGGAGGGTGGTGCTGGGCGCGCCGACGCGAGGCGGGTCCTGACCTGGATCGACTGAGGGGCCGCAGACCGGACGCCGCCCGTCTTGCCGGCGCCGTCCTGCCACCGCCCTGCCCCGGCCCGGGGCTGGCGGCTGCCGCTGGCTCGGCGTCGCCGCCCGTCAAATGTTCCACCCTTGCCCCCGGCCGTGCCCTGTGGCCCAATCCGCCCCATAGCGGAGGCTTGCATGATCGCCTTGTGGAAGTGGAATCTGCGCCAGCTTGGCCGCCAGATCTGGGTCCCGGTCGCGGCTTTCGGGCTGGCGGGACTGGTCGCCGCGCTGGCCGCCGCCTTCCTGCCGCCCGTCCTGCCCGAGGGCAGCCGGGGCCTGATTGCCGCCAACGCTGTCTCGGCGATCCTGCAGATCATGGCTTCATCGCTGTTGGCTGTCACCACCTTCTCGATCTCGATCATGCTGTCGGCGTTTTCCTCGGCCGCCTCCGGCGCCACGCCGCGCGCGACGCCGCTGTTGCGCGACGACCGGGTGACGCAGGGCGTGCTTGCCACCTTCACCGGCGGCTTCATCTATTCGCTCGTCTCGATCATCGGGCTGGAAACCGGGCTTTACGGACCCGAGGGGCGCTTTCTGATCTTCCTGGTCACGCTGGCCGTTCTGGCCACCATCGTCTGGCAACTGGTGCGCTGGATTGGCCATCTGGCCAATTACGGTCGCCTGCCCGATACCATCGCAAGGGTCGAGACCGCCGCCGCTACCGCCCTTGACCACCGCATGACACACCCTTTCCTCGGAGGTCGCCCGCTGGACGAGGGCGCGCTGGCACTGGCCGCCGAAGGTGTGCCGATCGCCGCGCGGCAGACCGGCTATGTCCAGATCGTCGACATGGAGGCACTGGACCGCGCCGCCGCAAGAGCCGGCATCACGCTTGCGTTGACCGTCCTGCCCGGCAGCTTCGTCCACCCCGGCGAAGAACTGGCCCGCCTGATGCCCCCGGCCCGCCCCGACGACGCCCTGGTCCAGGCGATCTGCGCAGCCTTCGCCGTCGCCGACCTGCGCAGCTTCGACCAGGACCCGCGCTTCGGCGTGCTTGCCCTGACCGAGATCGCCTCGCGCGCCCTCTCACCCGCGGTGAACGATCCCGGCACCGCGATCGACATCCTTGGCCGCCATCTGCGGGTGCTTTCCGCCTGGCCCGAACGCGCCGATCCGGAGCTGAGCTTCCCGCATGTCCTGGTGCCGGGGCTGGCGCTGGCGGACCTGATGTCCGACGCCTTCGACGCCATTGCCCGCGACGGCGCCAGCCTGATCGAGGTGCAGGTGCGGTTGCAAAAGACGCTTCGGGGGCTGGCCCGGCAGGCGCCCGGCGTCTTTGCCGCCGAGGCCGCCCGCCTGTCGCGCCGGGCACTGGTGCAGGCCGAAGCCGCGCTGGTGCTGGAGGAAGACCGGGACCGGCTGCGGCGGCTGTCGGCCCAGATCACCGGGCTGGCCGAAGCCGCCACGTCCGGACCCGCTCTGCGCAAGGGGTGATCGCTTCGGTCTTGTCCCGCCTGCCGAGCCGGGCGCGCCCGGCACCGCAGCCGCCTTTGTGACGGTTGCTAGCCCGCCGCCACCACCGCACCGACGATTTCATCCACCACGGATTCCAGCAGGCCCTCGTCCTCGCATTCGGCCATCACCCGGATCAGCGGTTCGGTCCCCGACTTGCGGATCAGGATGCGGCCCTTGCCCTTGATGCGGGCGGCACTGGCCTGAATGACGGCCTTCACTGCCTCGGTCTCCAGCGGCTTGGCGCCTTCGCTGAAGCGGACGTTCTTCAGCATCTGCGGCACGGTGTCGAACTGGCGGATCAGGGTGCTGGCCCTTTCGCCGGTCCGCACCATCTCGGCCAGGAATTGCAGGCCCGCGATCAGCCCGTCGCCGGTGGTGGCATAATCGGTCATCACGATATGGCCCGACTGTTCACCGCCGAGGTTCCAGCCGCCCTTGCGCATCGCCTCGACCACATAGCGGTCGCCGACCGCGGTGCGTTCCAGCCGCAACCCGCGCGCGTTCAGGAACCGCTCCAGCCCCAGGTTCGACATCACCGTGGCGACCAGGGTGCCGCCCTTCAGCCGATCTTCCTCGGCCCAGCGCGCGGCCAGAAGCGCCATGATCTGATCGCCATCCGCGACCTGGCCATGCTCGTCCAGGATCATCACCCGGTCGGCATCGCCATCCAGCGCGATCCCCATATGCGCGCCATGCGCCACGACAGCCTCGGCCGCCGTGTCGGTATGGGTGGAGCCGCAACGGTCGTTGATATTGGTGCCGTTGGGGCTGACCCCCACCGCGATCACCTCGGCGCCCAGTTCCCACAGCACCTCGGGGGCGGCCTTGTAGGCGGCGCCATTGGCGCAATCGACCACCACTTTCAGCCCGTCCAGCCGCAGGCCGGCCGGAAAGCTGGTCTTGACGAATTCCTGATAGCGCCCGCGCCCGTCGTCGATGCGCTTGGCCCGGCCGATGTTCTCGGCCTGCGCCAGACGGATATCGGCGCCAAGGATCGCCTCGATCTCGGCCTCGGCGGTGTCCGACAGCTTGAAGCCGTCGGGGCCGAAGAACTTGATGCCGTTGTCCTGATGCGGATTGTGGCTGGCCGAGATCATCACCCCCAGGTCGGCCCGCATGCTGCGGGTCAGAAAGCCCACCCCCGGCGTCGGCACCGGGCCAAGCAACAGCACGTTCATGCCGGTGCTGGTCAGCCCCGCGGTCAGCGCATTTTCCAGCATGTAGCCCGAAAGCCGGGTGTCCTTGCCGATCACCACGCGGTGCGCCGAACTGCCATCGCGGCGGAAGTAGCGCCCCGCCGCCGCCCCCAGCCGCAACGCCACCTCGGCGGTCATCGGATAGGTATTGGCACGACCGCGCACGCCGTCGGTTCCAAAAAGCTTCCGGCTCATCCTTCACCTCCGTTGACGGCCTGCCACAGGCGCAGGGCCTGCCGCGTCTCGGCCACGTCATGCACCCGTACCATCTGCACCCCCTGCGCCACCCCGGCAAGCGCCAAGGCGACAGAGCCCGGCATCCGTGGCGAACCGCTGATCGCGCCGCCGATGGTGCCGCCGATGGTGCCGATGAATTTCTTGCGGCTGGCGCCCAGCAGGACCGGGCAGCCAAGGCCATGCAACAGCGACAGCCCGCGCAGCAGCGCCAGGTTGTGCGCCACGGTCTTGCCGAACCCGATGCCGGGATCGACGGCGATACGGTCGCGCGCAATCCCCAGCGCCTCGGCCGCTGCCACCCGCTCGGCCAGCCAGTCATAGACATCCAGCAACACATCGTCATAACGCGGGTCGACCTGCATCGTCTCGGGCGTGCCCTGATGGTGCATCAGGACCACCGGTGCGCCCCTTGCGGCCACCAGGGGACCAAGCCCCGCATCGTGGGTCAGCGCGGCCACGTCGTTCACCAGATCCGCCCCGGCATTCAGCGCCGCTTCGGCCACTGCCGCCTTGCGGGTGTCGATCGAGATCGGCAGGGCCAGCCCGCCCGCCCGCAGGGCCGCGATCACCGGCACGGTGCGGGCGATTTCCTCGGCCACCTCCACCGGGGCGGCGCCGGGCCTTGTGCTCTCGCCGCCGATGTCCAGGATATCGGCCGCTTCGGCCATGGCGCGCGCCTGCGCCAGCGCCGCCTCGCGGTCGAAGAACTGCCCACCGTCCGAGAAACTGTCGGGCGTCACGTTCAGGATGCCCATGAGGCGCGGGGTCGCCAGCGACAGCCCGGCAAAATCGGGGCGCGGGGCGGCAAGGGCCACCAGCGCAGGTCCGGCCTCGGCCGCGGGGACGACCTCGGGCCTGTGTCCGCGCTCCAGCCGCTCCACATCGGCGAACCACAAGGGGCCGCCGCACAAGGGCACCGCGCCCTTCGGACGGGCGTCACCGGATTGCACCAGAGGTCGCCAATAGATCATGCGTTCGGGGATGCCGGATGCCTCAAGCCTTGGCAAGGGGGAAGGTTCAGGCGCGCTCCACCCGCACGCGGCTTCCCGCCGGCAATGCAACATCGCCGTGAACCAGCAGCGCCTCGGCCGCCATTTCCTCGGCCAGCCACAGCGCCAGCGCCACCGGATCGCGCGATTGCGGGCCGTCGACCGCATCCAGCACCAGCTTCGACGGCGCCCAGACGACCGATCGGCCGCGCTTCACCGCCCAGTCGATCTCGGTCCGGCTGGACACGACAACACAGCGCGCATCGCGCGCCGCCAGCGCCCAACCGTTCTGTTCGATCGCCAGAAGGTCGATCCGGCGCTGGGTCGGCTTGTGGCCGGTGACCGGGCGGGGGAAATCGGTGGGGCCGACGCAGAAGATGGCGGGCAGGCCGCGCGACAGCACCGCGTCGATGCGGGCCGGCAGGTCGGGGGCCGCGATGGTGGCGTTGTCCAGGAACACCACCAGCGGATGCACGGCCGCGCCTTCGACACGCACGGGAACCTCGGCCCGGCTGCGAACGATTTCGACGCCCAGCGCGTAGGGGCCGACATCCAGCTTTTCGATGCGGATGAAGGCGCGCATCGCCTGGGGCTCGGCCAGAATGCGCTCGGCCACCCGTTCGGCCAATGTTTCCAACAGGTTCAGGCGTTCGGCGGCCAGCTCATCCGCGATTGCCTCGGTGATCCGGTCGTAGGAAAGGATGCGGTCGACGTCATCGTCAAGCGGTGCCGGCGCGGGCCGCACCTCGACCACGATGTTGAAGCGCAGCCGCTGCTTTTGCCCGCGTTCCTTCTGAAAGGCGCCGATATCGGCCTCGACCACATGGTCGCGCAGCGAAATCCGGTCGCGCGGGTCGGCGCTGGCCGAGGCTTCGGCGCGTTCTTCGGGATGGGCGAAGGCAAGCTTGGTGTCGGTGGTCATCGCGGGCCTTTCCCGGCGGACGGGTTCGGGCGCAGTCTATCGTGCGCGCCCGAAAGGGCCATGCCTCAACGCGCCAGGATTGGCAAGAAAACCGCCACGCGAAAACCGACTCGCGCGGAGAATGCTCAGGCGCCCGGCTGGCGATAGAAGATATGCGCGCCAATGGTGGTGGTGTGCTTGAACTTGCGCGCCCACCTCGGCTTGACGTTGCGGGTGTGGAAATGGGTTGCGCCTTCGGTCAACAGGCGCGGCGCCCCGTCCAGCATGACGCGGGCGATGCGGGCCGCGCGGTCGCGGGCACCCTTTTCGCGCATCTTGTTGGAATTGCGGTCGCAGACATAGGAAAAGGCGCAGGCGCCCTTGCCGCGCGCGTTCACCACGCCGCAGACCGAGCGCGGATAAAGCCCGCTGTCGACCCGGTTCAGGATCACCTCGGCCACCGCGAACTGGCCCTGCAGGCTTTCGCCGCGCGCCTCGAAATACAGCGCCTCGGCCAGGCATTGCCAATCGCTGCCGCCCGATGGCGCCGGCAAGGAGGCTAGCCAGGCGGCGTCGTACCTTACCACCGGGTCCAGCTTTGGCGTCAGCTTCTTCAGCGGCACCTTCACTGGCGCCGCGGCCTTTGGCGCCGGCACCGGACCATTGGCAATGGCGCCCAGCGCGCCATCAGGCAGCTTGCGCAGGCCCTCGCGCTCCAGCCCCAGAAGATCGCCCCAGCCGGCCGCAATCGCGCCCTGCGGTTCGGTCTTCGAGCTGGCCGTGACATCGGCCCCGGCAGTCGTGGCAATAAGGCAAAGGGCCATCAGGCCCGCAGCCGCTTGGTTGGCCAAGCGCATCATGATTGGTCGTCCCGCGTCGTTTCCCCCGAACGCGGCAGTCTCCTGCCACGCAACAGAGGTGGGGCTTAGAGGAATTCACCGGGGCCGGTCCACGGTGTGATGCAAGAAAGCCACATTCAGAACGCAGGAATCGGCGGGAATCTGCCGAAAATCTTCATGTTTCGCATTAGGAAACAATCACAAACACATGATATTGTGCGAAATTAACTATCTCCTACACGATCTCTCAATGCCAGATGTGCAGCCGCCAGGCGGGCCATGGGCACCCGATAGGGGCTGCAAGAGACATAATCGAACCCGGCACGGCGGCAGAAATCGATTGATTCGGGGTTGCCGCCATGTTCGCCGCAGACCGACAGGGTCAGGTCGGGGCGGGTCGCGCGCCCTCGTTCGGCGCCCATCAGCAACAACTCGCCCACCCCGTCCACGTCCAGAAACTGGAACGGATCCTCGGGAAAGACGCCCAGCTGGACATAGGTGTTCATGAACCGCCCCGCGTCGTCGCGGCTGAGCCCGTAGGTCATCTGCGTCAGGTCGTTGGTACCGAAGGACAGGAACCCGGCATGCTGCGCGATCTCGCCCGCGCGCAGCGCCGCGCGCGGGGTTTCGACCATGACGCCCAGCTTGTAGTCGAAATCGGCCTTGGCCTTGGTGCGGACCAGCGCCGCCACCCCGTCGATGCGGGCCTTGACCATTTCGACCTCGCGCCGCGCCGACACCAGCGGGATCATCACCTCGGGCACCACCGGCGCGCCACGCCGGGCGCTTTCCAGCGTCGCCTCGAAGATCGCCTGCGCCTGCATGTCGTAGATTTCCGGCAGAACCACGCCCAGCCGCACCCCGCGCATCCCCAGCATCGGGTTCACTTCGCGCAGTGCCTCGGCCCGGCGGGTGACTTCGCTCAGCGGCCGGTCCAGCGCCTCGGCCAGTTCGCGCAGACCCTCGCGGTCATGCGGCAGGAATTCGTGAAGCGGCGGGTCAAACAGCCGGATGCAGACCGGCAGGCCCTGCATTATCTCGAAAAGCTGCACGAAATCATCGCGTTGCATTGGCAGAAGCCGCGCCAGCGCTGCCGCCCGGTCGCCCGGCGTATCGGCAAAGATCATCTCGCGCATCACCACAAGGCGGTCTTCGTCAAAGAACATGTGCTCGGTCCGGCACAGGCCGATCCCCTGCGCCTCGAACCGCCGCGCGGTGGCGGCATCGGCGGGCGTGTCGGCATTTGCGCGGATGCCGATGTCGCGGAACTGGTCGGCCCAGGACAAGAGCAGCTTGAACGCATCGTCCAGCGCCGGTGGCAGCATGTCGGCGGCCCCCGCCAGCGCCTCGCCCTTGGAGCCGTCCAGCGTCACCACATCGCCTTCGCGGAAGACCCGCCCGTCATGCGCGGTCAGCTTGCGGTCGCGCGTGTCGAGCCGCATGTCGCTGGCGCCCACCACGCAAGGCAGGCCAAGGCCGCGCGCGATCACCGCCGCATGGCTGGTCATGCCGCCGCGTTCGGTCAGCACGGCCGCTGCCGAATGCATGCCGCGGATGTCTTCGGGGGCGGTTTCGCGGCGCACCAGGATGCAGGGCTCGCCCCGCGCCGCCGAGGCCTGGGCGGCGTCCGAGGTGAAGACCAGCTTGCCCGTCGCAGCACCCGGGCTGGCCGCGATACCATGCGCAAAGACGTCGCGCGCCCCGCGCGGATCGACCTGATGGTGCAAGAGTTCCGAAAGTGCGCGGGGTTCCACCCGCAGCACCGCCTCATCCTTGCCGATCACCCCGTCTTCGGCCAGCGCCACCGCGATCCGCAGGCCCGCGCGCGCTGCGCTGCACCTTCACCGCATCCAGCACGGCAAGCCGGCCATCCTCGATGGTGAATTCGATCTGCATTTCCTCGCGCAGCTTCACCCGGCAGGTGGCGCCAAACTCCACCAGTTCGGCGAAAACCGCCGGGGCCGCGTCTTCCAGCGAAGGGCCGCGCTTGTCCTTGGTCAGATACAGCGCCTCTTGCGTCTTCAGCGCGTCGCGGCCCTGGCTTTGCCCCAGATAGCGCCCGGTCACCCGCGCGATCCCGGTCACCGGATCGACGAACTGGATCACGCCCGAGCCGGAAATCCCCTGCCCGATCCCTTGCGCCATTTCCTGCACCACAAGGCCCAGCGGCGCCTCGGCGGGCGCCCCCTTGGCCTGCCGCAGCAGCCGCGCGCTGGTGCCCTCCCAGGCCCGCGCCATCGAGCGAAGCACTTCGGCCAGCTGTTTCGCCGGGTCCTGAGGGAAGGGATCGTCGGTCTCGATCTCGTAGAGCCGCAGCACGTCGCGCAGGGCGCCGGGGCCCGGCTTGATGTCTTCGAACATGTCCGGATCAAGCCTGGCAACGTGAATCGCGTAGGCCTGTATGAATCGCACATAGAGCGAGTCGGCCGCCGTCTCGCCATGGGTCTCGGCCAGCCTTGCGTGGCGCTTGGCATTCAGCCCGATGTTCAGGATCGTCGCCGGCCCGCCCCAATCGGGGTTGGCCGGGCTCGGGCGCACGGAAATCAGCGGCCCGTCGCCGAAACAGTCCAGAATGCCCGCGGCGTCCACGCCATGCCCCGCGGCAATGGCGTGCACGGTATGGGCCGGCAGCGCGACCGATTTCGGCACCGGCAGGTCCAGCCGCACCAGGCGTTGCAGGCATTTGGCGCGCCAGCCATGATCTTCCGTCGCCACCGTGGCGGACGGGGTGATGTCCACATACTCGGGAATCGGGTCGTGTTTCTGCACTGCGGCACCTTTCGCGCGCCGCAGCATACGCCGCTTGGGCTTTCGCGCAAGCGCAACATTCCGGCCAGGAAAAATGCCGGGTTCAGCCCTCGATGCGCGTCAGATCGGCCACGCCCGAGCAGATCGAGCGGATTCGGTGCAAGAGGTTCAGCCGGTTGCGGCGCAGCACGTCGCTGTCGGCGTTGATCTGCACCGCGCCGAAGAAGGCGTCGATCGGGGCGCGCAAGGCGGCCATTGCCTGCATGGCCGTGGCGAAGTCCTCGGCCGCCATGGCCGGGGTGATTATGGCTTCCGCCTTGTCGAGGGCGGCGAACAGCGCTGTTTCCTCGGGGCCTTCGGCATATTTCGGATCGGCCCCGAAGGAGTATTCGACGCCATCCTTGGCCTCGGCCTGGGTCAGGATGTTGTTGGCCCGCTTGTAGCCTTGCAACAGGTTGGCGCCGTCTTCGGTTTTCAACGTGTCCGACAAGGCGGTGGCGCGTTTGACCAGCAGGGTGAGGTCATCATTCCCCGGCATGGCGATGCAGGCGTCGATGATGTCGTGGCGGATGCCCTGGTCTTTGAGGAAGACTTTGAGGCGGTCGTGGAAGAAGGCGAGGAGGTCGGCTGGCTTCCAGTGTCTCGAGTAACTCGGATTACTTGTCAGTTTCTTCTGGCTCGTCTCGGCTTAGACGACTTCGATGAACGCGGTTGCATGTCCGCGGCTTCCTCCATCTCTTTCAGTGCATCGAAACAGTCGCGGAAATACCGGCTCCCACGCAACAGCAACTGGTGCTCTGTCCCGCCAGACAGTTTCCAGGGATGTCGCGCTTGAGTTCGTCATCCCGATCAACGTTGGCAACAGAGACCGCGGACCCCATTCCCTAGCACCAGCCGGATCACCCCCAGCGCGGCGCGCCGCAGCGCAAAGGGGTCCTTCGCCCCCGTCGGTTTCTCATCAATCGCCCAAAACCCGGTCAGGGTGTCCAGTTTGTCGGCCAACGCCACGGCAATGGAGACGAGGTCGGTGGGCACAGAGTCGCCTTCCCCCTTCGGTTTCCAGTGGTCGCGGGCGGCGTCGGCGATTTCCGGTTTCTCTCCGGCGGCCAGCGCATAATAGCGGCCCATGACGCCTTGCAACTCGGGGAATTCGCCGACCATGGCTGAGCGCAGGTCGAGTTTGGCGATTTTGGCGGCGCGCTTTGCGACTTCAGCATCCGCCCCGACCAAGGGCGCGATTTCGCGCGCCAGCGCCGCGATCCGCGCGATCCGGTCGGCCTGGCTGCCCAGCTTGTTGTGGAAGGTCACCGCCTTCAGCCCCTCGGCCCATTCGCCCATCCCGGCCTTCGCCACCCGCAAGGTCGTTCTCCCAGAAGAACCGCGCATCCGACAGCCGCGCGGCGAGGACCTTCTGGTTGCCCTTCAGGATCGTCGCGCCGTCATCGGGCGTCTCGATATTGGCGACGGTGACAAAGCCTTCGATGCGGCCGGTTTTCGGGTTCTTCACCGAAAAGAACTTCTGATGTTCGCGCATCGAGGTTTGCAGCACCTCGGCCGGAAGCCCCAGGAAGCCGTCGGCAATCCTGCCCATCAGCGGCACCGGCCATTCGACCAGCCCGGCCACCTCGGCCAAGAGGCCCGCGTCCGCAACCACCTCCAGCCCAGACGCAAAGGCCAGCGTCGTGGCGCCCGACCAGATCGCCGCCTCGCGCTCGGCCACATCCAGCATCACATGCGCGCGGCGCAGTTTGGCGGCGTAGTCGTCGAAGCCCGTGACGGTGAACCGCCCGATGCCCATGAAGCGGTGGCCCTCGGTGGTGTTGCCGGCAACGATCCCGTCAACCGACAGCGGCACGACCTGCGCGCCGCCCTCGTCACCCAACACGCAAAGGATGGAGTGCAATGGCCGCACCCAGCGCAACGTCCCCGCACCCCAGCGCATCGACTTGGGCCAGGGGAAGTTGCGGATGGCGGCTTCCAGCACTTCGGCGATGATTGCCGGCGCCTTTCGGCCAGGCTTTTCGATCACCGCAAAGAAGACCTCGCCCTTCTTGTCGGCGCGCTTTTCCAGCTGGTCCAGCGTCAGCCCGGTCGATCGCAAGAAGCCCTCGACCGCCGCCGCGGGCGCGGTGGTGTTGGGGCCCTTGCGTTCTTCACGCACCGCGCGCGACTCTGCCGACAGCCCTTCCAGCGCCAGCACCAGACGGCGCGGGGTGGAGAACGCCCCCGCCGAAGCATAGGTCAGCCCGGCCTCGACCAGACCATCCGTCACCAGCTTCTTCAGCGCCTCGCGCGCCGCGCCTTGCATCCGCGCAGGGATTTCCTCGGAGAACAGCTCGATCAGCAGGTCGGACATCAGTTCTTATCCTCGGGGGCTGGGGCTGGGCAGCCTGCGGGCAGGTCGCGTTCGTCGTAGAAGGCCTTGCCGCAACTGTTGATCTGGTGCCAGACATAGCCGCGGCCATCGGGGAAGACGGCGGCGACACGGTCCATGCCGTAAGCGGCCAGCGGCTCGGACAGGAAGGCCAGCGCCTCGCCCTTTTCCAGGGCCTCGCCCACCGCCTCGGCATCGTAGCAGTCGAACCAGCCGGGGCCGTAGGTCGGCTCGGGCGTGTCGTATAGCTGGTAGGTCTCGGTGAGCATCGCCTGCGACAGCGGCGTGGTGAAACAGGCCCGGTAGCGCAAGGGGCTGCTGCCCGCATCGATGCCGGAGACGTTCTCGGCCAGGATCGGTTCGGGCAGGCCGGAGGCGACCGAGGTCAGCCGGATCTCGTTGCCCGGCTCGAATTTCACTTCGTCGTAATAGGCGTAGACCTGCAGCCAGTACATGGCCGCGCCTGCCAGAATTGCCGTTACCACGATGGCCCCCGCCCGGCTTTCCCGGTCATTCATGCCCTGCCCCGGGGCCCCCCCCCGGCCCCCCGGGGGGCGGCCCGCCCCCCCCCCCAGGCCCCCCCGGGCCCCCGCGGCGCCCCCGGGGGCCCGCCGCCCCCCCGGCCGCCCCCCCCCCCCCCCCCCCCCCGCCGGGGGGCCGCCCCCCGCCCGCGCCCCCCCCCCCCGGGGCCCCCCGGGGGCGGGCCCCCCCCCCCGGCCCCCGCACCCCCCCGGGGGCCGGGGCCCCCCCCGCCCCCACCCGGCGGGCACGCCGGCGCATTTCTTCGCCAGCGCGCGGACGCGGCCGATATAGGCCTGGCGTTCGGTGGCCGAGATCACCCCGCGCGCGTCGAGAAGGTTGAAGAGATGGCTGGCCTTGATGGTCTGGTCATAGGCCGGATGCACCATGATGATGCGCTTGCCGGTCTTCGGGTCGTCGGCGGGAAAGGCCAGCAGGCGGTCGCATTCGGCCTCGGCATCCTCGAAATGGCGAAACAGCATCTCGGTCGAGGCGGCGTCGAAGTTGTGGCGGGAGTATTCCTCTTCGGTCTGGCGGAAGATGTCGCCATAGCTGAGCGGAATGGGTGTCTGCGGGTCGTTGAAGGGCATGTCCATCACATGGTCCACCCCCATCACATGCATCGCCAGCCGTTCCAGGCCATAGGTCAGCTCGCCGCTGACGGGGCGGCAATCATGGCCGCCGACCTGCTGGAAATAGGTGAACTGGCTGACCTCCATGCCGTCGCACCAGACCTCCCAGCCCAGACCCCAGGCGCCCAGGGTGGGGCTTTCCCAGTCGTCCTCGACAAAGCGGATGTCGTGCAGGGAAAGATCGATGCCGATCGCCTGCAACGACCCCAGATACAGCGCCTGAAGATCGGGGGGCGAGGGTTTGATGAGCACCTGATACTGATAGTAGTGCTGCAGGCGGTTGGGGTTTTCCCCATAACGCCCGTCGGTCGGCCGGCGCGAGGGCTGCACATAGGCCGCCGCCCAGGGCTTGTTCCCGAGGCTGCGCAGCGTGGTCGCCGGGTGGAAGGTGCCTGCGCCGACCTCCATGTCATAGGGCTGCAGGATGGCGCAGCCCTGCGCCCAGTAGGACTGCAACCGCAGGATGATCTCCTGGAAACTGCGCGGCGTGGCGGTCGTCTCGGCCATCTTCCCATGCCCTTCGGATTGATGCGCGCCCTCCCTACCCCTGAAGGCCGGACGGGGTCAATTCCCCGAAAAAACGGGGCGGATTGGCCTTGCTCTTGCAAGGGCGACGGTTAAGGTGGCCCGCCAATGACCTTGCCGGGGCCGGGCCGGCCGGAACGCCCGACCAGATGGGACCTGTGACCGCATGATTGCCGCTTTTCGCGCCAGCTTTTTCCTTGCCGCTTGCCTTTTCAGCATTGTCCTTGGTCCCGACAGGGCAGCCGCCCAGGAAAGGATCTGGTTGCAGATCGAGGCGCAGCCCAGCCTTCAAGGGGCGACCGAACGCGCCCGCGCCTATGCGGCGGTGTTTCCCGAAACCCAAGGCTACAGCTGCGCTCGGGCTGGTATGCCATCGCGCTGGGGCCTTACGGCGTGGCGGAAGGCGCGGCCCAGTTGACCGGGCTGAAGCGCGAAAACCTGATCCCGGCCGACAGCTTCATCTCGGACGGCGGCGATTTCCGCGATCAGTTCTGGCCCGCCGGCGGTGCCGAGGCGCCCGTGGTGGCCCCCGAGCCGGTGCCCGAAGTGTCGGCGGACCCGCTGCTCGACGCCCCCGAAGCCGAAGTGGCCGCAGCGCCCGAGCCCGAGCCCGAGCCCGTGGTCGAACCGGAAGAAACGCCCCAGCAGGCTCGCGCCTCCGAGGCCGAATTGTCCGCCGACGACCGCGAACTCTTGCAGATCGCCCTGCAATGGTTCGGCTTCTATCAGGGCGGCATCGACGGCGCCTTCGGCAAGGGCACGCGCAATTCGATGGCCGCCTGGCAAGAGGCGCTGGGGCTGGAGCCGACCGGTATCCTGACCACCCGCGAACGCGCCACCCTGGTCGCCAATTATCAGGCCGAAGTCGCCGAATTCGGTTTTGCCGAGGTGACCGAGGCCGAGGCCGGCATCCAGGTCACCCTGCCGCTGGCACTGATCGAGTTCGACCACTACGAGCCGCCCTTCGTGCATTTCCGCGCCAAAGGCGGATCCGGACTGACGCTGGTCCTGATCTCGCAGCCCGGCGACGTGGCGGGGCTGTCGGGGCTTTACGACATCCTGCAGACGCTGGAGGCGATGCCGCTGACCGGCGACCGCGCCCGCACCGACCGCGATTTCCGCATCCACGGCACCTCGGCCAGCCGCGACAGCCACGCCTACGCGGCGCTGTCGGGCGGCGCGATCAAGGGCTGGATGCTGATCTCGGCGCCGGGCCAGGAAGACCGCGACGCGCGGATCATCCAGATCCTCGAGTCCAGTTTCAAATCCACCGGCGCGGCGGCGCTGGACCCCGGCATGGTGACGCTGGACGACAGCGCCCGGCGCGGCCTTCTGTCCGGGCTGGAAGTGCGCCGCCCGCTGTTCAGCCGGACCGGGTTCTTCGTCGATGCCGCAGGCTCGGTGGTGACCACGGCCGAGGCGGTGGCGCAATGCGGCCGCATCACGCTGGAACGCGAGGTGGAGGCGACCGTCGCCGCGACCGATGCCGCCGCGGGGCTGGCGGTGCTGACGCCCGCCGCCCGGCTGGCGCCGCCTGCGGTGGCCGAGTTCCAGCTGTTGCCCGACCGGATCGGGGCCGAGATCGGCGTGGCGGGCTATTCCTACGAAGACCGCCTGCCGGCCCCGGTGCTGACCTTCGGCGCACTGGAAGAGTCGGTTGGCCTGAACGGCGAGCCGGGCCTGAAGCGGCTGTCGCTGGCCGCCCTGCCGGGCGATGCCGGCGGGCCGGTGGTCGATGGCGCGGGCGCGGTGGTCGGAATGCTGCTGCCGGCGGCTGCGGACGCCGGCCGCGACCTGCCGGCGGGCGTGGCCTTCGCGGCCTCCTCCGCCTCGGTCGCCGCATTCCTGAAGGGCGCGGGCCTGACCATCCGCGAGGCCGAGCGGACCGAAGCGCTGCCGCCCTCCGACCTGTCCGACCTGGCGCGCGGGATGACGGTGCTGGTGTCGTGCTGGGAGTGACCTTTGAAATGGCCGGGGGGACCTGAAGCGCCTCAGCGCCGCCAGAACTTCGGCAAGAGCAGCACCAGGATCGCCATCAGGCCAAGGCGCCCCAGGATCATGGCGAAGGTCATGATCAGGATCGCGCCTTCGGGATAGTCGATGAACGACCCGGTCCGCGCCACCAGCGGCCCGAAGCCGTAGCCGACATTGCCCAGCGTCGTCCACACCCCGAACAGCGCGCTTTCGATATCCACCCCGGTCAGCGTCATCCCGACGCTGAGGACACCGAGGATGACGATGAAACCGGAAATGAACATGATTAGCGCATTGATCACGTCTTCCTCGACCGTGCGGCCATCGTATTTCACCGGGTCCACGGCAGAGGGGCTGGTGATCTGCCTTATCTGGCGGCGCAGCACGGACATGGCGATCTGCACCCGGAACACCGTCAGCCCCGAGGCAGAGGACCCCGAACAGGCGCCCACGATGCCCAGCGTCAGGGCGATCACCAGCATCACGCCATCCCAGGAACCGAAACTGCCCATGCCGTAGCCGGTCGACGACATGATCGGGACCAGGTTGAACAGGCTCTCGCGGAAGGCGGGCTCCACACGCATGCCGGTGGACCAGATCTGCCAACCGGCCAGCAGCAGCACCGCCGTCAGCACCCAGCGCAGATAGGCCCGCGCCTGCGCATCGCGCCACAGGGGGCCCGACGCGCCGCTCATCAGCTGCACATAGCGGATATAGGGCAGCGAGGAGATCAGGATGAAGACCGTGGCGGCATAGTGGATGGCGGGGGAATAATTGCTGAAACTGGTGTCGCGGGTGGAAAAGCCGCCAGTGGAGATGGTGGACATGCCATGGACCACGGCATCCAGCTCGTTCATCCCCAGGGCGGAATAGGTGGCGATGATGATCACCGTCAGCGTGCAGTAGAAGATCAGCAGTTGCCGGGCGATGTCGGTGGCGCGCGGCAGCGCCTTGCCGAAGGTGTCGAAACCCTCGGTGCGAAAGAACTGCATGCCGCCGACGCGCATGATCGGCAGGAATATCATCGCGATGAAGGCGATGCCGAGGCCGCCCAGCCAGTTCATCATGCCGCGCCACAGGTTCAGACCCTGCGGCAAGTCCGGCAGCCCGGTGATGACCGAGGCGCCGGTGGTGGTGATGCCCGAGACGCCCTCGAAATAGGCATAGACCGGCGGCAGGCCCGGCGCGCCCAGCCAGAACGGCAGCGCGCCGAAGGCCGGCACGAAGGCCCAGATCCCCACGGTCAGCAAATAGGCCTGGCGCACGTCCAGCGCAGCCCCGAGGCCGTTCGCGGTGGCCAGTGACAGGGTCATGCCGACGACACCGGTGATGATGGCCGATTGCGCAAAGGCCGCCGCATTGGGATCATTGCCGCGCCAGTCGATGATCGCGGGCGCCACCATCAGGATGGCAAGGACGATCAGGATTCGTCCGATCACATAGGCGACGGGGCGCAGGTCGATCATGGGCGAAGGGATAGGGCCTTCCCTCGTCTCCGTCAAACGCCGTGAAGGGATGCCGGTCGACCGGGCCAAGAAGCCCCGCTTTACCCCTGCAATGCCTTCAGCCGCGCCAGCACCTCGGGCGTCAGGCGGTAGTGTCCGGTCAGCGGAAACGCGAACAGCCGGTCCTCGACCCGCGCGCCGGCGCCGATGTTGTGCACCACCATCAGCGCGCCACTGCCGCCCGGCCGATCGGTCACGATCATCAGATGCGGCAGGTTGCCCGGCAGCATCGAGGTCACCACATCGCCCGGCCGGAACGCCTGCGGATCGGTCGACAGGTCCAGTTCCGCTCCCATCCGCTGCATCAGCCGTTGCAGGTTCGGCACCCGGCGATGATCAATGCTGCGGTCGGTTCTGGTCAGGCCCCAGTTGGCCGGGTATTCCGGGAAATGCGCTCTCATGTCGGCGTTCAGTGCCGCCTGCAAATCCACCCCGTGCGCCAGCCGCAAGGCACGGATCAAGACATCGGTGCAGACCCCACGTTCCGGCGGCACATCGCCGCCGGGGAAGTCCAGCGCCACATAGGCCGGGTCGTAGATGGTGGTCACGCCGACCTGCCCTTCCGCCGCGCGGATCAGCGCCGCCGCCTCGGGCGCGGCCTCCACCTGCGGCGTGTCCGCAACCGACGGCGTGACGATCGCGCCCGCGATGACCTGCCAGACCACCCGCGCCTCGCGCGGGAAGGCCATGCCGGCGCTGCCAAGCGCCGCCCCGCCGATCAGGCTCGCCGTCATCAGTCTTTTCCGCATCCGCGCCTCCGTCCGGCCGGGATGCTACCCGCAGAAAGCCGGGCGGCAACAGGTGCCGCCCGGATCGGCAACACTCAGCCGACGTGGAACAGGCTCTGGAACAGCCGCGGGTCGAGGCTGGTCGCGGCAAAGGTCTCGCCTTCGGTCAACAGGCTGACTGCGTCATGGCTGTGCAGGCTTTCCTGATGGCTGGCCAGCACACGGAAGTCGCCCACCCGAGGATCGGCCTTCAAGACGGCCGCAAAGCTGCGCGCGGCATCTTCGACGAAAACCGGGTTGGCGGCGTTCAACTCGGCAAAGGCCTGCTCGTCCTCGCGCTTGACCATCACCTGGGTCTCGGTCGGCACGCCGTCGCGCGCCATCTCGACCAAATCCTCGAACCACAGGCAGTGCTTGCCCACCAGTTCCACCGACAGCCGCGCGACCGAGCGCTGCGAATGCGGCGTCGCCAGCTGGCCGCGCGTCATCCTTGCGTGTTCCGACAGTTCCAGCGAGCAGGGGCAGGTCGAGGAATAGACGTAGTCCAGATGCATGAACCGCTTGCGAACCCCGCCCAGCTGCACCAGTTCAAGCGCTATGTCGTAATACTGCCAGCCGGCAAGACCCGAGCGTAGCGAGGCCACCTTCATCGGGAAGGAAAACCGCATCTGGATGCGCGCGTCGAAGCTGCCCAGATCGCGGATGTAATCCTCCAGCGCATGCTCGACCACGGCAAAGGAGAAGTCCTTTTCCGAATGGGCATAGAACGACCGCATGATGCGGCTCATGTTGATGCCCTTCTTGTCGGCCTCCAGGCTGACGGTGCCGGTCACGCTGGTTTCCAGCGTCACCTCGCCCGCATCACGGGTGCGGTAGCGGATCGGCAGCCGGAAGTTGGAAATGCCGACATGCTGGATCGGCGCCCTGGCGCCGCGGATCAGGCTGGCGGGGCCGTTCTGCAGATCGGGCAGCCGGGTCTTGTAGGCCTCATCGACGGTGAAATCACCCGGATAGGCGCGGCTCAGAACCGGATAGCCCTGCCCCGGCATCAGATTGCCGACCGCCGGCTCCAGTGCCGCGATCTCTTCTTCCGAGGCCCGGCCGGCCCATTGCCGCAGCAGGTCCAAGGCGGCCTCGGCCTCGTCGCGCGAAGGCTTGCGGTCGATCTCGGGGGTATGGATGTTCATCGGGCGGTCCTTTCGGTTCAGGCGCGGCCGGAAGCCTGCCTTCAATTTCCGGAGAGTCTACGCATCAGACCCCGCCCCGGATCACCCTGGTCCGCGACAAGATGCCCATCAGATAGTCATTTCCGCCCGAATCACAAGCGCGGTTTCCGACACTCATGCAACGGAAAGCGCCTGCATCAGGTCGGCGATCAGATCACCCGCATCCTCCAGCCCCGCCGAATAGCGGATCAGCCCCGGCGTGATGCCAAGGGCGTCCTTCTGCGGTTGCGGCAAACGCTGGTGCGTGGTGGTGGCGGGATGGGTCGCGATGGACTTCGCATCGCCGAGGTTGTTCGAGATCAGCGCGATTTCCAGTGCGTTCATGAAGCGGAAGGCCGCCTCCTTGCCGCCCTTGACCTCGAAGGCCACCATCGTGCCGCCCGAGCCCATCTGCGCCATCGCCAGTTCGTGCTGCGGGTGGCTGGCCAGGCCCGGATAGATCACCCGCGCCACCTTTTCATGCCCCTCCAGCGTCTGCGCGATCCGCGCAGCACTGTCGGCCATGGCGCGGCAGCGCAGATCCAGCGTCGCCATGCCGTTCAGCATGATCCAGGCCGTGAACGGGCTCATGGCGCCGCCGGTGTGCTTCATGTAGGGTTCCGCGATCTTGCGGATGAAGTCGCGGGTGCCGCAGATGACGCCACCCAGCGCGCGGCCCTGGCCGTCGATGTGCTTGGTGGCCGAATAGACCACCACATCGGCACCCTGGTCCACCGCGCGCGAAAAGATCGGCGTGGCAAAGACGTTGTCGCAGATCACCAGCGCCCCCGCCGCATGGGCGATTTCGCTGACCGCGCGGATGTCCACCAATTCCAGCGTCGGGTTCGACATCGCCTCGAAGAACACCGCCGTCGTGCCGGGAGTCACCGCCGCTCGCCACTGATCCAGATCGGCGCCATCGACGAAAGTCACCGTCACGCCGAAGCGCTGCAGGACCTCTTCAAGAATGTAGAGACAGGAGCCGAACAGTGCCCGCGAACTGACGACGCGGTCTCCCGCCCGCAGCATCGAGACCAGCGCGCCATTCACCGCAGCCATGCCGCTTGCGGTGGCGAAGGCATCTTCCGTGCCCTCGAGCGCCGCGATGCGGTCTTCGAACATCCGCGTTGTGGGGTTGCCGTAGCGGGCGTAGATGAATTCGTCCTCGCCGGCCTTCAGGAACCGCGCTTCGGCTGCCTCGGCATCGGGATAGACGAAGCCCTGGGTCAGGAAGATCGCCTCGGCCATTTCGCCATACTGGCTGCGGCGGCTGCCTTCGTGCACCAGCCTGGTGCGGGTCTTCCAGTCATTCGTCATCGCGCCCAAGGCCCCCGGCCAAAGAAGAAGCCCCGGCAAACCCAGAGGCGCCGGGGCCATCGCCCGAACCTCTTTAGCGGCTTGTTTGACGTGGCCCGCAATCCGGCAACAAAGCGCCACGGGCTGTCGAATACGCCGATCCCCCGGAACGGTCAACACCGTCCGCCGATGAAGCAATTGCGCGCCTGACGGCGCAGGTCCTTTCACTCGCCTCTGCGCCGGCGGCGCAACCGGCTCGGACGACGCCTCCGGCGGGAGTGTCCTGGGCGACGCTGCACCTGACAAACCAGCTCTCTGCGAACAAGAGACCAGCCGGCATCTTGACACGCTTCACAGCCAGCACCTCGCAGTTTCGGCATTCCACCCGGTCTGATCTGGTCAGCGCACTGAGCACTCCCCATCGTCTGGACAGTTTCCGGCATGGTTCAAGCTGCTCTCTGCCCCGGCTGGTCAGTTTCGATTTGGTTGATGCAGGCGACGGCGGGCGGCTGCCCGCCATGGGCGACACGGGGCGGCTGACGGTTGCACAAGCTGATCCAACTGGCGACACCGGCCTTGGCCCGCGACCCGGTTTCACCGGCGCGAAGGTAGACGCATTCATGCTTCATGGACCGCCAAAGGCGCTCGAAGACGGTGTTGCCGAGGCCGCGACCCTTGCAGTCCATCGGGATCCGGGTGCCGATCCGGTTCAGTCCGTCGGTCCGGGCGAAAGAGGTAAACTGCGAACCCTGACGTCGCATGGCCGCTCGAACCGATGGCGCGACCATGCTCCATATTCATGATCTCGGGCGGGCCGAAGCGGTGGATCGACTCGTTCAGCGCCTCGCGGGTGGACCAGTCCACGATGGCAACCAGATTCAGAAAGCCCCGGCGCATCGGGATGCAGGTGATATCGGCACACCCGCTGCCCGGCAGCGCTTGCCTGCGTGCGCGTGTGGGAGACCTGGCTGGGCCGCTCGAACCGCAACCCACCCAGCAAACGGGTGTAGGTCCTGAGGCCCTTTGCCGGCCTGCCGGTATTTGGGCGCCGGATGCGCTTGGGGTTCACTGCATGGCCCTCGTGCTGCAGGTGCCGGGTCATCTGCCGGACACCGTAGAACGGCGTCTCAAGGAACTGCTTGACCGCTCTCGGCGTTTGCTGCGCAAAGGCCTGTCGGGCAATGGATCAGCTGCTTCAGCGCGAGGTTCAACCCGGTCTCGCCCTGCGGCGCATAATGGAACCACGACCGCGAGATCGACAGCAGGCGGCACTGCGCCCCGACCGGCGGCACCGGATGGTTGCGTCCAAACATCCCGCGCCTCGCTTTCCGATCCAGGGCTAGAGCTTTCGAGACAGGAAATCGTTGGCGACGGACAGCTCTCCGATCTTGACATGCAGATCCAGAACCGTGTCCTCGTTGACCTCGGCCCTGTTCTTCCCGCCACGCTCGAAGATGTCCGCCACCCCCTAAAGCAATGCCTTCCTCCTTTGCTCGATCATCGTCGGACGACTCCCGCATGCGGCGGCCAGTTCCGACACCCTGTGCTCACCCCTCACGGCTTCCAACGCCACGCGAGCCTTGAAGCCCGCATCACGGTTCCTGCGTTTCGACTTGATCTGATCTCCTCGTTCCAGGAAACCAGCAGACGGCAGTTCGTGGTTTGCGTCGCTGTCCGAATCACGGGGCGCAGCCCACCTCGAAGTCCCTGGACCGGTCTTTGTGCCAGCGGGCTTCATCTGTGAAGACCGTGGCTTCCCTGGCGATGTTGGCGCGCAGGATAGGGATCAGGGTGAAAACCCCGGGGTCTTTCACGACAGCACTTTTCGCCTGGCCAGTGGAGCAGTCAACGAGCGTCAGCACCTTGTGTCGTGATCGACAGGGCGCGCGGGCTTCGACTTCTTGACCGAGTACCGAGGAAGGTTCCGTCAACTGCACCCGTGCCGCCGCCCGCGCCAGAATCCAAACTGCCATCATCGCGCAAGGCTTCGCGGATACGGTGAGACATGAACCACGCGGTCCTGAGCGTCACGCCCATGCGGCGGTGAAGCTGATTGCTGCTGATGCCCGTCTTGGATGAGCACATCAGGTGGATAGCTTGCAGCCTTGGGTGCATCTTGATGTGGCTGGCCTCAAGGTCCGTGCCGATGCGGACCGTGAACTGGGTTCCGCATTCCCGGCATCTCTTCAGACCATGGCGCTCAACCCCTTCCGGGTTCCTCTTGCTTGCCTTGCTGCGAACTCCGGCAACCACGTACGCATTTCCGACCGATCCGGACATCGGACACACCGGCCAATCTGGCCGAAGCATTTCCTCAACGCGGGCAAACGCAGCGGCTTCATCGTGCGTCTATCTGGCACTCGGAACTGACATTGCAGTTCCGTGACTCCTCGGTCTGAAGACCGAGTCCCGATGCTGGTTTGCAAGAAAACAGCATTGCCATGTCTTGCCCGAGATGAAGCCGGCGGGGCCTTCATCTTGGCCAAAATACTCCGGGGAGTTTGAGGGGCAGCGCCCCTCATCGGCCGCCACCGGAAACGGGTGCGCACTCTTCATGCCCGGAAGGCTTGCGCCGGCAGGCGCGCAATTGCCTTACCACAGCATCCCGCGCCGCTTCATCGGGCTTTGATTTCGCAACCATCCTGCCCGAGGCTTCGGCCGTAGGAAACAGATGCCCTGGGGTGCCACATGCCCGTCGCATGGTCTTCGCCGTTCCGTCCTTGCCGCGCTTGTCGTCCTCTTGCCCCTCCCCCTGGCCGCCCAGACCTGCGAGGATCGCATCTCGGACTACGACCACCGCATCGCGCTTTGCGACGCCGCCTACGCCGCCGCCGCCGACCCCGACGTGGCCGCCACCGCGCTTGGCTACAAGGGCGAGGCCTTGCGGATGCTTGGCCGGCTCGACGATGCCGCCGCCGTCCTGCGCCTTTCGCTTGCGCTTGCGCCGGGAAATCCATGGTACTGGGTCGAGCTGGGTCATGTGCGCTTCGACGACGGCGACCCGGCCGGGGCCGTGGCGCATTACGCCACCGCGCTGGAGCTGGATCCGGGCGATCTCTACGCGCGCATCAACCGGGCCGATGCCTGGCGGGCGCTGAACGCGCCGGACCGTTGCCTGGCCGATTCCACCCCGACGCTGGCGGCGGAGCCGGAGAACGACTTTGCCAGCCTGGTGCATGGCCGTTGCCTGACAGCCGTCGGTCGTGCCGAAGAGGCGCTGGCCCATCTGGACCGCGCCATTGCCGCCAATCCGGGCTATCTGCCGCCGCAGATGGCCCGGATGGCGGCCCTGATGGCGCTTGGCCGCCATGCCGAGGCAGTCGCCCTTGCCGATGCCGCGCTGGCCGCCGACCATGCCCCCGACATCTGGAGCGAAGAGCGGATCGGCGCCTATCGGCTGGAGGCCATGGCCCGCTATCTGCCCGCCGATCAGGTCCTGGCCGAGGCCGACCGGCTGGCCGCCGCCTGGCCCGGCAACCTGACGGCCGATGCCGTGCGGGTCTGGACGCTGCTGCATGCCGGCCGCATTGGCGAGGCCGAGACCGCCGCGGCGTCCTTGCGCACTGCGGTCGGAACCGAGGCGATGGAGGCGACCTTCCACGACACTCTGGCCCAGCTGGAAATGGCACAGGGCCGGACCGAGGCCGCGATCCTGCATCTTGGACGGGCCATGGCGCTGGACCCCGCGCTGGCCCGCATCTACGCGCGCAAGCTGTCGGCGCTGGGGTTCCTGCCCCTGTCGACGCAGCCGCACAACCTGCTTCTGGCGCTGCGCCGCTGCATCGACGCCAAGGGCGCCGAGTGCCGCATCAGCAGCTGACCACCCGGCCGGCCACGCAGCCGCCTCAGCGCAGTGCCTGGCCGTCGTCTTCGGTGTTGATCACGGTCAGGATCAGCGCCGACAGGATCACATGCGCCACCACCGGCACCACCGCCCAGTAGAGCAGCCAGTGCGACGGCTCGACCGCGCGGATCATGGTTTCGTTCAAGAGCAGGAAGCACAGGTTGAACAGCACCATGATGCGGGTCATCACCTGCAGGTGCGGCTCCATCTCGGGCCAGGGCCAGAAGCGCGCCGCCATGTCATGCCGGTTGGCCAGCATGTCCGACACGAACATCGAGCCGAGAATGATGTAATAGGCGCTCTGGCTGCGCTGGCACCACAGGGGATCATCGACCGAGGCCAAGAGGAACAGCGGCCCCATGGCGACCAGAACCGCCATCACCACGGTCTCGCGCCGGGTGAACTGCGCGATCAGCTTTTCGACCATCCCCTCGAACCGGACCGAGATCCGCACCGCCAGAGCCAGCAGGAAGGCGGTGACGAAGGCTTGCCCGTCCTCGCCCTGCCCCAGCAGCACCGAGAGCAGTGGATAGGCCACGACCAGCACCACGCCGGGAAGGAAGGTCTTCTTCGGCATCGGCGGCACGTCCCGGAAAAGTTCCAGGAACAGGCGAACGGATTCCATCGTCTGGCGCAACATGGCAGGCGTCCTTTGAGCAGCTGCCCTCGGGATGCCCCTAAAATCGGGCGGGGGTGTGGCAGGACCGTGCCCGCTGCGGGGCAATTGCCGCAGCGCGCCGCAGCACCGGTCAGCGGTGGCCGTCGTCGCCGGCCTTCGGCGCATCGGCCTTTGCGGCGTCTTCGGCGTCCTGGTCCGGGTCGATCACGAAACGGCCCAGCGCGGTGATCTGCGCCATCAGGAACAGAAACAGCGCCGCCGGCATGGCAAAGGTTTCCAGCTTGACCCACAGCTCGGTTGTTTGCGTGCGCCAGATAACCTCATTGGCCACCGCCAGGGCGGCGAACATCGCCGTCAGCCGGCGGGTCAGGATCATCCAGCCCTCGGGCTTCATCGGCAGCGCCTCGCCCAGCACGAATTGCATGTAGCTGCGGCCCTGCACCAGCCCGATGCCCAGAATCACCGCGAAGAAACCGTAGACGATGGTCGTCTTCATCTTGAAGAAGGCTTCGTTGTTGAACCAGGCCGTCAGCCCGCCGAAGAAGATCACCGTCAGGGCGACGAAGATCTGCATCCGGCTCAGCTTGCCGGTCAGCCACCACAGCGCCGCAATCGAGCCGAGCAGGATCGGAATGAACACCAGCGCCGCGACGATGAAGCCGGAATACTCGGTTCCGCCAAGGCTGTAGCGGTTGTCCTTGATCCACATGTAGATGCCGAAGAAGACCAGCGTCGGCCCCAGTTCCAGCACCTGTTTCAGGATCGGGTTGATCTTCTTTTCCGCCATTGCGTCTGTTCCCTGGTCCTTATCCCAAAGCTTCGATCATCACAGCACCACCCGCAATCAGCGCCATCAGGCCGGTGCGCACCGGACCCACCTTTTCGCCCAGAACCAGCCAGCCGATCAAGGCGGCAAATACGGTCGAGGTTTCGCGCAGGGTCGCGGCCTCGCCCACCTTGTCCAGCCGCGTCGCCAGCATGATCGAGCCGAAGCTGAAATAGGCGACAAAGGCACCCAGCAGGCCGCGCTGCATCAGGGGCCTGACCTCGGCCCTGGTCAGGCTTCGCCAGCGGCGATGGGTGACGACGGGGATGAATATCCCGTCCAGCAGGAAGAACCAGGCCAGGAAGGTGAAAGGGTCGGCCGTGGCGCGGATGCCGTAGGCGTCATAGGTGGTATAGGCCGCGACCAGCGCGCCGGTCGCCACCGCAAAGCCCAACGCCGGAACAAGGCTGTCGCGGCCAGCGGTCAGCCGGGCGAAGTTGTAGCCCGCCAGCCCGAAGATGCCGCCGGTCAGAGCCGCCAGCCCGGCCCATTGTCCGGGCAGGAAATGCTCCTGGAACACCACGCCGGCCGCCAGCACGGTGAACAGCGGCCCCGTGCCGCGCACCACCGGGTAGACCACCGTATAGGCGCCGCGGGTATAGGTCATCGCCTGCAAGACCTTGTAGACGGCATGGATGACGAAGGCGCCGGCGAAGATCGGCCACATGTGCGGCTCCGGCCAGGGCACCACGAACAGGGCGAAGGGCGCGGCGATCAGGCCATAGCTGGCGTCGATGGCCGCGCGGGAAAGCCAGGGGTCGTGCCGCCCCTTCTGCAGCGCGCCGAAAAGGGCATGCAGAAAAGCCGCCAGCAGTGCCAGCCCCAGCGCCAGATCATGCCCCGCCGGCGTACCTTCCAGCGACCGCAGCCAGTCGCTCAATCGGCGTCCTCATGCGTCCATGTCACATCCAGCGTGACGCCCTGGAACAGCGGCGCCGCCTCGGCGACCGATCCCGGCATGCCGTAGAGGCCGATGAACCCCAGCCGCGACGGGCCAAAGCCGGGATCGGCCCGGAACGCCATGGTCAAGCGGCCCGAGGGATTGGGCATCTCGGCCATCAGCCGCGACAGCGCGTCCTTGCTGGCCGCCGGAACCGCCGCTTCGGGCATGGCGGCGATCCCGCCCAGTGCCTTGAGGCGCAGGTTTTCGGCGGCGGCCAGAACGTCACCGTCAAAGGGCAGCAGCTCGCTTCCCAGCGGCATCAGCAGAAAGCTTTCGAACAGGCCCTTGGTGGTGACATCCAGCGCCGCCTCCGTCACCGCAAAGCCGGTAACCGATATCTGCATCGCGCCGTCCGACGACAGGTCGACATTCGCCACTGTCACCGACAGCGACACCGCGTTTTCGCCGGGGAAGTCCAGGTCCAGCCGCGACAGCCTCAGCACCCTGCCAGCCGCGTCCCAGTCCAGCGCCGCCTCGACCGAAATCGCCCAGGACTGCGCCTGTGCAGCCAGCAGATAGTCCATCAGCGGCTCGTGCGCCTTCGGCACGATATGCAGGCCCCCGACCTTCGCTTCGGCGCGAAGGCCGGGCGTTTCGGGCTTCTCACCCAGGGTGAAGAAACCGAAGGCATCGCCACGCAGGTCCAGCTCGTCGATCCAGATGTCGGGGTCATAGCCGCCCGAGGTCAGGCGGACATCGCGGAACCGGCACCAGCCGTCCCGGACCCCGTCATAGCGGCCCGAGGCCGGAAAATCCTCCGGGTAGGAGGTGGCTAATTCCAGGGCGGCGCGGCAGTGCCGATCCAGTCGTTCGTCCGCCGTTTCGGCCAGCGCGGGCGCCGCCGCCAGCAGGGCCGTCACAATCCAGACACTCCGCATCACCCCTCCAGTCCCACCAATGCGCGGGCGAAATCTTCCGGGTCGAAGGGCGACAGGTCGTCGATCTGCTCGCCCACGCCGATGGCATGGATCGGCAGCCCGAACCGGTCGGCCAGCGCCACCAGCACACCACCTTTTGCGGTTCCGTCAAGCTTGGTCATCACCAGCCCGGAAACATCGGCAATCTTGCGGAAAATCTCGACCTGGGTCAGCGCGTTCTGGCCGGTCGTCGCGTCCAGCACCAGCAGCGTGTTGTGCGGCGCGGTCGCGTCCACCTTGCGGATGACGCGGACGATCTTGGCCAGTTCCTCCATCAGATCGGCGCGGTTCTGCAGCCGCCCTGCCGTGTCGATCATCAGCAGATCCGCGCCATCGGCCTTGGCCTTGGTCAGCGCATCGAAGGCCAGCGAGGCCGGGTCGCTGCCTTCCGGCGCGGTAAGCACCGGCACACCGGCCCGGCTGCCCCAAATCTGCAACTGCTCCACCGCCGCGGCGCGGAAGGTGTCGCCCGCGGCGATCACCACCTTCTTGCCGGCGGCGCGGAACTGGCTGGCCAGCTTGCCGATCGTGGTGGTCTTGCCCGAGCCATTGACCCCCACCACCAGCACCACCTGAGGTTTCTGCGGATACAAGGGCATCGGTTTCGCGACCGGCGTCATGATCCGCGCCACTTCGGCGGCCAGCGCCCCTTTCAACTCACGGGTGGAGATCTTCTTGCCGAACCGCCCCTCCGCGATATTTGCCGTGACCCGCACCGCCGTTTCCGGGCCGAGATCGGCCTGGATCAGCAATTCTTCCAGGCTTTCCAGCATGGCGTCGTCCAGCACCCGGCGCGGTTCATCCGCCGTGCCGCGCCCGAACAGCCGGCCCAGAAAGCCCGCCTTCTGCGGTGCCGGTTCCGCCGCACCGGTCACTGCGGCCGCCACCGGCGCACTGGCCGCAGGCACGACCGAGGCCACTTCGGCCGGCGGCTTCAGACCGGGCAGTGCCCTTGCAACCGGTGGGGCAGATGGCACGGGCGGGGCGTCGGGCAGCTGTTGCGGCGGCGCTTCCTCATCGGCGAACTCGCTGTCTGCCGTTACCGCAGGCTCGGGCGCATCCTCCTTTGGCGCCAGAGCCGCCGCCTCTTCGGCGGCTTCGCGCGCGGCCTCGGCCTGTGCGGCCAGGGCGGCGTCGAATTCATCAAGTTCGCCATCGGACGCGGGTTCGGAGGGCGCGGGTTCGGCGGCGTCGGAAAGCGCCGGAACGCCGGTCGCCGCCGCTACCGCAGATTCCACTGCCGCTTCCACCGCTTCTGCCGGTGTTTCGGCCAGGGGCCGGTCAGGTGCCGCGTCCTCGGCGCCTTCGGCCACCAGCGCGTCCAGCCCGTCGCTGATCTTGTCCGACGACCGGAACAGCCGATCCTTTAGCTTCTTGAAAAACGACATCGGCCGGGCCTCTTGCTCACTCCGCTTCACCTAGTGCCTTTGACCGGGCATTGGAAGGGTTTCAGACCTGACGCGTCGCCCAGAACAGGATCGACGCCCAGCCGATAAGCGCCTGCCCGGTCCAATAGGCAGGCCAGAGAGCCACCGAGAGCGCGCGTTGTCGCCCCTTGTCGACGATCACGAACAACCGCAGCGCCAGCAGGAAATCCGACAGGATGAACAGCCCCCCGCCCAGACGCAGCCAGCCCTGTGCGGGATGTGCAGGCAGCGCGACCAGCGTCAGGCCCATCAGCCCGATCGACACCACATAGGCCCTGACAGGCCAGCGCAGGTCGCCGGTGCGCGGCGCCAGCCAGACCTCGGTCGAGACCATCAGGGCAAGCAAGGCACCTGCCGCCACGACCTCACCAAGACCCGGCCCACCAAACCCCAGATCCGCCGACCGTGCCAGAAGTCCGCCCGCATAGGCCAGATGCCCGGCACCAAAGGCCGCCATCCCGGCCAGAAACGCCGCCTGCCCGGTGCGGGCCAGAAACCAGTCGCCCGTCGCCCCCAAAGCCAGACCCAGCGCCACTGGCCACAGGCCGGGCGAGACCTGCATCTGATGCAGCAAGATCAGCGCAAGAAGTGCTGTCGAGGCAGTCTTCATCAGCGCCGAGGACAGGCCCGACCCGTCGCTGATGAAGATCAGGGCCCAGTAGACCAAGGCCGCAAGCGCCGCGACCAGCCCCAAAGACGCCGATTGCATTGCCATCCATTCATCCACGGCTTTGCGCCTGCGGCATGCTGCGGCCTTTCTCCTGCCGGAAATTCATGCTTCCCTTGCGGCCAACCATGACCCAGACGCCGTCCATCCGCAAACCCCTGCCGCTGGCCGCCTTCGCGGCTGCCGCCCTGACACCGGTCCCGCTGTTCGGACTCGGCCTGTGGCAGGGCGGCGCCTGGGTCTGGGCGGGGTTTGTCTACATGGCCGGCCTTGCCGCCGCACTGGACCGGCTGATCCCTTACGTCGCCGGAGACGCAGAAGAGGGGCAGGAGTTTCCCGGCTCGGACGCGCTGCTGGCGGCGGTGGGGCTGTCGGCGCTGGCGCTGCTGCCGCTGGCGACATGGGCGGTGGCGGGGGCATCACCCCTGTCAGGCGCGGAACGGGCGGTGCTGTTTCTGGGCTGCGGCTTCTGGCTGGGACAGGTCGCGCATCCGGCGGCGCATGAACTGATCCACCGGGGCAACCGCTGGCTGTTCCGGCTGGGCGTGGCCTTCTATGCCGCGATTCTGTTCGGCCAGCACGCATCGGCGCACCGGCTGGTGCATCACCGCCATGCGGCCAGTGCGCTGGACCCCAATTCCGCGCCCGAAGGCATGGGCTTTTACCGCTTTGCCCCGCGCGCCTGGACGGGCAGCTTCCGGCAGGGCTGGCACGAGGAAACCGCCTTGCGTGCCAGGTCTTCCAACGGGGCTGGCGGGCCGCGCGGGGTGCATCCCTATGCCGTGTATGTCACAGGCAGCCTCGCTTCGCTCGGGATCGGCTTCGCCGTGGCGGGATGGGCGGGGCTGCTGGTCTGGGCAGGGCTTGGGCTGCATGCGCAGGCGCAGATCCTGGTCTCGGACTATGTGCAGCACTATGGGCTGCGGCGAAAGACCCTTCCCGGTGGCCGGCTGGAGCCGGTGGGGATGGCGCATAGCTGGAACTCCGGCCCGTGGTTTTCCTCGGCCATGATGCTGAATGCGCCGCGCCATTCCGACCACCACGCCCATCCGTCGCGGCCCTATCCGGCGCTGCGCCTGCCGGGGCCGGACGAGGCACCGCGCCTGCCCTGGCCGCTGCCGGTGGCCTGCACGCTGGCGTTCTTTCCGCGGCTGTGGAAACGCGCGATCCGGCGGCATCTGCGGCAGTGGCAAGCGCCCGCCGCCGCCCTGCCCGCCACAGCCGCCAAGGTCACGGAAGGCTGACTGGCCTTTGCCGCGCCGCTCTGGCAGGCTCTGGCGGCAACGACCGGAGAAACCCCTTGATGCGCGCCCTTGCGATCCCTGCCCTGCTTGCGCTTGCCACTGGCGCCGTTGCCGCCGAAGACCCGATGACGGCCGCCGAATTCGATGCCTATGTCACCGGCAAGACGCTGACCTATACGCAATACGGCTCGGTCTTCGGGATCGAGCAGTACCTGCCCGACCGCCGCGTCGCCTGGCGCCCGACCGGCATGGATTGCGAATACGGCCACTGGTTCGAAAAGGGCGACCTGATCTGCTTTGTCTACGAATACAGCCCAGGAGAGCATTGCTGGACCTTCTGGCAAGAGGGCGCCGGGCTTCGGGCGCGGTCGGTCGACGACGTGCCGGGGGCGGAACTGTCAGAGGTCGCACAGACGACCGACGGGCTGAACTGCCCGGGCCCCGACGTGGGGGTGTGACAATGGCCGGCCTGCGCCTTTCGGGGCTGGGATTGCTGGCGGCGCTGCTGCTTCCGGCACTGGCCGGGGCCGAGGATGCGCGCCCGCTGACCGCCGAGGAATTCGACGCGCTGACCCGCGGGACCGTAATGGATACCTGGTCCGGCGGTTCGGTCTACGGGGTCGAGAAATTCCTGCCCGGCGGCCGCTCGATCTGGGAGGATTCGCGCGGCTGCATGTTCGGCACCTGGAAACAGGTGGGCGAGATGATCTGCTTCACCTATGAGGACGACCCTGTGAACCCCGATTGCTGGACCTATTTCGACATCGGCAACGGTTTGTCGGCCTATCTGGGCGGCGACCCCGAGGCAGAGCCGATCTATCTGCACCCCGGCACCACCGCGATGAGCTGCAACGAATGGCTCGGGGCCTGACTCGGGCCGCCTGACTGTAGCCGGAAGCCGCCGTCCGGGCGCCGCCGCTTCAGCCCATCCCCATGTGGTTGTTGCCTTCGCAAGACAAGTCCCAGCGCCGCAGCTCCAGCCGGCGCAGGCCGCTTCTGACGTAGGGGTCGGCCTCGGCCAGCGCGCGGGCCTGCGTTTCGCTTTCGGCGCGCAGGATCACCATCCCGCCCGAACCGTCGCCAAACGGCCCGGCCAGTTCCAGCTGCCCCGCCGCATCAAGCGCGCGCAACCAGGCCACATGCGCCCGGATCGCGGCTTCGTCGGTGGTCCTGCCGGGCACCGGATGCAGGAAGGCCACGTATCGGGCAAAGGCGCTCATTTCCCCGGCTCTCTCCATTGCCTAGAACAGACTGCCCTGCCCGCCATCGCCGCTGCCCTTGGGCTTGCGCGGTGGCGCTGTGGGCGGCGCAGGCCCCTCCCCACCCGCCCCGACCGCCAGCCTCCCATCGTGAAATTCCAGCTCCAGCGCTCCCGCCTTTGCCGCCGCCGCCCGGCTGGTGACGACCTTGCCATCGCCCCGCACCACGGCAAAGCCGCGCTTCATGGTTTCGGCATGGCCCAGCGTCTGGCGGGTGCGGTCGATCTGCGCCAGTCGCCGCGCCAGATCATCGAAGCGCCGGCGCGGGGCCGCGTCCAGCCGCAATGCCAGTGCCGCGACCCGATCCCGTTCGCGCGACAGATCGCGCCCCGCCCGCGCCAGCAGGCCAGCCAGCGCCGGGGCCAGCCGCGACGCCCATTTGTCGAAGCCCGCATGGCGCCGCTCCAAAGCCCGCTGCGCCCGGTCGTCCAGCCGGCCGGCCAGCCCGGCCACGGCGTCGCGCCGTCGCTCCACCAGCCGCAACAACAACTTGGGCCGCATCGGCCCGGCCACCCGGTCGCGCAGACCTCGCTTGCGGATGACCATCAGCCCCAGCGCACCCGAGAGCCGCCCGGCCCACAGGTCCAGCCGCTGCGCGGCCGCCCCGGTCAGCGCCTCGGGGCGTGGCAGGGCGCGCGACAGGTCGCGCAGGCGCACCTGCCGACGCTCCACCCCGCCCGCAACCCCGCGCGCCATCCGCGCCGCCAGATCGGCCACAGCCGCCATCAGGTCCAGCCGCACCGGCACCGCCAGTTCCGCCGCAGCCGTGGGGGTGGGCGCGCGCAGGTCTGCCGCGTGGTCGATCAGCGTGGTGTCGGTCTCGTGGCCCACCGCCGAGATCAGCGGGATGGCCGAGGCCGCCGCCGCCCGGACCACCACCTCCTCGTTGAAGCCCCAGAGGTCCTCCAGCGACCCGCCGCCCCGCGCCACGATGATCACATCGGGCCGCGGGATCGCCCCACCCTCGAGCAAGCCGTTGAACCCGCGGATCGCCGCCGCCACCTCGGCCGCGCAGGCCTGGCCCTGCACCGCCACCGGCCAGATCAGCACGTGGCGTGGAAACCGGTCGCGCAAGCGGTGCAGGATATCGCGGATCACCGCACCGGAGGGAGAGGTGATCACCCCGATCACCCCCGGCAGATAAGGGATGGGCTTCTTGCGAGCAGCATCGAACAGCCCCTCAGCCAGCAATGCCGCCCGGCGCTTTTCCAGCATCGCCATCAGGGCGCCCGCACCCGCAGGGGCCACGTCCTCGACAATCAGCTGATACTTCGACTGGCCGGGGAAGGTGGTCATCCGGCCCGTGGCCACCACCTCCATTCCTTCTTCCGGCTGCACCTGCATCTTCGCGACCTGCCCTTTCCAGCTGATCGCGGCGATCACCGCGCGGTCATCCTTCAGATCGAAATAGAGATGCCCCGAGGCTGGACGGCTGACCCGCCCCACCTCGCCGCGCACCCGAACCATGCCGAATTCGCCCTCGATCACCCGCTTCACCGCGCCGGACAGTTCCGAGACGGTGTATTCCGGGCTGTTGCCGAGGGCGGGCGAGATTTCGTCGATCAGGTCGTTCATTCGCTGGCCCCATGCCGCTCCGCGCGGATCAGCAGCTGTCGCATTCGTTGCCTTCACCGTAAAGATAGCCCGCCAGCGCGCCGGTGACCAAACCGTCCAGATAGGCCGTGGTCCCCGGTTCTGTCAGAAGATCAAGCTGCACCGTTTCGCGCGAGTTGAAGATGATGAACCCGGCCGCCGCCGCCAGCGCCTCTTCCGTGCCCGGCCCGTAGCGACCGTCCACCGCGCCGCGATAAAAGCCGCCGGTGCGCAGTTCTTCCTGCACCTTCTTGCGGCTGGCTTCGGGCAGCGCCTCGAACGCCCGGCGCAGGGCAACGGCGTTGAACCGCGCGGCCTGTTGCGCCGTCAGGGCGGGGGCTGCCGCAAGGGCTGCAAGCGACAGAAGAAAAACGCGCCGGATCATGGCATCCTCCGATTGTGTCGCGGCGATGGTGCCAGCGCCGGAAGGCGGGCGCAAGATGGCTTGCCCCCTGCCCGTCCAGCGCCTAGAAGCCCGGCAAAAGGCCAGCGGGGGCACAGATGAACATTCTCATTCTCGGCGGCGGGGGGCGGGAACATGCGCTGGCCTGGGCGGTGAAGCAGAACCCGAAATGCGACCGGCTGATCGTCGCCCCCCGGCAATGCGGGGATCGCGATGCTGGCCGAGGTGGCCGATATCGACATTCTCGATGGCGCGGCGGTGGTGGTGTTCTGCGAGGAAAACGCCATCGACTTCGTCATCGTCGGGCCGGAGGCGCCGCTGGCTGCCGGCGTCGCCGATGCAACGCGAGCAGCCGGTCTGCTGACCTTCGGCCCTTCGGCGGCGGCGGCACGGCTGGAGGCATCGAAAGGCTTCACCAAGGAGATCTGCGACGCTTGTGCCGCGCCGACCGCCGGTTACGCCCGCTTCACCGATGCCGCCGCCGCCCGCGCTTTTGTGCTGGCCAAGGGCGCGCCGCTGGTGATCAAGGCCGATGGCCTGGCCGCCGGCAAGGGCGTGATCATGGGGATGACGCTGGAAGAGGCGCTGGCTGGCATCGACGACATCTTCGGCGGTGCCTTCGGGGCAGCGGGGGCCGAAGTGGTTGTCGAAGAATTCATGGAAGGCGAAGAAGCCAGCTTCTTCGTCCTGTCGGACGGGATCAACGCCCTGCCGATCGGCACCGCGCAGGACCACAAGCGGGCTTTTGATGGCGACACCGGACCGAACACCGGCGGCATGGGGGCCTATTCGCCCGCACCGGTGCTGACGCCCGCGCTGCAACAGCAGGCGATGGAACAAATCGTCCTGCCGACGATCCGCGAGATGTCCCGGCGCGGGACGCCCTACCAGGGGGTGCTCTATGCCGGGCTGATGATCGATCGGGATCAGGCCCGCCTGGTGGAATACAACTGCCGCTTTGGCGACCCGGAGGCGCAGGTGCTGATGATGCGGCTGGGGGCGCAGGCGCTGGACCTTATGCTGGCCTGCGCCGAAGGCCGGCTGGCCGAAGCCCGGCTGAACTGGGCCGACGACCACGCGCTGAGCGTCGTGATTGCAGCCAGGGGCTATCCCGGCGCCTACGCCAAGGGCAGCGAGATCGGCGGTCTGGACCGATTGCCGGAAGACAGCGGCCATATGGTGTTTCACGCCGGCACCGCTGCGTCCGATGGCCGGATCATCGCCAGCGGCGGGCGCGTCCTGAACGTCACGGCGCGCGGCGGCACGCTGCGCGAGGCCCGCGACGCCGCTTATGCGATGGTCGACGCCATCGACTGGCCCGACGGCTTTGCCCGCCGCGACATCGGCTGGCGCGCGCTCTGACCTTCGGCCGGTGAAGCAAATGCGCGCCTGCCGGCGCAAGCCATTCCTGCCGGCACCCGTCGCGCCAGGTGCCGGCGTCGGCCGATGAGGGGCGCTGCCCCTCAAACTCCCCGGAGTATTTTGGCCAAGATGAAGGTTGCAACCTCGCCATGCTCCTTGCAAGAATTCCCGGCCCGGCGCCCGGGCGGCCCGGCGCGGCCCCGCCCCGCGGCCGGACGAAAGGCTTTGGGCCAAAGCCCCCCCGCGCTGCCCCCGGTGGTGTGGCGCGCGGCGCCCCCCCCCCCCCCCCCCCCCCCCCGCCCCCGGGCGCCCCGGGCCCGCGGGGCCTTGGGAGGGCTTCATGCCGCTTCTCGTGATGAAATTCGGCGGCACCTCGGTGGCGGATCTGGCGCGGATCGAAAACGCCGCGCAGAAGGTCAGGGCCGAGGTTGCCCGCGGCTATGACGTGATCGTCATCGTCAGCGCCATGTCGGGCAAGACCAACGAGCTGGTCGGCTGGGTCGAGACCACATCGAAGCTCTATGACGCCCGCGAATACGATGCCGTCGTCGCCAGCGGCGAGAATGTCACCGCCGGGCTGATGGCGCTGCGTCTGCAGGAAATGGACGTGCCCGCGCGGAGTTGGCAGGGCTGGCAGGTGCCGATCAACACCACCTCGGCGCATGGCTCGGCCCGCTTCCTGTCGATCCCTCGCGACCACATCGACGCAAAATTCTCCGAGGGCTTCCGGGTCGCCGTGGTCGCGGGCTTTCAGGGTATCAGCACCGAGGGCCGCATCACCACCCTGGGCAGGGGCGGCAGCGACACCACCGCCGTCGCCTTCGCCGCCGCCTTCGGCGCGGAGCGCTGCGACATCTACACCGATGTCGACGGCATCTACACCACCGACCCTAGGATCACCGGCAAGGCCCGCAAGCTGGACCGCATCGCCTTTGAAGAGATGCTGGAACTGGCCTCGCTGGGCGCCAAGGTGCTGCAGACCCGCTCGGTCGAGCTGGCGATGCGCTACAAGGTGCGCCTGCGCGTGCTGTCATCCTTTGAAGATACCGACGAGACCAGCGGAACCCTGGTCTGCGACGAGGAGGAAATCGTGGAAAGCAAAGCCGTATCCGGCGTCGCCTATTCGCGCGACGAAGCCAAGATGACCCTACTGGATGTCGCCGACCGCCCCGGCGTCGCCAGCGCGATCTTCGGCCCGCTGGCCGATGCCGGGGTCAACGTCGACATGATCGTGCAGAACATCTCGGAGAACCTGGCCGGGCACAGCGGCGCCACCACAGACATGACCTTTTCGGTGCCGGTGAACCAGGTCGACCGCGCCCGCAAGGCCATGGAAGACGCCCGCGCCGCCGGCATCGTCAGCTATGACGATCTGGTCATCGATACCGATGTCGCGAAGGTCTCGGTCGTCGGCATCGGAATGCGCAGCCAGGTTGGCGTCGCGGCCCGGATGTTCGCGGCACTGGCGGCCGAGAACGTGAACATCAAGGTCATCGCCACTTCCGAGATCAAGATCTCGGTTCTGATCGACCGCAAGTACATGGAACTTGCGGTACAGGCGCTGCACGACGCGTTCGAACTGGAAAAGGCCTGATCCGGCCGCCGATCGGTAAAGGCGGACTCCGCGCAACCTGCAGGCGCGAAGGCGCAAAGGCCCTCTCCCGCCCTGCCTGAGGCGGCGGCCCGCGCCCCCGCAAGCCAGGACCGATGCCCGAACGGAGCGAAAGCGAAAGCCGCAAACTGCTGCGGCGCCTGCGCGATGTCCTGTCCGTTCCCGGCAAGGGACAGGACCGGCTGGACAGCATCACCCATCTGATTGCCGATTCGATGGGCACCGAGGTCTGTTCGATCTACCTCTTCCGCGATCCCGAGACGCTGGAGCTGTGCGCCACCGAGGGCCTGAACCCCGCGGCCGTCCACCAGACCCGCATGAAGCTGGGCGAAGGCCTGGTCGGCCGGGTCGCGCGCTCGGGCCAGCCGGTCAATACCGCCGATGCGCCCTCGGAAAAGGGCTTTCGCTTCATGCCGGAAACCGGCGAAGAGATATTCTCGTCCTTCCTCGGCGTGCCGATCCAGCGGATCGGCGAAAAGCTGGGCGTGCTGGTGGTGCAGTCCAAGGACAAGCGGGGCTTTTCCGACGACGAGATCTATGCCGTCGAGGTCGTCGCCATGGTGCTGGCCGAGATGACCGAGCTGGGCGCCTTCATCGGCGACGACGGCGCAATGAAGGCGCTGCACAAGCAGCCGGTGCTGTTTCGCGGCGGCACCGGCCAGGAAGGCGCTGCCGAAGGCCGGGTCTGGCTGCACGAGCCGCGCGTCGTGGTGACCAACCCGGTCGCCGACGATCCCCTGACCGAGATCGAGCGGATCCGCGCCGCAGTGGGGGAACTGCGGGTCTCGATCACGGACCTGCTGGAAGCCGAGCAGCTGGACAAGGAGCAGCGCCAGGTGCTGGAAGCCTACCGGATGTTCGCCCAGTCGCGCGGCTGGCTGCGCCGGATGGAAGAAGACATCATGCGCGGCCTTTCGGCCGAGGCGGCGGTGGAAAAGGAACAATCCGCCGCCCGCGCGCGGCTGGAACAGGTGCCCGACGCCTATCTGCGCGACCGGCTGCACGATCTGGACGATCTGTCGAACCGGCTGCTGCGCATCCTGACCGGGCAAGGTGCCGATACCGGGGCCGAGATGCCGGACAACCCTGTCCTGGTGGCGCGCAACATCGGTCCGGCAGAGCTGCTGGAATATGGCCGCCGCTTGCGCGGCGTGGTGCTGGAGGAAGGCTCGGTCGGGTCGCATGCGGCCATCGTGGCCCGCGCGCTGACGATTCCGCTGGTGATCCATGCCGGCCGCATCACCTCGGAGGCGCTGAACGGCGACGCGATCCTTGTCGACGGCGACCAGGGCATCGTCCACCTGCGCCCCGAGGAAACCGTCGCCCGCGCGTTCCGCGACAAGATCGCCATGCAGGCCGAGGCGCAGAAACGCTACGCCAGCTTGCGCGGCTTGCCGGCGACGGCAAAATGCGGCACCACCATCAGCCTGCTGATGAACGCAGGCCTGATGGCCGACCTGCCCAGCCTCGAAGGTTCGGGCGCCGAAGGGGTGGGGCTGTTTCGCACCGAGCTGCAGTTCCTGATCCGCAACAAGATGCCGAAACGGGCCGAGCTTGCGGCCCTCTATGCCCGCGTCATGGATGCGGCCAAGGGGCGGCGGGTGGCCTTTCGCACCCTGGATATCGGCTCAGACAAGGTGCTGCCCTACATGAAGCCGAATGACGAGCCGAACCCCGCAATGGGCTGGCGCGCGATAAGGGTGGGGCTGGACAAGCCGGGTGTGCTGCGGATGCAGGTGCAGGCACTGCTCAGGGCGGCGGCGGGGCGGCCCTTGACGGTGATGTTTCCCTTCGTGGCCGAGCCGGGCGAGTTTTCGGAAGCCCGCGCCCATGTGCTGCGCGAGGTGCATCGCGAGAAGTCGCTGGGCCACCGTGTGCCGGAACGGCTGGAGATCGGCGTGATGTGCGAAACGCCATCGCTGGCCTACGCACCGCAATCGTTCTTCGACCTGACCGATTTCGTCTCGATCGGCGGCAATGACCTGAAGCAGTTCTTCTTCGCCGCCGACCGCGAGAATGAACGGGTGCGCAAGCGCTATGACACGCTGAACCTGTCGTTCCTGGCGTTTCTGGAGCATATCGTGGCGCGTTGCGCGGCCTCGGGCACGCCACTGTCATTCTGCGGCGAGGATGCGGGGCGCCCGATCGAGGCGCTGGCCCTGGCAGCCATCGGCCTGCGCCACCTTTCGATGCGCCCGGCCTCGATCGGCCCGGTCAAGGCGCTGATCCGGCGGGTCGATCTGACCGAGGCCAGAGCAGCAATCGACCGCGCCCGCGATGAGGGCGCCGAATCGGCGCGCCCCGCCCTGATGGACTGGCTTGCCGCACAGCCGGCGTGAAGCAATGGCGCGGCTGCCGCCGCAAGTTCTCTTGATTGGCTGGCGCAGCCGCGCCGGTGTTGCCTGATGAGGGGCGCTGCCCCTCAAACTCCCCGGAATACTTGTGCCGAGATGAAGGCGAGTGTGTTCGATATCACATTCATCTCGGCACAAATACTCCCCGCGCGGAGCGCAACCCCGAGCCGGTTGGCGCGGCACGCGCCAGAGGCGAGACGAAAGGCTTGCGGCGAAGCCGCGCGATATCGGTCCCGCCGCTCAGGCTCGGGTGACCGGCTTTGGGCTGGTCGCCGATCGGAACGCCGCGAGCACCGCGTCCTCGCCCTGCGCTTCGGCCAGACGCAAGAGCGCGAAGCGGATGGCGGCGATCTCGCGGTACCAGGACAGGAAGGCCGCGTTCAGCGCCGCACCTGACAGCGCCCCCAGCACCGGCACCGCTTGCGCCGCCAGCTTTTGTGTCAGTGCGGCGGCCAGCCGGGGCGCCACGGTGGCGATCAGTTTCTGCAGCGCGGGTCCGCCCAGCGTGAGACGTGCCGACAGGAAGGTGGTATCGATCCCGTCATCCGCGGCCAGCGGGCTGCCGGCGGCAAAGACCTTCAGGCATTCGGCGCGGATCGCGGGGTCATCGGGGTCATAGCCGGCGGCCACCGCTTCGGCACGGATCGCATGCAGGATCAGCGCCACCGTCACCGGCAGTTCGGCGACCGAGGTCGCAAGGCCGCCTGCCCCGCCCGCAGCCCCCGAGGCCAGTGCCGCCGCCATCGCGCCGCGTTTGCCGGGGGTGGGCAGACGCCGCTCTCCGGCCCCGGCCAGACCCCAGGCCCGGGCAATGGCCGCCTCTGTCAGCCACCCGATCCGGCCCTTCACGGAGGCGGGCAGCATCGCAAGCTGGCGCTCGAAACTGCCACCCAGGCGGGTCACCAGCGCGATCAGCGGCCCGTTCGCCCGCCGATACCGCCGGGCAAGGGCGGCGATCTCGGGCGAGGGGTCTGGATCCTGGGGGATCTGCATGCGGTCTTCCATCGCAAGGATATGGGGACCCGGCGCAGGGCTGCAATCCCCCTTCAGATCGCCTTTGTGACCGCGCCGGTCACGCCGGCCCAGGCGCCTGCCTTCAGTTCCAGCCCCAGGATGCGGTCGGGGTTGGTGGGCGGCGGCATCCCGACGCCGTCCAGCCTGCGGAACCCGAAGCGCCCGTAATAGGGCGCGTCGCCAACCAGCAGCACCCGCTCCCAGCCCAACCGTCGCGCCTTGGCCAGGCTTTCGTTGATCACAAGACCGCCCAGCCCTTCGCCCTGCCGCGTCGGGTGCACGGCGATGGGCCCGAGCAGCAGCACATCCGCCTCGCCGATCAGCGCAGGCCAATAGCGGATCACCGCCGCCAGCGTGCCGTCGTCATCGTCGCGCAGGGTCAGGCACAACGGCGCGACCATCGGCACCCTGTCGCGCAACCGGTAGGACGACAGCGCCGTCCGACCCGGCGAGAAGCACAGGTCATAAAGCGCCTCGACCTCCCACCAGTCGGCCTCGGTTTCCTCTGCAAGACGATAGCCAAGGCGCCCAACCCCCACTTGTTCCGAATCTGCCGGCCCAGAATCTACTGGAATCGCGGGGTAACATGCGTTTGTGTCAGGAGCAAACCGCGCCTTCCGGCCGCAAGGAGCCCCGATGTTCTACCGCCCCGAAGACGGCCACGGCCTGCCGCACAACCCGTTCAAGGCCATCGTCGCGCCGCGCCCGATCGGCTGGATATCCACCCGCTGCGCCACGGGTGACAACCTTTCCCCCTATTCCTTCTTCAACGCCATCGCCGACACGCCGCCGCAGGTGATGTTCGCGGGCGGCCTGAAGGACAGCATCCGCGCCATCGAGGAGACCGGCGTCTTTGCGGTGAACATCGTAGCCGCCGCCGCGCTGCACGCAATGAACGCCACTTCCGAGGGCTTTGCCCGTGGCATCGACGAACTCGCCCGCGCCGGCGTCGCCCGCGCCGACTGCACCACCATCGACTGCCCGCGTGGCCGATGCGCCGGCCACGCTGGAATGCCGTGCAAGCCGGGTGCTGACCCTGCCGGGGGAGGGTAATTTCATGGTCCTCGGGCTGGTTGCCGGGGTGCACTTGCGCGACGACTGTCTGGCGAGCGGGCGGTTCGAGGTCACGCGATTCCGCCCGCTGGCCCGGCTGGGCTATCGCGACTATGCAGAGGTCTCGGCGGTGTTCGAACTGGCCCGCCCCGACGCCCGACCCGACGCCCGACCCGACGATTGACGCGAAGCTGTGAACGCCGGGCGTGCAACTTGCAGATGAAATCCCCGCTGCCGCCTGCTAGGCTGACCGCGTATCAGGCCCGCCAGAGGCCGCATCCCCAACGGAGGTTCACCCCATGTTCCGCCTTTCCCGCCGGTCGTTCCTGTTGTCCACCACCGCCGCCGGCCTGACGCTGCTGCACCCGTTCGCGGCCCGTGCCCAGGCCGGGCAGGCGCATCTGCGCCTTCTTGCCACCACCGACCTGCATTGCCATGTGCAGCCCTATGACTACTATTCCGACAAGCCCAACGACACGATGGGCCTTGCCCGCACCGCCAGCCACATCATGGCCGCCCGCGCCGAAGCGGCGAACTCCCTGACGCTGGACAACGGCGACTACATGCAGGCAACCCGATGGCCGACTACATCGCCTATTCGCGGGGGATGAAAGAGGGCGACATCCACCCGGTGATCGCCGGCATGAACAGCGTCGGCTATGATTGCGGCACCCTGGGCAACCACGAGTTCAACTATGGCATCCCGTTCCTCGACCTGGTGAACGCCGGGGCCGCGTTTCCCATCGTCTGCGCCAACTTCGCCCGCAGCCTGGGCGACACGCCCGACAAGGACGATTTCTACGTCAGGCCCTGGCTGATCCTCGACCGCGAGCTGACCGACGGCGCCAAAGAAAAGCACCCGATCCGCATCGGCATCATCGGCTTCGTGCCGCCGCAGATCATGCAATGGGACCGCGGACACCTGGAGGCGGGCTTCGCCGTCCGCGACATCCTGGAGGCTGCCCGCGCCCATGTGCCCGCCTTGCGCGCGGCCGGCGCCCAGATCGTGATCGCGCTGTCGCATTCCGGGATCACACCCGGCCCCGAGGCGGCGATGATGGAAAACGCCTCGCTGCGGCTGGCCGGGGTCGAGGGGATCGACGCGCTGATCACCGGCCACGCCCACCGTGATTTCCCCGGCACCGATTTCGAGGGCGAAGGCATCGACAACGAAAAGGGCACGCTGATGGGCAAGCCCGCAGTCATGGCCGGGTTCTGGGGCAGCAGCATGGGCCTGATCGACCTGATGCTGGAGCGTGACGGCGACGGCTGGCGCGTGGCCGGCCACGAAGCGACCCTGCGGCCGATCTTCGAGCGCGGCGAAGACCGCTCGGTCAAGCCGCTGGTCGAGGATTTCGCCCCCGCCATCGCTGCCACCGCACAGATCCACCAGGAAACGCTGGAATACGTGCGGGCCGAAGTGGGCCAGACCTCGGCGCCGCTGCACAGCTATTTCGCGCTGGTGGCCGATGATCCCTCGGTGCAGATCGTCTCGCTGGCGCAGGTCTGGTATGTGAGCCAGCTTCTGAAGGGCACCGAACACGAAGCCTTGCCGATTCTGTCGGCGGCCGCCCCTTTCAAGGCCGGCGGGCGGGGCGGGCCAGAGTATTATACCGATGTGGCGGTCGGGCCGGTGGCGATCAAGAACGTCGCCGACCTCTACCTCTACCCCAACACCCTGCAGGCAGTGCGGATCACCGGGGCGCAGGTGAAGGACTGGCTGGAACGCAGCGCCGGCATCTTCAACCGGATCGAGCCGGGCAAGCCGGACCAGGCCCTGATCAACCCGGAATTCCCCAGCTACAACTTCGACGTGATCGACGGGGTGAGCTACCGGATCGACATCACCCAACCGTCGAAATACGATCCCAAGGGAGAGCTGCTGGACGCCTCGGCCAGCCGCATCCTGGACCTGATGTGGAATGGCGCGCCCATTGATCCGGCGGCCGAGTTCATCGTGGCCTCGAACAACTACCGCGCCGGCGGCGGCGGCAAGTTCCCCGGCGCCGATGGCTCTACCGTGATCCTGGTGGCCCCCGACACCAACCGCGACGTGATCGTGCGCTACATCGTCGACCAGGGCACGATCGCGCCGGCGGCCGATGCCAACTGGGGCTTTGCGCCGGCAGGGGGCGCGACGGTGCTGTTCGAGACCGGGCCGAAGGCGGCGGACTACCTCGACGACGTGCGCGCCCGCGGATTGCAGATCGAACCGGCGGGCGACGGCGCCGACGGCTTTGCGCAGTTCCGCATCACGCTCTGAGCGGGCCTTCCCGATCAGGCGCGCGCCCGGACTCCCCAGGCTTTCCGGGCGCAGAGCCTACCACCGGAGCGACAAATCTTTTCGAAAAGATTTGCAGAATCCTTCGAAGGATTGGCGTGCTCCGCTTGCCGCGCGTGCTCCCCTTCCCCCGGCCCCGGCCGCCGCTATTCTTTGCCCTGACGCAACCGGCAGGAGACCCCCATGCAGACCATGATCGGAGTCATCGGCGGCTCGGGCGTCTACCGCATCGAAGGGCTGGAAGGCGCCTCCTGGGTCAAGGTCAAGACGCCCTGGGGCAAGCCCTCGGACGAGATCCTCGTCGGCCGGCTGATGGGCACGCCGATGGCCTTCCTGCCCCGCCACGGCCGCGGCCATGTCCATTCGCCCTCGTCGATCCCCTACCGCGCCAACATCGACGCGCTGAAGCGGCTGGGCTGCACCGATGTGATCGCGGTCTCTGCCGTAGGCTCGCTGCGCGAGGATTTCGGGCCCGGCGATTTCGTCCTCGTCGAGCAGTTCATCGACCGCACCTTCGCACGGGAAAAATCCTTCTTCGGGGCGGGCTGCGTCGCCCATGTCAGCCTGGCGCATCCGACCTGCCCGCGGCTCGGCTCCGCCCTCGCCCTGGCCGCTACGGCCGCCGGCAAGACCATCCACCAGGGCGCCACCTATCTGGCGATGGAGGGCCCGCAGTTCTCGACCCTCGCCGAAAGCCGGCTTTACCGGCAGTGGGGCGCCGATGTGATCGGCATGACCGGCATGCCCGAGGCCAAGCTCGCCCGCGAAGCCGAGCTGTGCTATGCCAGCCTCGCCATGGTCACCGATTACGACTGCTGGCACCCCGACCATGACGCTGTGGATGTGGCCACCGTGATCGCCACGCTGACCGCCAATGCCGATGCCGCCCGCGCCACCGTGGCAGAGCTGCCTAGGGCGCTGCAGGGTCCTCGCATGCCCTGCCCGCAGGGCTGCGACCGGGCGCTGGGTCATGCGCTGATGACCGCCCCCGACCAGCGCGACCCCGAACTGCTGGCCCGGCTGGATGCTGTTGCCGGGCGGGTCCTGTGACACTCCGGCTGCCCGCCCTGCTACCCGCCATGCTGCTCGCGGCCCTGTCTGCGCCGCCGCCCGCGCTGGCCGAAGAGTTCGACGGTGTCGCCGCCCCGGACCTGCTGTCCGACGAGGATTTCTTCCGCCTCGCCACCTGCGGCGCGCGCCCCGGTGACGCCTGCGCCGGCCCGGTGATCCGCTGGCCGAGAGACGAGGTCACCCTTTCCCTGCTGCCCGCAGAGGTCCCGCCGCCCGCCGGATTCACCGCGGCACTGGACAAGGCGCTGGCGGCGGCAATCGCCGAAATCAACGCCGTCGGGGCGGGCATGTCCATCCGCCGTGTCGACGGCGCAAGGGCCGACATCCGCGTCATGCCCACCGCGCTGGTCGAAGGCACGGTGATGGACGACGACCCAGGCTTTTCCGCCGCGGGCGTGATGGGCGTGGGCTACATGTCCTACTGGTGGAACGACCGCAGCCAGATCACCGCCGCGACGGTGCTGATCTCGACCGCAATCACCGATCAGGACCTGCAGTCGGTGGTGCTGGAAGAACTGTTCCAGACCCTCGGCCCGCGCTTCGACATCGAGGGCGCGGCCTATGAGGGCGTGTCGATCCTGTCGCAAAGCTCGAACGCGACCGAGGTGATCGAAGGCCAGGACGCCCGGCTGCTGCGCTGGCTCTACCCGCTCCGTCAGTGACCCGGCTTTGCCGGGCACCGCGCCTGCCGGACTTGTCGCGGTGTTCCGGCCGATGCTATCGAAACCCGACCCATTGGCCCGAGGCTAGAGACATGGCGAAAACCGTCAAGGACTACATCCGCACCATCGTGGACTTCCCGCATGACGGGATCCTGTTTCGCGACGTGACCACGCTGTTCGCCGATCCGCGCGGCTTCCGGATGTGCGTCGACCAGCTGCTGGCTCCCTATGCTGGTCTGCGCATCGACAAGGTGGTCGGGCTGGAGGCGCGGGGTTTCATCCTGGGCGGTGCGGTGGCGCATCAACTGTCCACCGGCTTCGTGCCGGTGCGCAAGAAGGGCAAGCTGCCGGGCCAGACGATTTCCCAAGCCTATACGCTTGAATACGGCGAGGCGGTGGTCGAGGTGCATGAAGATGCCATGCAGGCCGGCGAAAAGGTGCTGCTGGTCGATGACCTTCTGGCCACCGGTGGCACCGCCGAGGCCGGGATCCGCCTGATCGAGCGGCTGGGCGCCGAAGTGATCGGCTGCGCCTTCGTGGTCGACCTGCCCGATCTGGGCGGACGCCGGAAACTCGAGGCCTTGGGGATGGAAGTCCACGCGCTTTGCGCCTTCGAGGGACTCTAGGCGGCGTTAACCGCGTCGAAAGGGAATCGCCCTAGTCCTGTCCGAGCCGGGTCTACCCAACCCGGCTGACGCGCTGCTTGCACATCACGTCACTTACCACACCCCCCACCCCGCCGGCGTATCACCGGCGGGGTGCACCGATCTGCAGAGGTCAGAGGGGGCGCTGCCCCCGCCTTCGGCCCCCCGGAGTATTTGGGCCAAGATGAAGCCCGGATAACCTTTTTCCCGCATTCATCTTGGCGAAAATACTCCCGCCGGAGGCACCCTCCCCAAGGTCGGAATCGCCCGGCCGCGCAACCGCGTCGCGCCGGCACCGGGCCCCCGAGGCGGCGGGCCGCAGGCCAGAGCCGAGATGTGAGACTTGCGCCCGCAAGGGCGCGCAATTGCTTCACCCGGCGTCAGGCCCGCAGAACAGCGCCGGGGTTGAGAATGCCCAACGGGTCAAGTGCCGCCTTGACCTGTCGCATCGCCGCCAGCTTCGCCGGATCGCCGTAACGCTCCAGTTCCTTGACCTTCAGCCGCCCGATGCCATGCTCGGCCGCAATCGAGCCGCCGGCCGCGTGCACCAGATCGTGCACCAGCCGTGTCACGGCACTGCGCTGGCCCTCATGGTCGGCCCGCGTCCCACCCTTCGGCGGAAAGACGTTGAAATGCAGGTTGCCATCGCCCAGATGGCCGAAGGCGCTGATCCGGAACGGCCCCAATGCCGCGACCTTCGCCCCCGCCTCGCGCAGAAAGCCGGGGATCGCCGACAGGGGCAGCGAGATGTCGTGGCTGGACACCGCACCAATGCGCCGGTTCGCCTCCGGTATCGCCTCGCGGATCGCCCAAAGCTGATCGGCCTGCGTGCCGCTGGCCGCGATCACGCCGTCCAGCACCAGCCCGGCCCCGGCCGCTTCGGCGTAAAGCCCGGCCATGGCCGCTTCCGGCTCGATCGCCTGCGGCAGGCCCAGTTCCACCAGCACCGCCCAGTCGGGCGCCACAGCAAAGGGCAAGCGCACCTCCGGCCCCACTTCCTGCAGAAACTGAAACCCCGCCTGCCCGATCAACTCGAAAGCCGAGACCAGCCCGGCCAGCCGCGTTTCGGCCAGCGCCAGCAGCGCCTGCGCCGCCTCGACCGAGGGCACCACCAGCATTGCGACCACCCGATGCGCCGGCCGCGGCACCAACCGCAGGCTGGCCGCCGTGATCACTCCCAGCGTGCCCTCGGCTCCGATCAGCAGGTTCTTCAGGTCGTAGCCCGCGTTGTCCTTGCGCAACCGTTTCAGCCCATGCCAGACCGACCCGTCGGCGAGCACCACCTCCAGCCCCAGGCACAGGTCGCGCGCATTGCCATAGCGCAGAACGCCCGTGCCTCCCGCATTGGTCGCCAGATTGCCGCCAATCGTCGCCGTGCCCTGCGAGGCCAGCGACAGCGGAAAGAGCCGCCCCGCCGTTTCGGCCGCGTCACGCACCGCCTGCAAACTTGCCCCGGCCTCGGCCACCAAAGCATTTTCCGGTGCCTGAACGGAGCGGATCACCGCCATCCGCTCCAGCGACAGGATCAGCGGCGCAGGACCGTCGGGCATCACCTGCCCACCCACCAGCGAGGTGCCGCCGCCCCAGGGCACCAGGCCCACCCGCGCCGCGGCACAGGCGCGGACCACTTCGGCCACCTCCTCGACCCGCCGCGGCAGGGCCACCGCACCGGCCTGGCCGCGCAGGCGCCCGCGCGGCTCTTCCAGGTGCTTCGGTGCGGCCGGGCGCAGGGTGCCTTCGGGCAGCCGGGCCGACAGCGCGGCGACGAAGGCGGCATCGCAGGGGTTCAGCATCGCTTTCTCCGGTCGGGCTGGCCCTGCCTAGCGCGCGCCGCGTCATTCGTCCAGAAAGCGCGGCTCCAGCACCAGGATCGTTGGCACCGAGGGCAGGCTGCGCAGGCCGAAGGCGATCTCCGGGCCCCCGGTCTCGACCACCTCGAACTCGCCCGCCATCTCGGCCAGGAATTCGCGCAAGGACGCGCCGTCGAACCAGTGCATCGGGATCACCACCCGCGCCTTCATCCGCCGCACGATCCCGGCCATGTCGGCCAGCCGCAACGTGTAGCCGCCGTCGACCGGGACCATCACGATATCCAGCCGCCCGATGGCGGCATACTGCGCCTCGGACGGGATCTGGTGCAGGTGGCCAAGGTGGCCGATGCACAGGCCGCCTGCCTCGAAGATGAAAATCGAATTGCCGTCCATCCGCGCGCCATCGCCAGTGGGGCCGCGGGTATCGGTGGTGACGTTGCGCACCAGCATGGACCCAAGGTCCAGCCGGTGATCGGCTGGCGCGCCATTGGCCGGCCAGCCGTCCAGCACATGCGGGATGCGCGGGTCGGGGTCGGCGGTCCAGTGGGTCCGGTGGGCGTTGTTCATCGTCACCACGTCGGGCACCAGATCGCTCCGGCCGATGAAACCGGTGTAATCGGTCACCGCCACCGTGCCGTCATGGGTAACGATGGCAAAACTGGCATGGGCCAGATAGCGGATCAGCACGCGGTCCTGTTCCAGCCCCTCGCCCAGCTTTGCCGGCTGCAAGGTTTCCGGCCCTGCCGCCAAGGCGATGCAATGCGAGGGGATACGCGGCTCCTGCGCGGTGGCGGGCAACGGCATGAGGGCAAGCAGGACGGCAAGGAAGGGTCGGCAGGACATCGGCGTTACCTCCGGGTCCGTCGAAGTGTAGCCTGAACCGCGCGCCCGTCACCCTGCCCCGTCTTCACGGCTGCGCGAGCGGAGCATCTCGACCAGCGCCGCCACGGTATGTAGGTTGCGCGCGGTCTGCGCCACCGGCAGGGCGCGCGGCAGCACCGCGGCCAGTTTCGAGCGCCCGGTGCCACCGGGCGAGTGCAGCAGGAACAGACCGGGGCGCAGCACCCAGGCCTCGTCCACCCTTGCGGCCTGCAGGCGCGCCTCGTCCAGCCCCGGCGCGACTTCGGCTAGAAAGACGGCATGGATGCGGGCGGGGTCGGCCGCCGCGCCGAAGGGGTGGTCAAGCGCCGCTTCCAGCCGGGCGAGGCCGCACAGAAAGACCCGGGGCGCGTAGCCGTAGGCCGCACCGATGGCGGCGCTGATCGCAGGGCCAAGGCTGGCATCGGGCCCGCCGCCGCAAAAGAGCGCGTTGCCGGACTGGATGAAGCTTTCCACCCGCGTCAGGCCCAGGCCTTCCAGCAGACTGCGGAAGCCGGCCATCGGCAGGCGGTTCGTTCCGCCGACATTGACGCCGCGCAGCAGGACGGCGCGCGGGGTGTCAGGCCTGCCCGACATCGGTGCGACCGCGCCGGTCGGAGCGCAGGTTGGCGTAGAGCACATGGTTGCGCCAGCGGCCATTGATCTGCAGATAGCTTTGCGCGACCCCTTCGTACTTGAAGCCGCATTTCTCCAGCACCCCGCGCGAGGCGGCGTTTTCGGGCAGGCAGGCGGCCTCCAGCCGGGAAAGGTCGAGAGACTGGAAGGCGTGATGCGACACCGCCAGGATGGCCTCGCGCATGAACCCCCTCCGGGCATGGTCCGCGCCGACCCAGTAGCCCAGCGTGCCCGCCTGTGCCGGGCCGCGGCGGATGTTGTCCAGCGTGATCGCGCCCAGAAGCGCGCCGTCGTCGCGGCGGAACATCAGCAAGGGCAGCGCGGTGCCCTGGCCTTCGGCGCGCTGTGCCCAATAGACGCGGTTGGTGAACGCCTTGCGCGACAGGTGGTCATGGCCCCAAACCGGCTCCCACGGCGTCAGGAAGGCTGCACTGGCGCGGCGCAGGTTGGCCCAGTTCGTCCAGTCGGCATGGGCGGGCAGCCGCAGCGTCATCCGCTCGGTCTCGATCCGGACGCGGCGACGCAGGCCCAGCATCATGCAGCAAGCCCCTTGACGATCGCTTCCACCCCCGGCGCCCCGGCCACCGGACCATAGAGCGCCAGCGCCGTCTTCTGCAACAGCAGGGCGCCGCCATAGGCGCGGATACCCGCCGTGGTGACGGCCTCGACCTTGGCCACCGCCTCGTCCAGGTCGGGCACGCGACCCCAGATCGACAGCAGCCGCGCGTTGCGTTCCGCGCGCGCGGTCGGGCTTTCCAGCCCCGTCAGCAGCCCCGCCTTCAGCTGCGCCTTGGCGCGCAGCACCTCGGGCTCGGTCATGTCCCCGGCGGCGCGTTTCATCTCGTCGATGGTGAGCTGCGTCAGCTCGCCGATCTCTTCGGCCGAAGTTCCGGCATAGATGGTGATCTGACCGGTGTCGTCATAGGCCGCGTTCTGGGCATAGATCGTGTAGCACAGGCCCCTTTCCTCGCGGATCTTCTGAAAGAGGCGGCTGGACATGCCGCCGCCCATCGCCATCGACCAGACCTGCGCGGTGTAGACATCGTCGTGCCGGTAGCCCGGCGCCTCGAACGACAGCGCGAAATGTGCCTGCTCCAGGTCCTTGACCTCGCGCCGCTCGCCGCCGATGAAACGGGCCGGGTCGGCGGCGCGCGCCCCACCGGCGGCAATGCCCCGAAGATCGCCTCGGCCTCGGCCACGATGGCCGCGTGATCGACACCGCCCGCCGCCGACAGGATCATCCGGTCCGGCCCGTAATGCGCGCGTGTAAAGGCGCGCAGGTCCACCTTGCCGAAGGCGCCGACCCGCTCTTCCGGGCCAAGGATGGTGCGGCCGAAGGCCTGACCGGGGTAGGAAACCTCGTGCAGCCAGTCGAAGATGATGTCATCGGGGGTATCCGCCGCCTGGCCGATTTCCTGCAAGATCACATGGCGTTCGGTTTCGATATCGGCCTTGTTGAACACCGGGTTCAGCACGATGTCGGAAATCACATCCAGCGCCCGCGGCACATCGGCCGACAGGCAGCGCGCGTAGTAGGCGGTCATCTCGCGGCTGGTATAGGCGTTGATGTAGCCGCCGACATCCTCGATTTCCTCGGCGATCTGCAGGGCGGTGCGCCGCCTGGTGCCCTTGAAGGCCATGTGTTCCAGAAAATGCGCGATGCCGTTCTGGGCCGCGGTCTCGTGCCGCCCGCCGGCGCCGACCCACAGGCCGATGGAGGCGGATTGCAGGCCCGGCATCGCCTCGGTGACGATGCGGAAACCGTTGGGAAGGGTGTGCAGCTGAACCGTCAAGGGGGCGTCCGATCAGGGATGTCTGGTGCCTCGGTCATACAGGGGCGCCTCCCCTAGGAAAAGGCCTGCGGTTGTGTAAACCGGCGGAATGCAAAACCGCCCGCGTCCCCCCCCCCCCCCCCCCCCCCCCCCCCCCCCCCCCCCCCCCCCCCCCCCCCCCCCCCCCCCCCCCCCGGATCAGCGCTTTCAGCGCGTCAAGGTCGTTGGCTGCGCGGGTCACCCGCTCGGGCCGGTCGAACAGGTCGGCCATATGCGGCGGCAGCGCGGGGTGCAGGCCGGTCGCGGCGTGAACCGCAGCGCGGAATTTTGCCGGGTGGGCGGTGGCAAGGGTGATCATCGGGGTGTGGCCAAGGTGTTCGCCCGCAACTTTCACCCCCACGGCGGAATGCGGGCAAAGCAGCTCTCCGCTGGCCCCGAGTTCGGCGGCGATGGTGGCGCTTGTTTCCGCCTCGCTGCACGAGCCGGAGTCGAAGTCCGCCCGTAGCCGCGCCAGCGCCGGGGCGGGGATGGAGAAGCCGCCGCTTTGCTTCAGCCCGTCCATCAGCGCCTGGAGCGCCGCACCGTCGCGGCCCAAGGCGTCGAACAACGCGCGCTCGAAGTTGGACGAGACCTGGATATCCATCGACGGGCTGATCGAGGTGCGCACGCCGTCGGTGCGATAGTCGCCACCGCGAAGGGCGCGGTGCAGGATGTCGTTCTGGTTGGTAGCAATGACCAGCCGGTCGATCGGCAGACCCATCCGCTTGGCGATGTAGCCCGCGAAGATGTCGCCGAAATTGCCGGTCGGCACGGTGAAGCTGACCTTGCGGTCCGGTGCGCCCAGAGACACCGCCGAGGTGAAATAATAGACCACCTGCGCCAGCACCCGCGCCCAGTTGATGCTGTTGACCCCCGCCAGCCGCACGCCATCGCGAAAGGCGAAATCGTTGAACATGTCCTTCAGCCGGGCCTGGCAATCGTCGAAATCGCCGTCCATCGCCAGCGCGTGGACGTTGGCCTCAGACGGCGTCGTCATCTGGCGGCGCTGCACTTCCGACACCCGGCCATGCGGGAACAGGATGAAGACATCGACGTTGGCGAGGCCCCGGAACGCCTCGATCGCCGCCGATCCGGTATCGCCCGAAGTGGCGCCGACGATGGTGATCCGCTCGCCCGTCCGCGCCAGGGCCGCCTGCATCATCTGGCCGATGATCTGCATGGCGAAGTCCTTGAAGGCCAGCGTCGGGCCGTGGAACAGCTCCAGGAGGAAATGGTTGGGCGCCAGTTGCACCAGCGGCGCGCGGGCGGCGTGGCGGAACCCGGCATAGGCGCGGGCCAGAAGGGCCTGCAATTCGTCATCGGCAAAGAACCCGGCCACGAAGGGGCGCATGATGCGAAAGGCGGCCTCTTCATAGGACAGACCGGCAAGCGCCGCGATCTCGGGCGCGGTCATCTGCGGCACGGTCTCGGGAACATAAAGCCCGCCGTCGCGCGCCAGCCCGGTCATCATCGCCTCGCCAAAGCCCAGAACGGGCGCAGCCCCGCGTGTCGAGATGTATCGCATCTTCGCCCCTTACACCGTGCGCTGTCTGATACGCCACAGCAGATAGAGAGTCATCACCCCCCAGACCGCCGCCAGCGCAAACCACTGGATCGCATAGCCCCAATGGTCGTTGGGGATGTTCGAGATGTCCACCGGAACCGGCGCGATTCCGTCGCCGGTGGGGTCGCGGGCGACGACCAGCACCGGCTCGGTGCCCAGCTTTTCCGCCATCGCGGGCAGGTCGCGGGCATACCAGATCCCGGTCTTCGGGTCGGGCGGCGCGGTGTAGGCGTCGCTGTCCTGCGGCCAGTGCAGATTGCCCACCACCTGCGCCTCATGCGGTGGGCGCGCCGTGGCGCGGTCGTCGTGGTCCAGATAGCCGCGGTCGACAAGGATGCGGCGGCCCTGCCCGGTCTGGAACGCCTCGATGATCCGCACGCCGGGAACCGACTTGCCGTCGCCGGCCAGCAGCTCGACGAAATCGCCGGTGAAGCGGCCGTCCAGCGCGACCGGGCGATACTTGTCGACCGCTTCCTCGGGTGCAGTTGGCAGAGCCACCGGGTCAGCGCCGATCATGGCGGAAATCTCGGCCAGAACGCCGGCCTTCTCGTGCATCCTTTGCAGCTGCCAGTTCCCCAGCCAGATCAGCACGGCGCAGCCCGCGATCCCCATCAGGATCGGAAAGATCATCCGCCGCAGCATCCGCCCACCTCTTCAACGAAAAGGCGCGAGCCCCTGCGGGCCCGCGCCAAGCCCCCTCGAGCGGGGGAGATGTGTCAGCCCTGGCCCCAGACGTAGACCGAGAAGAACAGGAACAGCCAGACCACGTCGACGAAGTGCCAGTACCAGGCCGCAGCCTCGAAGCCGACGTGGCGTTCGGGCGTGAAGTCGCCCTTGATGGCGCGGATCAGGCAGACGGTCAGGAAGAGGGTGCCGATGATCACGTGCGCGCCGTGAAAGCCCGTGGCCATGAAGAACGAGGCGCCATAGATGTTGCCGGCAAAGCCGAACCCGGCGTGGCTGTATTCATAGGCCTGCAACAGGGTGAAGAACACGCCCAGGATGATGCCGATGGTCAGGCCGGTGATCAGGTCGCGGCGGTTGTTTTCGTGCACCAGGGCGTGGTGCGCCCAGGTCACCGCGCAGCCCGACAACAGCAGGATCAGCGTGTTGATCAGCGGCAGGCTCCAGGGGTCGAAGGTCTCGACCCCGGCGGGGGGCCAGACGCCGTCGGTCCAGGGGCTGTCGGGCCCCATCGGATACATGCGGTGCTTGAAGAAGGTCCAGAACCAGGCCGAAAAGAACATCACTTCCGAGGTGATGAACAGGATGAAGCCATAGCGGATGCCGATGCGGACGACCGGGGTGTGGTCGCCGGTGTTCGCCTCGTGCACCACGTCCGACCACCAGGCGTACATGACGTAAAGCACCAGGACGACGCCGATCAGGAACACCCACGGGTGGTTGTTCTCGACGTTGGGCGAGACCCAGAGCACGGTGCCGAAAAGCATCGTGAAGGCCCCGACCGCTCCCATGAAGGGCCAGATCGAGGGCGGCAGGATGTGGTAGTCGTGGTTCTTTGCGTGGGCCATGGCGTCTTTAGCTTCCCTCGTTTCCCGTCTTTTTCTTCAGTTCGACACGGCTTCGACGGCCGGGTCTTCAGGCTGTACCGCCGCCTGCGCTTCGGGCAGGTCGGTCTGGTGGAACGTATAGCTGAGCGTGATCGCCTTGACGAACCGGCCTTCGGGGTCATCCACGATGGCCGGGTCGACATAGAAGCTGACCGGCATCATCACCCGCTCGCCGGGTTGCAGCACCTGCATCTCGAAGCAGAAACAGTCGATCTTGGTGAAATATCCGCCCGCCGCGTAGGGCGAGACGTTGTAGCTGGCGGTTCCGGCGATGGCGTGGTCGGTCGGGTTGTAGGCCTCGTAGAAGGCCAGCGCGGTCTCGCCGATGTGCAGCTCCATCTCGGTCTGGGCGGGTCGGAAATCCCAGGGCATCCCGGCTTCGAGCGAGGCGTCGAAGCGGATCTTGATGCTGCGGTCCAGGATAAGGTCCGAGCCGGCATCAGCCACTGATGTGGTGCCGCCAAAGCCGGTGACCCGGCAGAACCAGTCGTAGAACGGCACCGCCGCAAAGGAAAGCGAGGTCATCACCGCCACCACGCCGACCAGCAGGGTCAGCGTGCGGTTCTGCGGCTCCATCCGGACCAGGATGCGCGGCAGCCTCATGGCTTGGCCTCCGGCAGCGGCGCGTCGGCGGGCGCATCGTTCGCCACAGGATCGGGGGGCAGCAACTCGGGGCGGACCTTGTGGTCGAAGGCCTGCATCGGGTCGCCGCGCGTCACCTTGACCACGGTCAGCGCGAAGACCAGCGCGACAAAGCCGGCCAGCACGAGACCCAGGCCCAGGTTGCGGCCGAAGCGGCGCTTCTGCAGCTCATGGCTGGGCGGGAAGGCCATGTTACCAGCCACCCAGACCATAGTTGCCCAACAGCGCCTCGGTCAGCAAGGCGCCGAAGTGCAGGAACAGATAGAGGATCGAGAAGCGGAAAAAGGCCTTTTCCACCCGATAGTTGTCGGACTGCGCCTGTATCTCGTCGCGCCGCAGGATGCGCAGCGCGCCGACCACGAACCAGCCGTTCAGCGCCAGTGCCACGGCCAGCGTCAGCGGCCCGCCGATGCTGGAGAAGGCCAGCGCCAGCGGCACCGGCAACAGCGCGAGGGTGTAGCCGAGGATATGCTTGCGCGTCGACTTGCGGCCATGGGTCACGGTCAGCATCGGCACGCCGGCGGCGTGGTAGTCTTCCTTCATGAACAAGGCCAGCGCCCAGAAATGCGGCGGCGTCCACATGAAGATCAGGCCGAACATCAGCGCCGCCTCATAGCTGACATGGCCGGTCGCGGCGACCCAGCCGATCATCGGCGGGAAGGCCCCGGCGGCGCCGCCGATGACGATGTTCTGCGGCGTCGAGCGTTTCAGCCACATCGTATAGACGACGGCATAGAAGAAGATGGTGAAGGCCAGCAGCGCGCCCGCCGCAATGTTGGTGGCCAGCGCCAGCATGACGACCGAGATGCCCGACAGCGCCAGCCCGATCGCCAGCGCCTCGCCCGGTTCGACCCGGCCCGCGGGCACGGGGCGGCGCGCGGTGCGCTTCATCACCGCGTCGATATCGGCATCCCACCACATGTTCAGCGCACCCGAGGCGCCAGCGCCCAGCGCGATGAACAGGATCGCCGCAAAAGCCTCGACCGGGTGCAGGCCGACCGGCGCGACCAGCAGGCCGACCAGCGCGGTGAACACCACAAGCGACATCACGCGCGGCTTCAGAAGCTGCACATAGTCGCCGAACCCGGCCTCTGGGGCCTGGCTTGAGGGCGTCTTGTATGCGGTTGCGTCGCTCATCCGTTTCCTTGGGCGTTGCCTTTGGTTGCCCGCCGGCCCGGCGCGGGCCGTTGCCTGCCATGGCTGCGCGGCCCGCGCGTCGGGGCCGCGGCAAAGGCGGTTCAGTCGGCCGCCGCCACCTTCACCGGATCTTCGCCCGGCGACAGCATCTCGGCGGTCAGCATCACGTTGCCGGCCTTGGCTTCTTCCACCCATTTGGCATAGGCCGCCTCGGACACCACCTTGACGGTGATCGGCATATAGGCGTGGTCCTTGCCGCACAGCTCGCTGCACTGGCCGAAGTAGATACCCTCCTTGTCGGCGCGGAACCAGGACTGCGCCAGACGGCCCGGCACGGCGTCCTGCATCACCGCGAAGGCGGGGATCTTCCAGGAATGGATCACGTCAGCCGCAGTCACCTGCAGCAGCACGATCTTGCCCACCGGCACGACCATGGCGGTATCGGTGGCCAAGAGGAACTGGTCGCGCGAATAGCCGAAATATTCCAGCTTCTTCTCGGTCACCTCGTCCAGCACCTGGCGGGTGGTCATCGGCTGGCTCTTGTCCCAGCCGGCGGCCGGATCGTCGATCTCGTAGGCGCCGTCGATCAGGTAGCTTTCGTAGGGGCCGATGCCTTCCTCGGGGTATTCATAGCTCCAGTACCACTGGTTGCCGGTGATCTTGACCACCACTTCGCCCTCGGGGAATTCCTGCTGGTTGAACAGGATCGGCAGCGAGAAGAAGCCGATGAAGATCAGGATCACGATCGGAATGACCGTCCAGGCCACTTCCAGCGGCGAATTGTGGGTGAAACGGCGCGGCACCGGGTTGGCGCGGCTGTTGAAGCGGACGATCACGAAAAGCAGCAGCGCGCAAACCAGCACCACCACGGCGGTAATGATCACCAGAATCATGTGGTCCAGCCACTGCTGCTCGACCGCGAGGCTGGTCGAGGGCGGCTGGAAGCCCATCTTGCCGTCAACCGGCTGGCCGATGATCTCGAGCCCCTGAGCCAGGGCCGCGGTGGCCGACAGGGTCGCCAGCGTCGCGGCCCCGATTCCCTTGAGATAAGTCGAAAGGCGCATGTCTCTTCCCGTGTTCAGGCGCGGCTTTGTGCCACTTGTGCCGACCTGCGGCCAAGCACCGCAGGAATCCCGTTGTTTCCTATGGCGTTCAAACCATATTAGGCGGGGGACGACAAGCGAAACCGTTGCGGCAAAGCAGCGCCTCTTGATCCATGTCAAAGACTGTACCGCAACTGCAAAAGATCCGGTGTTGCCGATGCGAATTCTCCTGATCGCCGCGCTGGTCCTTTGCGGCCTCTACCTGGTCGTCGCCGGCGCCATGTTCGCCTTTCAGCGCCAGTTTCAGTACTTCCCCACCACTCGCGCGCCCTCACCCGCCGAAGCCGGTTTTTCCGGCGCCACCGAAGTGGCGCTGACCGCCGCCGACGGCACGCAGGTCCAGCTCTGGCATGCCCCTGCCCCGCCCGGCGCGCCCACAGTCCTTTATTTCCATGGCAATGCAGGCGAGATGGCCGACCGCGCGCGCCGCTGGGCGGCCTATCGGGCGGCCGGGCTGGGCGTCGCCTACCTCAGCTATCGCGGCTATGGCGGCAGCGACGGCACCCCCAGCGAAGCCGGCCTGCACCTGGATGCCGATGCCGGTTACGACTGGCTCCTGGCGCAGGGTGTCGCACCGGACCGCCTTGCCGTGGTGGGCGAATCGCTTGGCACCGGCGTTGCCGTGCGGCTGGCTGCCGACCGCCGCGTCGGCGCGCTGCTGCTGGAGGCGCCCTATACCTCCACCGCCGATGTTGCCGCCGCGGCCTACCCCTGGCTGCCGGTGCGCCTGCTGATGCTGGACCAGTACCGCTCGATCGACCGCATCGGCGATGTGACCGCGCCGCTTTTCGTCCTTCACGGCGAAGAAGACCGGACCATTCCCTTCGCTCTTGGCCGGGCCCTCTTTGACGCGGCACCCGGACCGAAAGAGTTCCATCCCTCCCCCGGCAAGGGCCATGATGCCCTGTTCGCGCCCGAGACCTGGGCGCTGGAGATCGCCTTCATCGCCCGCATCTTGCCCCACGGCGCCCCCTGACCGCCACCGCGCGCCTTGCGGCGCCGTTCGCCGCGCCATACCTTCGCCGCAGCAGAAGCGCAGAAAGCCCGCCATGACCGACGCCCCTTTCCGCCCGTTCGAGACCCATCTCGACGAAGCCGCCGCCCTGGCCCGCCTGCGCGAGGCCACCGCAGGGGCCGAGGATGGCGAGTTGTTCCTGGAACGCCGCCGCGGCGAAAGCCTGGTGCTGGACGATGGCCGCATCCGCAACGCCAGCTATGACGCCTCCGAAGGCTTCGGCCTGCGCGCGGTCCGGGGCGATGTGGCGGGCTATGCCCATTCCACCGAGATCTCCGAATCCGCCCTGAAACGTGCCACCGACACCGCCCGGCTGGCCGTTGGCGATGGCGGCGGCATCTGGGCGGCTTCTCCCCCCGGCACCAACCGCCACCTCTACACCGATGCCGACCCGATGGCCGATGCCACATTCGCCAGGAAGATCGACATCCTGCGGGAAATCGACGCCTACGCCCGCGCCGCCGACCCGCGCGTGGTGCAGGTCACCGCCAGCCTGGGTGCGTCGCTGCAGGAGGTTGAAATCCTGCGCCCCGAAGGCCTGCGCCTGACCGATATCCGCCCGATGGCGCGATTGAACATCTCGGTCATTCTCGATCAGGACGGGCGGCGCGAATCCGGCGGCATGGGCGGCGGCGGGCGGCATGGTCTGCTGGGACTGATGGACCCCGCAACATGGAAACCGATGGTGGACGAGGCGATCCGCATCGCCCGCGTCAACCTGTCTGCCGTTGCGGCCCCGGCGGGCATGATGGACGTCGTGCTCGGCCCCGGCTGGCCCGGCATCCTCTTGCACGAGGCCATCGGCCACGGGCTCGAGGGCGACTTCAACCGCAAGGGAACTTCGGCCTTTGCCGGCCTGATGGGCAGCCGCATCGCTTCCCCCGGCGTGACGGTGCTGGATGATGGCACCATCCCCGACCGGCGCGGTTCCATCACCTTTGACGATGAAGGCACACCTTCGGGCAAGAATGTGCTGATCGAGGACGGCATCCTGACCGGCTTCATGCAGGACCGCCAGAACGCCCGGCTGATGGGCGTTGCCCCCACCGGCAACGGGCGGCGCGAAAGCTTCGGCCATATCCCGATGCCGCGGATGACCAACACCTACATGCTGGCCGGGCAGGACGACCCCGCCGCCATTCTGGCCGAGCTGAAAGACGGGATCTGGGCGGTGGGCTTTGGCGGCGGCCAGGTCGACATCACCAACGGCAAGTTCGTGTTTTCCTGCACCGAGGCCTACCGCGTCCGCAACGGCCGCGTGGGCGAGGCGCTGAAGGGCGCCACGCTGATCGGCGACGGGGCAAACGCGCTGCGCCAGATCCGCGCCATCGGCAACGACCTGGCGATGGACCCCGGCATCGGCAATTGCGGCAAGGCCGGGCAATGGGTGCCGGTCGGCGTCGGCCAGCCGACGCTGTTGATCGGCGGGCTGACGGTGGGTGGCCAGGCGATTGGTCCCGCCGCCGGCAAGGCCGCCGCGTGAGCATGCTGCGCTCCGAGCCGGAGGGGCTGGCCCGGATCGGCTGGCGGCGGCTGGGGCTGACCGGGCTGACCTTCTGCATGGCGCCGGCGATTGCGGGGGGCACGGTTCTGGTGGTGACCGCGCTGGCGGGCTTTGTGCTGCCGGGCGGCCAGCACACGCTGCGGACCGAGGGGCTGGCGACCGCGGCGCTGGTCTCGCCACTGGTCGGCGCGCCGATCTGGGCGATGATCACCCTGGCCAGTGCGGTGCTCTTGCGGTTGCGGGCCTTCGGCTGGCTGCCGGTCGCCCTGCTGGGCATGGCGACATTCGGCGCGCTGACCCGCACCGAGATCGGCAGCATCAGCCTCCCCTTTGGCGCCGTCTCGGCCCTGCTTTTCCGCATGGCGCTGGCGCTGCAACGGCCCGAGGCGATCTGAACCGCCTCGGCCACGCGCCCGACAAGCCGTTCAGGCCAGCTTGAAATCCGGTGCCTGCTCGCCGCCGATGACGTCGGTGTCAAAGGCGCCAATCAGGGAATTCAGGTTGGCGGGCATGGCTGGCGTTGATGTGCGGCCCCATCCGCCAGCCGCGGTCTGGCCCCGATGGGGGGGCGCGACCCTGCAGATCCGCGCCAGCCCCGGCGATTTGGCGCGAGGGGCGGCGGCCGCGGACCGCCGATGGCAGCAAGGCGCGCAGCGCCCGGGACGGATCGGGCGGACTGCCGAGCGGCGGGTGGCAGACTACCGGCCGAACTTGCCTTTCAGCGCCTCGGCGAAGGCGCCGGCGCTGCTGCCGGACGCGGGTCCGGCGTCCATCCGGCCCTTTGGCGCTGGGCCCTTTTCCCGGTCGCCGCGCGGTGGTGGCGTGGCGCCATCCTTGCGCATGCTCAGCCCGATGCGCTTGCGGGCCGGGTCCACCTCGGTCACCCGCACCTGCACGACATCGCCCGCTTTCACCACCTCATGCGGATCCTTGACGAAGCGGTCGGCCAGTTGGCTGACATGCACCAGGCCATCCTGATGCACGCCGATATCGACGAAGGCACCAAAGGCCGCCACGTTGGTCACCGTGCCCTCCAGCAGCATGCCGGGGCGCAGATCCCTGATCTCGTTGATCCCGTCGGCAAAGGTCGCCGTCTTGAAGCCGGGTCTTGGGTCGCGGCCGGGCTTTTCCAGCTCGCTCAGGATGTCGCGCACCGTGGGCAGACCGAAACGGTCATCGACAAAGGCTTGCGGGTCCAGACGCTTCAAGGCCGCCCCGTCGCCCATGATCGCGCGGATGTCGCGGCCGCAAGCCGCCACGATCTTGCGCGCCACCTCATAGGCCTCGGGGTGAACGCTGGAGGCATCCAGAGGCTCTTTCCCGCCAGAGATCCGCAGGAACCCCGCCGCCTGTTCAAAGGCCTTCGGGCCAAGCCGCGCGACCTTCAACAGCTCCTTTCGTGTTGCAAAAGGCCCGTTCGCATCGCGGTGGCCGACGATGGCCTCGGCCAGCCCCGGCCCGACGCCCGACACCCGCGCCAGCAAGGGCGCCGAGGCGGTGTTCAGGTCCACCCCCACCGCATTCACCGCGTCTTCCACCACCGCATCCAGCTGGCGGGCCAGCCGGTGCTGGTCAACGTCATGCTGATACTGGCCGACGCCGATGCTTTTCGGCTCGATCTTCACCAGTTCCGCCAGCGGGTCCTGCAACCGCCGCGCAATGCTGACCGCGCCACGAAGGGAAACGTCCAGATCGGGAAACTCCCGCGCCGCCAGTTCCGACGCGGAATAGACCGAGGCCCCGGCCTCGCTGACCACCACCTTGACCGGCTTTTCGCTGCCCGGCAGCACCGCCAGCAGATCAGCCACCATCTTTTCGGTCTCGCGGCTGGCGGTGCCGTTACCGATGGCGATCAGCTTCACGCCATGCTGGCCGATTGCCTTCGCAATCGCCACCTGGGCGCCGCGCAGGTCCATTTTGGGCTGGAACGGGTAGACCGTATCGGTCGCCATCACCTTGCCGGTTCCGTCCACCACCGCCACTTTGACCCCGGTGCGGATACCGGGGTCCAGGCCCATCGTGGCCTTGCCCCCGGCCGGGGCGGCCAGCAGCAAGTCCTTGAGGTTGCGTGCGAAAACCCTGATCGCCTCGGCCTCTGCCGCCTCGCGCAGATCGCCCATCAGGTCCAGCGTCAGGCTGGTCTTCAGTTTCACCCGCCAGGCCCAGGCCGCCGCCTCGCGCAGCCAGCGGTCGCCCGCGCCCTGCCCGCCCGTGCCCAGGGCCGCGCCGCAGGCCCGCTCGGCCGGGCTGGTCCCGCGCGGAGCTTCGGGGTCGACTTCGAGGTCCAGCGACAGGATTTCTTCGTTGCGTCCGCGCAGCATGGCCAGAACGCGATGCGACGGCGCGCCCGCAAACGGCTCGGAATGGGCGAAGTAGTCCGAGAACTTTGCCCCGGACTGTTCCTTGCCCTCGACCACCTTCGCGCTCAACCGCCCGACCTTGCGCATATGGTCGCGCAACCGGCCCAGAAGGCCCGCATCCTCGGCCAGCCCCTCGGCCAGGATATCGCGCGCGCCTTCCAGCGCCGCCTTGGCATCGGCAAAGCCTTCACAGACGAACCCGCCCGCCAGCGCCAGCGGGTCGGCCGCCCGGTCGGCGAGAAGGGCATCGACCAGCCCCTGCAACCCCGCCTCGCGGGCGATCATCGCCCTGGTGCGGCGCTTGGGCTTGTAGGGCAGGTAGATGTCTTCCAGCTCGGCCTTGGTCTCGGCCCGCGCAATCGCCAGCGTCAAGGCATCGGTCATCTTGCCCTGCTCGGCGATCGAGCCGGAAATCGCCGCCCGCCGCGCCTCCAGCTCGCGCAGATAACCCAGCCGTTCTTCCAGTTTGCGCAGCTGGGTGTCGTCAAGTCCGCCGGTCACCTCCTTGCGGTAGCGCGCGATGAACGGGACCGTCGCGCCGCCGTCCAGCAGGTCGACCGCCGAGATCACCTGCGCCGGACTGGCCCCGATCTCGGCGGCGATGATCTGCGGAATGCGGGTGGCATTGGGGGCACTTGTCATGCGAATCCTCACGTCTCGGGGACCGCGACCCTAGCCGCCCGCGCGACGGGGTTGAAGCCCTGGAAGGCCGCCCTCAGCTGCCCTTCGGCGCCGACCAGATCCGCAAGGCGTGGTCCTTGATCGTCCAGCCCAACCTCTGCGCCTGCACGAAAAGCCCCACCTCGGCCAGCACCAGCGCCGCCGCATACCAGCGCAGCGGCTGATAAAGCGCCCAGAGCGGGCCGAGCTTCAGCGCGGTGACCGACCACCAGGCCGCGGCCCAATCCCCGATCACACCCCGCGCCGCAGGCCAACTGCGGGCTTCGAGCATGGCGAACAGCGGCAAGGTCACCAACAGGACCGCCACCGCGATCTGCGCACGGTTGTTCCAGACCCGCCGGCGCACCCGCGACCGCACCCCGCCCTCGGCCGCCGCATCGCGGACCAGCGGCATGGGCGCGAACTTGCCCCAGTCGGCCGGGGCTTCGTTCACCTGCACGTCATCGGGCAGGAACAAGGGAGCGTAGCCGTCGAAGCCATGGTTCATCTTGCGCACCACCGCGCCGTGCAGCACCGGCGGGCCCCCCTCGGCCGGCCCACCCCGCTTGGGCCTCGGCGCATAGCGGTAGGCCGTCGCCAGCCCTTGCGCGAATCATGGATCACCGATTGCGGCGAGCGTTGGCCGGCGTAGCGTTCGATCGCCGCCGCATCGAAGCGCAGCCCCCGCTCCGCCCCCGCCTGCGCCAGCCAGACCAGCGGGTCCATCGCGGCGGTATCCTCGGGGTAGCCGCCGCCGATGTCGGCATGCACGCCGGGAAACCAGATCTCGCGGATGCGCGTCGGCGCGGAGGGCGTGCCCGCCCGGTGCTGGTCGAAGCGGATCGGGTGGAAGGTCAGCCGCTCGTCATCCAGCGACAGCAGGTGATCGGCCTCGGCCACCACACGTGCGCATTCGCGGTTGCGGAAGGTGATCGGCCAGAGCGCCCATGAAAAGGCGCGGCGCAACTCCTCGACCGGCAGGCCGTAGGCCTCGACCGTGTCGAACAGGCCCATGTAGCGCACCCGCAGAAAGGGGCGGTCGGGCTCGCCCTCGGCGGCGGGCGGTTTGCGGGGGTCTGGCTGTGCGGCCAGGATATCGGCGTGCTGCGGTTGGCCCGTAACGCGCCGCCACAGCCAGCCCGCGCTATCGCGCAACGCCCGCACCGCCCCGATCCAGGGTGCCATCTTCAGCTTGCCGTCATGGACCAGCGGCGCGGTCTGGCGCCGGTAGGCGTTCCAGGCGGCCAGGACGTTGCGCTTCATCTCGGCCTCGGTGACCGTGGCACCATCGGTTTCGCGCGGCATCAGGCCCTGATAGCGCAACATGCCGCCCAGGGTGCGCACGGTGAAGGCGCCACGCGAAAAGCCGAACAGGAATATCTCGTCGCCCTCCTGCCAGTTCCAGCACAGAAAACGGTAAAGCTTGCGCACGTTCGCCGGCACGCCAAAGCCGGTCGCCCCGTCCAGCGCCCGGATCAGCCCGATCGACGAGGTGCCGACACCGGGAATGTAGCGGGCGATCTGCTGCACCCCGTCGGGGCCGACACCGCGCTCCAGCGCCATGTAAAGCCGCCAGACGTTCGATTCCTGCTGGCCGAAGGCGCTGCCGGTGCCATCGGCAAAGATCACGATCCGTCGCCGCCGCGCCTCTTGCCGCACCAGCGGGCCTTCGTCCTCGATCTTCAGCATGATAGGCACCTCCGCAGGATGCAGGATGCCACCATTCAGGGCCGCCGTGGCGGGAATTTTGCGTGAAATCGCCGGGATTGCGGCGAAGCGGCGGGACTGGAAAGGCAGGGGTGGTACAGCTTCCCCGGCTCGAACGGGGGACCTCTAGATCCACAATCTAGCGCTCTAACCAACTGAGCTAAAGCTGCACTTGGCGGGGATTTACGCCGCCAGCCCTGCGATTGCAAGAGCGGGGATGCGCCAAATTGCACCGCATCGGGCTGCCACGGCCCGCCTGGCCCGGCAAATCCGTGCTTGCAGCCCGCCCGGCGCCGCGCTAGCCCCAAGCCTGCAACGCCGGAGCCCGCCATGAGCATCAACAAGCAAAGCGACATCGCCGCCAATATCCAGATCGGGCCGACCGACCAGGGGATGGTGCGGATCTATATCGAGGCCGAGGGCGGCGTCGACCTGCCGCTGGATTTCGACCCCGACGAAGCCGAAGAGATCGCGCAGGAACTGCAGGCCGCCGCCGAAGCCGCCCGCGCCATGGCCGGCAAGCGGCGCTGAGGGCGGCAGACCGGGCCAAAACCCTTGCTCAAGGAATTTGGCTACCAGGAGGAACCGTCAGTCCCGCCACGCCCGGGTCGCGGAACGTCTGCAGCCGCAGCGCCGCATGGCGGGCGAAATCGCGCAGCATGGCCTTGCGTCGCGCCCCGGCCAGTGCGGTTTCCGGCCCCATCCGCAGGATTTCCGCGTCATAGGCATCGGCAATGATCAGTCCGGTGCCTTCGGGCAACAGATCGGTCGGGAAGTCGCCGTCCACCGCCCAGAAAAACCGGTCGCAGAACTCCAGATACCCCTGCCACTTGCGGTCAGCGCGAAAATCCGCCCGGCCCGACTTGCACTCGATCACCCAGAATTCGCCCTTCGGCCCCAGCGCCATCAGGTCGACACGCAGGCCGGTGGCCAGGCACATCTCCTCGATGCAGGCGAAGCCCATCGACCGCAGCGCCCGCGCCACGCCGCGCGCAAGGCGCGGGCCGGGCATCGCGGGAAGGATATCGCTCGCCTGATCCATGACGAAAACATGAACCAAGAGTGAACATCTGTCCAGCCCGCCGCACTGACGACGCGATGCCTGCTTGCGGCGCGGCCTGCCCCGCCCTACATTGCGCGGTGGCGGGTGCTGCTCCTCGCGTGGCAAGGGCCCAATTTCCAGTGGCCGATAAGCAAGCGAACGGGGGCTGGCTCTGCCCGGATTCTGGTCCGGGTATCTGGCGCCCACCTGAGACCTCAGGCTCTCGGGAAACCCCGGCCCTCACGGTTGCTGCGGGCCCGCCACCCAAATCCCAAGAAAAGGGGCAGGTTGCCCTGCCCCAGTCTTTTCACGATGAAGACGTCCGAGTCTAGAAGCCGAAGACGATCGACAGACCGACCTTGTTGTCGGTGCGGATCGCGCGGCTGTCGTTGTATTCCGACAGATAGCTCATCCGGGTCGAGATGGTATCGGTCAGCTTGAAGTTCACGCCAAGGTCGTTGTTCACCCGCAGCGCGGTGTCGGAGCCCGAGAACGTCGGTGTCGTTGGTCAGGAACACCGCGTCGCTGATCTTGTAGAAGAACCGCAAGCCGGCCAGATAGCCGATCTCGGTGACCGAGGTGCCCACACCATCCTCGAGATAGCTGATCCCGATGCCGGCCTGCAGGCGCCAGGCGATGCTGGCCGAGTTGACGATCCGGTAGCCCGGCCCGACGCCCACGAACCCGTCACGGTGGGTGTCGAGGGCGGTCGAGGCAAGACCGTCCTGTTGCAGCCGCGCCAGTCCGAAGACATAGAAGCTGTCGTTCATGTAGTAGTTTGCGTCATAGACGACGAAGATGTCTTCCTTGGTCTTGACGCCGGCGACGTCGGCGAAGTCCAGCGCCGCGCCGATGGTCTGCACGAAGGGACCGGCGGCATAGCGCAGCCGCAGACCCAGCGAGAATTCCTGCGATTCGTTGTTGCCGGTCTTGCCGGAATAGCCCAGCGAGGCGCTGCCGCTCAGGCCGGGGCGGAATTCGGGGCTGCCGAAGCGCGCGGCATCCTCGGACCGAGCCATGTCATCGGTCACGTCCTTCTCGATATCCTCGATCTTGTCGTCGATGGCAGTGATCCCGATCAGTTCGGATTGGGCCAGTGCCGGCATGGCAGCCAGCAACGCGAGGGCGGAGACGGGTGCAAGAAGAAAAGCGTTCTTCATGGGACTTCCTTTCAAGAAGCTTACCCAAGGCCGACGGACCGGCCGGGTTTCCTGCCCCCTGACTTAAGGAGATCGCCGTTGCCGGGACAATTCGGAATACTCGGGTCGGTCCCAAGGATTACTCGTGACCCCGGAGTCTTGAATTCCTGCGCCAACCGCTGGCAGCCGCGGCCAGCAACGGAATCGGCCATGGAAACCCTTGCGCTTTCAATATGTTGAACGGGTTTCTTGCAGAAGCGTCAGGATACCGCATCGCCGGACTGAAGCTGAAGCAGCAGGTCGACGATCTCTGCTTCGGCCTCTGCCACCGCCTCGCGCAGTGTCCTGGACGCAACATCGCGCAACTCAGCTTCGCTGTCCTCGCGCCAGATCACCCAGGCGGGGTAGGCATAACTGGGCGCATCCTTCACCAGATGCAGGCTGCCTTCGTCCATATGGCGCCGGGCAAAGCGCGCGGGCATGTAGGACGCAAGCCCCCGGTTGCGGGCAAACCAGGCCCCGAGAGACCCCATCGCCAGCACCAGCCGCGCATCGGTCAGCGCCGGCAGCGCCTCTTCGTGAAACCGCAGGAAATCCGGCCCCCAGTCGACCAGCACATAGCGGCCCTGCAGGTCAGCCACGCCGACATCAGGCCAGGGCGCCACCAGAACCAGTTGGTCTTCCATCAATCGCTCGCTGTGCAGGCCGGGGCGGTTCAGCGCCTCGTAGCTCAGCACCACCTGCACGGCACCCGACAGGATCATCTGTGCCAAAGCGTCCGGTCGGCCCATCTCGGCGCGGATGAAAAGGTCCGGCATCTGCTGGCGCAGCCGGTCCAGCCAGCGGAACCCAAAACGCGGCCAAAGCGAGGGCTGCGCCCCGATCGCCAGCGACGACGGCACCGTGTCCAGCGCGCTGACACGCTGGCGGGCCTGTTCCCAATTGCGCAGGATCATGGTGGCAAAGCCACGGAATTCGCGCCCCGCGGCGGTCAGGATCACGCCCCCCTTTGTCCGCTCGAACAGGGGCCGGCCCAATTGGTCCTCCAGCCGCTGCACCCGCAGCGACACCGCCGACTGGGTCACGAACAACCGCCCCGCCGCAGAGCCGAAAGAACCGGTCGAGGCAACCTCGAGAAAGGTCTTGATCAGTTGCAGGTCCATGGAACGCGCCTCCGGCAGCAAAGCGTCACACCCTGCACGGGCGCGGCGCGATGCCAAGGACCGACTGCACACCGGGCCACCGGCCTACCCGGTTACGCCGATCGGTGGCGCAGCGCTTCACGATACGACGCCGGGCGCGTCAGAAACCGTCGCAATGCGTGATCGTTCGGACTGGCAACCGGTGCTCCGGCCTCATCTCCGGTGGCGGCGCGTAGCAGCCGCGGGCGCCGGAGCAAGCGCCGGGACGTTGCCCGAATGCTGGCGCAAACCGCCTTTCGGGCCGGTGTCATCCTCGGCCATCAGCATCACCCGAAGGCCGAACTGGACGCCGGAAAAGACGATGCCGTTGAACACCACCAGCATCAGCGCCGCGATCCAGCCCTGCGGCGAACCAAGGATCAGATGCCCCACCCCCATCACATCCTGCCAGATCAGCACCGCAACAAAGACGGCGGCCACGGCGAAACCGATCAGCACGGACCGGATGTAGAGACGGACAAGCTCGGGCATGGTTGCACTCTCCTTCATCTTCGAAGGTAGGGCTGCGGGGCCGGCTTGACCAGCCCCCTGCGACAATTGGCAGTCTGGGTCCGGGTTTCCGCTTGCGTCCATGTTGGTCATGGCCCCACCGGGAGAGCAGACAAGGGAAACGACCGTAAGGGCGTTCTTCAAACGCTAGGAGACCCTTTTCAATCAGTCCCTCGGCGGCACCGCCGACATGGATGAGGTCGCGGCACTTTACGCATCCGAGTTCATCGCGGCCTCGCCAGCCGGGGTGCTGGCCGGAAAGAACGACGACCAGCTCAGGACGGCCATGGCGCAAGGCCATGCCCGCTATCGGGCAATGGGGACGCGGGAAATGCGGATACGCGATTTCCGCATTTCCCCGATGGATGACCATCATTGCGTTGCCCATGTCGGCTGGACAGCAACCTATGCCCGCAAGGATCGACCCGAAACAGCGATAGATTTCGATGTGCACTACTTCGTGCAGCAGTTGAACGGAGAGCCGAAGGTCTTCGGCTGGGTATCGAGCGACGAAGAGGCGCTGCTACGACGGCATGGCATCATCTGATGTCGCGGCAATCCGGTCCGGGACACTGCCCGACACTCAGATCATGATCTTGCCGAAACCGTCGCGAAGCGCGTTGGACCAGGCGTCCGACATGTCGCGGAACTGCGGGTCGCCCGCCTCGATCCGGCGGCGCATGGTGACGCGACAGGCATCGGTCTCGATCACGCACAGATCCAGCGGCATGCCCACCGACAAGTTCGAGCGCAGCGTCGAATCCATCGACAGCAGCACCGCCTTCTGCGCGTCGGCCAGAGTGGTCTCGGGTCGCACCACGCGGTCAAGGATCGGCTTGCCATACTTGTGCTCGCCGATCTGCAGGAACGGCGTGTCCTCGGTTGCCTCGATGAAGTTGCCCTCGGGATAGATCAGGAACAGCCGCATCGCGCCACCCTTGCGCTGGCCCGCGACGATCATCGAGCAACTGGCCCCCTGTGCGGCCGACATCTTGTCGTCGATCTCGGCGCGTACCGCAGCCAGACGGTCGCCGACGATCTCGGCCACCTTCAGCATGGTCGGCGCCAGCATGATCGAGGTCTCGGGCGTGGCCTCGGGGTCCTCGATCGCCTCGCGCAACTCGGCCAGCGTGGTCTGGCTGACCGAAAGGCTGCCCGCGGTCATGATGACGATGACCCGCTCGCCCGGCTCTTCGAAGCTGAACATCTTGCGATAGGTCGAGATATTGTCGAGCCCGGCATTGGTCCGGGTGTCCGACAGGCAGACGATACCGTCGTTCAGCAGAAGTCCCACGCAATAGGTCAATCCGGCCCCCCTTGCCCGCGCACCCGGCCCCTTGCTAGCCGCGCGGCAAGAGCTTGAAAAGGCCATTCGCCCGAGATGCTGCGTTTTCCACCCCGCAATCGGCGGCGCATCCCCGACGGGCGGTTTTCCAATTGCGCAGCCGCGCATGCGCGCGCGGCTGCAAGCCTTCATCTCGCCTCTGGCGCAACGCGCCAACCGGCTCGGGCGTGCGCGCCGCGCGGGAGTATTTCCACCAAGATGAAGCCCATTCCCTTCATCTTGGCCAAAATACTCCAGGGAGTTTGAGGGGCGGCGCCCCTCATCAGCCAGCGCCTGATGCAGTCGCGCCCTCGGCAGAACGAGATAGCCTTGCGCCGGCAGGCGCGCAATTGCCTTACTGCTCCGAGGCCAACACCGCGACCACGACGTCCAGCGCCTCCGGCGCGGCGCTTGTCAGGCCCCGGGCGATGCCGCGGATCGGCGCGGCGGCGCGGGCGTCGGAGCCCGACCCGAGGCGGATGTAGCGGTCATCCGGGCAGCAGCGGTTGGCCGCATCGAAGCCCACCCAGCCAAGCCCCGGCACATGCAGTTCGGCCCAGGCATGGGCGGCCTCGTGCGGAGCACCATCCTCGGTCGCGGACAGATAGCCCGAGACGTAGCGCGCCGGTATTGCATGGACGCGCGCGCAGGCGATCAGCACATGGGCATGGTCCTGGCAGACGCCCTCGCCGAGGGTCAGGGCCTCGGCCGCGGTGGTATGGGCATGGGTCACGCCGGGACGGTAGGCGATGGCCCCGGCAACAGCGTCCGCCAGCGCATGCGCAAGCTCCAGCCGGTCGGCCGCAGCGATCCCGGCGACCAGATCGCGCAACCCCGCACCCAGCGCCGTGGCCTCGGTCTCGCGCAGATAGGCGCCCGGCGCCACGCTTTCGCGGTAGCCGCGCAGGACGCCGGAGGTGTCCTCGGTCTCGACCGTGCCGCGCACGCTGACGGTGATCGCGGTGACCGGCCCCGCCACCGTCCAGCCCTGCACCCGGTCGCCGGCCCCGTCGCGGTAGCTGCCGCCCGGCACGCCGTCACTGACCAGCACGTCCCAGTCCAGGGACTTCTGCCCCTCGTGGACCGAGGGCGTCAGCCGGTGGCTTTGCACCACCGACCGGACCGGCTGGCTGTAACGATAGGTGGTGACATGATCGACCGTCAGCCGCATCAGGTGCGCATCTCCCCGCTGAGATAGATGTCATGGATCGCCAGCCCCAGTCCCGCGCTGTCGCGGACGAACCGGGTAAGGTATTCGTGCAGGCCTTCGTCGAAGATGCGGTCCACCGTCTCTCCTTCCAGTTCGGCCAGCAAGGCGCGGGCCTTGTCCAGCGCTTCGGTCTCACGGCCATAGGCCTTGGCCAGCCGCCCGAGGTGGTTCGCCATGCCCGCGACGCAGGTGATGAGGGACCGCGGGCTTTGCGGGTTGAGGATCAGGAAATGCGCGATCTTCGCCGCCGTCACCTCGCCGCCGTAAGCCCAGTGAAACGCCCGGTGCGCCCCCATCGCGCGCAGAAGCGTGGTCCACTGGTAGTTGTCGAGGCCGGACCCGACGAATTCCGCCCGCGGCAACAGCACGTAGTATTTCACGTCCAGCAGCCGGGCGGTGTTGTCGGCGCGCTCCAGATCGTAGCCGATGTTCAGGAAGTCGAAGCCGTCCTTCCTGAGCTGCGTGGCGTCGATCGAGCCGCGCACCATGGCGGCGTGGCGCATCACCCAGTCGGTCAGCCGCGAAAGGTCGAGCGCGCTGCGTTCCTCGCGCTCGAGCTGTTTCAGTTCCTGGAATGCGGTGTTCAGCGCGTCCCAGACCTGGCTGGTCAGTGCGGTACGCACGATGCGGCCGTTTTCGCGTGCCGCGGTGATGCAACTGGCCACCGATGACGGGTTGTCGCGGTCGAAGAACAGCCAGCTTTCCAGGTTGCGCTGCACCGGGTCGCCGTATTTGCTGCGAAAGCCCTCGGCCATGCCCGAGGCCTGCAACAGGCTGTCCCATTCGCTGCGATAGCCATGGGTCGAGGGGATCAGGCTGATCCGGCTGCCCACGTCGAGGAACCGGGCCGAAGTATCGGCGCGCTCCATGTAGCGGGCGATCCAGTAGAGGTTGTCGGCGGTCCGGCTCAGCATTGCATCACTCCGCCAGCACCCAGGTGTCCTTGACGCCGCCGCCCTGCGACGAGTTCACCACCAGCGAGCCCTCCTTCAGCGCCACCCGCGTCAGCCCGCCGGGCACCAGTTCGATCCGCTCGCCAACCAGGCAATAGGGCCGCAGGTCGACATGGCGCGGCGCCACGCCTTCCTCGACGAAGGTCGGCACGGTGGACAGCGCCAGCGTCGGCTGGGCGATGTAGTTGTCGGGGTCCGCCGCGATCTTCAGGCGAAACGCCTCCACTTCGGCCGCGCTGGCCTTCGGCCCCACCAGCATGCCGTAGCCGCCCGAGCCGTGCACCTCTTTCACCACCAGGTCGGCCAGGTTCGCCAGCACATACCCGCAATCGTCGGGCTTGCCGCATTGCCAGGTCGGGACATTGTTCAGGATCGGTTCTTCGCCCAGGTAGAAGCGCACCATTTCCGGCACATAGGTGTAGACCGCCTTGTCATCGGCCACCCCCGCACCGGGGGCCGAACAGATCGACACCCCGCCCGAGCGGTAGACATCCATCAGCCCCGGCACGCCGACCATGCTGTCGGGGCGAAAGCACAACGGATCGAGATAGTCGTCATCGATCCGGCGGTAGATCACATCGACCCGCTTCGGCCCTTCGGTGGTGCGGGCATAGACGAATTCGCCCTCGACGAACAGATCCTGGCCTTCGACCAGATCGACGCCCATCAGGTCGGCCAGCAGCGAATGCTCGTAATAGGCGCTGTTGAAATGGCCGGGGGTGAGGATGACGATGTTCGGCTCACCCCGGCATTTCGCCGGGGCCACGCTGGCCAGAGTGCGGCGCAGCGCCTCGGAGTAGTTGTCGACCGGCTCGATGCGGTTCTCGCGGAAGAGTGCGGGGAACATCCGCATCATGATCTCGCGGTTCTCCAGCATGTAGCTGACGCCCGAGGGCGTGCGGCAGTTGTCCTCGAGCACGAAGAACTCCTCCGGCCCGGTGCGCACGATGTCGATGCCGACGATGTGGGAATAGACCCCCTTGGGCGGCACGAAGCCCGCGACTTCCTTTTCATAGGCCTCGTTTTCGTGGATCAGCCGGGCGGGGATGCGGCCGGCGCGAATGATCTCGCCGCGCCCATAGACATCGACCAGAAAGGCGTTCAGGGCGCGGGCGCGCTGCTTGATGCCCTTTTCCAGCCGCGCCCATTCGGCGGCGGCGAAGACGCGCGGGAACATGTCGAACGGGATCAGCCGGTCGGGATCGCCGCCCTCGCCGTAGACGGCGAAGGTGATGCCGATGCGGCGGAAAAGGGCCTCGGCCTCGGCCTGTTTCAATGTGCGCAGTTCTACCGGCATCGACTGCACCCAGTCCTGCAGGCGGGCATAGGGAAGGCGCAGGTCGCCGCCGGTTCCGGTCATCTCGTTGAAATAGGTGGTCACTACGGTCCCCGCTGTCCTTGGCGCCAGTCAACGCTTCCAAAGCGCATCGGTAAAGCCTTTTGCGGGATTTCCCGACGGAATCGTCGCATTTCGCCGCTTTTTCGGACAGCACCGGGTGGCGGAGGTGAGGAGGAGCCGCCTCGGGGGGCCTTGCGCCCCCGCTTGGCGGCGTTGCCACGGAATGTGGATGACGGGGCGCTGCAATGGCGCCAGGCTTTGGCCACCGGATGCGCGGTGACGGATCGGCGACGGGGCGGAACCTGGCGTGGGGCCTGATGGCCGGGGAACAGGGGTGAAATGCTCCCCCGTAACGCCCTCCGGACGGCTGCATGGAACGGACCTTCCCATTTCGCCCGCTCGTTGGGGCCGCGCCATGGGCTTGCCGTCCTGAACGGACAACCAGCGGCCGGTCCTGCTGCAAACCGATGCCGAAGGCGATGTCCCGGCGCAGGTCCAACGGGCGCAGGGCCTTGTGACCTTCGACTTGCCTGCATTCGATCGCGGCAGCCCGTCGCGTGCCGCGGCGAGGAACAGCCATCGGAAGAACCGTGGCCTTCGTTCCGAAGACCGGCACATCGGTCGACTTCCTGGACGGGCGTGGCGCGGCCGGCCAGTACCGCGGCATGGGCGAGGCGCTGCGGCGAAACCGGGCGGTCCTGTCGAAAGCGGATGCCGTGCAGTGGTCGGACGCCGCCATCATCGCGGTGTATCCCGAGGTGATCGGCTGTCTGCGGCACGTGGGGACTGCCCTCGTCCCCGACGGATCGCGCGGACAAGGACGGCGACAATGGACTGCCGGGCGGCGGTCTGCAAAAGAAGGCAGTGATGTCGCATGCGGGCGTGTTGCCGGCCCGCTTCTCCGCCGCGTCACCGCGGTCTGCCTTGCGTCCTGCACCGGCTGCACTACCCTTGCGCCGATGGCAAGCGCTGTTCTCACCCTTACCCCCCAGGGCCTTTACTGCCCCGCGGGGGATTTCCATATCGACCCCTGGCGCCCGGTTGCCCGCGCCCTGGTCACGCATGGCCATTCCGACCACGCGCGCCCCGGCCATGCCGCCTACATGGCCACGCCCGAGGCGCTGCCGGTGATCCGCCACCGGCTGGGCGCCATCACGGCAGAGGCCTTGCCCTTTGGCCAAAGGCAGCGCATCGGGGCCGTCACCGTGTCGTTCCATGCGGCGGGGCATGTGCCCGGCTCGGCCCAGATCCGGGTCGAACGGGCGGGCGAAGTCTGGGTCGTTTCGGGCGACTACAAGACCGAGGCGGACGGGCTGGCCGAAGCTTTCGAGCCGGTCGCCTGCCACACCTTCATTTCCGAATGCACCTTTGGCCTGCCGGTCTTTCGCTGGCGCCCGCAGCCCGAGGTGATGGCCGATATTGCCGCCTGGTGGGCGGGCAATGCGGCGGCGGGCAAGACCTCGATCCTCGCCGCCTACAGCTTCGGCAAGGCCCAGCGCCTGATTGCAGCGCTGCCGCCGCAAGGGCCGATCCTGTCCCATGGCGCGGTCGAAGACATCAACGCGGTCCTGCGGGCGCAGGGCTATGCCTTGCCTGACACGATCCGTGTCACCCCGGCCGTCACCGCGAAAACCCACCCCGGCGCGCTGGTCATCGCACCGCCATCGGTCCTTGGCAGCGCCTGGACGAAACGCTTTGCGCCGGACGAAGAGGCGATGGCCTCGGGCTGGATGGCGGTGCGCGGCATCCGCCGTCGCCGGGGCCTGCCGCAGGGCTTCGCGCTGTCGGACCATGCCGATTGGGACGGGCTGAACGCCGCGATCCGTGCCACCGGGGCGACCCGCGTGCTGGCGACGCATGGCTATACCGATGCCTTGCCCGCTGGCTGGGCGAAGAGGGGCTGGACGCCGCCCCCTTGCGGACCGAGTTCGGCGCCGGGACGGAAGAGCCCGGATGAGGGCCTTTGCACAGCTTTTCATGGCGCTGGACGCCACCACGTCGCTGGCGGCCAAGACAGCGGCGCTGGCGGTCCATTTCCGCACTGCGCCCGAAGCGGACCGGGTCTGGACCGTGGCGCTGCTGTCGGGCCGCCGCCCGAAGCGCGCGGCGACCACGACGGAGTTGCGGCAATGGGCGGCCGAGGCGGCGGGGGTTCCGCCCTGGCTTTTCGACGAATGCCATGCCGTCACCGGCGATCTGGCCGAGACGATCGCGCTGATCCTGCCTGTGGTGGCGGTGGCGCCGGAGGCATCTCCGGGCCTGGCCGAAACGATCGGCGGCCTTGCGCGGCTGCCCGGCCAGCCGGCGGAGCTGCGCCGCGCGGCGGTCCTGGCCGCCTGGGCGGGCCTGCCGCCGGTCGAGCGGTTCCTGTTCATCAAGCTCCTGACCGGCGGATTTCGTATGACGGTGTCGCGCGGGCTGATGACGCGGGCGCTGGCCGAAGCCAGCGGCCTGGACAGCGCGGCGCTGGCGCATCGGCTGATGGGAAAGTGGGATCCGGCAAAGACCAGCTTTGCCGATCTGCTGGCGGGTGCGGACGGGGCCGAGGCGCGGCCCTATCCCTTTGCGCTGGCCGCGCCGCTGGATGAGGCGCCGGAGACCCTGGGGCCGCCCGGCGACTGGCTGGCCGAATGGAAATGGGACGGGATCCGCGGCCAGTTGATCGCGCGGCCCGGTGCCTTCGCCCTGTGGTCGCGGGGGGAGGAACTGATCACCGACCGCTTCCCCGAATTCGCGCCGCTTGCGGATGTCTTGCCCGCGGGCACGGTGATCGATGGCGAGGTGCTGGCCTGGGACGCCGCGCAGGACCGCCCGCTGCCTGTCGCCACCCTGCAACGCCGGATCGGGCGCAAGGCAGTGCCGAAGACAGTGTTGCGCGACGCCCCGGCGCGGTTTCTGGCCTTTGACCTGCTGGAAGAGGCGGGTGCGGACCTCCGCGCCCTGCCCCTGCGCGACCGCCGCGCCCGGCTGGAACACCTGCTGTCGCGCCTGCCGCAAGGCCTGCCGCTGGCGGCCTCGGCGCTGGTGCCCTTTGCGGACTGGGCTGGTCTGGCCGCGCTGCGCGATGCAGCCCGCGACCGGGGCGCCGAAGGATTGATGCTGAAGTCCGGAGCGTCCGGCTATGGCACGGGGCGCAAGCGGGGCGATTGGTGGAAGTGGATGCCGGATCCTTTCACCGTGGATGCCGTGATGATCTATGCCCAGGCCGGGCGCGGGCAGCGAGCGGGGCTATATGCCGACTTCACCTTTGCGGTGCGCGATGGCGACGCGCTGGTGCCGGTTGCCAGGGCCGGTTCCGGCCTGACCGACGCCGAGTTCGCCGAGATCGCCAGTTGGGTGCAGGCGCATACGCTGGAACGCTTTGGCCCGGTGCGTCAGGTGCCGCCCGAACTGGTCTTCGAGATCGCCTTCGAGGGCATCCAGGACAGCCCGCGCCACAAGGCAGGCGTGGCGCTGCGCGTTCCGCGCATCCTGCGCTGGCAGCGCGACAAGCCGGTGGCCGAGATCGACACGGTTCAGGGGTTGCGCGCCTTGCTGGGGCCGGACCGGGGGCGTGCGCCGCCCCCGGACCCCCCGCGGAGTATTTGAGCCAAGATGAAGGAGCAGAGGGTTGCGGGAGGGGGGAGGCAGGGCCTAGATGGCGGGGAAGCCGAAAAAGGATGAGCCGATGACGCTGCCGCTGCCCCGCCCCGTGTTCGACGCAAATGCCTCTGGCAGCGGGTTCGGAGAACTGCCGGACTGGGATCTGAGCGATCTCTACGCTGGTCCCGACGCGCCGGAATTCGCGGCCGACATGGGCTGGCTGGAAAAGGCCTGTGCCGGTTTCGCAGCCGCCTACGAGGGCAAGCTGGCCGGCCTGGACGCGGCGGGGCTGCTGGTGGCCGTGCAGGCCTATGAAGAGATCGAGATCACCGCCGGGCGGATCATGTCGTTTGCCGGACTGCGCTACTACCAGAACACCATGGACAGTGGCCGGGCCAAGTTCATGTCGGATGCCGAGGGCCGGGTCACCGATTTCACCACGCCGCTGGTGTTCTGGAGCCTGGAGTTCAACCGGCTGGAGGATGCGCATCTGGCGCGGCTGCTGGCGGCGAATGCCGATCTGGCGCGCTACAAGCCGGTGTTCGACCGGCTGCGGGCGATGCGGCCGCACCAGCTGTCGGACGAGTTGGAGAAGTTCCTGCATGATACCGGTGTCGTGGGGGCAAGTGCGTGGAACAAGCTGTTCGACGAGACCATGGCGGGGCTGATGTTCGCAGTGGAGGGCGAGGCCGAAGAGCTGAACCTGGAGGCGACGCTGAACCTGCTGACCGATCCGGTGCGGACCAGGCGCGAGGCGGCGGCGCGGGCGCTGGCCGTCGTGTTTGACAAGCATCTCAAGCTGTTCGCGCGGGTCCACAACACGCTGGCGAAGGAAAAGGAAATCCACGACCGCTGGCGCAAGATGCCCAGCCCGCAATACGGCCGGCACCTGTCGAACCATGTCGAGCCCGAGGTGGTGGAGGCGCTGCGCAACGCCGTGGTCGCGGCCTATCCGAAGCTGTCGCACCGCTATTACCGGCTGAAGGCCAGGTGGCTGGGGCTGGACAAGCTGCAGGTCTGGGACCGCAATGCGCCGCTGGCACTGGAGGCGCCGAAGACGGTGGGCTGGGCCGAAGCCGAGGCGGTGGTGATGGGCGCCTATGGCGCCTTCGCGCCGGAAATGGCCGATCTGGCGGAACCGTTCTTTCGCCGGGGCTGGATCGATGCGGGGGTGAAGCCGGGCAAGGCTCCGGGCGCTTTCGCGCATCCGACGGTGACGACGGTGCATCCCTATGTGATGCTGAACTACCTGGGCAAGCCGCGCGACGTGATGACGCTGGCGCATGAGCTGGGCCACGGCGTGCATCAGGTGCTGGCGGCCGGCCAGGGGGAATTGCTGTCGGCAACGCCGCTGACACTGGCCGAAACCGCCAGCGTTTTCGGCGAGATGCTGACCTTCCGGCGGTTGCTGGAACAGGCGAAGACACCCGCGGAGCGCAAGACCCTGCTGGCCGGCAAGGTCGAGGACATGATCAATACGGTCGTCCGCCAGATCGCCTTTTACGATTTCGAGTGCAAGCTGCATGCCGCCCGCGCCGAGGGCGAGCTGACGCCGGATGACATCAACGCCCTGTGGATGAGCGTGCAGGCGCAAAGCCTTGGCGATGCTTTCGAATTCATGGACGGGTATGAGACCTTCTGGGCCTATGTCCCGCATTTCGTGCATTCGCCGTTCTACGTCTATGCCTATGCCTTCGGAGACGGGCTGGTGAACGCTTTGTATGCCGCCTATGAGGGCGGCTTGCCGGACTTCCAGGCGAAGTATTTCGAGATGCTGAAGGCCGGCGGGTCAAAGCACCACAAGGAGTTGCTGGCGCCCTTTGGGCTGGACCTTTCCGACCCCGCCTTTTGGGACAAGGGCCTCAGCATGATCGCGGGCTTCATCGACGAACTGGAAGCGATGGAAGCGTGAACGGGCGGTGCGTGACCCCGCAGGCAAGGCCCGCGGAACCACGCACCCTACGCCGTCAGAGCGGGATCTGACCCCTCAGATGCTCGGCCAGGGCATGCGCTGGCACATCTGACAAATCCTTGGAGAGTTCGGCCACGATATGCCCGGCCAATGCCTTGGGCAGGACGTCGCGCAGCGCGCCGAGCATCTTCGGGCCGGCAGCCAGCACGATCCGATCGGCCTGCCCCTTGTCCCACTCGGCTTGCAGGGCGCGGACGACATGGCGCGCCAGGCGCGGCCGCTCGATCTCGGCCTCGGATTTCGTTTCATGGCCGAAGCTGGTACCACCACCGTGGCGGTTGCGCCCGCTGCCGGAGAACTGGTGGTCTACGTCGCCCAGCGATGCGGCTGTGACGGCGGATAGCTCGCGCATCTCGGACCCCGCCCCGCGCAGCAGCCGGAACCCGGCTTCGTCAGCGATGCAATACAGCGTGGATACTGGCTTCATGGCCGAACCTCCTTTGGGTTTCGGCCCGATTCTACAGGGGTCCGGAACGGCTGGCGCTGATCCTGATCAGGAAAGCGAGATGTCCTTTGCCGCGTCATAGGCCATGTCCATCATCGCTTGCGTGCCGCGCACGAATTCCAGCGGGCAGGGATAGGGCACGCCTTCGCGCACCGTGCGGCCAAACGCCTCGACCTGCAGCTTGTAGTGGTTCGCCGTGGGGAAACGGTCGGTGATGACCCGGTTGCCCTGGACGTGCAGTTCCACCTTGGCCAGATCGTTGACATTGGCGTTGAACGGCCCGCCTTCGACGCGGATCATGCCCTTGTCGCCCTGGAACGTCACCACCTGGCGGTTGTAAAGCCGCATCGAGGTCATCGAGGCATAGGTGAAACTGCCCCCCGGCCCCTTCATGGTGCCGAAGACATGGGCGTGGCTGTCGATGCCGTTCTCCCAGCGGATGCGCGATTCCAGCGCCACTGGCTCGGCCCCGGTCACGAAGCGGGTAGAGCCGAAGGTGTAGACGCCGATGTCGCGCAGGGATCCGCCGCCAGTGTCAGGGCGGTTGCGGATGTTGGCGGTATCGGTCAGGTGAAAGGAAAACGCTGCATCGGCATGGCGCAGGGTGCCGATCTCGCCCGCCTCCAGCCATTCCCTGGCGCGCTGCCATTGCGGGTGGTGGACGATCATGTAGGCCTCGGCTGCCAGAAGGCCGGTGCGGTCACGCTCGGCAATGATCTGGTCGATCTCGTCGGCGCGCATCGCGATCGGCTTTTCGGTCAGCACATGCTTGCCCGCCCGCAGCGCCTTCAGCGTCCACTCGACATGCAGGTGGTTGGGCAAGGGGATGTAGACCGCGTCGATGCCGGGGTCAGCCAGCAGCGCGTCATAGCTTGCATGCACCTTCAGTGCCGGGCAGAAGGCCTGAAACCCCTCGGCCTTGGCGGGGCTGGAGGTGGCCAGCGCCACCAGTTCCGCCCCATGCGCGGCGTGGATCGCCGGCCCCATGTGCTGGCGCGCGAAATTCGCCGCGCCCAGAATGCCCCACCGCATGGTCTGCATGGCCGTCCCTCCTGCCTTCACGTCGGGCGCGAGGCTAAGCCCGCGCGGTGCCCGCCGCAAGGCTCAGGCCGGTTTGCGCAATGCCGACAGGGCCAGAATCAGGATCGCCGCCAGATAGGCCAGCGACAGCATCAGCAGCGTTGCCCAGGGGTAGGTGATCAGCGAGGCCACCACCGCCACCGCGCCAACCAGCGCAAAACGGCTCAGCGAGGCGGGGATCGTCACCCGCTTCAGGCTGGGGGTGCGGACATGGCTGATCATCAGCGCGCCGACCGACACCATCCAGAGCGCCACCACCGGCGCCGGCAGGTGGAACGAGGCGACATGGCTCAGATAGATCGGCAGCAGCGCCAGCATGGCGCCTGCGGGCGCGGGCACGCCGATGAACACGGTCTTTTCCGCCGGAACGGCCTCGCGGCTGCCGACATTGAACCGCGCCAGCCGCAGCATGCAGCACACGGCATAGACGAGCACCGCGATCCAGCCCATGTTGGTTTCACTTCTCAAACCCCAAAGGTAGAGAACCAGCCCCGGAACCACTCCGAAATTGACAAAATCGCACAAACTGTCCAACTCGGCGCCAATCGCGCTTTCGGATTTCAGCATCCGCGCCAGGCGGCCGTCCAGCCCGTCCAGCGCCGCCGCAAGGGCGATCAGGAACACCGCGAGCGAGATGTTGCCGGCAATCGCGAAGCGGATCGCCGTCAGCCCCGAACAGAGCGCCAGGATCGAGACGAAATTCGGCAGCAGCCGGACAAGGTGCAGTTGCTGCTCGGCCTCGGGGTCTTGCGGTGCGCGGTCCATCAGATGATCCTTGCGGCGCGGGCGGGCGCATCCTGGCCGATCAGCGAGATCACGCTTTCGCCCGCGACCATGGTCTGGCCCAGCGCGACCTGCGGCTGCACGCCTTCGGGCAGATAGACGTCAAGCCGCGAACCGAAGCGAATCAGGCCAAAACGCTCGCCCGTGGCCAGCGACTGCCCCGGCTGCACCCAGCACATGATCCGCCGCGCCACCAGCCCGGCGATCTGCACCACGGCGATCTTGCGGCCATCCTCGATCTCGATCGCCAGCGCGTTGCGTTCGTTGTCCTCCGAGGCCTTGTCCAGCGAGGCGTTCAGGAACTTGCCAGGCCGATAGGCCACCGCCGTCACCTTGCCGGCGATCGGCGCGCGGTTCACATGGCAATTGAAGACCGACATGAAGACCGAAATCCGCATCAGCGGCGCGGGGCCCATGTCCAACTCGGGCGGCGGCACGGCGGGGCCGATCAGGCTGACCACGCCGTCGGCGGGACTGACCAGCAGGCCCTTGTTCACCGGCACCGCGCGTTTCGGGTCGCGGAAGAAATAATAGCACCAGACCGTCAGGCCGAGGCCGATCCAGCCCAGGGGCTGCCACAGCCAGAACAGGACCAGCGTCACCGCCGCAAAGACGGGAACAAACTTGAAGCCCTCGGGGTGCATGGGCTTGAGGAAGGTGTCGCGCATTCTCATGCCAGCCTCCTACCTTTCCGCAGGCGCCTCGGCAAACGAAAAGGCCGTGACGCGCGGTCACGGCCCCCGCATGGTGTCAGCGCCTGCTTATGCAGGCACAACCATGCCCTTGCCGCGCGCCAGTTCGCGCATCTTGGCCTGCAGCTTTTCAAACGCCCGCACTTCGATCTGGCGGATGCGTTCGCGGCTGACGCCATAGCTTTCCGACAGTTCTTCCAGCGTCTTGGGGTCTTCGGCCAGCCGGCGCTGCACCAGCACGTCCTTTTCGCGGTCGTTCAGCACATCCATCGCCTGCGCCAGCAGGGCGCGGCGGGTGTCCAACTCATCCTTTTCGGCATAATCGCCGGCCTGGTCGCTGTCTTCATCCTCCAGCCAGTCCTGCCACTGCATGCCGCCGTCTTCCGAGCCGATCGTCGCGTTCAGTGACGCGTCCGAGCCCGCCAGCCGGCGGTTCATCGAAATCACCTCGGCCTCGGTGACGCTGAGGGCGGTGGCGATCTTGGCCACGTTCTCGGGCCGCAGATCGCCCTCTTCCAGCGCGCCGACCTTGGCCTTGGCCTTGCGCAGGTTGAAAAACAGCTTCTTCTGCGCCGAAGTGGTGCCCAGCTTGACCAGGCTCCACGACCGCAGGATGTATTCCTGGATCGAGGCGCGGATCCACCACATCGCATAGGTGGCCAGCCGGAACCCCTTTTCCGGGTCGAACCGCTTGACCGCCTGCATCAGGCCGACGTTCGCCTCCGAGATCACCTCGGCCTGCGGCAGGCCATAGCCGCGGTAGCCCATGGCGATCTTGGCGGCCAGCCGCAGATGGCTGGTCACCATCCGATGCGCGGCTTCGGTGTCCTGGTGATCGGCCCAGCGCTTGGCCAGCATGTATTCTTCTTCCGGTTCCAGCAGCGGAAACTTGCGGATCTCCTGCATGTACCGGTTCAGCCCCTGTTCGGGACTGGGCGCGGGAAGGTTTGCATAGGTGCTCGTGTTGCCCCCTGATGTCTGCCCCGGTGCCATCAGCCCCCGGGGATCGAAGTAATTATGGTGACATGGTTTGCCGGTCAAGTAGAGCGCGACCGGATGCCTATCACTGTCTTATGAACGAAAGTTGTGCATCGTTCCGTCGCGCGTGAAGGAATGTGACCACCCGATCAAGGGAATGTCAGCGATCATGACCCATGTTCAGGCGCCACGGCGCAGCGCCTCCAGCAGCGCCGCCATGTCGGGCGGCAGAGGGGCTGCGAATTCCAGCCGCGCGCCGGTCACCGGATGGTCGAAGCCCAGGCTGGCGGCATGCAGCGCCTGGCGCGGGAAGGTGTTGCCCAGAGCCGCGCCCTGTCCCAGCAGCTTTTCCGACAGCCGGCGCTTGCCGCCATAGGTCTGGTCACCGATCAGCCCGTGCCCGGCATGGGCCATGTGGACGCGGATCTGATGCGTCCGCCCGGTTTCCAGCCAGCATTCCACCAGCGCCGCCTGGCCGGCAAAGCCTTCGAGCACGCGGACACGGGTCACCGCATGGCGGCCCTGCCCGTCCCAGACCACGGCCTGACGCTGGCGGTCGGTGCGGTGGCGCGCAAGGCCGGTAGCGATGCGGATCACGCCGCCGGCCTCGAAGCTGACACCGCGGGTGCCGCGCAAACGCGGATCGGCCCCACTCGGCACGCCATGCACAAGGGCCAGATAGTGCCGGGTCACGGTATGCGCCTCGAACTGCGCCGCCAGGCCGTGATGCGCGCGGTCGGACTTGGCCGCGACCAAGAGGCCGGTGGTGTCCTTGTCGATCCGGTGGACGATGCCGGGCCGCCGTTCGCCGCCGATGCCGGACAGCGTGTCGCCGCAATGGTGCAGAAGGGCGTTGACAAGCGTGCCCGAGGGGCTGCCGGGTGCGGGATGCACCACCATGCCCGCCGCCTTGTCGATGACAATCAGATCGGCATCCTCATGGACCACCGTCAGAGCAATGGCCTCGGGCCGCAGATTCGCCTCGGTGGCGGGGGAAAGGCGGATGTCCCAGACCTCGCCCGGCGCCACCTTCTCCTTCGGGTTGGTGACCACCACGCCGCCCCGACTGACCGCCCCTTCACCAATCATCCGCATCAGGCGCGAGCGCGACAGCGCCGCTTTCTCTGGCACCGCCGCCGCAAGCGCCTTATCAAGGCGCGGGGGGGCGTCATCCGGCAGGGTGACGGTCACGACACCGCCCGCCGGACCATCTTCTCCGGCCTCGTCATCGAAAGGGTCCTGCATGACTGACGCTCCGGAGGCGGAAGGGCTGCCGCCCTCGCTGAGATTTCTGAAGTGGCTGGTCATCGTGCTGACGCTGACCATGATCGGCGGTGTCATAACCGTCGTTGCCCTGCTTGTCACCCGGATGCCGCAGGCGCTGCCCGTCGGCCCCGAGGTGCCGCAGGCGCTGGCGATGCCGGCGGGGGCAATGGCCTCGGCCGTGACCTTCGGGCAGGGCTGGACCGCGGTGGTGACGACCGACGGCCGCATCCTGGTCTTCGCGCAGGACGGGCGGCTGCGCCAGGAGGTTCGGCTGGACCCGGAAGGACCGGCCGGGACGGGGACCGAATGATCCGCCAGGCCAGTGACCTCACCGCAGAGATGGAGCGCCAGCGCCAGATCCTGCTGCGCGAGATGCCCGAGCGGCTGGCACTGACCGCGCTGGCCTTCGCGCTGGCGACCGTCTTTGCCGATCCGGAGATCGTTCTGGTACTCTGGGCCGTCAATCTGCTGACCGAACTGGCCGCAAACGCCGCGCTGGCGCGGGCCGGGCGCTCGCGGCGGTTCTATGTGCTGGCGCTGGCGCTGACGGTGGTGATCGAGACGGCCTATGTGCTGGCCGCCGGGCTTGCCTGGTACGACCCCGACAGCCATGCCAAGGCCTTTGCCGTGGGCATGGCCGTGGTGACGCTGATGCACCTTGCGACGGTCCGGTCGATCCATCTGCCGATCGGGCTGGCGGGGCTGGCCGGGGCGGGCGGAACCATCCTGGCGACAACGGCGCACTACTGGCTGGCCCGCGACGACATCGCCGGATTTGCCATCTCGACGGCGGCGACTTTCGGCGGGCTGGCCTATACGGTCACCGCCATGCTGTCGAACCACCGGCTGCACCGGATGGCGGCGCAAAGCGAGGCCGCCGCCCGCGCCGCGGACGAGGCAAAGACGCTGTTCCTGGCGCAGATGAGCCATGAATTGCGCACCCCCCTGAATGCCATCATCGGCATGGGCCAGGCGGAACTGGCCGCGGCCATCGCGCGTGACCCGCTGGCGCCGTCGTGCGACAGGCTGGACCTGCTGGTCGGCTCGGCGCGCAATCTGGCGACGATCCTCGACGACGTCACCGACATGAACGCGATCAGCCAGGGCCGGATGCCGATGCGGCCACGCACCGTGCAGTTGCGCGACGAGATCTCGGGCTTTGTCCGCCGCCTTGGCGAACAGGCCGACAGATCGGGCCGATCGCTGGAATTCCGCACCATGGACCCCTGCCCCGGCCCGGTGCGCATCGACGCCGTCCGCCTGCAGCAATGCCTTTCCAACCTGGTCTCGAACGCGCATCGCCATGCGCCCGACGGCAAGGTCAGCGCCGAATGCCGGGTCGAGCCTTTCGACGACGGCAGCGGCGGCATCCTGCGGGTCGATGTCGTCGATGACGGCCCCGGCGTGGCGCCCGCCGACCGCGAGGCGATCTTCGAACCGTTCCGCAAGGGCCGCAAGGGCGCCCCCGGCTCCGGCCTCGGGCTGGCCATCGTGCGCAACCTGGCGCGGCGGATGGGCGGCGACCTGGTCCTTCTGGCCTCGGACAAGGGCGCGCATTTCCGCCTGACCCTGGCCTATGAGACCGCCGCGGCCAGCGATCCCGCCGCCGACAGCCCGCCCGACCTGACCGGTTGCAGCATCCTTGTGGTCGATGACATCGCCAGCAACCGCCTGGTCGCAGCCACCTACCTGCGCGGCATGGGGGCGCGGGTGATCGAGGCGGCGTCGGGGGCCGGGGCGCTGGCGATGCTGCCTTCCGAGGATGTGGACCTGGTACTTCTGGACGTGAACATGCCGGGGCTGGACGGGTTCCAGACCGCGGCGCAGACCCGGCGCCTGGGCGGGCGGCTGCGGACCCTGCCGATCGTGGCGATGACGGCGGATGTGCTGGTCGACCAGGTCGAGGCGCTGCACCGTGCCGGTTTCGACGGCCATGTCGCCAAGCCGATCCTGCCCGAGGTGCTGGCCGCCGAACTGGCCCGCCTGCTTTAGCCGGCAGGCCCGTGCAGCGCCGCGACGATGGCGTCCAACGCCTCGGTCAGGGCCGCCGGGCCGGGCGACGGGATCAAGGGCGCCTTGATCTCATGGATGCGGCCCTGCCGGATGGCGGGCAGCGCCTGCCAACCCGGTCGGGCCGCGATGGGCGCGGGCAAGCCCCTGATCGGGCAGCAAGATCCGGTTCTTTGCGGCCCTTTGCCCGGCTGGTTCGGGGAACACGTCCCGGCCTTCGACGATGCGATGCTCCCGACCCAGAAGGTAAAGCGTTGCAACGGTTTCCTCGGTCAGGCAGACGATTCGTTCAGCAGCTCTCATCGCTTTGCCCGTTCCGCATCGCGCCAGCGCAGCCAGTCGGCCGCAGCCGCCGTCACCGCCTGTCGCACCGCCGCGCCGACCGCCTCGCCGACCGCGGTATGCAGGCCGGCATAGCGCCCCGCGCCCGGCACACAGGCCAGCGCCACGCAATCGGTGCCGGTCCCCGTGGCCAGCCCGCTGGCCAGTTGCAACCCTGCCGCCATCACCCCCGCTGTCCGCGCCTGGACCGAAACGGTCAGCGCCTCCAGCTGCGCGGCCTCGGTCAGGCCGGCGTCGGTGGCAACCAGCAGGTTGATGGTGCCGTAGTCGGCGGGATGCCAGGGCAGCCGCACGCCGACGCTTTCGGCATTCGACAGTCCCAGCGTCAGCACGCAATGCGCCCGTACCCCGTCAACCGCAGCCCGCGCCTGCGCCCAGGTCCCGACATCGCGCGAGGTCAGCATGCCCACCGCGCCCGGCCGGGCCGCCATTTCCCGCGCGAACCAGTCCTCGACCGGGAAATCCGGTGCCAGTTCGGCATTGCGCACCTCGCGCCACAGAACCAGGTCGGTGGTCCGGTAGCCCGCCCCAAAGGGCGCATGCGACAGCACCCGCAAGGGCGCGGTCAGCCGGGCCTCCAGCCAGGGGCGCCGCAGGGTCACCGCGATCATCGCACCACGCCCATCGGCTGGAACACCGGCCCATCTTCGGTTTCGGCGTGAAAGCCCCTGATTCCGAACACTTCCGCCAGCGTTTCATCCGTCAGCACTGCACGCGGCGGGCCATCGGCGACCAGCCGCCCCCGGTGCATCAGGATCAGGCGTGAGCAATGCCGCGCCGCCAGCCCCAGATCGTGGATCGAGGCGACCACCCCCGCCCCTCGGCGGCAAGCTCTTGAAAAACCTGCATGGTGCGGATCTGCGCCTCGGGGTCCAGACCTGCCACCGGCTCGTCCGCCAGCAGCAGCGGCGTGTCCTGCGCCAGCGCGCGGGCGATCAGGACGCGGGCCTGCTCGCCCCCCGACAGGGCGGTGGCGCTGCGGCTGCGGTAGGCCTCCAGCCCCATCCGGGCCAGCGCGCGGGCAACGGCGGGGTCGGCCGGGTCGGCCGCCCCATGCGGCGCGCGGCCCAGCGCCACCAGGGTTTCCACGCTGACCGGCCAGGCGATGTCGCGGCCCTGCGGCAGGAAAGCCGCCGCCCTGGCGCGGGCCAGGGCGCAAGGACGGCCAGCGACGACTGGCCAGAGGCCGCAAGCAGCCCCAGCGCACCGCGCAAAAGGCTGGTCTTGCCGGCGCCGTTCGGCCCGAGAAGCCCGACGAATTCGCCTTCGCCGACGGTCAGAGATACATCGTCCACCACTGGGCATTCGCCCCGCTTCACGGTCAGATTATGCAGCGAAAGCAAGGTCATGCCTCGACCCTCCGCATCCGCCAGATCAGGTGCAGGAAGAACGGCGCGCCGACGATGGCGGTCAGCACGCCCAGCTTCAGGTCGCGGTCGGGCGCGATCAGCCGGGTGGCGATATCGGCCGCCAGCAGCATCGCCGCCCCGCCCAGCGCCGAGGCCGGCAGCAGCCGCGACGGCCGCGCGCCGACCAAAGGCCGCAGGATATGCGGCACCACCAGCCCGACGAAACCGACTGCGCCTGCCACCGCCACGCCCGCACCCACAGCCGCCGCCGTGCCCCCGATCAGCATCCAGCGCAGCAGGGTCAGGTTGACGCCCATGGTCTGCGCCGCATCCTCGCCCAGCGTCAGCGCATCAAGGCCGCGGCCAAGCGTCAGCAGCATCGCCATGCCCAGCGCCATGAAGGGCGCGGCCAGCCAGACATGGGTCATCGACCGATCCGCCAGTGAGCCCATCATCCAGTAGACGATTTCCATTGCAGCAAAAGGGTTTGGCGACAGGTTCAGCACCAGCGAGGTGACCGAGGCTGCCAGCGCAGAGATGGCGATCCCGGCCAGGATCAGCGCCAGCGCGCCGCCGCGCGGCCCGGCCATCAGCAGGATCAGCAGCACCGAAAGGCCTGCTCCGGCCAGTGCGGCCAGTGGCAGGGCAAGGGCGAAACTGGCGGCGAGGCCGGATTGCAGCGCCAGCACCGCGCCCAGTGCGGCGGATGAGGAAACGCCGATAAGCCCAGGTTCTGCCAATGGATTTCGCAAGTACCCCTGCATCGCCGCGCCCGCCAGACCGAGTGCCGCGCCGGTCATCAGACCCAGGATCGCGCGCGGCAGGCGAATCTCCTGCATCACCAGGGCCACCGGTCCGGCCTCTTTCCCGACCAGCGCGCGCAGGCTTTCGCCCAGGCCCAGACCCGCCGGGCCGACCAGCAGCGAGGCCGCGAACAGCCCCGCGACCAGCATTGAAAGGGCATAAAAAACGCTTTTCATTCAAGCGCCTCGCGGGCCTTCTTCATCTCGCCCAGGGCGCGCAGGATATGCGGGGTGCCGCAGACCCAGTCGGCGTCGGATGTGGTGGTTATGCCGGCGCTTTGACGCAACACTTCCAGCGCGGGGTGGACGAGGATTTCCTCGGACCGCGAGGCGCCGGGATAGGGGGTGGAGGTCACCACAACCTGCGGCGCCGCCATTACCAGCCGCTCCAGCGGCAACGTTCCGCCGCCGGTCAACCCCGCCTCTCCCGCTATGTTGTGGAAGCCCACATGGTCCAACACATCATCTGCCAGGGTTCCGGTGCCCGTAGTATAGCCGTTGGGATAGTACAGCGCCGCCGTCGCCTTGGGCCCGTCATGGGCCAGTGCGGCAAGGCGCGTGGTGAAGTCATCGGCCAGGGCCTGCGCTTCGGCCTCGCGGCCAAGGGCCTGGCCGACCAGCAGGATTTGCTGCGGCACCTCGGCCAGAGAGATGATCGGCGGCACCTGCACCACCTTGACTCCCAGGCCACGCAGAAGATCGACCGAAGCCAGCGAACCATAGCTGCCGGCCAGCACAAGGTCCGGTTTCATAAGGAAAATCTGTTCGGCCCCGCCACGGTTCTTCGGGTAGGCCGCGGCCTGATCCACCATCGACGAGACCAAAGGGTCGGTGGCCAGATGGCTGACCGAAACCAGCTGGCCGGGTGCGGCCAGCATCATCGCCAGCTGATCGGTGCACAGGTTCATCGACACCACGCGGGAGGGCGGCTCGGCCCAGGCCGGCGACAGGGTGCAAAGCATTGAGAACGCTGCGTTAACTGCCGCCCTCAGCCCGCATTTCACGGTCTGCAAAGCGTCTGGCAAGGGTCTGGCAAGCGTCTGGCAGCTGCGGCCGCCCCGAGCCCTGTTAACCATGTTTGCGCCCTCTCCGATTCGCAAGGGGCCGGAAGATGCTCCCGACCCGGTCAGCTCAGAATTTCGCCTGCAGCCCGAGGTAGACCGACCGGCCCGCCGCGGCATAGCCGTTGACCTGCTGGTAATCCTCGTCCAGCAGGTTTTCCACCTTCAGGTAAAGCTCGGTCGCGTCGTTCAGATCGTAGGAAACCTGCGTGTTCAGCACCGTGTAGTCGGGCATCGCCACGGGCGAAAAGGTGTTGGCATCATTGTCGAGGCGGCCGGCCACATGGGTCAGCCCCAGCCCGGCGGACAAGCGGTCCGACAGATCGGCGTCCAGCGTCAGCGACAACTGGTGATAGGGCACCTGCAGCAGGCGCGAGCCGTCGGGGCGACGGCCCTCGGTGTAGCTGTAGGCCAGGCCCAGCGTCACCGCCTCGGACACCGGCAGCGTGCCCGCGATCTCGGCCCCCCTGCGGGTGGACACGCCGGGAATGTTGACCAGCGTCGAGGGCGCGCCGAACTGGTAGGTGATCAGGTTGTCGACATCGAGCCGGAAGAGGGTGGCCGACAGGCTGGCGCCGCCGGCGAAGGCCTGTTCCACCCCCAGTTCATAGCTGGTGCTGTCTTCCGGTTGCAGGGCGGGGTTGCCGACGAAGGGAAAGAAGCCGGGGTAGTCGCCGAAGCGTTCGTCGATCGACGGCGCGCGAAAGCCGGTGGCATAGGCGGCGCGCAGGGTGGTGCCGTCGGCGGGCCGCCAGGACAGCGCCAGCCGCCCGGTGGTGAAGCTGCCGAAGCCCGAGTTGCGGTCGCTGCGCAGGGCGGCGGAAAGATCGAAGCTGTCGGAAGGCGCCCAGAGCAATTCGGCAAAGGCGCCGTAGATCTCGGTCGCGGCGCTGCCGCCGGGCAGGTTGGTGTATTCCGCGGTCTCGCGCGACCAGTCGGCGCCGTAGACCAGCGTCACTTCGGGCGATACCTCGGTGGTGCCCTGCCAGCCGAAGGTCAGCCGCTTGCCGCCATAGCTGTCGATGCTGCCGGCCTGGTCGTAGCTGCGCGTCACGTCCAGCGCGGTCAGTTCGAACAGATGCTCGGTCTGGCCCAGCGACAGTTCGGCAAAGACCCGCGCACCGGCCTCGCGCCGGGTCTGGCTGTAGCCGATCAGGTCGCCCAGCACGAAGGCGGGGGTGTAGCCATCGTAATCCTGCGTGGTGTCCTGCCAGAAGGCCGCGCCGCCCAGCGCCAGCGTGTCGCTGAGCTGGTAGCGGCTGCTGAACGAAAGCCGGGTGGCCTCGGCGCCGTCTTTCTCGGTGCCACCGTCGAAGGCGGAAAAGCCGTCGGTCCGCAGATGGGTGGCGGTGAAGGCCAGTTCCATCCGGTCGTCCTTCTGCGTCAGCCCGTAGGACAGCTTTGCGGTGCCGTAGCTGCCGCCCTCGGCGGTGACGGTCTGGTGCAGGCCCGCTTCGACCGCCGCACGGGTGGTGATGTTGATCACGCCGCCGACCGCCGAGCCGCCCCAGAGTGCGGATTGCGAGCCGCGCAGCACCTCGACCCGGCCGATGTCGGCGGTCATCAGGTTGCCCCAGTCGAAGGTGACCTGCACGCCCGAGGGGTCCGACACCTTGATGCCATCGACAAAGACCGCCAGATAGCGCCCGTCCGCCCCGCGCACCCGCAGGTTGGAGGCGTTGCCGAAGGGCCCCGATTGCGACACCGAGACGCCAGGCAGGCGGGCCAGCGTCTCGGCGATGGTGGTGCTGCGGGCGGCGGCGAGGTCCTCGCCGTCAACCACGCTGACCGAAACGCCGGTGCGCAGGCGCTCGGCGGCGGTGCGCAGGGCGGAGACGACGATTTCGGCCAGTTCGATGTCCTGGGCCTGTGCGGGCATCGCGGCCAGCAGGGTGAAAAGCGAAACGGCTAGGGAAACGGCGGGGCGTTTCATGGGTGTATCCTTTTCCTCGCGGGGTCATTTGCGGCCCCTGATGCGGTCTGTCTTGGGAAAGGGCGCGCCCTTGCCGCCGACGGGTGAAGCTGTCACCTCTGGCGGAAGCCGCCTGCCGGTGCGCGCCCCGCGCACCGGTAAGGGTGATCACCCTGGCAGGTCTCCTGGCTTGCGGGTCGTCGCTTGGACGGGCCTTCCCGGGTTGCCCCAGTGGCGTGTTCCGTCCGCGCTCGCCGCTTACAGTTGCGGGGGCAGCCGCGGAATTGCACCGCGTTCCCTTTTCATCCGGGGTGTGACGCCCGGAAACCGAAGGCCCGTCCTGCATATCGAGTCGAAGGCCCGTGTCAAGCAGGGTTTCGGCTCTGGTGTCGCGGCTGCGGCGGCGGGTGTCGCAAGCGGCGGCCGGGGGGCGCATTTCGCGGCGGCGGGGTGGATACGGGCTGGACGTCGGGGCCCGGTGGCGTTCAGCATGGGCGCAACGGAACGGGGAGAGTCGGGGATGATCGGAGATCTGGGCGCGCGGGATGCGACGGCGCTGGCCGCGATGGTGGCAGCGGGCGAGGTGACGCCGACGGAACTGCTGGACGCGGCGCTGGCGGCGGTCGAGGCGCGCAACGGGGCGCTGAATGCCGTGGTGCTGATGCAGGAGGGCGTGGCGAGGCGGGCGATTGCCGATGGCCTGCCGGTGGGGCCGTTCCGGGGCGTGCCGTTCCTGATCAAGGATCTGGGGGTGGAGGCGGTGGATTTCCCGTCGCACAACGGCTCCCGGCTGCTGGCGAACACGCGGTACGCCCAGGATTCCAGCATCTTCAGGCGGATGCGGGCGACAGGGGTGGTGACCTTCGGGCGCACCACCAGCCCCGAGGGGGGGATCGGGGCGGCGACCGAGTCGGCGGTCTATGGCGGGCCGACGCGGAACCCGTGGAATACGGGGCATACCTCGGGCGGCTCTTCCGGGGGCGCGGGGGCGGCGGTGGCGGCGGGGATCGTGGCCCTTGCGCATGGCTCGGACGGCGGCGGGTCGGTGCGGATACCGGCCTCCAGCTGCGGCCTTTTCGGGTTCAAGCCGACGCGGGCCCGGCTGCCGGACGGGCCTTACGCGGGCGAGGGCTGGGCGGGGATGGCGATCGACGGGTTCCTGACCCGCAGCGTTCGGGATACCGCGCTGATGCTGGACGCCTGCGAGGGCGCGGACCTTGGCGCGCCCTATTGGGCGCCGCCGCTGGGCCGGGGCCATGCGGCGGCGATCTCGCGCCCGCCGGGGCGGCTGCGGGTGGGGATTTGCGACACCACACTGACCGGAGAGCCGATCCACCCCGAAGTGGCCGAAGCCGTGCGCGCGGCCGGCAAGCTGCTGGAATCGCTGGGCCATCAGGTGGAGCCGGCGCTGCCCCGCGCCGATGTGGCCAGCATGATGCGGGCCTGGACCGACATCGTGGCGGTGGGCACGGCGCTGAGCATCCGCTCTGCCCTGAAGGGCCGCCCGCTGACCGCCGACCTGGTCGAGGGCGTCGGCCGCGGTGCCTGCGCCCATGCCGAGACGCTGCACCCCACCCGCTATCTGCAGGCGGTGGGCGAAATCCACGACTTCGGCCGGCAGATGGCGGGCTTTTTCGATGCAGGCCCGGATATCCTGCTGTCGGCCACGCTGGCCGAGCCGCCGGCGAAAGTGGGCCGGTTCAGCCATGCGACCGAAGACTACGTCGCCTACCGCACCGGGCCGCAGGGCATTTTCGCCTATTCGCCGTTCTGCGCGGTGTTCAACGCCTCTGGCCAGCCCGCCGCCAGCCTGCCGTTGGGCTGGTCTTCGGACGGCCTGCCGGTCGGCATCCATCTGGCTGCCGCTTTCGGCCAGGATGAAACCCTGATCAGCCTGTGCGCAGAGGTTGAGCGCGCCGCCCCCTGGGCCGGAAAACGCGCGCCGATGGCGGGGTGATTTCAAGGAATGGCTTGCATTTCCGGGCCGGGACCGCGCAATATGATCAAAATAACGAATAAAACAGGGGGGGTGCGAGAGTGGCCGAAGAGGTGACGATCTCTGCCCGGAACGTGGTGAAGGCCTTTGGCCAGGGCAGCACGGCCGTGCGCGCGCTGGACGATGTGTCGGTCGATATCCGGCGGGGGGAGTTCTTCACCCTCCTCGGCCCATCCGGCTGCGGCAAGACCACGCTTCTGCGGCTGATCGCGGGGTTCGAGATGCCGACCGAAGGCGTCATCGAACTGGACGGTGCCGACATCACCACCTTGCCGCCGAACCGGCGGCCGGTGAACACGGTGTTCCAGTCCTACGCGCTGTTTCCGCATCTGACGGTGGCGCAGAACGTGGCCTTCGGGTTGCAGATGCTGGGCAAGCCCGGCGCGGAGGTGAAGGAGACCACCGCGCGGATGCTGGACCTGGTGAAGCTGGAGGAACTGGCGGCCCGCAAGGTGGCGCAGCTTTCGGGCGGCCAGCAGCAGCGGGTGGCGCTGGCCCGCGCGCTGGCGCCACAGCCCAAGGTGCTGCTGCTGGATGAGCCGCTGTCCGCGCTGGACCTGAAGCTGCGCAAGGAAATGCAGGTGGAACTGAAGCGGTTGCAGCTTGAGACCGGCATCACCTTCGTCTTCGTCACGCATGACCAGGAAGAGGCCCTGACCATGTCGGACCGGATCGGCGTGATGTCGAACGGCAAGTTGCAGCAGGTCGGCACGGCGAAGGACATCTACACAAGGCCGAGGAACCGCTTCGTCGCCAGCTTCATCGGCGAGACCAACTTCGTGACCGGCACCGCCGACGACGGCGCCGTGCGCCTGCCCACCGGCGACCGGATCGCGGTGGCCGCGCTGAAGCCGGTGGACAGCGGTCGCGCTGTGACGGTGACGGTGCGCCCCGAACAGGTGCGGATCGGAGCGCCGGAAAACGGCGCCATTCCGGCCAGGGTCACCACGCTGGTCTATTTCTGCACCGACACGCATTGCCATGTCGGGCTGAAGGACGGCACCGAGATCGTCGCCCGGCTGCAAAGCCCGGCCTCGGGCGAGTCGGGCCTGCACGAGGGGCAGGACGTGGGCGTGACCTTCGCCCCCGATGCCGCGCAAGTGGTGGAGGACTGACGATGAGCCTCGCCGAGGACCGTGTCATCCGCGCCTCTGCCCGCAACGGCTGGCTTCTGTCGACGCCGGCGCTGGTCTTGCTGTTCGTGGCGGCGGCCGGGCCGCTGTTGATCATGCTGGTCTATTCGTTCCTGACGCCGGGCCAATACGGCAACGTGGTGGGAGAGTTCAGCTGGGATGGCTGGGTCGGCATCCTGTGGTCGCAGGACATCTTCAGCGGCGAATGGGTGCTGGCGGACGCGCATATGACGATCTTCTGGCGGTCGCTGAGCCTGTCGATGATGACCACGCTGTTCACCTTCGTGGTGGGCTTTCCGACCGCCTGGTTCATCGCCACGCGGCCGGCCAGCCAGCGGGCGATGTGGCTGTTCCTGATCACCATTCCGTTCTGGACCAACCTTCTGATCCGCACCTATGCGATCAACGAGGTGTTGCGGAAGGAGGGGCTGGTGAACATGATCCTGCTGAAGCTCGGCGTGATCGACGTGCCGCTGGAGATGCTTTATGGCCCCTTCGCGATCTTCGTGGGCATGACCTATGTCTACCTGCCGCTGATGGTGCTGCCGCTGTTCGCCGCCATCGACCGGTTCGACATGAATCTGCTGGAGGCGGGATACGACCTTTATGCCAGCCGGATGCAGGTGTTGCGCCGGGTGATCCTGCCGATCGTCAAGCCGGGGATCATCGCCGGGTCGATCCTGGTCTTCGTGCCCTCGCTCGGCGCCTATGTCACGCCGCGCGTCTTGGGCGGCGGCAAGCAGATGATGATCGGCAATTTCATCGATTTGCAGTTCGGTCAGGGCCGCAACTGGCCCCTGGGTGCGGCGCTGTCGATGGCGCTTCTGGTCATCGTGATGGTCGCGCTGCTGGTCTATGTGCGCTATGCCTCGCGCGATGGGAGCAAGAGCCATGGTTAGAGCCAGCTTCTCTGTCGCGCGCCTGCCCGGCTTTGCCTCCACGGCCATTCTGGTCTTCGTGGCGCTTTATCTGCCGATCTTCACGCTGGTCGCCTATTCGTTCAATGCCAGCCAGTCGGTCGCGGTCTGGGGCGGGTTCTCGCTGGACTGGTATGCCAAGGCCTGGGCCAACCAGCAGGTCAAGGAGGCGACGGTCCGGTCGCTGGTCATCGCGGTCTCGGCCGCCGGCATCGCGACCACGGTTGCGACGATGGCCGCGCTGGGCACCACGCGGCGGCGCGCCTTCAAGGGGCAGACCTTCATCTATGTGATGATCAACCAGCCCCTGATGGTGCCCGAGATCGTGACCGCGGTGGCGCTGCTGATCCTGTTCGGCATCATCAAGCAGGCGACCGGCATCCAGGGCCTGGGCTATGTGATCCTGGCGCACTCGGCCTTTTGCATCCCCTTTGCCTATCTGCCGATCAGGGCCCGGCTGGAGGGCATGGACCTGACGCTGGAAACCGCGGCGGCGGACCTTTACGCAACCCCGTGGCAGACCTTCCGGCGGGTGACGCTGCCGCTTCTGGCGCCGGGGATCGTGGCGGGGGCGATGCTGGCCTTCGTGATCTCGCTGGATGACGTGGTGATCACCGAATTCGTCAAGTCCGGCGGGCAGGACACGCTGCCCACCTACATGCTGGGCCAGCTGCGCCGCCAGCTGACGCCTGAAATGAATGCCATCTCGGCGATGTTGCTGGCGCTGACGCTGGTGCTGCTGACCGCGTTCTTCCTTTTGACGCGCAAGAAAGACTGAAACCACAACCTGGGAGACGACAATGAAAAGACTTCTGACCGCGACCGCGTTCCTGATGGGAACCACCGGCATCGCCGCCGCCGAGGGCGAATTGCAGCTGTTCAACTGGGGTAACTATACCTCGCCCGAACTGCTGGCGAAGTTCGAGAAGGACACCGGAATCAAGGTGACGGTGACCGATTACGACAGCAACGACACCGCCCTTGCCAAGGTGGAGGCCGGCGGATCGGGCTTCGATCTGGTTGTGCCTTCGGCCAACTATGTGCAGATCTGGGTCGAGAAGGGCCTGGTCGACGCGCTGGACCTGTCGAAGCTGCCCAACCACGGCAATATCGCGCCGGAATGGATGGATGTGCCCTGGGACACCGGCCGCACCCATACCGTGCCGTGGCAGTGGGGCACCACCGGGGTTGCGGTGAACACCTCGGTCTATGGCGGCGATCCGAACACTTCGGCGGTGTTCCTGGACGTGCCGGACGAGCTGAAGGGCAAGATCAACGTCGTGCCCGAGATGAACGACGTGCTGAGCCTGGCGCTGTGGTATGTCGGCGGCGAGCCCTGCACCGAGGATACCGAGGTGCTGAAGAAGGCGCGTGACGCGCTGATCGCGGCCAAGCCGAACTGGCTGTCGATGGATTATGGCGCCACCGAGAAGATGTCGAACAACGACTGGGCGGCATCGGTGAACTGGAACGGTTCGACCATGCGGGTGCGGCTGGCGAACCCGGATGTGGTCTATGGCTATCCGAAGGAAGGCTATCCGGTGTGGATGGATTCGGTCGCCGTGCTGGCGGACGCGCCAAACAAGGAAAACGCCTATACCTTCATGAACTACATCCTGGAGCCGGAGAACGCGGCGATGATCTCGGCCTTTGCGCGCTATGCCAATGGCGTGGCCGGGTCGGACGCCTTCATGCCCGAAGACATGAAGGCAGCACCTGAAGTGGTGGTGCCGGAGGAGTTCAAGGCCGCGGGGCATTTCCTGCCGACTTGTTCGCCCAAGGCGCAGGAATACTACACCGCGATCTGGACCGAGTTGCAGAAGTAAGCGCCATGATCCGCAAGTGAAGATGCGGCGTGCCGGGGCCTTGCGGGCCCCGGCACATTCCATTTCGGGGGGAGCGCTCCGCGCGGGAGTATTTGGACCAGGGTGAAATCATGCTGGAGTGGTCTGCAACCGAGTTGAGCCGCGCCATTCATGCGCGCAAGGTGGCGCCATCGGAGGTGATGGCGGCGCATCTGGCCCGCGTGGCTTCGGTGAACGGAGCGGTGAATGCGCTGGTGTCGCTGCGCGATCCCGACGCGCTGATGGCCGAGGCGCGCGGGCTGGACGATGTGGCGCCTGCGGGCTGGCTGCATGGCATTCCCTTTGCGGTCAAGGATCTGGTGGCGACGGCGGGTCTGCGGACGACCTGGGGCTCGCCCGTCTATGCCGATCATGTCCCGGGCAAGGACGACCTGCTGGCGGCAAGGATGCGGGCGGCGGGTGCGGTTTTCACCGCCAAGACCAATGTGCCGGAATGGGGCCAGGGCTCGCATTCGTTCAACCCGGTGTTCGGGGTGACGCGCAATCCTTACGACCTGACGCGCAGTGCGGGCGGGTCTTCCGGGGGGGCGGCGGCGGCTTTGGCGGCGCGGATGGCCTGGGTGGCCGATGGCAGCGACATGATGGGATCGCTGCGCAACCCGGCAGGGTTCTGCAACGTCTACGGGATGCGCCCGACCTGGGGGCTGGTGCCCTCGGACGCGGTCGGCGACACCCATCTGGCGACGCTGGCGACCGAGGGGCCGATGGCGCGGACGGTGGAGGATCTGGCACGGCTGCTGATGGTGCAGGCGGGGGAGAATGATGAGGCGCCGTTTCCGCGCGTGGTGCCGGATGTGCTGGCGGGGCTGGAGCGGGGAGTGAAGCGGCTGCGGGTTGGCTGGCTGGGCGATTGGGGCGGGGCCTACGCGATGGAGCCGGGGATCCTGGCGGCCTGCGAGGCGGGGTTGCGGGTGCTGGAGGGATTGGGGGCGGCGGTGGAGGTTCTGGCACCGCCCTTCCCGGCGGGCGATCTTTGGCGGTCTTGGGTCACCTTGCGGGCAATGCTGTCGGCGGGGGGCAAGCGGGCGCTCTACGACAACGCCGCGCAGCGGGCGCTGACCAAGCCCGAGACGATCTGGGAGATCGAGCAGGGCCTGGGGCTTTCGGCGCAGGCGGTCTACGAGGCCAGCGTGATCCGCAGCCGCTGGTATGCCGAAGCCGCGCGGCTGTTTGACCGCTTTGACGCGGTGGTGCTGCCGACCGCGCAGGTCTGGCCGTTTCCGGCCGAGTGGCGCTGGCCGCAAGAGATTGCCGGGCGGCAGATGGACACCTATCACCGCTGGATGGAGGTGGTGGTGCCGGCCAGCCTGATCGGCCTGCCGGCGCTGTCGGTGCCGGTGGGATTTGGCGCGCAGGGCCTGCCTTGCGCCATGCAGATCATCGGCCGGTCGGGGAACGATGCCGGCGTGCTGGCGATCGGCCAGGCCTATCATCGCGCGACGGACTGGCCGGGAAAGCGCCCGCCTCAGGCCTTGGCAAGCCCTGCATCCAGCTGATCGCGCAGCAGGAACTCGACCAGGCGCAGGTCATAGGGGCTGTCGATGTCGTGGCAACGCTCGGCCGGCAGCACATAGGGGATGACCCGGCCTTCGTAGATCGAGGCGGCGCGGCGCAGGTAGTCGGGCGCGACGACGTAGACCACGCCGACATGCTCATAGACCACCGGCGCGTCCTGGCGGGCCCAGACCCCGCCCGGCAGCGGTTTCGAGACATGCAGCGCGCCGGTCGCATCCGGCTCGACCAGGTTGAAATAGGGGTTCTTGCGGGCTTCGCAGCAGCTCATCACCATGTCGGGGTGCTCGGCCAGAAACAGGTCCAGCGCGCCGTCGATGTCTTGCGGCAGGCGCAGGGGCGAGGTGCAGTCGAGGTCGAGGAAGGCCGAAACCGGGCCGACGCGTGCTTCGGACGCCTCGAGCGCGTGTTGCCAGACCTGCCATTTCGGCGCGGTGTCGGTGGCCAGATGGGCCGGACGCAGGCCGATGTCGATGGCGCCGCGCTGCAGCGCATGGGCATGGATTCGCGGGTCGTCGGTCGAGACAACCACGGCGCCGACGCGGGGGTTGGCGAACAGCTGGTCCAGCGACCAGTCGATCAGCGGCTTGCCGCAAAGCGGAAGGAAGTTCTTGCCCGGCACGCCCTTGGACCCCATCCGCGCGCCGATATGCCCCAGGATCATGCCCCTGCCCCCTGCCCTTGCCGATCTTCGCCCCATAGCACGGCGGCGCGGGGCTGCGCCACCGCCGCCGGGCCTTTGGCTTGACGCCCCGGCGGGCATGGTCCACTGATGCGGCCAGTCATATCCGGGGGGCGCGCCATGCAGGGCGAAGGATCGAAGTTCGTGATCAACGGTCTGGACGCGGACCGCAGCTGGGACTGGGAGAACGGCTACCACTGGTTCTCGCACCCCAGCCGGATGATGAAATTCCTGGCGCATTACGAGCTCTACCGGATGATCGTCGACCTGCCGGGCGAGGTGGTCGAACTGGGCGTGTTCAAGGGCGCCTCGCTGGTGCGCTGGGCCACCTTCCGCCAGGCGCTGGAGACCGAGGATTCGCGGCGGATCGTGGGCTTTGACGCCTTCGGCAAGTTCCCGACCGGCGGGCTTGAGCTGGCGGCGGACCTGGAGTTCGTGGAAAGCTTCGAAGACGAGGCGGGCGATGGGCTGAGCGAGGCGGAAGTGGCCGCGATCTTCCGGCTGAAGTCGATGCGCAACGTGCATACGGTGGCGGGAAACGTGTTCGACACGCTGCCGACCTATCTGGAACGCAACCCGGCAACGCGGATCGCGCTGTTGCATCTGGACATGGACGTCCGGGAACCGACGGCCTTTGCGCTGGAGCAGCTGATCGACCGGGTGGTGCCGGGCGGGTTGATCGTGGTCGATGATTACGGCGCCGTCGCGGGGGCATCGGATGCCATCGACGCCTTCCTGGCCGAAACCGGGCTGGCGATCGAGAAGCTGCCGCTTTACGCGGTGCCAGCCTTCATCCGCAAGCCGGGCTGAGACGGGTCAGGGCGTTCGGGTCAGGGCGTTCGGGTCAGGGCGGGGGCGCGAGCCAGCCCCGCGCCTCCATCTCGTGCAGGATTTCGGCGGTGACCGCATCGGCGCCGATCCGGCTGACATGGTCGCCGTCGAAGTAGAGCGGGCGGAGGTCGGCGCCCTGCGCGACGCAGCGGCCGGGCAGAACGGTGTCGCACCACAGATCGGCCGGGCGGATGCGGATCAGGTCGGGACCGTCGGGAATGGCGTCAAGGGCTGCGGTCGCCTCGGCATTGCGGGCCAGGAAACCTGCGTATGAGACCGAAAGCGGCGTGGTGCGCACGATGCCATGCTGGATTTCCTTGGCCAGATAGCCCGGCACGTTCCAGCCGATTTCCGGCACCGCATAGACCAGCACCACGCGCTTGCCGGCGCGGCGCAGGCGGGCGATGGCATCCTGGTAGATTTCGCCTACCTTCCCGGCGCGGGTCAGGCCGTCGAAACTGTCTTGCCGCGCGATGTGCAGGTTCACCCAGGTCTCGACCCCGCCTTCGCCGTTGTCGAAGGGAACGCCCTGGACATAGAGCGGCCAGCGCAGGTTCACGATCACGGTGCCGATCCGGGGCGAGGCTTCAAGCCAGTCATAGGCCAGTTCGGCGTAGCGGTCGCAGTCGGCGAAGGCGGGGGCGACGATGCCGTAGCCGGGGGTCACCGGGCAGCCGCCGTAGGTCAGTTCGTGAAAGCCCTGCCCGCGCGCCGCAAGCCGCGCTTCCAGCGCGGGAGCCAGCGCGTTGACGTGGCTGTCGCCGAGAATGGCGAAGGCGGGCGCCTCGGGGTTGCCGTAGACGCAGGACGCGGCGGGCGCGATGAACTGGTGGCGGTTCGAGCGGCAGGACTGGTAGCGCGGGTTGCGGTCCAGCTTGAGCAGGTCCATCTGCGCCAGTTCGGGCGCCAGCCGGCCGGGAAAGCCCCGCGTCTCGCGCGCGGCAAGGCCGAAGGCGAAGATCACGGCCGAGATCACGGCGGCGGTGGCAAGGATCTGGCGGCGCGAGAAATTCCGCCGGTCACGGAACGGGCGTTCGACGAAACGCCAGGTCAGCGCGGCCAGCACCAGCGTCAGCACGATCAGCCCGGCAAGGACGGCCCAGGACGGCTCGTTTAGCATGCGGTGCCGGGTCAGCGCCAGGATCGGCTGGTGCCAGAGATAGGCGCTGTAGCTGATCAGGCCGATGAAGACGACCGGCCGCAGGGCCAGCACGCGGCCGACGGCGGTGGCGGGTGCAGCGCAGGCGATGACCAGCATGGTGCCCAGCACCGGAAGCAGCGCCCAGAGGCTGGGAAAGGGCCGCGACTGGTCCAGCCAGAAGATCGAGATGGCCAGAAGGGCGATGCCGGCCGCCGCCGCTGCCCCGGCCAGCGCCGGCCGCTTGCGAAGGGCGGTTCCATGCAGGCCCAGCACCGCCAGCAGCGCGCCTCCGATCAGCTCGAACGCGCGGGTGGGCAGGGCGAAGAAGGCAAATCGGTCGGACACGGTATTGGCATATTCGGCCAGCGCCAGGCTGACCGCGCCGATCACCAGGAGGACAAGCCAGGCACGCCGCACCTTCCACCGCCACAACAGCAGCAGGAGCGGCGGGAAGAACAGGTAGAACTGTTCTTCCACCGACAGCGACCAGGTGTGCAGCATCGGCCGCAGCTCTGCCGCCTCGGCGAAGTAGCCGCCGCGCGACTGGAAGTAATGGTTGGACAGGAACAGCGCCATCGTGCCGATGCTTTCGCCGAATTCCTTGAACTGCGACGGCAGCAGGATCGTCCAGGCGAAGACCGTGGCGACCGCAGTGACCAGGAACAGGGCCGGCAGGATGCGGCGCGCGCGGCGTTCGTAGAACTGGCCAAAGCTGAAGCGCCCGGCGGCCAGATCGGCCTGCACGATCGAGGTGATCAGGTAGCCCGAGATGACGAAGAAGATGTCGACGCCGACAAAGCCGCCCGGAACCCCGGCAAAGCCGGCGTGGAACAGGATCACCGGCAGCACCGCAACGGCGCGCAGCCCGTCCACCTCGGGGCGATAGCCGAGCGCGCTCATGCCCGCATCCGCGACGGCGAGGTTTCAGCCGGGGCGGCAAGGAGTGCGGAGGTTCGGATCAAGGCAAACTCGGATTCGGGGCTGTGACGTTCATAGCGGAGATGGCGGAAACCCTGCAATGGCGAACCGGGCCGGGGCAAGCCTGACATCCGGGGCAGGCTTGACAAACCGGGGGGCGCGGGCCAGCAACGGGCCAGTGCCCCCGCTTGCAAAGCCCTTCCGGAGACCTCAGCCGTGCAGATCGCCCACCGCAGGATCGGACCGAACGAGCCGCCGCTGGTGATCGCCGAGATCGGCATCAACCACGGTGGCAGCCTGGAGGTGGCCAAGGAAATGGTGCGGCTGGCCGCCGCTGCGGGCTGCGAGATGATCAAGCACCAGACCCATATCATCGAAGACGAGATGACCGAGGAAGCCAAGTCGATCTTCCCGCCCAATGCCGATGTCTCGATCTGGCATGTGATGGAGCGGTGCGCGCTGTCGCTGGCGGATGAGGCGGAGCTGAAGCGCCATACCGAATCCTTGGGAATGATCTGGATTTCCACGCCGTTTTCCCGCGCGGCGGCGGATTTCCTGGAAACGCTGGACGTGCCGGCCTACAAGATCGGCAGCGGCGAGGCCGACAACCTGCCGCTGATCCGCCATATCGCGCGCAAGGGCAAGCCGGTGATCCTGTCCACCGGGATGCAGACCATCGACAGCATCCGCGCCAGCGTGGCGATCCTGGACGCGGCGGGCGTCGACTATGCGCTGCTGGAATGCACCAACCTCTACCCCAGCCCGCCCGAGATCGTGTCTTTGCGCGGCGTGACCGAGTTGCGGCAGGCCTTTCCGCGCGCCGTGGTGGGGTTTTCCGACCATTCCATCGGGCCGGAAATGGCGCTGGCCTCGGTCGCCCTGGGCGCCTCGATCCTGGAGCGGCACTATACCGACACGCGCTATCGCAAGGGGCCCGACATCATCAACTCGATGGACCCGGCGGAACTGCGCCACCTGATCGACCGCTCGCGCGAGATCTGGATCGCGGCGAACAACCCCAAGCAGCGCACCGAGGCCGAAGAGCCGGTCTACCGCTTTGCCCGCGCCAGCGTCGTGGCCGACCGCGACCTGCCCGCAGGCCATGTCATCACCGAGGCCGACATCTGGGCCCGCCGCCCCGGTTCGGGCGAGATCGCGGGCTATGAGTTCGACCGCGTGCTGGGCTGCCGGCTGACCCGCGCGGTCAGCCGCAATACCCAGTTGAAATGGTCTGACCTGGCGCGCTAGGCCGCAGGGGGCCGCCGCGCGGCGCCGGTCAGGTCACCTGATGGCGCAGCCGCCACTGGTCGCCCTCTTTCACCCACAGATGCGGTGAGCGGAAGCTGTCGACGGTCTGCCAGAACTCTTCGGGCGACATGTCGATATACTCCAGAAAATAGTCGAAGAACTTCGCCGGGAATTCCTGGTCGTAAAGCTGCACCAGCTTGACCGCCTCGTCGCGGGTGATCTTGCCGTTGCGCACCTCTTGCGCGGCGTCATAGGTCGCCCGCCCGATGCCGAATTTGATCAGCGTCGTGAAGTAGTGGAACATGTCGATCTTGTCGTCGATGCTGGAATATTTGGAATAGGTGCCCGGGGTGCGTTCGGTATTGGCGCGGAACCCGGTATGTTCCGAGGCGTAGTAGTAGCACTCTTGCGGGTCCCATTTCAGGTAGTAGCCCAGATAGTGCACCTCGACCCCCGCATCGGTCAGCGACTGGGCGCTGGGCGGGATGTAGGGTTCGAAATCGTTCAGCGTATAGCCGTGGTCGCGGATGATGTCGGCGATCTTCACCCCGCCCAGCAGCATCTCCGTCGGATCGTCGGTGGAAAAGAACTTGCGGTCCATGGTGGGGATGTAGTTCTCGGACGAGGCATTGCCGTATTCGGCCTGGTTCTCGCCATACATCACCAGTTCGACCCCGAAGCGTTCGGCCATCCGCGGGCCGATGATGCGCTGGCCGACGATGAAGGGCTGGAACGGATGCAACAGGTTCTTGAAGGCAAGCCGCGTCAGCAGGCGGTGCAGCCGCCCGTTCGGGGTGAACAGGATGTTGTCGTGGCCGCCGACATGGATCCAGTTCTCGAAGTTCTTCCAGCCGATCTCGGTATAGGCATGCGGCGCCCAGGTCACCGTCAGCGGGTTCATCCCGTAGCGGTATTTCAGCACATGCGAGGTGAACGCGCTGTCCTTGCCGCCCGGAGCCGGGGACGACCACGTCATGGCCGCGCTTGCGGCGGAACTTGTCCAGCACGGCGACCAGCTGATCCTCGCGGTCCTTCCAGCTGATCGTGTGTTCCTTTTCAGGTGATAGGTGCAGGCCTCGCAGATGCCATCGGCGCCAAAGCCGATGGTGGCCTTTCTCTCGTCCGTGGCATGCTTGAATTCCACCGTCGAGCGCGGCCGCTGGTTCGAGATGACGCAGTTCTTGCAGAACACCACGTCCGCGGGCAGGCCGAAGAAGGCTTCGAGGTTGGTTGACGGCATCTTGGCTCTCTTGGTCTAGTGGATGAAATTGCGCAGCAGCTGCAGGCCCGACGGGCCGCTTTTTTCCGGGTGGAACTGGGTTCCCGCCACATTGCCGCGGCCGATGACGGCGGCGAAGGTGCGGCCGGAGATTTCGGCCGTGGCGGCGGTGTCGGGGCTGTCGGCGGCCACGGCGTAGGAATGGATGAAGTAGAACCGCGCATCAGCGGGCAGCCCGTCGAACAGCCGCGCCGCCAGGTCACCGGCTCCGGCACGTCGCGTCACCGGCAGCCAGTCGACATTGGGCAGCCGCAGGTCGGTGCCGGTGGCGGTTTCAGTGTCGCCGCCAAGGCTGCGCACGTCGCCGCGCAGCAGGCCAAGGCCCTGATGCCGGCCGAATTCATCGCTGGTTTCGGCCAGCATCTGCATGCCGAGGCAGATGCCCAGGACCGGCGTGCCGCTGGCGGCAACCGACCGCACCAGCGCGTCCAGCCCGAGCTGGCGCAGCGCACCGATGCCATGGCCGAAAGCGCCCACGCCGGGCAGGATCAGCCGGTCACAGGAGGCCAGCGCGCCGGGGTCGGACGAGACCCGCGGCAGCCCGCCGATCTGCTCTATCGCATTGGAAACGCTTCGAAGATTCCCAACGCCATAGTCGACGATGCCGACTGTCGGTGCTGTCATTGCCCAATCCCGGAAAGCGCCGCGGCCATCGCGGCATTCAGGTCCTGCACGGTGCTGGTCTTGTAGTGCAGGGCGCCCGCCACGGCAACACCGCTGGGGATCACCCGGCGGAACAGCGCGTCGAAATGCGCCGGGCTGCCATAGCCGCCCGAGACGATCACCGGCCGCGTCGTCGCCGCCTGCACGGCCACCGCAAGGCCGATGTCAAAGCCGCGCCGGGTGCCCTCCATGTCGATCGAGGTGACCAGGATTTCGCCGCAACCGGCCTCTTGCAACTGCCGGGCCCAGCTGACGGCATCAAGATCGGTGGGCTCGCGGCCGTTGTTGATGAAGACCGACCAGGAGGCCCCGCTGCGCGCCCCGCCCGCTGTTCCCCGGCCCGCTGCGCCTCGATCGAGCCGACCACGCATTGCGCGCCGTAGCGGTTGGCGATGTCGGTCACCAGCCGGATGTTGCGCACCGCACCGGTGTTGATCACCACCTTGTCGGCGCCTGCGTCCAGTGCGCGCGACACATCGTCAAGGCTTCGCAGCCCGCCACCCAGCGCGATGGGGACAAAGACCTGCCGTGTCGCCTCGGAGATCACGGAGAACAGGTTGTTGCGTTCGTAGAGGCTGGCGACCGCGTCCATGAAGACGATCTCGTGAATGCCGGCCTGGTAATAGGCCAGCGCCAGTTCGACCGGATCGCCGACCTTGCGCAGCCCTTCGAGATGCACGCCCTTGATGACGTGGTCGTTCTTGACGTCCAGCCGGGCGATCAGGCGCATCCGGCACCTTTGGCGGCCGGGCCGCGGTGGGGGGTGTCAGTTGTCATGGAATTCCTTTTGCAGCGGGCGCACCCAGAAGGCGGGCTGTTGCAGGATCTCCACGAAGCGACGGGCGGCGTTGCCGGAACCGAAGGACTGGTCTGGCGGCTGGCGGCGGCCCCAGTGGTCGCGCAGGAAGGCGCGGATGCCGTCGCAGTCGGTGCCCTGGCAATGCACCACCGAAGGCGCCTCGGCCCGGTTCATCTGGCGGGTGCCGATGTTCAGGCTGGGAATGCCGAGGAACGGCGCCTCGCGCACCCCCATCGAGCTGTTGCCGATCACGGCCGAGGCATGGCGCATCAGTTCCGAGAAATAGGCAAAGCGCAGCGAGGGGATGTGCCGGAAGCGGCCCGCGGGCAGGCCCTCGATCACCTTGAAGATCTGGTCGGAGCCGGGGTCGTTGTTGGGCGAGATCACCACGAAATTGCGGCCCGAGTCCTGCAATTCGCGAAATAGTGCGCCAGCCTGCCGGCCGATGGTGTCGCGTTCGCTGGTGACCGGGTGGAAGACGACGATGCCGAAATCGGCATAGGGAATGTCGTAATAGTCCTTTACCGCCTGCAGCGTCACCCCCGAGGGCGCCTTGTGGATGTCCAGTTCGGGCGAGCCGATGGGAAAGACATCGGCCTCGGCCTCGCCCAGCTTGAGGACGCGCAGGCGGGCCTTTTCCGAGCTGACGAAGTGGTAGCGGCAGAGCTTGGACACGCAATGGCGGTAGAGCTCGTCGATGGTGCCGGAAACCTCTCCGCCTTCGATATGGGCGCAGGGGATGTAGTTGGTAGCGCAGACAAGGGCGGTGGCGATGGCTTCGACCCGGTCGCCGTGGACGACGACAAGGTCGGGGGGGAATTCCTTGATCCAGTCGGAAAAGCCCATGATCGTCTTGGCCAGGATCAGGTCATGCGGGTCGCCGTCGGCCTGGTTGATGAATTCGTGGATGGTCGCGCCCTGGAACTTGTGCACCTCGTGCGCGGTGTTGCCGTAGCGGCGCATCAGGTGCATGCCGGTGACGAAAAAGGTGATCTCGAAGCCGGCATCGCGCGCGGCGGCGGCCAGCGGCTCCAGCTTGCCATAGTCGGCCCGCGTGCCGGTGATGAACAGCAGCCGCTTTGCGGCGCCCTCCGGTTCCGGGCGGGCGCCTTGGGGTCTGGGCGACGTCGTGTCTGCAGCGGCTTTCGTCATGGGTCCGACTGTGTCGCATGCGACCGGGGCGGCGGCAAGACCTTGGCTCTAGTGACCCGGCCGCAAAAGCAGATCCTCGATCAGCGCGGCCGCCGTGTCGAGGTTCGCGTCCAGCTCTCCGAACCGCTGGCGCACCGGGTTCGCGCGCGGGTCGATGCCCGCAAGGCCCGCCGAAAAGCCCGACAGCGCGTCCAATGTGCGGATATCCGTCAGCCCGTCAAAGACCGGCCAGTCGTTGTAAAGCATCGCGGTCGGCTTGTCGGCATAGAGCGCGTCCAGCACCGCCGAGGAGGCATGCGCCACCACGCCATCGCACATCTGCAGGCTGTCGTGGATGTTCCAATAGGCGAAATCGCCCTTGTAGCGGTCCATCACGATGACATTGTCATGCGCCGCCGCCAGGGTTTCGTCCAGCCGGCGGCCGAGGTCGTCCTGCTTGCCGCGATGCGGGCGCATGATCAGCAGCACATCCGGGTTCGCCCGGGCGAAATCGGCGAACATCGCATAGGTCCGGTCCAGCGTTTCCAGCGAGAAGCGGTGGGTCTGTCCGGGCACCGATGTGGCGACCAGCAGGCGCTGGCGATAGCCGGCAAGCCGTTGCGCCACAGCGCCGGGCACCGGCCGCAGGCCCAGGCAGTTGCGCTTGATGAAGCCCACCCTGCGCACCCGGGCGCGGACCTCTTGCGACAGGAACGACGACACCGCGGGGTCAAGCCGGTCCCACCACAGCAAGAGGCTGGCATACCAGCGGTCGCCCAGCTTGGGGTCGTCAAGGTTGATCCCCTCTTGCAAAAGCCCGTGCTGGATGAAGACCGAGGGCTTGCCCGAGCGGATCAGGAAGCCGTCGCGCAGCCGCAGCGCCTTGCGCCAGGCCAGCGGGTCGCCATAGCTGAGCACCGCATCGGCGCGGCGCAGGTCCAGCCAGGAGAACAGCTCGATCCGCGCGCGTGTCACGAAGCGGTGCGGGATGCCGCTGTCGCGCAGCGCCTGGACGATGCCGGGGTCGGTGTGCTTCATCCGGGCGCTGATGACGGGGGCCACATCCACCCTGCCCCGGCGATGCAGCGCCAGCAGCACGGGCATGCAGGATTCGAAATGCGGCGCATGCGAGATGAAGCAGGTCAGGCTCTTGCGTCGCGGCGCTGGCATGGCGGGGCCCCTGCCCGGTTCGAAGGCAAGGCCGGGATAGCGACGGCCCCCGCCGCTGTCAAGGCAAGCGCCGGGCCAAATCAAGCGCGGCGGGCGGTCAGCCGATATCGTCCAGCGACACCGGGGTTTCGGCCTGCACGTCGCGGATGACGCGCCGCCCGACGATGGCATCCCAATGCTTCGGTGCGGCGCCAAAACCTGGCCGGATCGAGCGGATGGCATCGGCGGTGACGATGTCGCCCGCCTTCAGGTCCGCGACGAAGTAAAGCGAGCGGCGGAACACCGCGTTGCCGCGTTCGCTGGACTTCCGGCCGTAGTCGACCGCGCCCAACGCCTCCCAAGCCGTGCGGGCTGCGCTGCAAAGCTGGGCGAATTCAGCCGGTTGCAGCGAGAAGCTGTCATCCGGGCCGCCGCCGTCGCGGTTCTCGGTCACGTGTTTCTCGATCACCCTGGCGCCAAGGGCGACGGCGGCGATGGCGGCGACGTTGTCCAGCGTGTGATCCGACAGGCCGGTGACCAGGCCGAAGCGGGCGATCATGTCGGGGATGGTGCGCAACGCGTAGTCGCCGGGCGGCGCGGGGTAGCCGGAGACGCAATGCAGGATTGCCAGGTCGCGGCAGCCACCGTCGCGGGCGGCGGCGATGGCTTCGGCGATTTCCTCGGCATCGGCCATGCCGGTCGAGATGATCATCGGCTTGCCGGTCGATGCGGCATAGCGGATCAGGGTTGTAGTCCACCGCCTCGAAGCTGGCGATCTTGTAGGCGGGGGCGTTGAGGTCTTCGAGCAGATCGACCGCCGTGGCGTCGAAGGGCGAGGAAAACATCGTCACGCCGCATTTGCGGGCATGGTCGAACAGGGCGGCGTGCCAGTCCCAGGGGGTGAAGGCGCTTTGGTAGAGCTGATACAGGCTTTGCCCGGCCCACTTGCCCTCGGTGATCTGGAACTCGGGGCGGGAGGAGTTCAGCGTGATGGTGTCGGCGGTATAGGTCTGGATCTTGACCGCATCGGCCCCGGCGGCGGCGGCAGCAGAGATGATGCGAAGGGCCGCGTCGAGGCTGCCGTTGTGGTTGGCCGACAGTTCGGCAATCACATAGGGCGGATGGGCGGGGCCGATCCGGCGTCCGGCGATGGAAATTTCGGGCGGCGTGGTCATGGCGGTCTCCTGTCCCCGACCAGATGGCGCGGGGCGCCGGGCATTGCAAGGGATCACAGGCTGAGGCGGAAGCTCGCAAACCCGTCCTCGGTGCCGGCGGGCCGGTAGCCGGCGGCGCGGAACAGCGCCAGCGAGGCGGCGTTTTCGCGGTGGACCTGGGCGAGAAGGCCGTGCAGCCCCTGCGCGCGGGCGGCATCGGCCAGAAGGGCAAGCAGGCGGCGGCCAAGGCCGCGGCCTTGCGCTTCGGGTGCCAGCAGGATCGAGACGGCGGCCCTGCCGTCGCCGGCCTCGTCCAGCCGCAGATGGGCGAACGGGGGATCACCGGCAACAAGAAGGTGGCGGCCCGGGTCGGCCAGCGCGGTTGCGAACCAGTTCAGGTGATCGGCCAGGGGCGGCGTGGGGCCAGAACGGAACCGGCTTTCCGGCACGGCGCGGCGCCAGTGCCAGATCGCTTCGGCCTCGGCCATCGTCGCCGGGCGCAGGCGCAGCGGTTGCGTGATCGCTGCTGCCACCCGTGCCGCGCCTTTGCCGTCGGTCACCGCGGCGGCGGCTTCGGACATGGCTTGCAGGGTGCCGGGGCGCTGCACCTCGGCCAGCGCGCAGGGGCATCGGCAAAGCCGGGGCATCGGCACGGCCGAGGTCCAGCGCGGCGCCGCTTGCGGCAAGGGCTGCGGCGGCGGCGGTCTGGTTGTCGGCCAGCACGGCCAGCAGCGTCGGCAGGCCAAGGGCGCACCGCTCCCAGGCGGTGCCGCCTGCAGCACCTATGGCCAGATCGGCCCCGGCCATCAGCGCCGCCATGTCGGGCACATCGACGTGCAGATCGACCGGGAAAGGCAGGGCGGCGGCCTGGGCGCGGACGGCTTCCAGCGCAGGGGCGGCGGCGCCCATGACGACGACAGCTTCAAGGCCGGGGAGTGCGGCCAGCGCGGCCAGCGCGGCGCCGGTGGCATTGGGTTGGTCCACCCCGCCCATGCTGACCAGAACCCGCCGCAATGGGTGCCCGGCCGCAACTCGGGTCGCAAGCGTGGTAGCGCGCAGGGCGGCGAACTCGGGGCGCAGGAGGGCATGGCGCGGTCCGATCAGCCGCTCGGCCCCCGCGGGCATCAGCGCGTCGTAATCGGCCGACCTGCGGCCAAGGTTCTGGTCCAGCAAGAGGTCGGCGGCATGGTGGCGGTCGGCCAGATCGTCGATCACCATCAGCCGCGCGAGGGGCGGCCGGGCGGCATCCTGCCAGCGGGCATCGAAGGCATAGTGATCGACCACCAGCCAGTCGGCCTGCCCGGCTGCGGCAAGCGTCTGGGCGGCGTCCAACGCCCATTGCACCCCGGCCCAGATGGCATGGGCAGGATCATCGGCGGCGGGTTGAAAGCCCGGCGCGGGGGCGGGCAGAAGGGTCAACGCAAAACCCTCGGCACCGATGCGGGCGCCCAGATGACCGGGCAGATCGCGGCAGACGAAGGCGCAGTCGTGGCCCAGGTCGCGCAGGGCCCGCGCCAGCGTCAGGCAGCGCATGACATGGCCGGTGCCGATGGTGACCGAGGCATCGGCGCGCAGCACCAGCCTCATCGGTTCAGGACCGTGAACAGTGCCTCGGCGCGGGTCCAGTCGTCTTCGGTGTCGATATCGACCACGCGGTGCGACGGCAGCGCCACCCCATGCGCGCCGGGGCCGAACACCGGCACCTCGGCGGCCCATGTCGCGGCTCGGGCCCAGTAGAACTGCCCGGCATCGTGCCAGGCCGGCTCCAGATCCTGGCTGCGGACCTGCATCAGGGCCGGATCCATCATCGCGACCGCGCCATCCGCGCCACGCCGCAGGGCGCGCTGGATCGGATAGTCAAAGCGGGTGACCGCCATGGCATAGCTGGCTCCGGCCTGCAAAAGCCGCAGGCCTTCCGCCAGATCATCGGCCCGCAGGAAGGGAGCGGTGGCGTAAAGGCAGCAGACCGGGGTATCGGGCGCGACAGCCAGCGCTGCCACAGCCTGGGCGATCACCGGCACCGTCGCGGCCTGGTCGGTGGCCAGATCGGCGGGCCGCACGAAGGGCACCTCGGCCCCCCGCTGCACTGGCGATCTCGGCAATTTCGGGATCATCGGTGGAGACGACGATCCGGCCGAACAGCCCGGAGTCGCGCGCCACCTCGATCGACCAGCCGATGATCGGGCGGCCGTGGAAGGGGCGGATGTTCTTGCGCGGAATCCGCTTCGATCCGCCGCGCGCCGGGATGACGCAAAGGCTCATCCCGCCGCCTCCAGGGCCTCGGCCAGCGCCTCGACCACGCGGTCCTGATCGGCGTCGCCCAGCCCGGCATACAGCGGGATCGAGATCGCTTCGGCGTAATAGGCCTCGGCATTCGGGAACTGGCCGGCGGCAAAGCCACGCGCCTGCCAGAAGGGCTGGGTATGGACGGGGATGTAATGCAGGTTCACCCCGATACCGGCCGCCCGCAGCGCGTTGAAGACCGCAAGATGGCGGTCGGCGGCAACGCGGATCACATAGAGATGCCAGGCCGAGGCCACATCAGCGGCCGGCGCGGGCCGGGTGACGGGCAGGTTCGACAGCAGCACGCCATAGCGCGCGGCCAGGGCCCGGCGGCGGGCGACGAACTGGTCGAGCCGCGCCATCTGGCTGAGGCCGAGGGCGGCCTGCATCTCGGTCATGCGGTAGTTGTAGCCCAGGCTGACCTGCTGGTAATACCACGGGCCGTCCGGCGCATGGGTCATCTCGGACGGCTCGCGGGTGATGCCGTGGCTGCGCGCCAGTTCCATCCTGCGGGCCAGGGCGGCGTCTTGCGTGGTCGCCAGGCCGCCCTCGGCGGTGGTGATGATCTTGACCGGGTGAAAGCTGAAGACGCAGATGTCGGAGTGGCGGCAATCGCCGACCGGGCGGCCCTGATGATCGGCGCCGATGGAATGGCTGGCATCCTCGACCACCTTGACGCCGTAGGTGCGGGCAAGGTGGCCGATCGCCTCCATGTCGGCGGACTGGCCGCAAAGATGGACCGGGACGATCACCTTCGGCAGCCGCCCTGCTTCACGCGCTACTTGAAGTTTCGCCGCCAAAGCCTTGGGGCACATCGTATAAGTTACCGGGTCTATATCGACGAAATCGACCTCGGCACCGCAGTACAACCCGCAGTTGGCCGAGGCGACAAAGGTTGTCGGCACCGTCCAGAGCCAGTCTCCGGGGCCTAGGCCCAACGCCATGCAGGCCATGTGCAGCGCCGAGGTGGCCGAGTTCGCCGCCACCGCATGCGCCGCCCCGACCCGTGCAGCCACCGCCGCCTCGAAGCGCGGCACCAGCGGGCCCTGCGTCAGGTAGTCCGACCGCAGCACCGCAACGACGGCGGCGATGTCTTCGTCCGAGATGTCCTGGCGGCCATAGGGGATCATCTCAGATCGCGCCGATCTTGTCGCGGTTGGCCTCGATCCAGGCCTGAAGCTGGCTTTCGCTCATCCAGTCGGGGTTGCTGTCGGAGGCATAGGTGAAGCCTTCGGCCACCTTCACGCCATCCTTGATCCGGCCCGGACTGGCCGACCAGTTGTGGATCGCCGGCAGAATCTTGAAATGTTCAGGATATTCATAGGTATGCGCCGAATCCTCGGACCCGATCATCTGTTCGTGCAGCTTTTCGCCGGGGCGGATGCCGATCACCTCTTGCCGCGCCTCGGGGGCGACGACGCGGGCGATGTCGGGGACTTTCATCGAGGGGATCTTCTTGACGTAGATCTCGCCGCCTTCCATGTCTTCCAGCGCGTGCCAGACCAACTCGACCCCCTGTTCCAGGCTGATCATGAAGCGGGTCATGCGCGGGTCGGTGATCGGCAGCACGCCCTTGTCGCGGATCGACAGGAAGAACGGGATCACCGACCCGCGCGACCCCATGACATTGCCGTAGCGCACGACGGCAAAGCGGGTGCCGTGTTCGCCGCCGTAGGAATTGGAGGCGACGAACAGCTTGTCCGAGGCCAGCTTGGTCGCGCCATAAAGGTTCACCGGCGCCGAGGCCTTGTCGGTCGACAGCGCCACCACCCGTTTCACCCCGCAATCGACGGCGGCGTCGATCACGTTCATCGCGCCCATGACGTTGGTCTTGACGCATTCGAAGGGGTTGTATTCCGCCGTCGGCACGATCTTGGTCGCCGCCGCATGGATCACGTAATCCACGCCGCGAAAGGCGCGATAAAGCCGCTCGCGGTCGCGAACGTCGCCGATGAAGAACCGCACGCGCGGGTCGGCACCGTGGATCTTGGCCATCTCCCACTGCTTCATCTCGTCGCGGCTGAGGATGATGATCTTTTTCGGGTTGTCACGCTCCAGCGTCATGCGCACGAAGGCATGCCCGAAAGAGCCGGTGCCGCCGGTGACGAGAATGGTGGAATTGCTGAGCATCCGGTTCCGCCTGGTTCGCTGCCTGTGATACAGGCTCATCCCACGGTCGGGGCGTCAAGATCAACCCTGTCCGGCGGTTTCCGGCCCATCCTGCCCGTCCTGATCGACGCGCCGACCATGGCGATATTCGGCAAAGGCGGGAAGGGCCGCGTAGTCACGCTCCAGCCGCCCGATGTCCACCGTCGAAAGCGCCGCCCAGTCGATCTGGTAGGGCTGATAGGGCAGAAAGCGGTCGATACCCTGCTGGGCAACCTTGCGGTAGAGCCGGTCGAACCGGCTGCGCCGGAACGGCACCGAGGGCGGCAGCAGGCGCTTGCGGCCGAACAGCCGTTCACGCAGGGCAGCCAGCGCAAAGCCCAGCCGCGCCGCCCGCCGGGAATAGCCCCGGTTGGTCCGCCGCTGCGTCAGTTCCTGCATGAAATGGGCCTGCCCGGCCGCAGAGACGCCCAGCGCGGTCAGAAACCGCCCGTCGGACAGGGTTTCGTATTTCTGCACGATCAGCCGGTCGAAGCCCGCAGCATGGGCTGCGATCAGCGCACCCAGGTCGTAGGTCGAGACATCGAAGCGCGGCCGCAGGTTGCCGGGGTCATGCGGGCAGGCAGCCAGAAAGAATTCGTGCGGGTGGATCCATTCGCCTTCGTGCTGGCAAAGCTGCTGGTACAGGCTACGCAGCCAGGTCTTCGGCTGCCGGATCACCAGCAGGACGGTGGCTTCGGGGCCGAAGTGGTCGCGATTTGCGGCCAGGTTCGCCAGCCAGCGATTCGGGTTCCATCCGGCCAGGGATTCCGAACTGATCAGCTCTCCGCCCGGTCGGGGCTGGTGCGCAGGCACCGGCCGGCCGGCCTCGCGGGCGTCGATGAACTCTGCCAGAGCGCGCGATCCAAGGTAGGACAGCCCGGCCTCGGCCGCCAGCGTCCGAAAGACATGGCGTTGCAGGACCGTGGTTGCGGTCTTGGCCAGTCCGATGTGGATGATCGGCGGCGCCGGCGCGGAGGCGGTGGTCATCGCGAAGCCCTTCGCTCGCCTGGGGCGGACCGGGCGTCCTGATCGTCCTGCCGCCGTCGCACGTCTTGCCTCGGCATGTCCAAAGCGGCCCGGATTGTCAAGAACTGCGCTCGCGCAGAACGGCAAGCAGGCCCGCCATGGTGCGATCGGCCGCGCCGGTCTGGTGGGCGGAAAAGCCCTGTGCGGCGGTGGCCATGGCCGCCAGGCCTGAAGGATCGGCCAGCAGGGAAGCGATGCGCGCCTCCAGCGCGGCGGCGTCGGGCAGGCTTTCAAGCGCCCCGGCCTGTGCTGCCGGTTCCGCCGCAAAGGCAATGCCATAGGTCGACGGCCCCATCACCACCGGGCGGCCCAGCGCCATCGGCTCCATGATGTTGTGGCCGCCGTGGTCGACCAGACTGGCGCCGACAAAGACCAGATCGGCCATCGGGTAATAGGCGTTCATCTCGCCGATACTGTCGCCCAGCAGGACCTGCGCTGGCGGCATCGGTGCCTGCATCCGCTCGCCAAGCGAGGACCGCCGGGTGACATCCAGCCCCGAGGCCGCCAGCGCATCCGCCAGCGCGTCGAAGCGCTGCGGGCTGCGCGGCACCCAGACCAGCCGCAGGCCGGGATCGGCGGCCAGCAGCCGGGCGGCCAATGGCAGCAGGACCGGCTCTTCGGCCTCGACCGAGGAGGCGATCATCAGCACCCGCTCGGCCCCCGGCCAGCGCGCGCGCAGGGCGCGGCCGATGTCCGGTTGCGCCGGGTCGATCCACTGATCGAATTTCATCTCGCCCACCACCTGTACGCGGGCTGGATCCACGCCCACAAGCAGATAGCGGTCGCGGTAGGCCTCGGTCCGGGTGAAGATCACGGAGAAAAGCCGGTAGAGCGCCATCAGATGCCGCCGCAAGGCGCCCTGCCCGATCGAACGGTCCAAGAGGTTGCCGTTGGCCATGACGACGGGCAGGCCGGCGCGGGTGCTCTCGATCAGCATGGCGGGCCAAAGCTCGATCTCCAGCACCACCAGCGCGGACGGGCGGGCGCGGGCCAGCAACAGCCGGACGGCCCAGAACAGATCGGCCGGGACGTAGCGATGGGTGATGCCGGGGTCGTCGGGGAACAGGCGATGGCCCTCGGCCAGACCGGCGGGGGACTGGTGAGTCAGAAGCACCGCATGCCCCGCCGCCCGCATGCGACGGATCAAGGGGCTGGCGGCGCGCGTCTCGCCCAGGCTGGCGGCATAGACCCAGACCGCGCCCTGCGGCCCCACCGGGCCAAGGCCGAAGCGGTGGGAGAGATGGCGCATATGGGCCGGCTCCTTGCGGCCGCGCCAGACCAGGCCGAACAGCAAGAGCGGCACTGCCAGATGCGCCACAACCTGCGCGGCCACATAGAGCGCCCGCGTCGCAAGGGGCAGCACCCCCAGCGTGACCGGTTCTTCCGATGGCGCCATTGCCCCCCCTTTTGTCGCGCGGACCCTAGGCCGAAGGACGCCCGGCGTTCAAGGGTCAGTGGCAGTTCGGGGGGCAGCCTCGAAGGGGTAGCGGGCAAGTTCGTCGTAACGCGGACCCTTCGGCCCGAGGTGGCTTTGCCACAGCACCATGTCGGTGACCTGCCACGGCCCGGCGGTGAAGGGGGTTTCGGCGATGGCGCGTTCCAGACTGGCGGCCTGCGCAAACGGTGGCGGCGAAAAGCGGCCAAGGGTGACATGGGGGACGAACCGGCGGTGTTCGGGGTGCAGCCCCGCCGCGCGGGCGGCCCGTTCGGCCTTGGCCTGCAGATGGGTCAGCGGCGCTGACGGCGCCACCGCCGCATAGGCGGCGCGCGGCCGGTCGCCGCCGAAAAGGCCAAGCCCTTGCAGGGTCAGGGGAAAAGCCACCGTGCGGAAGGCCGCAAAGGACTCATGCGCGGCCTCCAGGCCGTGATCCGTCACCTCGCCCAGAAAGACCAGCGACAGGTGCATCAGGCCTGGGTCCACCCGGCGCGGCAGCGGCAGCAGGAACTGCGGCACCGACAGCGCGCGGCGGATCGGTTCGGGCAGGTCCAGCCCCAGAAAGGCGCGGATCATCGCGCCCTCAGCACGGCCAGCCGATCGGTGACCTCGCGCCGGACCGGGCCTTCGCGCGGCGGGTCGACCAGGGTCTCCAGCAGGTCTGGCGCCGGTGGCGGGCGGCCGCCGCCGTGCCAGGACAGCGCCGCCAGCACCTGATGCGCCGCGCCGTCCAGCCGGTCCGGCATCTCGTGGCCCGACAGAAAGCCCCAGATCGCCGTCCACAGCCGCCCGACCGACCAGGGGTTGTAGCCGCCGCCGCCCAGCACGATCAACCGCGGCGACAGTGGCCGCAGGCCGGCCAGCGCCTCCAGATAGGCGCGGTTCGACAGCGACAGCCGCGACAGCGGGTCCTCAAGCAGTGAATCCGCGCCGCATTGCACCACCAGCGCCTGCGGGCGAAAGCTTTCGACGCGCGGCAGGATCAGGCCATGCAGCACCGCTCGCGCCTCGGTATCGTTATACCCGCGCGGCACCGGCAGGAAAAAGCCCGAGCCACCGGCGCGGTCGTTCAGCCCGCCCGAGAATGGCCAGCGCCCCTCTTCATGGACCGAGATCATCCGCACCCGCGGATCGCCGCTGAACGCAGCCTCGACCCCGTCGCAGTGATGTGCGTCCAGATCGACATAGGCGATGCGGGTCAGCCCGCGCATCAGCAAGACCTTGATGCCCAGCACGATGTCGTTGAGATAGCAAAAGCCGTTCGCCCGGTCGGGCAGCCCGTGATGGGTGCCGCCGCCCGGCACATGGACGGTACCCGAGGCCGCTGTGGCCAGCGCTTCGGCCGCCCACATGGTGCCGCCGGCGCCGGTGGCCGGGCGCCGGAAGACCTGCGGGAAGACCGGGTTCGACAAGGTGCCAAGCTGATGGCGCCGGCGCATCTCTTCAGTTGCTTCGCCTGCGATTTCAGCCGCTTGCAGCGCGGCCACATAGGCCGGGTCGTGCCACAGGTGCAAGGCCGCGGGGCGCGCGCGCGGGCTTGCGGCGTAGCGCCCCTTCGGCAGCCAGCCCAGCGCCCGGCCCAGATCCATCACGGTCGATACCCGCGGCACCCGCAGCGGATGGCGGCCGCCATAGGAGGAGCCGCGATAGATCTCGGAGCCCAGAAACAGCGGCTGCACCGCCGCCGGGGCGGCACCGGACGCCGCATCGGGCGCCGCATCGCCGGAACTGGCGCCGCCGAAGTCACGGCAACATCGCCTCGATCGCTCCCTTGATGGCGCGGCCCAGCGGCTTTGGCCCGGCCCCCCAGGTCGCCACCGGCACGCCATCTGGGCCCAGCAGGACCTTGTTGAAGTTCCAGCCTGGCTCGAAGCCGTATTCTCCCTTCATCCAGGCATAGAACGGATGCGCCCCGGCGCCACGGACATGGGTGATGGTCGCCATCGGCAGGGTCAGGTCGAAATTGGTGGCGCAGTATTCCTTGACCTCGGCCTCCGAGCCCAGCTCCTGACTGAAATCGTCAGACGGCACGGCCAGCACCAGCAGGCCCTTCGGCCCGTAGGCCTCGTGCAGTGACTGCAGATCGTCGAACTGCCCGGCATAGCCGCAAAGCGAGGCGGTGTTGACCACCAGGACCGGCTTGCCGGCCCAGTCGTCGAGGTCGATCTCCCCCCCGTCGATCGAGGTGAAGCTGAATCCCGCCAGCGCGGGCCCCGCCACGAAGGCCAGCACCGCCGCCATCACCGCCACGCCCCCGCGCATTGCCTGCCGCATGTTCGCCCCCCGTTCGTTTGGTCCGTGCGTTTGGTCGGCGCGTTTTCCGTCGCAAGCAAGGGTAGCCCGCGTTGCCGCGCTGTCAAACCCCTGCCGGCACAGCCCCAGGGCGTTTTCACATTTGCCTCTGTAATTCCTGATCATTTCATGTTTGACTTGGGCCACGGCAATCGGACCCGGGAATACGGGCCGGCTGGCAAAGAGCAGGCGAATGGGAAAACCGGACAAGATGATCGTGGCCGAAGGGACGGGCGGCGCGGCGGCGCGCAACCAGTGCGGGGCGCTGTGCTGGAGGATGCATGGGGCGGGGCCTGAGGTGCTGCTGATCACCAGCCGCGACACCGGACGCTGGGTCATACCCAAGGGCTGGCCGATCGAGGCGCTGTCCGCGGCCGAGGCGGCCGCCCGCGAAGCCTGGGAAGAGGCCGGGGTGGAAGGCGCGCTGGATGGCGGAAGCTTGGGCTTTTTCGCCTATCGCAAGGGGCTTGGCCCGTCGGTATCGGTGCCCTGCGTGGTCGAGGTCTTTGCCCTGCGGGTCGACCGCCTGGCCAGCGGCTATCCCGAAAAGGGCCAGCGGCGGCGCAAGTGGTTCAGCCTCGACAAGGCCGCGAAACGGGTGGACGAACCCGAATTGCGCCGGCTTATCCTGGATTTCGAGCCGCCGGGCGGCACGACGGGCAAGCGTCAGACGACAAGACGGTGAACGGGGCTTGATCCGGGCGACGAAGACGCCCAGATTCCGGAGATGCCCGTCCCGCCGCGGGCCAAGGATTGGAATGATGATCCGATACGCGCTTTCCTGCAGCCGGGGGCACGGCTTCGACAGCTGGTTCCGCGATGCCGCCGCGTTCGACGCGCTGGCCGCAGCCGGCCAGATCGCCTGCGCCATCTGTGGCGACACGGCGGTCGGCAAATCCCCTATGGCGCCCGCCGTTGCCGCGGCGCCGACGCCGCCAGCGTCCACTCCGGTCCGGGCCAGCCTTTCGGAACCCGCCTCGCAAATGGAAAAGGCGCTGGCTGACCTGCGCCGCCAGGTCGAGGCGAATTCGGAATATGTCGGCATGAACTTCGTGGCCGAGGCCCGCGCCATCCACGACGGCGAGCGGCCGGAACGGTCGATCTATGGCGAGGCACGACCGGAAGAGGCGCGCAAGCTGCTGGAAGACGGCGTGCCGGTCGCGGCCCTGCCCTTCCTGCCTGGACGCAAGACCAATTGAACCGACGCTGAAGCACTTGCGCGGCTGCGCCGCATACCATTTGTCTCGCCTCTGCGCCTGCGGCGCAACCGGCTCGGATGACGCGCGACGCGCGGGAGTATTTGGCCCGAGATGAAGCCTGGACATGGTGCCGTTCTACATCTTGGCCAATATACTCCGGGGAGGTTTGGAGGGGCGGCGCCCCTCCATCCGCCGGTCCGGACCCGGGCGCACCCGGTGCAAGAAAAAAGACTTGCGCCGGCAGGCGCGCATTTGCTTCACCGGCGCCGATTGCGCGGGCTGCGTCAGTAGATATAACGGATCTGTTCGGTCCAGAACCGTTCCATCCGCTTCAGCGCGGTGTTGATCTCGTCCATGCCGCTGGTGTCCACGAACCCCCGCTTCTCGATGCCCTCGGCATGGCGGGCAAAAAGACCGGCAACATGGCCACGCGCTTTGCGGCCCTTTTCGGTCAGTTTCACCCGCACGGAGCGGCGGTCGATTTCCGAGCGCTGGTGGTGCATGTAGCCCAGTTCCACCAGTTTCTTCAGGTTGTAGCTGACGTTGGAGCCTTGGTAGTAGCCGCGCGACTTCAACTCTCCCGCGGTCACCTCGTTCTCGCCGATGTTGAACAGCAAGAGCGCCTGAACCGAGTTGATCTCGAGGATCTGCAGCCGCTCGAACTCATCCTTGATGACGTCCAGCAGAAGTCTGTGCAGGCGTTCCACCAGCGACGGGTTGTCCAGATAACAGGCCAGGAACGCTTTCTGCGAGCCATCGAGAAGGGGTTGGTGAACGGTCATTTGGGAACTCCGCCTCGTTTGGAACAGGGGCAGAATCGGCACAAACTGCAAACATTCCGTAAACTCGAACCGGTTTCGCTTCAAAACCCGCGAAATTGCCGCGGGCGGTGCGCCCCGTCAGATGCCCCGTGAGATACCCTGTCAGGCGCCTGGTCGGGCGCGCAGCCGGTCGCGCGCGAAGGCGCCGATCCGCGCCAGCAGCGGCGCGGCCCAACCCGGCGGGGCGGACTGGCCGAGAAGCCAGGCCATCAGGTCCTGGTCATTCTCGGCAAGAAGCCGGTCGAAGAGCGCCAGGCCGGCGTCATCGAGGCCTTCCAGATTGGCATCGGCCCAGTTGCCCAGCACCAGATCCATCTCCTTGGTGCCGCGTCGCCAGCTGCGCATGCGCATCCGTTTCAGCCCGGCTTCGCCCGACTCGGACACGTCGGCAGTTCTTTCGGCCATCATCCCTCCTGGCGCAGCAACTGCCGCAGTCGCTTTTCCAGCTGCCCGAGGTCTTCGGACAGGGACGACGCGCGGGCGCGCAGCCGTTGCAACTCTGCCAGCGCCTGTTCGGCCGCGGGCGGAAGCGGCGCCGGGCCGTCCGGCGTGGCCAGCCCGTCGCCCCCCGCCGTCAGCAGCCAGGCGAGCGAGACATTCAGCATGCCCGCCAGCATCTGCAAGCGGTTGCCGCGCGGCTCGGCCATGTCTTCCTCCCAGGCCTGCACCGTGGTCAGGCGCACGCCCAGCCGTTGGGCCAGATCCTCCTGGGCCAGTCCGGCGGCTTCCCGCGCACCAGCCAGCCGGTCGCCAAAGGTCGCCACATCCGCCGCATACCAGTTGCCGGTTTCCGCCATCTTGCCTCTCCTTCGTCGAATACTGCTTGTATGAACTGGGGCCCAACCCTAAGACCTGCAGCCGGAAATCGCAAACAGACCCGGAGACCCCATGTCCTTTCTGTCCGATACCCTGGCCCGCGTGAAGCCCTCGCCCACCATCGCGGTCACCACCAAGGCGCAGGCGCTGAAGGCCGAGGGGCGCGACATCATCGGGCTGGGCGCCGGAGAGCCGGATTTCGACACGCCCGAACATATCCGCGCCGCCGCCAAGCGTGCCATCGACAATGGCCGCACGCGCTATACGGCGGTCGATGGCATCCCCGGGCTGAAGGCTGCGATCTGCGCCAAATTCCTGCGCGAGAACGGGCTGACCTACACGCCGGGCCAGATCTCCGTCGGCACCGGCGGCAAGCAGATCCTCTACAACGCGCTGATGGCGACCTGCAATCCGGGCGACGAGGTGATCATCCCCGCGCCCTATTGGGTCAGCTACCCCGACATGGTGCTGCTGGCGGGGGGCACGCCGGTCATCATCGAATGCGGCATCAAGACGCAGTTCAAGCTGACGCCCGCGCAGCTGGAGGCCGCGATCACGCCGAAGACCAAATGGTTCATCTTCAACTCGCCCTCAAATCCAACCGGGGCGGGCTATACCCGCGCCGAATTGAAGGCGCTTACCGGCGTGCTGATGCGCCATCCCCAGGTCTGGGTGATGTCGGACGACATGTATGAACATCTGGTGTTCGACGATTTCACCTTCTGCACCCCCGCCGAAGTGGAGCCCGGCCTCTACGACCGCACGCTGACCTGCAACGGGGTCTCGAAGGCCTATGCGATGACCGGCTGGCGGATCGGCTATGCCGGCGGGCCGGTGGCGCTGATCAAGGCGATGGGCACGATCCAGTCGCAATCGACCTCGAACCCCTGTTCGATCAGCCAGCATGCAGCACTGGAGGCGCTGTCGGGGCCGCAAGAGTTTCTGGCCGACTGGCGCGCGGTTTTCCAGCGCCGCCGCGATCTGGTGGTGTCGATGCTGAACCAGGCGCGAGGCGTGACCTGCCCGAAGCCCGAAGGTGCGTTCTACGTCTACCCCGACGTCGCCGGCTGCATCGGCAAGGCAACCCCCGGCGGCACCGTGATTTCCAATGACGAGGTCTTTGCGACGGCCCTCCTGGAGGAAACCGGGGTTGCCGTGGTCTTCGGCGCGGCCTTCGGGCTTTCCCCGAACTTCCGCGTCAGCTACGCTACCTCCGACGAGGTATTGCGCGACGCCTGTGCCCGCATCCAGCGGTTCTGCGCGTCGCTGGTGTGAGGTCTGAATGGCGGGCGATCTGCCGGACTACTATTTCCGCATCCGCGAGAACGGGGCCGTCGTGTTCAAGGTGGATACCGAGAACCGCCAGCGCCGGATCGAGCTGGAAGAGATCGCCACCGTCAACGTGAGGAACGGCAACATCAAGCCGCATGGCGAGGTGAAGCTGACGCCCGCCGACCTGGGGTGATCGAGGACTGGCTGGTGAAGCGTCGCGCTTTGCTTGAGGCGCGGGACGTGGATGACATCCTGCGGGCGGTCGATCACATGAACCTGACCACGCAATGGGTGGTGTCGAAGGCGACGGATGCGCAACTGGAAGAGGTGACGGATACGCTCTTGCTGGCGATGCACGATCTGCGCGCGGTCCTGGTGCGGAAGAAGGCCGATCGGCTGCTGAAGGGCGAGGCGGCCGAATAGGGCGCTGGCAAAATTCTTCGAAGAATTTTGGAAAACTTTTCGAAAAGTTTTCGGCTCCGCGGGGGGTCAGCGACAGTCCATGGCCGCCTGCAGGGCCGCCTTGGAAAAGGCGCCTGCGTCCTGCGCGACTGGCCTCTTGTCCCAGGTCACCACCAGGAGCCGGGTCCAATCCTTGCTGGCCAGCACCAGCTCCGACCCCTGCCCGCAGTTCCGCGCCCCGCCCGAGATGAAGCTGTCGCCGATCCGGTGGTTGGTTACCCCCGGCATCCGCGCGATTTCGCGCAAGGTGCGCCCCTCCAGCCGCACATAGACCAGGTCGCCCAGCAGATGCGGGCGGTCGACATAGGCGATCTCCACCTGCCCGTCGCCGTCGAAATCGGCGATGCCGGCGGGGGCCAGCCAGCGGTTCGGCTGGCCGATGTAGTCGGTCGCCGCGATCAGGCCGAAGCTGCCGCCCTTGATTCCGTAGACCGCCAGTTGCGCACCCCTGGTGATGCTGCTGCGCACCACGATCACCTCGTTCTCGCCATCGCCGTCCAGGTCGGCCAGCCGGGGAGCGGTGTCCTCGAACACATGACCCTCACCCGCCGCGACGGCCGAGCCGCAATCATTGCTGTCGGGCGCGAACTGCACGAAAAGCCGGTCTGGCTCGGCCTCACGGCCAAGGATGCGGTGGTCGTAGAGATCGCTCGGATGATCGAACCAGACGCGATAGATCTGGCTCTTGCCGGTCATGTCCAGCGTCAGCGAATCCGGGAAGACCGTGTTCATGTAGGGGTCGATGGCGCAGGCCCCGGCTGGCAGCGCCGGCAGGGCCAGCACCAGGCCAAGGGCGATGGCCAGCCCCCGGCGCATCAGATCTGCTTTTCGGGCATCTGCACGACCAGCCCGTCCAGCGCCGCCGAGACCTTCAGCTGGCAGGTCAGGCGCGACCGCACCGGGTCCGGCTCATAGGCGAAATCCAGCATGTCCTCTTCCATGCTGTCTTTCTTCGGCAGCTTGTCCACCCAGGCCGCGTCGACATAGACATGGCAGGTCGAACAGGCGCAGGCGCCGCCGCAATCGGCCTCGATCCCAGGAATGCCGTTGTCGCGCGCGCCTTCCATCACGGTCAGGCCATTGGCCACCTCGACCTCGTGCCGCTTGCCGCTGTGTTCGACATAAGTGATCTTCGCCATTGCCCGTCCTCAACTTCGTCATGCGCAAAAGCGACATAGGCGAAAATCCGGGGCTTTGCCAGAGGCGGCGAATGTTCTACATATGTTCACATGACCCATGGTCGCGACCCCTCTGACTGGTTCACCCTGCTGCCTGCCCCGAACAGCTGGCCGCGCCCGCCTGCCGCCCTGCCGGCGGCGCGGCTGGTGGAGCCTTCGACGGGCGCAAGGGTCTGCGTGGCGGGGCTGGTGCTGGTGCGCCAGCGGCCCGGCACCGCCAAGGGCGTGATCTTCCTGACGCTGGAGGATGAGACGGGTGTCGCCAATGTCGTCGTCTGGGCAAAGGTCTACGAACGCTTCCGCCGCGCGGTGATCGCCGGGCGGCTGCTGCGCGTCACCGGGCGGCTGCAGCGCGAGGCGGGCGTGGTGCATGTGGTGGCCGAGCATATCGAGGACATCTCGGCCATGCTGGACCGGCTGCTGGACCCCGCCTTCCGGCATGACGGCACAAGGGCGGGCGACCAGCCGTAGGGCGGGCGGTGCCGCAGGGTGGGTGGCCCTGCCCGCAAAGGGCAGGTTCACCCACCCCGCGCTCCCGCCCGTGCCCCGCCCGTGCCCCGAAAGCCACGCACCCGGCCACCGCCGCAGGCCCCCGGCTTCCCGCAACGCCCCGCCCGCGCTATCTTGCCGCCCGAAAGATCCGGCAAACCCGGGCGCAGCACGAGCAGATGATCAAGACCCTTCCCCTCGCGGCCCTTATCGCGCTGGCGCTTGGCGCCTGCGTCAGCCCGCCCCTGCCCGATGCGCCTTCGCGCGGCGACTTTGCCTCGGAACTGGTCGTGCGGGCCGAGTCCGGCCCCCCCAAGGGGCCAAAAGACGCCTGCTGGCAGGCCGACATCCGCCCCGCGGTGATCGAGACCGTCACCGAACAGGTGCTGATCACCCCCGAACGCAGCGCGGCCGATGGCAGCCTCATCCCCGCCGTCTACGGCACCGAGACCCGCCAGAGCATCGTCGAGGATCGCGCCACCGTCTGGTTCCGCGCGCCCTGCGCCGCCGAGATGACGACGGATTTCATCGCCACCGTGCAGCGGGCGCTGAAGGCGCGGGGCTTCTACCTCTTGCCGCTGACCGGGGTGATGGACGCCCCGACGCGCGAGGCGATCCGCCGCTACCAGCGCGGACGCGGCCTTGACAGCGACCACCTGTCGCTGGCCGCCGCGCGCGAGCTGGGCATCGTCAACGCCGATCCGGGCCGCTTCTGATGCCGCTGGCCGCCGCGGTCGAGGCCTGCCGCCGCGCGCTTTACGAGACGGAAGTCGCCCGCCTCTGGGCGGGCTCGGCCGATGGTGCGCATGATCTGGGCCATCTGCGCAGGGTCTGGGCCAATGCCCGCGCCATTGCGGCCGCAGAGGGTGGCGCCGACGACGAGGTGCTGCTGGCCGCCGCCTTCTTCCACGATGCGGTGAACCTGCCGAAATCCGCCCCCGACCGGGCGCAGGCCTCGGCGCTGTCGGCACGGGCCGCGCTGGCCTTTCTGCAAACCACCGATTTCCCCGCGGAAAAGCTGGACCCCACCGCCCATGCGATCGAGGCGCACAGCTTTTCCGCCGGCATCGCGCCGCGCACGAAAGAGGCGATGATCCTGCAGGACGCCGACCGGCTGGAGGCGCTGGGCGCCATCGGCATCGCGCGGATGTTTCATGTCGCGGGGCAGATGGGGGCGGCGCTGTTCGACCCCGAGGACCCGATGGCGCGCCGCCGCGCGCTGGACGACAAGCGGTTCTCGCTGGATCATCTGGAGGTCAAGCTGTTCCCGGTGGCCGCCGCGATGCAGACCGCCACCGGCCGTCGCATGGCCGAAGAGCGGGCCGAGTGGATGGCCAGCTTCCGCACAAGGCTGCTGGCCGAGATTGGCTGACAGGGGGCGGCTGGTGGCCCGAGCGCCGGCTTGCGATTTCGGAATGCGCGTGAATGCCCGGCAAGGACTGGCGGCGGCGGGAGACAATCGCCGGAACGGGGGCGACCGGGTCCGGTATCCCGCGGTGTCAGGGCCGGTCATGGCTTGCGCAGGATCTTCTCCATTGGCCTGCCCTTTGCCAATTCGTCGACCAGCTTGTCCAGATAGCGGATTTCGCGCATCGTCGGCTCTTCGATGTCTTCCACGCGAACACCGCAGACCACACCCTTGATCTGTGCGCGATCGGGGTTCATCCGCGGCGCCCTGGCAAAGAAGGTCTCGTAATCCGTCTTGCTGTCCAGCTGGGCCTTCAACTCCTCCCGGCCATATCCCGTAAGCCAACGGACGATCTCGTCGACCTCTTCCCTTGAGCGTCCCTTCCGCTCCGCCTTGGCGACCAGCAGGGGATAGACACTTGCAAAGCTTGTTCCGAATATCCTGTGTTTCGCCATGGCACCTCCTCATCCGGGCCGGCGTCGGGAAAACCGGGGACCACATCATGCATTTCTGCCTTGTCCCCGTGCCACGCGGATACCGGAACAACCGGCGCAGGCCAGGCGGAGCCATTCGTTCCGATCGCAAGGATCGCACTGAAGCGGCATTTCAGCCGACCAGGCAGAAGACGTCGACTGCCAGATGAACAAGGGGCCGGAGTTCCTCCCGGCCCCCGCATCTCGCTGAAGCACGGCTCACTCGATCGACAGCGCCACGAAGCGCGGGTCGCCGCCGCGGCGGATCAAGAGCAGGATCGACTTGCGGCCCGCCGACTTGGCCTCGTCCACCCGGTCTTCCAGATCCTTCAGCCGCACCACTTTCTGCTGGCCGGCCTCGGTGATCAGGTCGCCCTCGCGCAGGCCCTTGGTATAGGCCTCGGACGCCGGGTCCACCTTCATCACGATCAGGCCCTGGTCGTCCGGCGCAAGGCCCAGCTTGTCGCGCATGTCGTCGGTCAGGGGTGCCATGGTCAGGCCCAGCAGGTCCATCTCCTTCGGTTCGGCCGGAGCGTCGGCGCTGGCGGGAATCGATTCCGCCTCGGCCTCTTCGCGACGGCCAAGGGTGACCTGGATGGTCTCGGTCCGGCCCTCGCGCAGCACCACCACCGGCACCGCCTCGCCCACCGGGGCATCGGCGACGCGGCGGGTCAGATCACCCGCGTCGCCCACCGGCTGGCCGTTGAACATGGTGATCACGTCGCCCGCGACGATGCCGGCATCCTTGGACGGGCCATCCGGCACATCGGTCACCAGCGCGCCCGTGGCTTCGGCCAGGCCCATCGATTCGGCGATGTCGGGGGTCACGTCCTGGATGCGCACGCCCAGCCAGCCGCGCCGGGTCTCGCCGAATTCCTTCAGCTGATCGACAACCTTCGAGACCACGTTCGAGGACATCGAAAAGCCGATCCCGATCGAGCCGCCGTTGGGCGACAGGATCGCGGTGTTCACGCCGACGACCTGGCCGTCCATGTTGAACAAGGGCCCGCCCGAGTTGCCGCGGTTGATGGCGGCGTCGGTCTGCAGGTAGTCGTCATAGGTGCCCGACAATTCGCGGTTGCGGGCCGAGACGATGCCGGCACTGACCGAAAAGCCCTGGCCCAGCGGGTTGCCCATGGCCACCACCCAGTCGCCAACGCGCATCAGGTCGGAATTGCCGAAGCTGACGAAGGGCAGGGGTTTGGTCGCCTCGACCTTCAGAAGGGCGATGTCGGTCTTGGGGTCGGTGCCGACCAGCTTGGCGGGCAGTTTCTCGCCGCCGAAGAATTCGATGATGATCTCGTCGGCACCCTCGATGACGTGGTTGTTGGTGACGATGTAGCCGTCTTCCGAGATCACGAAGCCCGAGCCCAGCGCCTCGGAGCGGCGGGGCGAGCCGTCGGGATTGTCGAACTGGTCGAAGAAATCCTGGAACGGGCTGCCCTCGGGCACGATCGGGCCGCCGCCGGCAGGGCCGGAGACCAGCGACGAAGTGGTGATGTTGACGACCGAGGGGCTGATTTTCTCGGCCAGTTCGGCAAAGCTTTCCGGCGCGCCGAAGGCAAGGACCGGCGCGGGGGCGGCAAAGGCCAGCCCGGCGGCAAGGGCAAGGGCGGAAAGCACGGGGGCCGCAGTGCGGCGGGGGAAAAATCGAGTGGCGGGCAAGGTCGAAACTCCTCTTTCATCCGGATGATCCGGTTGTCGCGGGCGGTGCCTGGGGCCGCTTCGCGATCTGGCATGACCAAACAGTCAGGCAAAGGCCGGCGCAATGCAAACCCTGTCGCGCCGGATCAACCGGTCGTGACTGCATTTGTCATCGGGCGGGCGGGAAAGGCGGGCAACAGGGGGCGAAAGCCCTGCAGGCCGGCGCGCGGCCAGCCCTCCGTTTCACCGCCGGGGGCCGGTCAGGTGGCCAGCACCCTGGCGATCCAGATCACCACAACGCCCAGTGCCAGCGCCACCAGCCCCAGCACCCGCCGCCGCTCGGGGCCCAGTGCCACGAGCAGCCGCAGCGCCTCTTCGATACGCGAAGGGGCCAGCGCAAGCGCCAGCCCCTCTGCTGCCAGAACCAGCCCGAGGGCCAGCAGAACCCAGCTCACGGCGCGGTGACCGGGGCTGTCGCCGGCGCCGTCGCGGGGGCATCGACCGGCCCGCTTTCGCTGCGCAGGTAGTCGAAGAACTCGCTGTCGGGCTTCATCACGATGGTCGAGGTCTCGCCCCGCAGCGCCACCTGATAGGCGGTCAGCGAGCGGAAGAAGGCAAAGAACTCGGGGTCCTGGCCATAGGCTTCGGCCAGGATGCGGTTTCTTTCGGCATCGGCCTCGCCGCGGATCGCCTCGGCCGTCTTGCGCGCCTTCGAGGTCTCTTCGACCACAGTCCGGTCGGCCGAGGCCCGCACCCGCTGCGCCGCCTCGCCACCGCGGGCGATCTCGTCGGCGGCTTCGCGTTCACGCTCGGCGCGCATCCGCGAGAAGGTGGCGGCAAGGTTCTGCTCGGGCAGGTCGGTGCGGGTCAGTCGCACGTCGATCACGGTGACGCCCAGCGCCTCGGCCTCGCGCCGGGCGATGTCGCGGATCTCGTTCATCAGCCCGGTCCGGTCCTGGCTGAGGACCCGGTCCTGGGTGGTCTTGCCCAGCACTTCAGGAATCGCCTGTTGCAGGATGTTGTTGAGCAACGCCTGGGCGCGCTCTTCGCCGCTGGTGCCAGTGGCCTGGCGAAAGGCCTTCAGATCGGTGATCCGCCAGCGCGCGAAGGCATCGACGACCAGCCGCCGTTCGCCCAGAAGCGTCACCTCGATCGGCGCGGTCTGCAGACCCAGGATGCGGTCCTCGTAATAGACCACTTCCTGGATGAAGGGCAGCTTGAAGCCCAGGCCGGGGGTTTCCTTTTCCTGCATGATCTCGCCGAACTGCAGCACCAGCCCCTTCTTGCGTTCATCGACGATGAAGACCGAGGACAGCGCCGTGACCATCACGACAAAGAGGACGGGAAGAATGTAGATCGCGCGCATCAGTTGCTCCCCCCGGTTGCGGGGGCCGCGCCGCGGCCCAGCCGGTCAAGCGGCAGATAGGGCAGAACGCCCTGACCGCCGGCCTCGCCCGTCACGCCGTCAAGGATCACCTTGTCCATGCCGCCCAGAACCTTTTCCATCGTTTCAAGATACAACCGCCGCCGGGTGATTTCCGGCGCCTTCACATATTCGGCATAGACCGAGTTGAAGCGCGCCGCCTCGCCCTCGGCCGAGTTCACCGCATTGGCACGGTAGCCTTCGGCCTCTTCGACCAGCCGCGCCGCTTCACCGCGGGCGCCCGCCGTCACCTTGTTGGCGTAGCCGTCGGCCTCTTTCTCCAGCCGGTCGCGTTCCTGCTGGGCGTCCTGCACGGCGCGGAACGCCGCACCGACATCGGCGGGCGGCTGCGCGCGCCGCAGGTTGACCCGGATCACCTGGATGCCGGCCTTGTATTCGTCCAGCGTGCCCTGCACCGCAACCCGCAGATCGACGGCAATGGCGCCGCGTTCGCGGTTGAGGATGGGCGACAGTTCCGACCGCGCGATGATGTCGCGCATCGCACTTTCGCTGACCGCGCGGATGGTCTCGTCGGGGTCGGCCAGGTTGAACAGGTATTCCTCAGGGTCCGAGATGTTCCAGACCACCTGAAAGCCGATGTCGACGATGTTCTGGTCGCGGGTCAGCATCAGGGCGCCGGTGTTGCCATCGGCAGCGCCGATGTCGGTGGTGCGTTCGCCGGTGACCTGCACCTTTTCATAGGTCACCACCGGCCAGGGCGCGAAGTTCAGGCCCGGATCGCCGACGCCAGCGGTTTCGCCCAGGAACAGCTCGACCGAGCGTTCTTCGGGCCGCACCGTGTAGAAGGACATGAAGGCCCAGGCGGCCACCAGCGCCAGCGCGCCCAGCATCAGGCCCTTGCGGGTAAAGAGCGGGCCGATCGGGTTGCCACCGCCGCCGCCGCCGTTCTTGCCGCCACGGCCGCGGCCGCCCATCAGGACGCGCAACTGCTCTTGCCCCTTGCGCATGATCTCGTCGATCTCGGGGATCTGCGGGCCCTCGCCCGGCCGCCGCCCGCCGCCGCGCCGGCCATCGTCGCGGCCGCCGTCCCGATCCTCGTCGCCCCGGCCGCGCCCGCCGTTGCGATCGTCATCGCCGCCACCGCCGCCCCAGGGCCCACCGCTTCCTGCCATTGATCTTTTTTCCTCTTTTTCCGTCGGTTCCGTCTAACCTGTGCATCCGCACGGCGAATTCAAGCACCATTCCGCCGCCATCAGGCCGTGCGGACCGGCTTTCGCATCGTCACCAGCTCTTCGGCCATGGTGGGATGCACGGCCACGGTGCGGTCGAAATCCTGTTTCGTGGCCCCCATCTTCACCGCCACGGCGGCCAGCTGGATCATCTCGGCGGCACCCTCTCCGACGATATGGCAGCCCAGCACGCGGCGCGTGTCGGTGGCGACGATCAGCTTCATCAGCACACGGTCGGGGCGGCCCGCGAACAGCGATTTCATCGGGCGGAAGGTGGCGGAATAGACCTCGATCGGACCCGCTTCGCGCGCAGCCTCTTCGGTCAGGCCCACGGTGCCGAGTTCCGGCTGGGTGAAGACGGCACTCGGCACCAGGTCGTGGTCGGCCCTGGTCGGCACGCCGCGAAAGACGGTATCGGCGAAGGCGTGGCCTTCCCGGATGGCGACCGGGGTCAGGTTGACCCTGTCGGTCACGTCGCCCACCGCGTAGATCGAGGGACCGAGGTCTGGCTGAAATCGTCCACCGCGATCTGGCCCTGGCGGCCCAGCTTCACGCCCAGAGCCTCCAGCCCGAGGCCGCTGCTGTTGGGCCGCCGCCCGGTGGCGTAAAGCACCAGGTCGAACTCGCGGTCGGAGCCGTCGGTGGCGACGGCGCGGATGCCGCCGGCGGTCCTTTCCAGCGCCAGCACGTCGGTGCCGCAATGGATGGTGATGCCGTTCGCTGCCATCGCGGTGGCGACATGGCCGCGTGCCTCGTCATCAAAGCCGCGCAGGATCTGCGCGCCGCGGTAATACTGGCAGACATCGACGCCCATGCCGTTGAGGATGCAGGCAAATTCCGAGGCGATGAAGCCGCCGCCGACGACCAGCGCGCGTTTGGGCAGCTGCGGCAGATGGAACATCTCGTTCGAGGTGACGGCCAGATCCCGGCCCGGAATGTCGGGCACGAAGGGCCAGCCGCCGGTGGCGATCAGGATGTGCTTGGCGGTGATCTTCTCGCCGGTGGCCAGGCGGACGCTGTGGGCGTCCTCCACCACGGCACGGGTGTCGTGGATGGTGACGCCGGCGCCTTTCAGCGTGCCGCGATAGGCGTTTTCCAGCCGGGTCAGCTCGGCTTCCAGCGCCGCGCGAAAGCGGGACCAGTCGAAGCCATGGGCGGTGACATCCCAGCCATAGGCGCGGGCATCGTCGATCTGGCCGGCGAATTCCGAGGCGTAGACCATCAGCTTCTTCGGCACGCAGCCGCGGATCACGCAGGTGCCGCCCATGCGGCTCTCCTCGGCCAGGGCCACGGTCGCGCCGCCCTCGGTCGCCGCGATGCGCGCCGCGCGCACCCCGCCCGAGCCGCCGCCGATGACAAAAAGATCCACGTCGAAGGGCAAGGGTCGTTCTCCGTTGTCGCTGCGGCACCGTTGTTTCACATGCGCAAGCGCAAGGCCAGAGCAGGCACGTCCTGCAGCATTGCGGGCCCGTGCGGGCAATAACGAGCCGGGTCGCGGGCCCGTTCAGTCCAGATCGGCGAAGATGTTGTCGGTGGGGGCGAAATCCACGCGGTCGTCCTCGACCCGGCCAGTGTTGATGTCGCGCACGGTAGCGCGGCCGTCGGCATGGCCGATCACCACGATGTCGCAGATGTCGAGGAAGAGCCCGTTTTCCACCACGCCGGGGATCTGGTTCAGCACCAGCGCCAGTTGCCGCGCATGGCCGATGCGGTTCAGGTGCAGATCCAGGATGTAGTTCGATTCGTCGGTGACCAGCGGCCGGTCGCCGTTCATCCGCAAGGTCACGTCGCGGCCCAGCACGTCCATCGAGACCAGGGTTTCCTCGACCAGCGCCTTGGTGGTCTGCCAGCCGAAGGGAATCACCTCGACCGGCAGGGGGAAGGCGCCCAGTTGCGCCACTTCCTTGGCCGCATCGGCGATCACGATCATCTGGTCCGATGCCGTCGCCACGATCTTTTCCTGCAACAGCGCCGCCCCGCCGCCTTTGATCAGGTTCAGGTTGGGATCGAATTCATCGGCGCCGTCGATCGTCAGATCCAGCCATTTCACCTCGTCCAGGGTCGAGATCGGCACATTCAGGCTGGTCGCCAGTTCGGCGGTGCGGCTGGAGGTCGGCACGCCCAGCACGCGGATGCCCTCTTCGCGGATACGCTCGGCCAGGCAGCGCACCATCCAGGCCGCCGTCGATCCGGTGCCGAGGCCCAGTTTCATCCCGTCCTCGACGAATTCCACCGCGCGCTTGGCGGCGATGAACTTGGCCTTGTCGATGGGGTTCAGATCGGCGGGCATCGGCGGTCTCCTGAGGCTGGTCTATCCGGAGTTACCGCAAAGCCCGGCCTGGGGCGAGAGGCAATCGCGGCCGTGCATGCCCTTCGGGCGATGGGTCCGGCTGGCCGAGCGCGATCGGACGGTTCGGCGACGCGGCGAAAGTGGCGCGCTGTTCTTCAATGAGTTGGCGGGCGAGGGTTTCGGAAGGTTTGACGACTCCGGGCCGATTTGGCGCGGTTTGCACTGTGTGCAAACTCGGTCAAGAAGAAATGCAAGGAAATCCATAGGCTGATGGGCTACCCGAGCGCGGGCTGGAACCTGTTCAGTTGCCGGTTGCTGATGCGGTCAAGCTGCTAACGCGGTGCCCGGCAAGCTCTTGAATGCGCTCGAGGCAAAGATCGAAGGCGAACCGGACCCGGCCAGATACATGCCGGGTGCCGCCGTGCAATCCATGCTGGCGGGCCGGATGGAAGAGCGTCTCGCGCTGTCCGAAGAGCGGGCCGAAGAGAAAGCAAGCCGCGCCTTCAAGGACGGCTTCCTCTGGTCACGGCAATGAAGCCCTGGGCAAAGGCCTTGTGCCGGTCTGATGAGGCTGCCTTTGACGATTACCTCCGGCCAAGATCCGGGCCGGTCTTTGCGCATCTCATGAAGCCGTCGCATACGACCGCAACGCCGCGCGCCGCCGCCTCCGAGTCCGCGGCATCCGATCTTGAGCGCGCCGTCTGCGAACAGCTTGGCCTGAAACCCGGCTCGCTTATCGAATGAGGCATGGACCGCGCTGGCCCACCCGGCCGGGCTGGCGCGCCCCAACGGTCCGCGCCCGTCCCTGTTCCTGGTTGCGGGCGGGCGCGGACCACCCCGAAGGTCTGTGAGGTTCCCCGCCCGTGCCCAGCCCCCCTTCCTGCCCGTCCGATGCCCCGCGCAACCGCCCAAGGCTCGCGCCCTGTGTGGACTGCCTGGGGGCCGATCTGGCCGTCCGCTTCCTTCTGGCCTATGGCGGGGCCGAGCTTTACCTTGCCTCGGCTCCGAAAGGCCGCAGCGCAGTTGAAGCCCTGGTCGGAGCCGAAGGGGTCGCGCGCATGGCCGATCATTGTCAGCTCGGGCAGCGCGTTCGCGTGCCGCTGGCGCGGCAAGGGCTGGCCCGGATGCTGCACTGGCAGGACAATTCCACCGCCGAAGCCGCCCGCACCATCCGCGCCTCTGACGTGTCGCTGCGCGCCTGGATCAAGAGGGGATGGGGATGATCGGCTTCGTCGCAGTGTTGCATCGCCATGGCTGACCGCCCTGACCCGCGCCCTGGCACGAGATGCCATTGCCGGACTGGACGCCGCCCGCCAGGCCCCGTTGAAGGCGCTTCGAACGCCGCCACCTGGCGCGCCGCGCATCGCCCTGGAAGGCCGTCGCGGATCGAAGCCGACCCCGAGCTTCGGGCCTTCGTCGCCGCCCGGATTGACCGGCTCACCTTCGAAGAAGTCATCGCCGAAGTCAGGGCCAGCTTGCCACCCGAGCGCCCGACCTCATGCTCCGCCCCGCACCGCTGGTGGCACCGAACCGGCAAATTCGCCGCCACCGCAATCGGCCAAATCCAGCCGATACCACCTGATCTCGATATTCCCCAGCCGTTCCGAGATAACTGGTTACGTTCCGGGAGAGATGGGTACACAACACCGCAGCCCGCGCAAAGGTCAAGAAATCCTGAATCGCGCAGCCAAGCTCTTGATTAAAAGCGGATGCCCATTGCGTCCCGACTCTGGGCGCGCCCCTTGCACCCCCAAGGCCCCGGCCCTATATTGGACCCGTCCGGGGCAACCCGGACTATGGCGATAAACGCACCTGCAATAGACGGCTCGGACCCGGGGGCGGTACCCGGCGGCTCCACCAAACCTCCCGTTCATTGCGGGCGTGTGGGGCCGAAACAGGATCGACGGACGTTCAAAGAGGCCAGCTTTCGCTCGGTGAGGTACCACCGTTATCGGTCCAAGATCACAGTTGCCAATGACAACCGTGCTCCGGTGGCGCTTGCTGCGTAAGCAGTTCGCAATACCAAATCTAAGTCCCTGCGCTTAGCCGCGTAGGGCGGGGTTCGCAGGCACCTGGCAACAGAAGCCTGCACTTCCCTCCATTCCAGTCCTGCAATCCTCGTTCCAGGCTACCTGGCAACGCCCCAGACCTCCCCTGACCGCTGCGCGAAATGCCTACCCCATTGCCCGTGGGGTCCGCGAACACCCCGTGAGGCTTTGGCCCAAGCGTCGCATCCCTGACCCTTTGCCAAGGATGCACCCCATGCCCCAGTTCGGCCAGATCAGCCCTGCCCAGACCGCCCGCCTGATCGGCACGCCTGATTGCCCCACCCTGTTCGACGTCCGCCTGCCCGATGACCTGGACGCCCTGCCCGCCGTCATCCCGACCGCGATCCTGCGGCCGCATGACCAGTTCGCCGACGACACCTCTCCTCCGCGCCGCGCCATCGTCATCTGCATGAAAGGGCGCAAGCTGTCCGAAGGCGTCGCCGCAATCCTGCGGAGCCAAGGCTGGCAGGCCGAAGTGCTGGAAGGCGGTGCCGCCGCATGGGCCGAAGCCGGGCTGCCGATGACGCCGCGGGCGGCCCTGCCGCCAAGCCCGTTCTGGGTCACCCGCCACCGCCCGAAGATCGACCGCATCGCCTGCCCCTGGCTGATCCGCCGCTTCATCGACCCTGCCGCACGGTTCCTGTTCGTCACTCCCGCGGAAGTGCCCGAGGTCGCCGGCCGCTTCAACGCCATCCCGTTCGACGTAGGCGGCACAACGATCAGCCATCGGGACGGTGGATGCAGCTTTGACGCCCTTCTGGACGATTTCGCCCTGCATTCCGGGGCATTGGACCGTCTGGCGCTGGTTGTGCGCGGCGCCGATACCGACCGGCATGACCTGGCCCCTCAGGCTGCGGGTCTGCTTGCCCTTTCGGTCGGGCTGTCACGGATGTTTCGGGATGATCTGCAGCAGCTTGAGGCGGGGATGACGCTTTACGACGCGCTCTATCGCTGGGCACGCGATGGCTTTGACGAAGGCCATGACTGGCCAGCAGGGCACAGCCAATGACGCCAGCCTTGTCCGAGTTGACCCGCACCTTTGCCCGCATCGGCTGCCTTTCGTTCGGCGGCCCGGCGGCGCAGATTGCGCTGATGCACCGGGTGGTGCTGGACGAAAAAGCCTGGGTCGATGAGGCCGACTACCTGCGCGCCCTGTCGTTCTGCATGTTGCTGCCTGGCCCCGAGGCGATGCAGCTGGCGACCTGGATCGGCTGGCGGCTGCATGGCGTGAAGGGCGGGCTGATTGCCGGCGGCCTTTTCGTGCTGCCCGGAGCTTTGGTGGTGCTGGCTCTGAGCCTGGTCTACGCCGCCTTCGGGCAGGTGCCGCTGGTGTCGGCCCTGTTCACCGGCGTCCAGGCCGCCGTCATTGCCATTGTCGTCGAGGCGCTGATCAGGGTCTCGCGTCGCGCGCTGAAATCGCGCGAGGCGTTGCTGATCGCCATCGCAGCCTTTCTCGGGCTTTTCGTGCTGCGGCTGCCGTTTCCCGCCATCATCCTTGCCGCCGGGCTGTGGGGGTTCTTTCGCACGGCGCCTGCGGCAGGTCTGCCGCCCGCCGCCCCCGCCGCCCTGGTCCGATCGCTGAAGACAGCCGCCGTCTGGCTGGCGCTGTGGCTGCTGCCGCTGGCCGCGCTGGTGGCACTGATGCCGGGGCGCCTGGCCGAGATCGGGCTGTTCTTCGCCAGGCTGGCCGTGCTGACCTTTGGCGGCGCCTATGCGGTCCTGGCCTGGATGGCGCAGGAGGTGGTGGCCGACAAGGGCTGGCTGACACTGGCGCAGATGATGGACGGGCTGGGCCTGGCCGAGACCACGCCCGGCCCGCTGATCCTGGTGACGCAGTTCGTCGGCTTCATGGCCGGGCATGCGTCGGGGGCTGGGCGATGGGCCTTGCGGCGGCGGCGGTGACGCTGTGGGTCACATTCATCCCGTCCTTCCTGTTCATCTTTGCCGGGGCGCCCTTCATCGACCGGCTGACCCATATGCCGCGCCTGTCGCAGGCGCTGGCCGCGATTACCGCCGCCGTTGTGGGGGTGCTCGCCAACCTGTCGCTGTGGTTCGCGCTGCATGTGCTGTTCGCCGATGTTCCCCGGATCGCGCTTGGCCCGTTGTTGCTGACCCTGCCCGACCTCGCGACCCTGCGCCCGCTCGCCGCCGCGCTGGCCGCCCTGTCCGCCGCCCTTCTGCTTTGGCGACACTGGCCGCTCTTGCCCGTGCTGATGCTTTCGGCAGCCCTGTCGGCGCTGGCCGCGCTGGCCTGACCTTGGGTCACTTTCCCCCCTGCCGCCCCTTCCCTTGCCCGGCGAATCCCCTATGCTGGCCGCACACGGGAAAGGATGGCGAATGACGCGCAGCATCGACTATGGCAATCTGATGCACCGGGCGATGCGCGGACTCATCCAGAACGTGCTGGAGGATGTGGCGGCAAACGGATTGCCCGGCGCACATCATTTCTTCATCACCTTCGATACGACGCATCCCGAAGTCGCCATCGCCGACTGGTTGAAGCAGCGCTATCCGGCGGAAATGACCGTGGTGATCCAGCACTGGTTCGAGAATCTGGTGGTCACCGACGAAGGCTTTTCCATCACGCTGAACTTCGGCAACCAGCCCGAACCGCTGGTGATTCCGTTCGATGCCGTGCGCACCTTCGTCGATCCTTCGGTGGAATTCGGCCTGCGCTTCGAAACCCACGACGAGGAAGACGAGGACGAGGAAGACGGCGACGAAGAAGACGGCGACGACGATCCGCCACCGCATGACGCCGAGATCGTCCGGCTTGACCGTTTCCGCAAGCAGTAGGCATTTGTCCAGCGATCTCGCCCTGTTCCGCCGCCGGCTGTTGCAGAACCCGCGGCAGGTGTCGGCGATTGCGCCCTCGTCACGGACGCTGGCACGGGCGATGACGCTGGGCCTTGGTCCGCAGACCGGCCGGGTGATCGAATTCGGCCCCGGCACCGGGCGTTTTACCGAAGCGATCCTGGATCGCGGCGTGCCGCCCGAAAACGTCACCCTGTTCGAGCTGGACGCCGAGTTCGTCGCCCATCTGCGCAAGAAGTTCCCTGGCGTGACGGTGCATCAGGCCGGGGCCGAGACGGCGGCAGCTCTGGTCGACCCCGGTGTCACGGCGGTGATCTCGGGCCTGCCGCTGCTGTCGATGCCGGATGGCCTGCGCCAGGCCATCGTCGGCGCTGCCTTCGCCGTGCTGGCCCCGCGCGGGCGCTATGTGCAGTTCACTTATGGCCCTAGCCCGCCCTTGCCGGCCGAGACCATTTCGGCCCTCGGCCTGACCGTGAACAAGGGCCACAAGATCTGGGCCAACCTGCCCCCGGCCCGCGTCTACCGCTTTCGCCGCGCCTGACTCCCACCCCGCGGTATGCGACGGTATGCCAATTGATTTCCCCGGCCTCGGGCGGTAGATCGGCCCAAGACGTTTGCAGGAGGCGACCATGACCGAGACCCGCACCGAAACCGACAGCTTTGGCCCGCTGGAGGTTCCCGCCGACAAGTACTGGGGCGCGCAGACGCAGCGGTCGATCATCAACTTTCCGATCGGCTGGGAGCGCCAGCCGGTGCCGATCATCCGCGCGCTGGGGGTGATCAAGAAGGCCTGCGCCGAGGTCAACATCGACCAGGGCGATATGGAGCCGGAACTGGGCAATGCCATCGCCGTCGCCGCGCAAGAGGTGATCGACGGGCGCTTTGACGACAACTTCCCGCTGGTGGTCTGGCAGACCGGCTCGGGCACGCAATCGAACATGAACGCCAACGAGGTGATCAGCAACCGAGCGATCGAAATCCTTGGCGGCGTGATGGGATCGAAAAAGCCGGTGCATCCGAACGACCATGTCAACATGGGTCAGTCGTCGAACGACACTTTCCCCACCGCGATGCATGTCGCCATCGGCATGCACGCCCGCGATGTGCTGCTGCCGGGGCTGGAAAAGCTGTCGGCGGCGCTGTGGGTCAAGGTCGAAGAGTTCAAGGATATCATCAAGATCGGCCGGACGCACACGCAGGACGCGACACCACTGACCCTGGGGCAGGAGTTTTCGGGCTATGCGACGCAAGTCGACAAGGGCATTGCGCGGGTGCGCATGTGCCTGCCCGACATCTACGAACTGGCCCAGGGCGGCACAGCCGTCGGCACCGGGCTGAACACGCGGGTCGGCTGGGATACTCGGGTGGCGGCGGCGATTGCCTCGATCACCGGATTGCCCTTCGTGACCGCGCCGAACAAGTTCGAAGCACTTGCTGCGCATGACGCGATGGTGATGTTTTCCGGTGCGCTGAAGACGGTGGCGGCGGCGCTGTTCAAGATTGCCAACGACTTGCGGCTGCTTGGATCCGGCCCGCGCTCAGGCCTTGGCGAGTTGATCCTGCCGGAAAACGAGCCGGGGTCGTCGATCATGCCGGGCAAGGTGAACCCGACGCAAGCCGAAGCCCTGACCATGGTCTGCGCCCATGTGATGGGCAATGACGCCGCCGTGGGCTTTGCGGGGTCGCAGGGCCATTTCGAGCTGAACGTCTACAACCCGATGATGAGCTATAACGTCCTGCAAAGCATGCAGCTTTTGGGCGATGCGGCGGGCTCGTTCACCGACAGCATGGTGGTAGGGACAAAGGCGAATGTGGCGCGGATCGATCAGTTGATGAAAGATAGCCTGATGCTGGTGACGGCACTGGCGCCCACAATCGGCTATGACAATGCGACCAAGGTGGCCAAGACCGCGCACAAGAACGGCACCACCCTGCGGGAAGAGGCGATCGCGCTGGGTTACGTCGATGGCGAGACCTTCGACCGCGTGGTCCAACCGCGCGACATGATCGGGCCCAAGGGCTGATGGCCGAAATCGTCAACCTGCGTGCTGTGAAAAAGCAGGCGGCCCGCAAGGCCGCCCGTGCCAAGGGCGATGCCAACGCCGTGAAATTCGGACGCAGCAAAGCCGAGCGGGTCCTGGAAGCGGCCAAGGCCGCCAAGGCAACGCGGGATTTGGATGGGCACAAACGCAGCGATTAACCCGGCGTTCATCCTGTTTTGGCAGGCTTCCGGTCAGGGAGGCCCGCATGCAATCCACACTGCCCACCGTCATCACGCCCGAGCGCTGGATCACTCACCTTTTCTCGGCCCGCAGCGCCGCAGAAGGCGGGATCGTGCGCCGCAAGGTCAGCGATGTTGAACGCCTCGTCGGTCGCGACCGGTTCCTGAACGAAGTCCGGCGTCGGGGATTTCGTGCGGTGGAGAACTGCGGCCAATTCATCGTCTTTTGTAACCGCGACCCAGTCTATCTGATCGTGTGACGGCCCCCGCCCGCGCCAAATCTTTTCGAAAAGATTTGCAAAATCCTTCGAAGGATTTTGTCCCCGCCCCGCAGTGCGCTATGACTTGGCCATGACTGCCCGCCCCATCAAACGCTCGCTCACCCTGCACGGCCACCGCACCAGCGTGTCGCTGGAAGGCGCGTTCTGGGAAGCATTCCGGGCCATCGCCGTCGAGCGGGATATGCCGCTGAACCAGCTTGCCGCCGAAATCGACGATGCACGCAGTGGCGACGAAGGGCTTGCCTCGGCCATCCGCCTCTTCGTGCTGGCCCGCTACCGCGATGCCACCCGCGACAGCGTCGTCGCCAGATCGCCATAGCCGGTCAGCCGCCGTTCATACGCCAACCCCAGACGCGCCGCGCAGTCGCGCGCTTTGGTGTCCAATGCAGGATCGTCCAGCTGGGCTTGATAGACCAGCTTGGTGTAATTGCCGAAATACATGTCGCGCAGCTCGGGGTGGCGATCCAGGCCCATCGGCTTCCAGACAAAGGCGTCGAACTGCCGCACCAGGAAATCGGTAAGGTAGAAGGCGGTGAATTCATCCTCGGCCTTGGCCGCAAAGACCTCATTTCCTTCATAGAACGAATAGCAATGCGGGCCCTCGACCATTTCGACACCCAGTTCCCTGCATTTCTTCTGCAACAGCCCGCCAGTTCCACAATCGGCATAGACGACGAAGACGCCGGCATAGTCGGCGCCTCTTTCCAGCACCGCCTCTTCGACCGCCGTCACGATCCGATCCGGCCAGAGGTGCAGTTTCGCAGGCAGGCACTGCAGATCGAGATGGGTCCAGCCATTCGCAGCCTTCAGCGCCAGAATTTCATGCGCCAGCGCGCCGCAGGCGATCAATAGAACCCGGCCGTCCTGTAACGGTGCCAGGCCCTCTTCGGTCAGATGATCGTCTTCAGGCGTCAGCGCCACTGCCGGACACCAAGAATGACGCTGCCCGCCAGCGCCGCCACGGCAATCGCCAGCAGCGGGATCTTGGCCCAGAATGCCAGTGCCAGCGTCGCGGCGGCGGCCAGGATCACCAGCGCAAGCAGGCCAAGGAAATGTGTCAGTGGCATATCATCGCCCTCCTTTCCTTCAATTTGTGCCCTGGGGCCGCAGAATCCAAGTCACGAATGAATGAGGCCCCGGAAAATCCCCGGGGCCTTCCGAAACCTGCACCAGACCTCAGCCGTTCAGCTGGTTGTGCTTGCGCGCGACGTATTGCTTGGCAGTTTCCACCGCCACGGCCGCATCACGGCAATAGGCGTCAGCGCCGATCGCCTTGCTGAATTCTTCATTCAACGGCGCGCCGCCGACCAGCACGATGTAATCCTCGCGCATGCCCTTTTCCTTCATCGTGTCGATCACGACCTTCATATAGGGCATCGTCGTGGTCAGCAGGGCCGACATGCCCAGGATATCGGGCTGCTCTTTTTCCAGCGCATCAAGATACTTCTCGACCGAGTTGTTGATGCCCAGGTCCAGAACTTCGAAGCCGGCCCCTTCCATCATCATCGCGACAAGGTTCTTGCCGATGTCATGGATGTCGCCCTTGACGGTGCCGATCACCATCTTGCCCATGCGCGGTGCGCCGGTTTCGGCCAAGAGCGGCTTGAGGATGAACATGCCGGCCTTCATCGCGTTGGCGGCCAGCAGCACTTCGGGCACGAACAGGATGCCGTCGCGGAAGTCGGCCCCGACGATGGTCATGCCTGCGACAAGCGCCTTGGTCAGCGTGTCATAAGGCGTCCAACCGCGCGCGATGAGGATGTTGACACCCTCTTCGATCTCTTCCTTCAGACCGTCATAGAGGTCGTCGTGCATCTGCAGGACAAGCTCGTCATCCGAAAGTTCGGACAGGATGATTTCGTCGTCGTCGGCCATCGGTCGGCTCCTGAGGAAAGATGTCTCTATTGTGCATGGGCGTAAAGCGGCGCGTCCACTTCTCAGATTGCGACATGCCCGGATTGAAAGCCGACAGCAAGGGAGGTGATGATGCAAGGTGCTGGTAGATGTTCTCTCTATGTTCTATATCTCATCCATGTCGTCGTCACCCTCCCTTCTGCCCGGACAAAGGCCGCGTGCCCGTGGTGCTGCTTCCAACGCCGCCGGTCGGTTTGAAACCCTGAGGCCAGAGGCGGCGGATGACGGCTGGGACATCGCGCATGACGACCGCCTGTTGCGCACCGAAGTGCGAAACGAGGTTCCGCGTTCGGCACTGAGCTTCAACCGGTCGCCCGACTTGCCGTTCGATCGGTCCGTGAACCCCTACCGGGGCTGCGAACATGGTTGCATCTATTGTTTTGCCCGGCCAACCCATGCCTGGCTGAACCTGTCGCCAGGGCTGGACTTCGAGACGCAGCTGATCGCGCGGCCCGGCATTGCGGCGGTGCTGGACCGCGAGTTGCGCGCCAGGACCTATGTGCCGCAAGTGATTGCCCTTGGCACCAATACCGACCCCTACCAGCCGGTCGAGGCGCGGCTGAAACTGATGCGCGAGGTGGTCGGGGTGCTGGCCGATTTCCGCCACCCGCTTGCGATCACCACCAAGGGCACGCTGATCGAACGCGACATCGACCTTCTGGCGCCGATGGCCGTGCAGGGCCTGCTGCGGGTGGGCATTTCCGTTACCACGCTGGATGCCGGGCTTTCGCGGCGGATGGAACCGCGCGCCGCCCTGCCGGCCCGTCGATTGCAGGTAATCCGGCGGCTGGCCGAGGCCGGGATTCCGGTGCGCGCGATGCTGGCTCCGGTGATCCCCGGGCTGACCGACCACGAGATCGAGCCGTTGCTTCAAGCCGTGCGCGATGCGGGCGCGGTGGCTGCCAGCTGGATCATGCTGCGGCTGCCGCGCGAGGTCTCGCCGCTGTTTCAGGAATGGCTGGCCAAGGCGGTGCCGGGCCGCGCTGCCAAGGTCATGGCGCGGGTGCGCGACGTGCATGGCGGGCGCGACTATGACCCGGCCTGGGGGCGGCGGATGCGCGGCGAGGGGCTGTGGGCGCGGCTGATCGCGCAACGCTTTGACAAGGCTTGCACGCGGTTGGGGCTGGCCGGGCAGATGCCTCCCCTGCGCTGCGATCTTTTTGTGCCGCCCTTCAAGACCGGCAACCAGTTGAGCCTGTTCTGAGAGGATCAAACTCCTTCGAGGGAACTTGCAAATCCTTTCGAAGAGATTTGCATCGCGCCGGCTGCATTGGGGTGCCCCGACTACCCCCGGCGACCACGCCGTTCGCGTTTCGGCCCCACATCCTCGCCGGTGCCGTCCGAAGCCGAAGAGAACGCGCCCAGCTTGGCGCTGATGTCTTCCAGCGTCGGCCGCGGGCCTTTCGGGCGGCTTTCCATCGCGGCGCGCATCGCCGTCAGGTGTTCGGGCATGGTGCCGCAGCAGCCGCCGATGATCCGCACGCCCGCGTCGCGCGCCAGCACGGCATATTCGGCCATCAGGTCGGGCGTGCCGTCATAGTGGATGTGGCCGTCGTGGTATTTCGGGATGCCCGCGTTGCCCTTGGCGATGATCGGGCGCGCGGTTCCGGCGGCGACGAAGCCCAGCACCGTGCGCATCAGGTCGCTGGCGCCGACGCCGCAATTGGCGCCGAAGGCGATCGGCGGGTTCGGCAGTTTCTCCACCATCTCGGCCATCGCGGCCGAGGTCACGCCCATCATGGTGCGGCCTGCGGTGTCGAAGCTCATGGTGCCGCACCAGGGCATTCCGGCGCGGGCGGCAGCTTCGGCGGCGGCGCGGTATTCCTCGGGGGCGCTGATGGTTTCCACCCAAAGCACGTCCGCCCCGCCGTCCTTCAGCCCCTCGGCCTGTTCGTGAAAGATCTCGACTGCCAGGTCATGCGTCAGCGACCCCATCGGCACGAAGATCTCGCCCGTCGGGCCGACCGATCCGGCAACCACCACCGTCCGTCCCGACGCATCGGCGATCTCGCGGCCCAGCGCCGCGCCCACCCGGTTCAACTCGCGAACCCGGCCTTGCGCGTTGTGCAGCTTGAGCCGGGCGGCGTTGCCGCCGAAGGTATTGGTCAGGAAGATGTCGGACCCGGCCTCTACCGCGCCGCGGTAGAGGCTGCGGATGTTGTCGGGCTTGTCGACGTTCCAGAACTCCGGCGGCTCGCCAGAGCTGAGGCCCATGTTGAAAAGGTTGGTGCCTGTAAGCGCGTCCTTGGTCATGGCGGAGCCCCTTTCGGTGATCTGGGTCACAGACGCCCCATCTGCCACGCGCCCGCTGACGATGCAATTGCGTTGTCATCCGCGCTGGCGGCCGCAGCCTGCGGCGCTTGGGCGGCGGGCGCAGAAACCGGGCGCGGGCGCAGGATTGCGCGGCGGATGTCCCAGCCGGCAACCGCGACGGAAAAGAGCGAGGGAGCGATCAGATAGAGCCGCTCCCAGCGCGGATCGAAGGCCTGCTTGAACTGGCGCAGGCCGGGGGCCGCCTGCCGCACGCCCGGCGCAAGGCAGGACAACAGGCCCAGCATCCGCCTTCCAGGGCCGCTGGCGAAGGCCACCTCGGGGGCCGCGGCCAGCGACAGACGGCGCACGCCCGCCCGCGCGGCATCGGCGATCGCCGCGGCCACCAGCGCATGGGCCGTGCCATCCGGCGCTTCGGGATGCGGGCGCAAGAGGTCAAGCGACCAGCCGGCGGCGCCGGAGTGAAAGCTGGCGAAGCCCACCGGCCGCAGCCCCTTGCGCGCAACGTAGAGGCGCTGGCCCGCCAGATAGTCGGGTTCGAACCGGCCCATGGAAAAGCCCTGCTCGCCGCCCCTCGCGGCCACCCAGTCGGCATTCAGCCGGGCAATCTCGGACAGGGAAAGCGCCTCGCACCGGGCTGCAACATCGGCCTGCGCCGCCTTGCGCAGCTTGCGCCGCAGATGCGCGCGGGCCGGGGTTTCCAGTGCGAAGGTGGCCGGTGTCAGCCAGGCCTCGCGCGCCAGCGGCAGCACGGCCAGCCCCGCCCGCCGCGCCACGGCGGCAAGGCGGGGTGGCGCTTTGTAGACCACGCCCGCCCGCGCCTCGCGCGCCGCGCGGGCCGTCAGCGCCCGCAGGTCGGCGGGCCTGGCCCCGCCCGCCAGAGGCTCGCGCAGGACGACCAGCGCGTGCGCTGTGCGCGCGGCGGCGAACAGCGTCCCGCCCGCGACCAGCGGCTGAAAGACGCCCTGTCGCATCAGCCCGGCCTCGGGGAAAGCCGCCACCGCCGGCACCGCAGCCGCCACGTCGGCGCGCCGTGCCGCCCGCGGACCGCGCAACACGGCCAGCGCCGCAAACAGCGCCGGGGCCAGGTAGTAGACCCCGCGCCAGGCCAGAACCCCGGCCATCAGCGCCGCTTCGTCCTGACCGGGCAGCAGTGCCAGCAGCGCCACCTCGAAGGCGCCGATCCCACCGGGCGTGCCGGACAGCAGGCCCGCCCCCAGCGCCAGCAGAAAGGCAGGCAGCAGCGCCGCCAAGGGCATCGTCTCGGGCCACAGGAGCCACAGCGCCAGCCCGGCGGCCAGGCAATCCAGCGCGGCAAGGCCGACCATCCGGCCCAGCGTGAAAAGGTTGGGCCAGCCCCGCAGGCCGAGGCGCGGCACCAGCGCCCCCAATGCGGCCAGCCCGCCTGCCGCCAGCCCGGCCCGGGCCGCGCCGGGAAACGGACCGTCCAGAACAAGTATCGCCGCCGCTGTCACGATCGCCCAGCCGCCCAGAAACAGCGCCGAGACTGCCAGCGTCACCCGCCCCGCCTGCAGCAGGGTCAGCGAGGGCAGCATCCGCCAGCGCACCAGCGCGCCGGTAACCACACCCAGACCCAGAAGTTGCGACAGGGCGATGCCGCAGAACCCGGCCCTTCGCGCCTGTCCGGCCGGGACCCCGGTGCCGAGGTGCCGGTGCGCGGTATCGTCATGGCGCCCGACGGCCCAGAAGCTGGCACAGGTGGCAGCCCCGGCCGCCAGCCAGGACATGGGCCCGATCCGGCCGAGTGCCTGCAGCACGGCCGCAATGTCCAATCCTTGCAGCCGGTGCCATAGCAGCGCGCAGAACCCAGCCGTGGCCAGCACCATCACCATGGCCCGGCGCAGGCGCAAACCCGGCCCTTCGTCCCGTTGCCCTGCCCCCGCAATCGCCCTTGGCCACCGACCTGCCATGCCCTCTTCGCCCTTCGCCCGTCAGGGCACAGGGGTAAGCGCAAGCCTGTGGAAACCCGGTTAACGCGGCCGCGCCGCCTGCCACCAAGTCATGAAAAAGCCGCGCATCCCGTGCGGGGCGCGGCCTTTTTCTTGCCGGCGATCCGGCTCAGATTTCTTGCATCAACTGGGCCTTGGCCAGCGGCAAAAGCTCGGCCATCTTGGCGCGGATCTCGTCGGCGCTGGCCTTGCCTGCCAGATCGGCGGCAACCTTGCGGACCACATCCTCGATTCCCGCTTCTTCGAAGTCGGCCGTGACGACCTCGATCGCATAGTCCGCCGCGGCCTCGCCCGACTTGCCCATCAGGTCCGCCGCCCACAGGCCCAAGAGCTTGTTGCGGCGCGCTTCGGCCTTGAACTGCATTTCGCTGTCATGGGCGAACTTGGACTCGAAGGCATTCTCGCGATCATCAAAGGTGGTCATGGCGCTCCCCGGGAAAGAAGATCGGTTGGTATGACGTCATATGCCCATCGCGGGCGCGCGCTGCAAGCCCAAAGACCGCAGCCGGCACCGTTGTCCGGACCCTGCCCACCTTGCGACTGCCCGCCCCTTGCACTATAGCCCGGACCAAAGAAGGGGGTGGCGTCGCCGCCCCGTTTTGCCATTCGCATCGGAGAGTTCATGGCACGGCGCAAGAAGGTGTACGAGGGCAAGGCCAAGATCCTGTACGAAGGCCCCGAACCCGGCACCCTGATCCAGTATTTCAAGGACGATGGCACGCCGACGCCGGTCGATCCGGCTCCGGTGACGGTGGACGGCAAGGGTGTCTTGAACAACCGGCTGAGCGAGTTCTTCATGGCCGGGCTGAACGCCATCGGCGTGCCCACCCATTTCATCCGCCGCATCAACATGCGCGAACAACTGGTGCGGATGGTCGAGATCATCCCGCTTGAGGTCGTGGTGCGCAATTTCGCCGCCGGCGACATCTCGCAGCGGCTGGGCATTCCCGAAGGCACGCCGCTGCCGCGCCCGATCGTGGAATACTACTTCAAGGACGACAAGCTGGGCACGCCGCTGGTCTCCGAAGAGCACATCGTCGCCTTCGGCTGGGCCAACCAGCAGGACCTCGACGACATCGTCGCGCTGGCGCTGCGGGTCAACGATTTCCTGTCGGGCGTGATGATGGGCGTGGGCGTCCGGCTGGCGGACTTCAGGATCGAAGTCGGCCGGATATGGGAGGGCGACTTCATGCGCCTGATCGTGGCGGACGAGATCTCTCCCGACAGCTGCCGGCTGTGGGACTTGCGCCAGCCCGAGCGGCCGGACGGATCGGTCCCCGATCCGGCGCCTCTGGCCGATTCCTATACCGAACTGGCACGGCGGCTGGGGGTTCTGCCCTCGAACGTGACGCATACGACGAAGCCGACACTGATCAACTGACCTTGCCCCTGTCCGCCCCCGGCGCTATGGGGGCGGCACCCTTGCTGCTGGAGGCCCCTCGATGAAAGCCCGCGTCACCGTCATGCTGAAGACCGGAGTGCTGGACCCGCAGGGCGAGGCGATCCGGCATGCCTTGGGAACCCTGGGCTTTCAGGGCGTGAATGGCGTACGGCAGGGCAAGGTGATCGAACTGGATCTGGCCGCCACCGACAAGGCGGCGGCCGAGGCCGAGGTCAAGGCGATGTGCGAAAAGCTGCTGGCCAATACGGTGATCGAAAGCTACCGCATCGAGATCGGCTGACCTACCTTTCGGCGCGATGGGTCAACTACGCCGGGCGGAAACCCGGCACCGAACGCCCCATCCTACGCCGGTCCCGCGCCCCTGGCCGCCGACCGGCGGCGGCTGACGGTCAGGGCTATGCCGTCTTTCGCACGAACGGTCAGATGCGCGACGGGGATCGGGTCCTTGCCAGCGATGCGCCCGAAGCGGAACGCCCGGACCAGCAGCGCCAGCAGAAGCGGGCCTTCGACCATCGCAAAACCGGCACCGGTGCAGACACGCGGACCGGCCGAAAACGGCATGTAGGCCTGCCTTGAGGATTCGCGCCCCTCGGCCGTCTGCCAGCGGTCGGGGTCGAAGGCGTCGGGGTTGGCCCAGAGCCGCTCATGCCGGTGCTGGTGCCACGGGCTGAGGACGACCTGCGCGCCAGGGGTGACTTTGCGACCGCGGAACGCCTCGGGGCAGGTATTCTCGCGCACCATCATCGGCACGGGCGGGTACAGGCGCAGCGTCTCGCGGAACACGTCGCGGGTGAACTTCAGTCGGGAAATATCTGAAAAGGCTGGGTTGTCCGGCAGGTTCGCGGCTTCGGCGGCGACGCGGTCCTGTGTGTCGGGAGAAAGCGCCAGCAGATACAGCGCCCAGGCCAGGGCGGAGGCGCTGGTCTCATGCCCCGCCAGGAAGAAGATCGCCACCTGGTCGACCATCTCGGCGGACGCAAAGCACTCCCCCGTCAGCGGATCGGCCGTGGTCATGATCTTGGTCGCCAGGTCGTCCGGCGCCGTGCCGGCCCGGATCTCTGCCGCGCGGGCCTCGGTCAACTGGGTGATGAGGCCCCGGATCACCTTGGCCGAGGCGGTCGTGGCGCGGCGGTGCAGGCGGGGAAACCAGCGCGGCAGGGGCAGGAAGGCGGCGAGGTTCAGGATCGGCTGGGTGCGCTGATAGGCGCGAAACTCCCGGAACACGCGGGTGGCCACCTCGTTCTCGATCGGGATCGAGAACAGGGTGCGAAAGATCACATCCGCAGCGGCATGGCTCATCGCCTCTTCGACCTCGACCTCGCCTTCCGTCATCCGGGCCACGGCGGATTGCGTGGCCGCAAGCATGGCCGGATAGGTGTCTTTCAGCCGACCCCCTTCAAAGGCGGGGTCGATGATGCGGCGCTGGCGTTTCCAGACTTCGCCATTGGTGACAAAGACCGAATTGCCCAGAAGAGGGTTCAGCCCTTCACGGATCCGGTTCGATTTGGGGAAATCGGCGGGTCGCCCTTTCAGCACAAGATCAACCAGTTCCGGATCATTGATCATGTAGCTGCGGAAGAACGGGGTGCGGAATTCGGCCATCCAGGCGCGGTACAGCCGGGCGGGCTGCGCTGACAGGATATCGCGCCGGAACAGCCGCAGATAGGCCAGCAGCGACACGCGGTCCGGGCGCGGCGCGGGTTTTGGCGGGAGGATCGGGCAGCCGGTCATGCGGTGCTTGTATGGCGGTTGACCGCGCGGGTGATGCGGCTTCTTGACGGGGCGCGGTTCCTGTAACGCTCGCCGAGGCTTTGCGGGCCGGCGGTGATCTGGAAGTAATCGTAGTCACCAGGCCGGTCGAAAGCACAAAGATACTGGAAATGCAGCCGGAAGTAGCGGCGCTTCAGTTCCTGCCATCTCTGCGCAGACAGCGTCTGCGTGAAGGCGGCCGAGACCACCAGCGGCCATTTCTGATCCGGCAGCGCGACGCCGGTGACGGCAACCGGATCGCACAGCGCGAAAGCGCAGCCATCGCCGGGGGCAGTGACATCGACCCAGGTGATCTCGTCCCGGACCGAGAGGAAGGCCAGGTCGGCACGCAACCGCTGCGCCTTCGGCAGGAAGCTGACCATCGGCACGACCTGGCCGAGGGACAAGAAGCCCAGGGCGGGGCGGTTGGCGGGCAGACCTTCGCGAAGCATGTCGGCCAGGATCGAAATGCCCAGATGCGCGCCCGAGGAATGGCCGACGACCAGCACTTCGTCGAAATCCTCACCCATCGCGGCGCGGATGCTGGCGCGGAACTCGGCCATCCGGGCTTCCAGTTCGGGCGGGTTGGCACCACCCGATTGCGCCGAAAAAGCGTAGTCGTGCATCAGATAATAGGCGAAAACCTTGTGATCCTTGCTGCGAAACCAGCGCAGGCCTGCCGCGACGGTCAAGGCGAAGACGGCAAGGCCAAGCGACCAATGCGCATGATGTGCCGCAATGGCGCCCAGCCCCCACCCGATCACGGCGCTGATCAAGAGCTGAGCGATCAGGAAGACGATCGGGTAAAGGGCGGCGATCATCGGCCCCTTGCGCAGCCGCATCAGCCGGAACAGCGCCCCCGAGCCGATATAGGCCCAGGCGGTGCGGACAAGTTGCAGATAGGTCGCGGGGATCGAGTTCGACATCGACCGCTTCACGAGGTCGGACCAGACCAGCACCTCGACATCCGCCTCGGCGGTCTGGCCGTCGATGGTGGCGGCGGCGTGCCAGCCGTAGGGGCCCTTGGTGGTTTTTGGCTTCAGATCAAGAGAATACCCGCTGATCCTCGCCTGCTCGGTGCCCTCCTTGCGGAAAAGCTCGCGGTAGCGGCGGGGGTGGAACGGGTCGTAGCCGGGGATATAGAACACCCGGCGGCGAAACGGCTTCGCCGCAGCGTCGGGCTGGCGCTGGAGAGTCGGGTCGATCTTCATGGCCCCATCCTTGGCGGGAACATTACCCGAAAGTCGGGCGGAAATAAGGGGAGATCAGCCCAGAAGCGGAATGCCGAACCGCTCCATCTGGTCCAGCATCCAGCCCGAGACCATCGAGAACGACGAAGTGAACAGCAGCACGCCCACGACGATCAGCAGCGCGCCCATCGCCATCTCGATCTTGCGCATGTGCGGGCGCAGCCGTTTCATCAGGCCGACCGCGCGGCCGATGAAGATGGCGGACAGAAGGAACGGCAGGCCGAGGCCGATGGAATAGACCGCCATCAGGTAAAGGCCGCGGCTGACGTCGGCCTCGCGCGCGGCCATGGTCAGGATGCCCGACAGGATCGGGCCGTTGCAGGGCGTCCAGCCGGCGGCGAAGGCCAGGCCGAGGACAAAGGCACCCAGCGCGCTTCCGCCCTGGTCGCCGGCGTCGAGACGCGCTTCGCGCATCAGAAAGGGGATGCGGAAGACGCCAAGGAAATGCAGGCCGAAGACGATGACGATGGCGCCGGCAACGCGGTTGAAGACCTCCTGATTGGTCAGGAAGAAGATACCGAGGGCCGAGGCGGCAAAGCCCAGCAGCAGGAAGATGGTCGACAGGCCCAGGACGAAGAAGACGGCGGGCAGGATGACGCGGCGGCGGGCCTCGGTCGGGCCGGTCATCTCGGACATCGAGATCCCGGACATGTAGGCGAGGTAGGGCGGCACCACCGGCAGGACGCAGGGCGAAACGAACGACAGCAACCCCCCGGCCAGCGCCAGAAGCGTGGCAAGCGCAAGGCCTGCGTCAAGGATGGAGCTGTCGAACATATGGTCCCCTTCCCGCCTGTCTTAGCGCGCGGGTGCGGGCGCGTCACCGGGACAATCGGGCGCGGCTGGTCACATCGGCGGGATCGGATTGTCACATGCTGTGCCTGCGGGTAAGAGGCGGCATGGCCGACTGGGATCAGGAGATCGACTGCGAGGGGCTTTTGTGCCCCCTTCCCGTCCTGCGGGCGCGCAAACGGCTGGCGGCGATGGCCGCGGGTCAAGTGCTATGCGTGCGCGCCACGGACGCAATGGCGGCGGTCGACCTGCCGCATTTCTGCGCTGAGGCCGGGCATGAGGTGCTGGAGGCCCGCAAGGATGGGGCGGTGGACCTGTATCTGATCCGGGTTGCGCGGCACTGCCAGATCGCCTGAGATCGCAATGACCGCTTTTCGGGGAAGCCGGCACTGACGGAAGCTTAGTTGCCGTTCCACCTTGAGCGCAGCATTTCGTACTGACTTCGCCCTCCTCGCTGCCTGCAACTCGACCCGGCCAGTCGACGTGGACGGCGCGCGCATACGTCACACCGATCTTTTCCATCTCGCCGCACGATGCGTGGTTCACCGCCATCGTGCTTGCAAAGACCCTGTCATAGAGCCCGCTTCCAAAACCCCAGTTGACCAAAGCCGAAGCCCCTTCCGAGGCCAGCCCCTGACCCCAATCCTCCCGGCGCAGGCGGTATCCAAGTTCGGCCACCCTCAGTCTCGGGCCAAAGACAGAACCAGCCTACGAAGGCATCACTGGCTGTCCGACGCGCCGTCCAGACGTGGGGCTCTGTTCCTCTGGGCATCAGGAAGGTCGCGTTCGGGTCGCCCTGCTCCTGGTCGACGGCATGTCCGCCGTTCAGAAAGCGCATGACCTCCGGATCACGCTCAAGGCCGATAAAGTCCGCGCGGTCACTCGGTCTGCACGCGCGGAGGGTCAGCCGCTTGGTCTGCAAAACGGTCATCTGCGAACACCATCCATCGTCCTGGCCAGACGGCCCCTGATCTGCCCGTCGTTTCAGACTCCGAACCAAACTGCTCGCACCCAATGGCCGACCTCGACCGGGCAGAAGAAGAAAAGGGGGGCCGTGGCCCCCCTTCGCGCATCACTTCTTCGACCACCAGCCCTTGCGGCGCGGTTTCGGCGCGCCGGCGTCGTCTTCCACCGGGTCGGGCATCAGCGCGGTTCCGGCCGCGGGTGCGTCGCCCGGATCGGCCTGAAGCGCCGGCATCGGCGGGGCGACCGGGGTCGGGTCCTCGGGATCGACATGCAACCCGGCGGCGGGCGCCTTGACCTCGCCCGGATCGGTCATGAGCGGGGCAGAGCCACCGCCTCGGCCTTCGGCTTGCGCGGCGCGCGGCTGCGCTTTTTCGGCACTTCCCCCGTCGTTTCTGCCGGAACCGTTTCTGCCAGAGCCTCCCTGGCGGGGGCCTTTGCGGCCGCCTTCCGCGCCGGGGCCTTCTTGGCTGCGGGAGCGGCCGCTTCAGCCGTCACCGCAGGCGCTTGCGCCATGGTCTCGGCCTCGGCCTTGGGCTTGCGCGGCGCGCGGGTGCGCTTTTTCGGCGCGGGCGCGGCATCTGCCCCGTGCAGCGGTTCGGTCGCTGAAGCGCCGGCCCCCGCCTCAGCGGCATCCTCGGCAGCATCGTCGGACTGGTCTTCCGCCTCTGCCCCTTCGGCACCACCCTCGGCGCCGCCCTCACGGTTGCCGCCCCGCCGACGCCGACGCCGGCGGCGCTTTTTCTTGCCGCCTTCGCCGTTGCCGTTGCCGTCGCCACGCGCGCCTTCGGGAGCGTCGGTCGCGGTGGACTCGTCCTCGGCCTCTTCCTCGTCTTCGACGAGATCATCGGCCAGGTCCTCGTCCTCGTCCACCGGCGCGCCCATCAGCCCGGCATGGCCGGAAATCACCGCAGACGGCTCCGGCACCACACGGGTGGCGGTCTTGAACTTCTCGATCGCGTAATCGGGCGAGATCATCATCGGATCAGCCTCAAGCCGCACCGCCATGCCGTAGCGCGCCTCGATCAGCGCGATATGTTCGCGCTTGTAGTTGATCAGGTAGTTGATGATCCCGACCGGCGCCTTCAGCAGCACTTCCTTGCTGCGCTTGCGCGTGCCCTCTTCTTCCAGCGCGCGCAGGACCTGCAGCGCCATGCTGTCGTCAGAGCGGATCAGCCCGGTGCCGTGGCAATGCGGGCAAGGCTGGGTGGTCGATTCCAGCATGCCGGGGCGCAGACGCTGGCGGCTCATCTCCAACAGGCCAAAGCCCGAGATGCGGCCGATCTGGATGCGGGCGCGGTCGGTCTTCAGCTTGTCCTTCAGCCGCTTTTCGACCGAAAGGTTGTTGCGCCGTTCCTCCATGTCGATGAAGTCGATGACGATCAGGCCGGCCAGGTCGCGCAGGCGCAGCTGGCGGCTGATTTCCTCGGAAGCTTCAAGGTTGGTCTTCAGCGCGGTCTCTTCGATCGAGCCTTCCTTGGTGGCGCGGCCGGAGTTGACGTCGATCGCCACCAGCGCCTCGGTCACGCCGATCACGATGTAGCCACCGGATTTCAGCTGCACCACCGGGTTGAACATGCCGCCCAGATAGCCCTCGACCTGATGGCGGGCAAACAGGGGAGTCGAGTCCTCATACCGCTTCACCTGCTTGGCGTGGCTGGGCATGATCATCCGCATGAAGTCCTTTGCGGTGCGGTAGCCGCCTTCGCCTTCGACCAGAACCTCGTCGATCTCGCGGCTGTAGAGATCGCGGATCGAGCGTTTGATCAGGTCGCCCTCTTCATAGATCTTGGCCGGCGCGATGGATTTCAGCGTCAGCTCGCGGATCTGTTCCCACAGCCGCATCAGGTATTCGTAGTCGCGCTTGATTTCAGCCTTGGTGCGCTTGGCGCCGGCGGTGCGGATGATCAGGCCGGCACCTTCCGGCACCTCCATCTCGCCGGCGATTTCCTTCAGCTTCTTGCGGTCGACGGCCTGGGTGATCTTGCGGGAGATGCCGCCGCCGCGCGCGGTGTTGGGCATCAGCACGCAATAGCGGCCGGCCAGCGACAGATAGGTGGTCAGCGCCGCACCCTTGTTGCCGCGCTCTTCCTTGACGACCTGCACCAGCATGATCTGGCGCACCTTGACGACTTCCTGAATCTTGTAGCGGCGCGCACGGGGGGCTCGGCGGGGCTGGCTGATTTCCTCGGCCACATCCTCTTCGGCAATCGATTCGATCTCGTCATCGGTGTCCGAGGCGTGGTCCATCGCGCGGTAGGGTTCTTCGCCATTGCCATTCGGCTCGGCTGCGGTCTCGGCTGCGGTCTCGGGCGCAGCATCCGTCGCCTCGGCCTCGGTGTCGCCGTCCTCGTCCAGATCGACGACATCCATGCCCGAAGGCCCGGTAACCACCGCATCGGCATCAACAGCCGCTTCGGCCTTCGGCTTGCCGCGCGACTTGGGGCGGCGGCGCTGGCGGTGGTTTTCCTCTTCCTCTTCCTCGCGGGCGAAGGCGCGCTCTTCTTCCAGCAGCGCTTTGCGATCCGCGACCGGGATCTGGTAGTAATCCGGGTGGATTTCGGCAAAGGCCAGAAAGCCGTGCCGGTTGCCGCCATAGTCGACAAAGGCCGCCTGCAGCGAGGGTTCGACCCGCGTCACCTTGGCCAGGTAGATGTTTCCGGCCAGCTGGCGCTTGTTTACGGTCTCGAAGTCGAATTCTTCGACCTTGTTTCCGTCCACCACGACAACGCGGGTTTCTTCCGCATGTGTGGCGTCGATAAGCATTTTCTTGGGCATGTTTTTCCATTGCGCCCCAAGCGCATGGACCCGCCCGGCGGACCGGACGGGAGGGCATGAAGATCAGGGCGGCTTGTCAGGGCGGGGGCTCGCGCAGCGGCAGGACGGGCCCTGCCCAAGGGGCAGACCTCACCTGTTGCCGTTGATGTTGCGCGCCTCATCGCGGTTCACTTCAGGAAAGCCTTGCGGGCCTTCCGCCTTTAAAAGCCTGAAAATCCATGGACTTGCAGGCAATGTGCACAGCCTTGCGGCCGATCCGGCTCCCCTGCGAACGGGCCGGCACATGGCACCTGGCAATCGGGGGGAGAGAATTCCTGTGGCAGGGTGTCCTGCGCCGCGCGACCCTAGCGGCAAAGGCCGGTCAAGAGCAATGACCAATTTCATTGAAATGTCACAATGGCGGGCGCGCCGGAGAACGGGCTATTGCAACGCATTCAGGCAGCCCCAGTCGGGCGCGCCGTCAGATAGCGGGCACAGCGCCTGCGCGGCAGCTTCGGCACCGGGGTTGGTGTTTCCCGACGATCGCCAATTGAGCGGTGCCAGGGGCAGGCCCAGCGCCTGGTCTGCCAGCCACAGGTCCGCCAGATCAAACTGCAGATCGGCGACCGACAGCCGGCCGGTGGACGGCAGGGGGGCCATGCCGAGGCGCAGGATCTCACCACTGCCCAGACCGGAAAAGCCGGGGTTCAGGACCAGCGCCGCCTCGACCGGGCCGGGGCGAGACAAGTAGAACGGGCTGGCGGTGATGATGACATAGTCGATCCGGGCCACCACCGCTTGCCGGTCTTCGGCGGAAAGCACCCTTTTTGTCGTGCTGGAACCCGAGGTAATCGCCCAATGCTCTAGCGGAACCTGTGCCAGATCAATCGGTTGCGACAGATCCAGACCCTCCAGAACCGCTGGCGGCAAGACAGTGACACCCCTTGCCCCGGCACCGGCCAGCACCGACATGCAGGCGCCGTAGTCGCATTGGGTTTGCTGGGCGATCAGCAAGGGCACCCGTGTGTCGATGTCGGGCAATGTGCCCAGCACCTCACGCCACTCCATCGCGTACAACTTCCACGCCCGCCAGCCCTGCGAGACCAGCGGCACCCCCACCGCCAGCACCAGCGCCACCGCCAGCAATACCCCGCCGGCCCGGCGCCATTTGCGCCGCGCCAGCATCACCAGCAGCACCAGCGCCAGCAGCCCATAGATCAGAACCGACGCGATCAGCGCCTCAAGCCCGGCATAGCAGTACGGCGACAGGCATTCGGCCATTGCCGGGCTGGGCAGAGCCACGGCCACCGCCGCAATCAGGCGCGGATGCGGGCCCATGGTCAAACGTAGTCCGACCGCTGCAAGCCATACTTGGCCATCTTTTCGTTCAGCGTGCGGCGCGGCAGGCACAACTCCTCCATCACCGCGACGATGCTGCCCTTGTGGCGGCGCATGGTGTTGTCGATCAGCATCCGCTCGAAGGCCTCGACATAATCCTTCAGCGGCTTGCCCTCGGTGGTCAGCGCCGGGCCAGAGGCTTCGTTATCGGCCATCAGCAGCTGGCGATCGAGCCCGACCCGCGGCGGTTCTGCAGCACCGCGCGTTCAGCGATGTTGACCAGTTGGCGCACGTTGCCGGGCCAGGGCGCCTGCAACAGTTGCGCCGCCTCTTGCGCGGTCACCTGCGGCGCGTCGCAGCCGTATTCCTCGGCGAATTGCTCGGAAAGGCGGGTGAAAAGCTGCAAGATATCCTCGCCCCGCGCCCGCAGGGGCGGCAACACGATGGTCATCGCGCCGAGGCGATAGAACAGATCCTGGCGCAGCGTCTGTTCCAGCGTCATGTCGGGCGCGTGCTGGTTGCAGATCGCGATGATGCGGGTTTCCGGGGGCAAGCCCTGTTCGTTGATGAAGGCCAGAAGCCGGGCCTGCAGCGATTGGCTGAGCGATTCGATGTCTTCCAGGCAAAGCGTTCCGCCGCGCGCCTCTTCGACCAGCGGGATGGTGCCATCCTCGGCCGGCCCGAACAGCCGTGCGGCCAGCTGGTCCTCGGCCCAGGCGGCGCAGGAAATGGTGACGAATTTCTTCGACGCCCGCGGCCCAACGGCATGCAGCGCATGGGCGACAAGCGTCTTTCCGGTGCCGGTTTCGCCGTCGATCAGCACATGGCTGTCGGCCTGGCCCAGATCAAGGATATCCTCGCGCAGCCGGTCCATCGCCGGCGACGACCCGACCAGCTTTTTCATGATGGTCGTGCCGTCCGACAATTCGCGGCGCAGCGCCCGGTTGTCCAGCGTCATCCGCCGGACCTGCGTGGCCTTCTTGGCCAGTTCGGTCATCCGGTCGGGATTGAACGGCTTTTCCAGAAAGTCGAAGGCACCGACGCGCATCGCCTCCACCGCCATCGGCACGTCGCCGTGGCCGGTGATCATGATCACCGGCAGGCCGGAATCCTGGCTCATCAGCCGTTTCAGAAAGGACATGCCATCCATGCCCGGCATCTTGATGTCGCTGACCACGACACCTTGAAATTCCGGCCCGATCGCCTTTAGCGCATCCTCGGCGCTGGCGAAGGTTTCGGTGTCGAACCCGCTCAGCGCCAGCCACTGGCTGATCGAGGCCCGCATGTCTGCCTCGTCATCCACGATCGCCACTTTCATTGCCCGTGCCATGCGCGCCTCTTTTTCATTCTGCTGCTTCCTGCTCTTTTCCAAGGATGGGCAGCTGGACTTCGAACACCGCGCCCCCCTCCTCGGCATTGCGGGCGGTCAGACGGCCGCCCAGATCGGCCACGATCCCCGAAGAGATCGCCAGCCCCAGCCCCACGCCCTCGCCCGGTTTCTTGGTGGTGTAGAAAGGCGCGAAGAGATTATCGAGATCCTCGATCCCGTGGCCATTGTCGCGCACCGTCAGAATAGCAGTCTCGCCCGCCGCAAGAAGGATGTCGATCTGCGGCGAGGGTGTGTCCTTGGTTGCATCCAGCGCATTGCGCAAAAGGTTGATGATCACCTGTTCCAGCCGGATCCTGTCGGCCATCACCAGCACCGCCTGCCGTGGCAGCGCGCGGCTGATCTTGACGACGCGGGCCTTCAGCTGCGGCTCCATCATCGACAGCGCCGAAGAGATGCAGGCACGCAGGTCAACCGATTCAAAGGCTTCGCCACCCTTCCTCGCGTAGGACTTCAACTGCCGGGTGATCGCGCCCATGCGCTCGATCAGGTCGTCGATGCGCTGGAAACTGCTCAACGCCTCGTCCGGGCGCTTGCGCTGCAACAGCAGGCGTGCACCGGCCAGATAGGTCTTCATCGCCGCCAGCGGCTGGTTCAGCTCATGCGAAACGGCGGCCGACATTTCGCCCAGAGCAGCCAGTTTCGACGACTGCACCAGCGTCTGTTCGGCCACCGCCAGGTCCTTTTGCACCTTCTCGCGCTCGGCGATGGCGCGCTGCAGGCGGGCGTTCAGCATCCGCAACTCCGCCGATTCCCGCTGCAGGCTGACCGACCGCGACCAGGCCCGGCGGCTGAGGACATAGAAGGTGATCGCCATCAGGATGGCAAAGCCCATGATCTCCAGCGCCAGGATGCCGTTGACCCTTTCGCGCACCGAATCGTAGGCGGTGAAAGTGAAGATGCGCCAGCCGCGGAAGGGCACCCGTGCTTCGGTCCGCATCACCGCCTCGCCACGCACATAGGCGTCGGGCGGGTTCTGCGCCCAGTCGGTGGTGGCCTGCAACGCGCGCTGGATCGCCGAGGGCGGATCGCGCGCCTCAAGTGCCGTCGCCATCGGCTGGCCGCGCCAGACCGGCTCGGTCGCCAGGATCACCGTGCCTTCGCTGTCGGTCACCAGAACGGCGTCCTGCAACCCAGCCCATGCGCGTTCGTATTTCATCAGGTCCACGGAGACGACGATGACCCCCAGCACCTTGCCATCGGCCCGAAGCGCGCGCGAGTAGGTGAAGTCGAAGCCGCCCGCCTCGCGCTTGACGGCGGTAAAGATGGTGTCCTTGGCCCGCTGCGCATCGACGAAAGAGGGCGCACTGCGGTGCGTCGCCCCCAGCAGGTTGCGATTGGTGGACCCCACGACGCGTCCGTCACCATCCAGAAGCTGGATCGAGGCCACAGCGATTTCCGATTGCAGCGCGATCAGCTTGGTGGTGGTGGAGGCGAAGTTGCCCTCCTTCAGCGCGCTCAGCAGATCAGGGTCGCGCGCCAGCAGAAGCGGCACCACCGAGGTGCGCTGCAACTCCGACACCAGGTTGCCGGTGTAAAGCGCCAGACGCACTTCGGCGCGGTTGCGCGTGGTGTCGACAAAACGGTCCGACAGCCAGCGGTTGGTCACGATGACCACCCCGCCGCCAGCAGGATCAACAGCGCCACGACGATCTTGACCCGCCAGGGCAGGCCCCTGCGGCTGGTCGGTCTGGGATTGATCGGTGGTGGCGGTCATGCCGGGCAGATTATGCCCCAGTCCGGGGCGTCTCAAGGCAGCCGCCCTCAGGCCAGCGCCATCCCGCCCATCAGCGCGGTGAACAGCGCCGCCCCGTCGGTCGATCCGTGCAGCGGTTCGGCCGCGCGTTCGGGATGCGGCATCATGCCCAGCACGCGGCGGTTTTCCGACAGCACGCCGGCAATGTCGCCCATCGCGCCGTTGGGGTTCTGCGCATAGCTGAACGCCACCCGGTCCTCGCCCTGCAGCCGTTTCAGCCCCTCGGCGTCGATGGTGTAATTGCCGTCGTGATGCGCGATCGGAATCCGGAGCTGCTGCCCCTGCGCATAGCCCGAGGTGAAGGCCGATGCCGCGGTCGCCACTTTCAGCGTGACGGTGCGGCACAGGAATTTCAGCCCTGCATTGCGCATCAGCACGCCGGGCAAGAGGCCCATCTCGGTCAGCACCTGAAAGCCGTTGCAGATGCCCAGGACGTAGCCGCCCTTGTCGGCATGCGCCCTGACCGCCGCCGAGATCGGCGATTGCGCCGCGATGGCGCCGCAGCGCAGGTAGTCGCCGTAGGAAAAGCCGCCCGGCACGCCCACCACATCGGTGCCGGCAGGCAGCGCGCTGTCCTTGTGCCAGACCCGCGCCACCTTGAAGCCCGCGCGCTCGAAGGCCACCGCCAGGTCGCGGTCGCAGTTCGAGCCGGGAAAGGTGATGACGGCGGCTTTCATGGCAGCACTCCCTATCTGGAATGCCTGCCCTGTAGCGCAAAGCGGACGCGCCTGCCAGCCCTTCCCGGCCCCCTGGCACCTGCCTTCGCGGCCGGCGCGGCAATTGAGTATTTGGACCAAGGTGAAGCTGCATGGGCAGCGCCGAAAGGCCAGCGCCGGGCCTTTTCCCGCGGCCCGGCAAGCCCTAGACTGGCCCTATGCTCGATGATGCCGCCTCCGCCGACCTGCGCGCCTTTTTCGGCGAAAGGTTCTCGACCGCCCGCCCGCTGCTGGACCAGCATGGTCAGGGTGAAAGCCATGTGACGGCACCGCCGCCCTGGGCCGTGGTCTTTCCCGAAACCACCGCCGAGGTGGCGCGGCTGGCCGTGCTGTCGGCGCGGCATGGGTTCCCGCTGATCGGCTGGGGCGCCGGCACCTCGCTGGAGGGCCACGCACTGGCGCCGCAGGGCGGCGTGACGGTGGATTTTGCGCGCATGAACAAGGTCCTGGCGGTCTATCCTGAAGACATGCTGGCCGTCGTGCAGCCGGGCCTCACGCGCGAGGCGCTGAACGAGGAATTGCGCGCTACCGGCCTGTTCTTTCCGGTCGATCCCGGTGCCAACGCCAGCCTTGGCGGCATGGCGGCGACGCGGGCCTCCGGCACCACGACGGTGCGCTATGGCACGATGCGCAACAACGTGCTGGGGATGGAGGTGGTGCTGGCCGATGGCCGGATCATCCGGACCGGCTCTTCCGCACCGAAGACCTCGGCCGGCTATGACCTGACGGCGCTGATGGTCGGCTCCGAAGGCACGCTTGGCCTGATCACCGAACTGACGCTTCGGCTGCATGGCCAGCCCGAGGCGGTGTCCGCCGCCGCCTGCGCCTTTGCCACCATCGCCGAAGCGGTGGATTGCGTCATCGCCACCATCCAGACCGGCCTTCCGATGGCGCGGATCGAGTTTCTGGACGCTGCGACTGTCGCCGCCTGCAACGCCTTTTCCGGCACCGACCTGCCCCTTCGCCCGCAATTGCTGGTGGAGTTTCACGGCAGCCCGGCAGGGGTTGCCGAGCAGGCCGAGCGATTCCGGGAGATCGCGGCGGAGTTCGGCTGCGATGGGTTCCAATGGGCGCGCGCGCAGGAAGACCGCAACCGGCTTTGGAAGGCGCGACACGATGCCTACCGCGCCATCCTTGCCTCGCGCCCCGGCTGCAAGGCAGTGGTGACGGATGTCTGCGTGCCGATCTCGGCCCTGGCCGAGGCGGTGGAGGAAACCCGCGCCGACATCGCCGCCTCACAGGTGCCGGGGCCGATTCTGGGCCATGTCGGCGATGGTAATTTCCACGCCATCCTGTTGATCCGCGAGGGCGACGCAGCCGAGGCTGCGGTGGCAAAGGCGCTGGCGACACGAATGGCGGAACGCGCGCTGCGGCTGGGTGGAACGATCACCGGCGAGCATGGCGTGGGCTTCGGCAAGCTGCCCTTGATGGCGGCCGAACACGGGCCGGGCTGGCAGGTGATGGGCGCGGTGAAACGCGCGCTGGACCCGGAGGGGAGGATGAACCCCGGCAAGCTGGTGCCGCCGGGCTGAGACGGCGCACCCAGCCCCCGGCCGCGGGGGGTGGGTGGGCGGGAGCGCGTCCGGGGGCTGGCCGACGCAGGCCCCCGGCGCAAGATCAGCCCAAAAGCGCCCTTGCGGCAGCCCGCGCCGCCTCGGTCACCGTGTCGCCGGCCAGCATCCGGGCGATTTCCTCGACCCGTTCGCCGGCATCGAGCGGTGTGACGGTGGACAGCGTTGCGCCCTTGGCCACCCGCTTTTCCACCCGCCAGTGCCGCGCCCCAAAGGCCGCGACTTGCGGAGAATGCGTCACCACCAGCACCTGCGCACCATCGGCCAACGCCTTCAGCCGCCGCCCCACGGCATCCGCCGTGGCGCCCCCTACCCCGCGGTCGATCTCGTCGAAGATCAGCGTCAGCCCGCTTTGCTGGCCCGTCAGACACACCTTCAGCGCCAGCAGAAAGCGCGAAAGCTCGCCGCCCGAAGCGATGCGGTTCAAGGCCCCTGCCGGCGCGCCGGGATTGGTGACCACGGTGAAGGTGACGGTGTCCATCCCCTCCGGCCCAGGTTCGCCGGCGGCGAATTCGGTGGAAAACACCGCGCGCTCCATCTTCAGCGGCGCCAGTTCCCGCGCCATCGCCTGATCCAGCCGCCGCGCGGCCTTTTGCCGCTGGCCAGTCAGGGCCGCGGCCACCGCGGCAAAGCCGGACTCGGCCTCGGCCACCGCGCGCGTCAGCTTCGAAAGCCCGGCCTCGCCCGCATCCAGCGCGGCAAGTCGCGCACGCAGGTCTTCGGCGAAACCGCCGAGATCATCAGGTGCAACGCCATGCTTGCGCGCCAGTGCGCGAATGGCGAAAAGCCGCTCTTCCGCGGCTTCCAGCTCGGCCGGGTCGAAGTCCAGCGCCTCCAGGCAGGCCTCGACCCCGGCCTGTGCCTCGGCCAGTTCGATCATTGCGCGGTTCAGCGCGGATAGCGGCGCGTCCAGCCGCCCCTCGGCCCGGTCGGCTACGCCTTCCAGCCAGCGCGCAGCGTCACGCATCCGCCCCTCGGCACCCTCGTCCGACAGGGCAGCCCCGGCGCGCTGGATATCCTCGCCGATCCGCGCGGCCGACTGCATCAGGCGGCGGCGGGCGTCCAGCTCGGCGTCTTCGCCGGGCTGCGGGTTCAGCTTGTCCAGCTCGGTCACCGCATGGCGCAGGTAGTCCTCTTCGGTCTTCGCCCGCGCGATCGCCGCCTCTGCCGCGAACAGCGCATCACGGGCCTGCCGCTGCGCCGCCCAGGCCGCCCGCACCGGGCCCGCATCAAGCCCCGCAAAGGCATCCAGCAACTGCCGGTGCCCGCGCGGGTTCAAAAGGCCGCGGTCGTCATGCTGGCCATGCAGCTCCACCAGGGTATCCGACAGCTCGCGCAGCACCTCGCCACCGACGCGGCGGTCGTTGACGAAGGCGGTCTTGCGGCCATCGGCCATTGTCAGCCGGCGCAGGATCAGCTCGCCGTCCATCTCGATTCCGGCTGTGTCCAGCACGGCGCGGGCCGCATGATCGGGTGCCAGATCGAAGACCGCCGTCACCTCGCCCTTTTCGGCACCCTGGCGGACCAGATCCGAGCGGCCCCGCCAGCCCAGCACGAACCCCAGCGAATCGAGCAAGATGGACTTGCCCGCCCCGGTCTCGCCGGTCAGCACGTTCAGGCCCGGCCCAAGCTCCAGCGCCAGCCGGTCGATGATCAGCACATCGCGGATTTCAAGCGAACGCAGCATCGGCGCCCCGCAGGATGGGCGCTACGCCCATCCCCCCTACAGCCATTCGCCCCGGATCATCTGGCGATAGATCCGCGACAGCCAGTTGTCCCCCTTGGCCTCGGGCGCAAGACCCCTGCCTTTCAGGAGGTTGAAGCTGTCCTGATAGAAGGGCGAGGACTGGTAGTTGTAGCCCAGGATTGCCGCCGCGGTCTGCGCCTCTTCCTCGAAGCCAAGCGCCAGGTAGCATTCCACCAGCCGGTGCAGCGCCTCGGCGGTATGGGTGGTGGTCTGGAAATCCTGCACCACGGTGCGGAAACGGTTGATCGCCGCCGTATAGTTCTTGCGCTTGAGGTAGTAGCGCCCGATCTCCATTTCCTTGCCGGCCAGATGGTCGAAGGCGAGGTCGAACTTCAGGATCGCCGACTGGGCATATTCGCTGTCGGGGTATTTCTCGATCACGTCGCGCATGCCTTGAAGGGCCAGGAAGGTCAGGCCCTGGTCGCGGCCGACATCGTCGATCTGGTCGTAGTAGCTGAGCGCCATCAGATACTGTGCGTAAGCCGCGTCTTCCTCGCCCGGATAGAGATCGAGGTAGCGCTGAGCGGCCATCCGCGCCTCTTCGTATTTCTTCGACTTGTGCAGGGCGAAGGCCTGCATGATCAGCGCCCGCTTGGCATATTCGGTATAGGGGTAAAGCCGCTCCACCTCCTGGAAGAAGCGCAGCGCCTCGTCCGGTTTGCGGCCAGCCTCCAGCGCCAGTTCGCCCTGGCGATAGATCTCTTCAGCGGTATAGTTCTCCAGCGGCACATCCTTGGTGCCGCCCCCGCAGGCCGAAAGCACAAGGGCCAGCGCCAATGCAGACGCCACTGTCGCCACTTGCCGTGCGCCCGATCCCACGCCTGCTGCCTTGCGCAATCTCAAAACCTGTCATCCTTGTCGGGCGGACGTGACGCGCAAGCGCCCGGCTACCCCTGCTTTGCCCATGTCCTAGCACAGAAAATTCGGCGGCGCAAAACGCCTTTGTCGCAGGAAACAGGCCTTTGAAAGGTGTGGAATTCCGGTCCCAGATCTCAGGCCGCGCGGCGGCGCGACGGCAGGTCGCCGCGATGCACGCCCACGCCCGGCAGCTTGTCGCCGACACGCTCGCCACAGGCGATCAGCCGATAGGCCTCGGGGTCGGCGAACAGCGCGCGCAACAGCTTGTTGGTCAGCGCATGGCCGGCACGCACGCCGGTATAGCGCCCCAGAAGCGGCCCGCCCGCCAGCGCCAGATCGCCCAAAGCGTCCAGCATCTTGTGGCGCACCGGTTCGTCCGAGTGGCGCAGGCCACCGGGAGAGACCACGCGGTCGCCATCGAACACCACCGCATTGTCAAGCGTGCCGCCCAGCGCCAGGCCCTTTTCGCGCATCATGTCCACGTCGGACTGGCGGCAGAAGGTGCGGCTGTCGCTGAGTTCGCGCACGAAAGCTCCATTCGACATGTTCAGCCGGCGTTCCTGCCGGCCGATTGCGGCCTCGGAGAAGTCGATCGAGAAGTCGATCTCCAGCATGTCCGAAGGCTCCAGCCGCGCCACCGCTTCGCCTTCCCGCACTTCGACCGACTTCAGGACCCGGATCACCCGCACGTCGGCGGACTGCTCGACCAGACCGCGGGCGATGAAGCGCGCCACGAACGGCTCGGCAGAGCCGTCGAGGATCGGCACTTCGGGCCCGTCGATCTCGATCAGGGCGTTGTGGATGGCGCTGCCTGCAAGTGCTGCCATCAGGTGTTCGATGGTGGAGACCGACACCCCGTCGGCATTTTCGACCACGGTGCACAGCCGCGACGGCGTGACCGCCGACCAGATCGCCGGCACCATCGCGTCGGGGCCGGTGCCGTCGCCCACGATATCGGTGCGGCGGAACCAGATGCCGTAATCGGCCGAAGCCGGGCGCACGATCATGCGCACCGAACGACCGGTATGAAGCCCGACGCCGGAAAAACTGACTGCCGCTTTCAACGTGTTCTGCACGTTTGCTAGACCTCTATCGCCTCAACTGCCGGACAACCCGCAGGCCTTCCGATCGGTTGCGTTTTAACTAATGAAGCGGAGGCAATTGCTCAACTCACCTTTTGCAACCGTTTGTGACAGTCACCGTCACAATTCCAAACCCTTGATAAAAAAGGAAAAGACCCGGATTTCCGGGTCTTTCCGCAAGAGTTCGCGACAGTCGATTTCAGTTCGCCTGGCGGCGCAGGAAGGCCGGGATCTCGATCCGGTTGTCATCGCCGGCGCGGTCCTCCTCGTCGTCGAACGACGTGACCGGCGGCTGCGCGCGGGTCGGCGCTGGCGCGCGCTCGCTTGCAGCTTCAAGGTGCCCGGCCATCCGGTTGATCAGCGAGCCGATCCCGAAACGCGGCTTTGCAGGGGCGCTCTCGGCCTCGGCATGTGGCAGCGGCGCGGCGGCGCGCTGTGCGGCGGGGCGCTGCGCGGTGATCGCCGGGTTCTTCGTCACGGCAGCCTGAAGCCGGGCCAGGGCCTCGGCCGAGGGCTGGCCGGGCGACCGCGGGCGCGGCGCGACAAAGGCGCCGGCATCGTCCTCGATCGAGCCGGGCGCCGGGCGGGCGCTGGCGAATTGCGCCGGGGCCCTGGCCGGGGCCGGGTTTGCCGGCTGCGGGCGGTAGACCGGGGCCGGCACGTCGTTTTCCAGCATCTCTTCCGGCTCGACCTCGAACTCCGGCGCGTCGACTTCGAACAGATCCGGCTCTTCGCTGGCCTCCATCACAGGCACGGGTTCGGGCCGCGGCTGCGGTGCGGCCGACATCGCCGACACCGTCAGCGCGGGCTCGCGCTTCGGTTCCGGCGCAGGCGCCGGGTGCAGCGCCAGCGGTGCCGCCATCGAGCGGCGGGTGACCGGCACTTCCGGCTTGGCCTGGGCCGATGCATCGATCCCGGTTGCGACGACCGAGACCCGCAGCCGGCCCTCCATCGAGGTGTCCAGCGTGGAGCCGACGATGATATTGGCCTCGGGGTCGACCTTTTCGCGGATGATGTTCGCGGCCTCGTCCAGTTCGAACAGGGTCAGGTCGTAGCCGCCGGTGATGTTGATCAGCACGCCCTTGGCGCCGTTCAGGCTGATCTCGTCCAGAAGCGGGTTGGCGATGGCCTTTTCGGCAGCCTGCACGGCGCGATCCTCGCCCGAGGCCTCGCCGGTGCCCATCATCGCCTTGCCCATCTCGTCCATCACCGCGCGCACGTCGGCGAAGTCGAGGTTGATCAGGCCGGGCCGCACCATCAGGTCGGTCACGCCCTTGACGCCCTGATACAGCACGTCGTCGGCCATCGCGAAGGCTTCGGTGAACGTGGTGCGCTCGTTCGCCAGCCGGAACAGGTTCTGGTTCGGGATGATGATCAGCGTATCGACGACCTTCTGCAGCGCGTCGATGCCGTCCTCGGCCTGCTTCATCCGCTTGTTGCCCTCGAACTGGAAGGGCTTGGTCACCACGCCGACCGTCAGAATGCCCATTTCACGCGCCGCCTGGGCGATGATCGGGGCAGCGCCGGTGCCGGTGCCGCCGCCCATGCCGGCGGTGATGAAGCACATGTGCGCGCCCATCAGGTGGTCGACGATCTCCTCGATGGTTTCCTCGGCGGCGGCGGCGCCGACCGTCGGGCGGGCCCCTGCCCCCAGACCCTCGGTCACCTTGACCCCCATCTGGATGCGCGCGCCCGCCTTCGATTGCTGCAAGGCCTGCGCATCGGTGTTGGCGACGACGAACTCTACGCCCTCGAGTTGTTTCTCGATCATGTTGTTGACAGCGTTGCCGCCGGCGCCGCCCACACCGAACACGGTGATGCGCGGCTTAAGCTCTTCACGCTGGTTCGTCATCGTCAGATTGAGTGCCATTGGTTCCGCCTGTCCGTTTTTTTATGCCGCGTTTATCCGCATCCGCAGGCCTGTCCCCAGCCCCGGAGTCCCTAGTTATCCCCGATTCTATCCACAACGACCGCCAAGGTCACGAAAAAAACATGCACTCGCCACAAAATATGGGCGACTGCGGCCCGCAATCAGCGGGATTTCGCGGCTTTGACCGTATGTTGCGGTTACCAGTTGTCCTTGAACCATTTGAAGGCCCTTTTCAGCGACCTTGCGGGATATCGCTCGGTCGGAATTTCGAAGTCCCACCATTCGTCCTGCGGATGGGCGGCAAAGAGGCACAGGCCCACCGCGCTGGCAAAGGCAGCCCCCGTGGCGGCCTGCGGCAGGCCCTGCACGCGCAGGGGCCGACCAAGCCGGACCCGCTGGCCCAGAATGCGGCTGGCCAGCCCGTCAAGGCCGGGCAGCTGGCTGCCCCCCCCGGTCAGCACGATCTGCTGGCTGGGCAGGTGGTCGAACCCGGCCGCGTCCAGGCAGGCGCGGGTTTCCTCCAGTATCTCCTCGACGCGCGGGCGCATGATGCCGATCAGCTCGGTCCGGCTGATCTGCCGGCGGTCCTTTTCCCAATCGCCTGAATCGCCGCCGATCTCGATCATCTCGCGGTCGTCCATGCCGGTGGCGAACAGCCCGCCGTGCCGGGTCTTGATCCGTTCGGCCGTGGTCAGCGGAATCTGCAGGCCCTTGGCGATGTCCGAGGTGACGTGATCGCCGCCCATGCGCACGCAATCGGCATAGATCATGTGCTTTTTCATGAAGACCGAAAGGCCGGTCGAGCCGCCGCCCAGATCGATGCAGGCCGCACCCAGTTCCTGCTCGTCCTCGACCAGCGAGGAAATCCCAGAGACATAGGCCGATGAGGCGATCCCCGCCAGTTCCAGATCGCAGCGCTTGATGCAGTAAAGCAGGTTCTGGATCGCGGCCCCTTCCACCGACAGAAGGTGCATGTCGCAGGCCAGCCGCTGGCCAAGCTGGCCGCGCGGGTCGCCAAGGCCGGTGCGGTGATCCAGTGCGAAGTTCACCGGGTGGGCATGCAGCACCTCGCGCCCGGGCCCGAGGTCGGGCACGTCGCAGGCGGCGAGCACGCGGGCCACGTCCTGTTCGGTGACGACCGAGTCCTGCAGGTCCCATTCCCCCGCCAGGCCGTAGCTGCGGGGTTCCGCCCCGGAAAAGCTGGCGATGACGTGATCGACCCGCACATTCGCCATCTTCTGCGCCGCCTGCACGGCGGTGCGGATGGCGCGCTCGGTCTCGTTCATCACGCTGATCTCGCCAAAGCGCACCCCGCGCGAGCGGGTGGTGGCCGCCCCGATGATGCGGAACTGCGACTGCCCGGCCATCGGGCCGACGCCCTCGGCCTCGCTCAGGCGGTTCTCGCCATCGAAGCGCAGGATCAGGCAGGCGATCTTCGAGGTGCCCACATCGAGAATGGCGATGACACCGCGCTGCATTGCAGCCCGGCGCATGTTCCGCATGGCGCGTTGGGATTGGTAGAGGTCGGTCACAGGTCGGTCTCCACGGTGTCAATGCCCTGGGACCGGCGCAGGTCGTTCAGGGCGAAGGGGGTCAGGCGAAGGGTCGGGCGGGCGTCGTTGCGCAGGTCGATGGCCATCAGGTCGCGCGCCAGGATGTCTTGCGCATGGTCCAGCGCCAGCAGGCGTTCCAGCGCGCGCACCGGGTTGTCGGAGGGCAGGAGGATGCGCTGGTCGCGGTCCAGCACCAGATCCCAGCGCCGTTCGCCCATCCGCACAAGCCCGCGCAGGCGCGGCGTCAGCGGCCCGGCGGCAGCCATCAGCGCCAGCGCCTCGGTGGTGGCGGCGTCTGCCCCCTCGCCCGCGATCAGCGGCAGGTCCGGTCGGTCGGTGCGCGCATGCAGGCCGGCGACGCGGTGGCCGGTGTCGTCGACCAGCGTCAGCCCGGCTTCGGTGCGCCAGACGGCGACGGGCTGGCGTTCGGTGACCAGCACCTGCAGCACCCCGCCCGAGCGCACCCGCAACTCGGCCGATTTCACCGCATCCAGCTCTTCGATCCGTGCCCGCGCCGCCTCCAGATCCAGATCGAAGCTGGATTGCGGCAGGTTCAGGTCCAGCCTGGCGCGCACCGCCTCGGCCAGTTCGGCCGAGCAGCCCTCGATCGAGGCCAGCGAGACGCGGAATTCGGGGCGGCTCTCGAACTTCTCCCGCAGGTCGGAAAAGACGCCGGTGATCGCGGCCCGGCGGTCCTCGTTTGCCAGATAGAGCCCGCAGGCCGACAGCACGACCAGCGTCGGCAGGCCGACCCGCAACAGGCGGCGCAGATAGGGCGTCAGCATCACCCTTTGCATCCGGTAGGCCCAGCGGCTGGGGGCCGGGTCGCGGCGCGGGCTGGCGGTGCGGCGGGGCGCGGTCAGCGGTTGCATGAGGCGTCCCTTACCATCCAGTCGCACAGCTGCGCGAAGGAGATACCATGATAGGCCGCCTGCTCGGGGGCCAGCGAGGTGGGCGTCATTCCCGGCTGGGTGTTGGTTTCCAGAAGGATCAATCCGGCCAGCCCACACGCCTCGTCCCAACGGAAATCGGTGCGGCTGACGCCCCGGCAGCCCAGCGCCAAGTGGGCGCGCAAGGCGTAGTCCAGACAGGCCGCGGTGACCTCGTCGGGGATATTCGCGGGCAGTTCATGCCGGCTGCCCCCCGGCTTGTATTTCGCGTCGTAATCGTACCAGCCGTCGGTGATGATGTCGGTCACGCCCAGCGTGCGGTCGCCCATCACTGTCGCGGAAAATTCGCGCCCGGGGGCATAGGTTTCCACCATCACCACTTCGGGCATGGTCTCGGCCAGGCGAGGAGCGTTATCGCCCGCGCGCACCATGTAGACACCGACGGAGGAGCCTTCGTTGTTCGGCTTCACCACATAGGGCGGCGGCAGGACGTGGCCCGCCTGCACCTCTTCGCGGCTGGCCAGACGGCTTTGAACGATGGGAAGGCCGGCGGCGGCATAGACCTCTTTCGCCTTCGCCTTGTCCATCGCCAGCGCCGAGGCCAGCACACCGGAATGCGTATAGGGGATGCGCAGCCATTCCAGAATGCCCTGGACACAGCCATCCTCGCCCCAGCGGCCGTGCAGCGCATTGAAGACGATTTCGGGTTTGATTTCGGCCAGTTGCGCGGGCAGGTCGGGGCCGCAATCGACCTCGACCACCTCTGTATACCCTGCGTCGCGCAAAGCCTTGGCGCATTCGCGCCCGGAAACGAGAGAAACCTCCCGCTCCGCGGACATGCCGCCTTTCAGAACCGCCACGCGGGGAAATCTGCCCGATCCCGCCGCCATTTACTGCCTCACGGGGCTTTTGCCCCTTTATTTGTCCGCGCGTTCTCCGACCCGCATGATTTCCCACTCTAACGTGATCCCCCTGATTTGGAAAACCTTTTTTCGCACTTCCTCGCCCAGGTCCTCGAGATCGGCCGCCGTCGCTGTGCCGGTGTTGATCAGGAAGTTCGCGTGCTTGGGCGACATCTGCGCCCCGCCAAGGGTGGCGCCGCGCATCCCGGCCTCTTCGATGACCTTCCAGGCCTTCAATTCATGGGTGTCGTCCGCCTGCCCGGTGGAGCTGCGACCCAATGGGTTGCGGAAGGTGCTGCCCGCCGATCTATCCCTGGTGGGCTGAGTGGCGTCGCGCTTGGCGATCTGGTCTTGCATCCTTGCGGCCAGGGCGGCGGGGTCGCCGTGGGGCGCACGGAAGCTGGCCGAAAGGATGATCGCGCCTTGCGGCAGGTCGGACTGGCGGTAGCGGAGGTTGAGGGCGGATGCGGGCAGGGTTTGGGTGTTCCCGTCTCGGGTAATGATGCGGATTTCTTGCAGAAAATCAGCGACATAGTGGCCGTAGCAGCCGGCGTTCATGCGCACGGCGCCGCCGATGCTGCCGGGGATGGTGCGCAGGAAGGTGAGGTCATATCCGGCTTCCGCGGCCTTGCGGGCGACATGGGCGTCAAGGGCGGCGGCGCCTGCGGTGACGGTGTCGCCCTCGATGGCGATGCCGTTGAAGCCCCGGCCAAGGCGGATGACAACCGCCCGCAGGCCGCCGTCGCGCACGATCAGGTTGGAGCCTACTCCGATAGGGAAAACAGGCACTTGGCGGTCAAGGGCCGCAAGGAAGGCTGCCAGATCCTCCTCATCCGCAGGCTGAAAGAGCCAGTCCGCCGGGCCGCCGACCCGCAGCCAGGTGAGGTCGGACAAGGGGCGGTTCCGGGTCAACGTGCCGCGCGGGGAATAGGTGGAAATCATGGAGGCTTGGTAGCCGGGATAAGAGCCCCGCCGCAAGGGATTCCGATAGGCTGCAAAACGTCTGGCAAACGTATGGCAAACGTCTGGCAGGGGTTTGGGGGATCAGCCGCCGAAATACTTTGATGCAAACTTCAAGAGCTGTTCGGCGAGGTCTTTCACCGGCTCGATCCGAGACACAACCGACAGACCGCCGACCCGGATCGCCCATTTGACGCCGGTTGAGCCAACCTCTTCGGCGGTCTTCTTGAGCATCGCATCGGCAAGACCGCCGCAGTAGCGCAGAACAGCGGTGGTTGTGTCGAGCAGAACCCCGGCGACTTTCCGCAAGATGCCGGGATCGGGCGCGGGCTGGTCCAGTTCCGTCTCGGCTTCTGACAGCGCCGCGACAAGCGTATTGATTCCTCAATGAGGGCTGCTTGCCGGTCGGGGTTCATGCCGTTCTTCGATCAGCCGGATCGCCTCGGCCACAGCGGTGGGGCCTTGGGTCCAGATCTCATCGGGGATCAGGGCGACGGCCATTTGCAGCTCCCAGTCGAGTTGCTGGCCGGAGAGGACTCCGTCCCACCAGCGGATCCAGAAATCCCATGTGCCGGGCGGGTCTTTGGCCCAGATGGCGCGGGCTGCGCGTCGGCTTGGGTAAACCAGTCTCTTGGGCGGGGCGGTGGACCAAAGTGGGGCGGGTGTTGGTGTCAGCTTGGAGGCCAATCAGGGATGGGAGGACCACAGCTTTTCTGGACGGAACTTCATCCGCATCAGGCCGCTGGCATCGTACGTACCTCTGCCCAGACATGTCGGAGTGGGCGAGATCGGCGTCGGCGGCTGCGGCCGGGGCGGCGTAGGTGGTGGCGTCGGCGGCGCGGGCGACGTAGGTGGCGGCGTCGGCAGAGCGGGCGGCGTGGAGGCTTTTTAACCTCAGGTGTTGGATAATTGACCGCAACCCTGGGGTCAAAGGATGCGCAAAACCGGCAGGGCGTTCAAATCGTGCTTTTCGTGCCCAAGCTTTCCGCGCTTCGCCCAGGCAACGGAAAACCCGAGGCGCAATGTTGGGCGATGGCGAAAGCGTCGGATTGACGGGTGTCTTCCGGTCGGGCGTTCAGCCAAGTCTTTAAGGTATCCTCGTCTTTGATCTCTTCCGGTTCCATCCGCGCAGGATTGGCGGGGGGGTCTCGGTTGGCAAGGGGGAAAAGTGGCGGGGTGAACCCCGCCCTACTCGGCGGGGCCGGGGGGGCGTTTCAGCCATCTCCACAGATAGACCAGGGGCCAGCGGAGGAGCGAGGCTCCGGCGGCGAGGAAGGCGATGCCCCAGAGCGGGCCGGAGGTCCAGGTGACCCAGCCGAGGATCGGGATGCCAAGGGCGATCAGGGCGTAGGCGGCGCGCCAGTGGTGGTCTCGGCTTGGCAGCATGGCGATCAGGTTGGCGGCGATCAGCCAGAGGCAGGGGGCGGCAAGGGATAGGGTCATGTCAGGGCCAGGGCTGAGGCCACAAGGGCGGAAAGGGTGGCGAAAAGGCCGATCCAGGGCACCCAGACGGGCACGCGGAAGGGCGCCTCGGGGGCGGCGGACTTGATGCGGATCAGCGCCACGTTGACCAGGAGGAACACGGCCAGAAGAACGGCCGAGGTTGCCTGGGCCAGCGCCGCGACGGGCAGCGCCAGTGCTGCGGCCGCAACGCCGCAGCCGACCAGCGCGGTGGCGGCAACCGGCGTGCCGAACCGCTCATGCGGGGCGGTGAAGACCGCCAGCCAGCGCGCGCGGCGGCCAAGGCCGAAAAGCACCCGCGCCGCCATCACGATCTGCGCCAGCACGCCGTTCAGGGCGGCGGCAACCGCGATGGCCGACAGAAACAGCGCCGAGCGGCCGGTGGCGGTCTCCCACACCAGCGCCAGCGGGCGCTCGGTCGCGGCCAGCGCCTGATGCGGCACGGCGCGGACGGCGGCAAACGAGACCAGCATGTAGAGCGCGGCGGTGATGGCCAGCGACCACAGGATGGCGCGGGGCATCACGCGGGCGGGGTCGCGCACCTCCTCGGCCATGTTCTCGAGGTCCTCGAAGCCGATGAAGGCAAAGAAGCACAGCGCGATGGCGGCGGCGATGCCGGGCCAGTTCGGCGCGGCGGGGGCAGTCCAGTCGGCCACCGGGGCGGCAAGGACCAGTCCGGCGGCGGCGACGGCCAGCAGGCCCGCGACCTCGACCACGGTCAGCAGCGCCACCAGCGCCAGGCTTTGCAGCACGCCGACGATGGCGACCGTCGTCAGCGCGGCGGCAAGGGCCAGGATCAGCACCGGTTCGGGCCAGGGCAGGAAGGCGGAAAGATAGCCCACCCCGCCGCGCAGCACGGCCGCGCCCGAGATCATGCCGGCCAGCACGATCGCCAGGCCGGCGGCAAGGGCCAGTCCGGTCGAGGAAAAGCCGCGCTCGATGAAGGCGGCTTCGCCGGCGGCCTCGGGCATGCGGGCGGCAAGTTCGGCGTAGGACAGCGCCGAGGGCAGCGCCACCAGCCCCGCCAGCACGAAGGCCAGCGGTGCCCAGACCCCGGCCTGGCCGACGACGACGCCGACCAGCACGTAGATCCCGGCGCCGACCATGACGCCGACGCCGTAGGCGGTCAGCAGGCCAGGGCCGATGCGGCGCTGCAGGGTCGCGGTCACGCGCCTGGTCCGATCCGTGCGGCGGCGCGGGTCATGGCGTGCGATCCCTTTGCGGGGCCGGTTCCGGCGGCAGGGGGGCGGGGCGGCCCAGCGCGCGGCGGATCAGGTAGCGCAGCGGATTGCGGAACATCGACACGAAGGCAAGGACGGCGGGCAGTGCCCAGAGCCAGCCATGGGAAAGGCCGATCCAGCCGATCAGCACCGGGGCCGCGGCCAGCAGGGCAAGGCCCGGCAGCATCTGTGCGCGCATCGGCAGAAAGGCGGTGACGGTGGCGGCAAGTACCCAGATCACGGCGGCAGTGGCCGGACCGGTCATGCCGCCGGCACCTTGCGACAGCGGCCGAGGATCAGCCCAAGGACAAGGCCGACCAGCCAGCCAAGGCCGGGGCCGGCCAGCAGCGCGAAGGCGGCAAGGACATATTGCATGCCGGCAGGAAAGCCGCGCGTCATGCCGTTGCCGATCGCGAAAAGCAGCCCCGCGACCAGGGTGATCGCGCCCAGGATGACCAGGGTTTCGGTCCGGTGCCCGGTGCGCCAGCGGTGAAGCGCGACGGCGGCCGAGACCAGCATGACAAGACCGAGGACGAAGAAGATCGAGGACCTGTCCCCCATCAGGCCGCTTGCCCGATCAGTTTGGCGGGCAGCGCGTTGGCCCAGGCGCTGATGGTGCCGGCGCCGAGACAGACGAAGATATCGCCGGGCCGGGCCTGCTCGCGGAACAGGCGCGCCAGGTCGGCCTCGTCGAGGCAGGCGCGGGCGTGACGGTGGCCGTGGGCGATCAGGCCCGCGACCAGATCGTCGCGGCTGGCGCCGGGGATCGGGTCTTCGCCGGCGGCATAGACATCGGCGATGGCGACCACGTCGGCCTCGTTGAAGCAGGTGCAGAAGTCGTCGAACAGGCCCGAGAGCCGGGTGTAGCGGTGCGGCTGGTGCACCGCGATCACCCGTGCGCCGGGGGTATTCGACACCGCCTGGCGGGCGGCCTTCAGGACGGCCGCGATCTCGACCGGGTGGTGGCCGTAATCGTCGATGATCTGGCAGCCGTTCACCTCGGCGACGCGGGTGAAGCGGCGGTTGACGCCGGCGAAGCCTGCCAGCGCCTCGCGGATCTCGCTGCGCTTCATGCCCAGATGGCGGGCGACGGCGACGGCGGCCAGCGCGTTCGAGACGTTGTGGTTGCCCGGCATCGGCAGGGTGCAGCCTTCGATCTTCGACTCTTCGCCTTCGTTCTGCAGCAGGATGTCGAATTTCGACGTCGCGCCATCGAAGGTCAGGTTCACCGCGCGGATGTCGGCCTGGGCGTTGTAGCCGAAGGTCACCACGCGGCGGTCGGTGACGCGGCCGACAAGGGCCTGCACCTCGGGGTGGTCGGTGCAGCACACGGCAAGGCCGTAGAACGGGATGTTGGAGACGAAGTCGTAGAACCCGCGGCGCAGGTTCTCGATCGTGCCCCAGTGTTCCATATGCTCGGGGTCGATGTTGGTGACGATGGCGATGGTGGCGGGCAGGCGGTTGAACGAACCGTCGGATTCGTCGGCTTCCACCACCATCCACTCCCCTGCCCCGGCCCGCGCGTTCGACCCGTAGGCATGGATCACGCCGCCGTTGATCACGGTCGGGTCGAAGCCGCCCTTGTCGAGCAGCGTCGCCACCATGGTGGTGGTGGTGGTCTTGCCATGCGTGCCCGCAACGGCGATGTTCGAGCGCAGGCGCATCAGTTCGGCCAGCATCTCGGCCCGGCGGACGACGGGCAGCTTCTTGCCGCGCGCCTCTTCCAGTTCGGGGTTGCCCTTCTTGATGGCGGAGGAAATCACCACCACGGCGGCCTCGCCGATATTCTCGGCGCGCTGGCCTTCGAAGAAGGTGGCGCCCAGCTTGACCAGCCGGTCGGTGATCTTCGAGGCTTTGGCGTCCGAGCCCTGCACCCGGTAGCCAAGGGTGATCAGCACCTCGGCGATGCCCGACATGCCGATGCCGCCGATTCCGACGAAATGAATGGGGCCCAGTTCCAGCGGCAGTTTGGTGGCGGCGGCGTTCATGCGTGGTCTCCTGCCAGGTCTTCGACTAGGGCGACAAGGCGGGCTGTCGCGTCGGGTTTGCCCTCGGCCAGGGCATTTGCGGCCATGGTCTCGGCCGCCTCGGGGTTTTCCAAGACTGCGGCCATGTGGCGCGCGAGGCTGCCGGCGTCAAGCAGGTTTTCCGGAATCAGGATGGCGGCCCCGGCGTCAACCAGGCCGCGGGCATTGGCGGTCTGTTCGTCGCGGATGGCGATGGCCAGCGGCACCAGGATCGACGGCCGCCCGATCACCGAGATATCGGCGATGGACGAGGCCCCCGCCCGGCTGACGACCAGCTGGGCCTCGGAAAAGCGGCGCGGGATATCGGCGAAGAAGGGCGCCACCTCGGCCATGATGCCGGCGGCGTCATAGGCCTGCTCGACCCGCGACACGTCCTCGAGCCGCGCCTGATGCGCGACGCGCAGGTGGCGGCGGATGCCCTCTGGCAGCATGGCCACGGCGGCGGGGACCACATCGGAAAGGATGCGCGCACCCTGGCTGCCGCCGATGACGACCCTCGACATCGGGTAATCGCCGGGCGGGATATAGGGGGCGGCGGCACGCTCCAGCACGGTGGCGCGGACCGGGTTGCCGGTGGGCTGGCCGGTAACGCCTTCGGGCAGTTGGGTCGGCCAGGTGCCGCAGGCGACGTGGTCGACGCGCGGGGCGAAAAGCTGGTTGACCCGGCCAAGCACGCCGTTCTGTTCATGGATCATCCGCGGCCGGCGCAGCAGCCAGGCCGCCGACAGCGCCGGGATCGACGGGTAGCCGCCGAAGCCGACCACCACCGCGGGCCGGTCGCGCCATTGCGACCAGAGCGCGCCCAGCATGCCCCCGGCGATGCGGAACGGCACCAGCAGCCTGGCCGCCACCCCGCCGCGCGCGAAGGTGGCCGAGGCGACACGCTCGACCTTGACCGCGTCGGGAAAGCCGCCGGCATAGCGGGCGCCGCGCTCATCGGTGGACAGCTTGACGCGCCAGCCGCGCGCCAGCAGCACCTCGGCCAGCGCCTGGGCGGGGAACATGTGCCCGCCGGTGCCGCCCGCCGCGATCAGGAGAAGCGGTTGCGCCATGCTCACCGCCCGCTCCGCTTGAAGACCTGCGCCATGCGGTCGCGCGGCCGGCTGCGCGTCATCGCCAGAAGCGCGCCGACCGTGATGCCGGCGGCGATCAGCGACGAGCCGCCGTAGGAGACGAAGGGCAGCGTCATGCCCTTGGCCGGCAGGAGCCGCACCGCGACGCCCATGTTGATCATCGCCTGCACGCCGAAGATGCAGGCCAGCCCGGTGCCGGCGAGCCGCGCGAAGGGATCGCGTTCCGCCGTCAGCCGCAGCAGCGAGCGCACGACGATCAGCGAGAACAGGAAAAGGATGAAGAGGACGAGGATCAGCCCGTATTCCTCGGCCGCGACGGCGATGATGAAATCGGTATGGGCATCGGGCAGCGACCATTTCACCTGGCCCTCGCCGACGCCGACGCCGAAAAAGCCGCCTTCCTGGATGGCGTTGGCGGCATAGCCCAGCTGGGTGCGCGGGTCGACATCGGGCGACAGGAAGCCGTCGATCCGGCGCGCGAAGTGCTCGGAGGCGCCGTAGGCCATGATGCCGCCGCCCGCCACCAGACCGGCGATGACCAGGATCAGCAGCATCGGCGCGCCGGCGACAAAATAGATCACGCCCCAGACGAACAGCACCAGTGCGGCCTGGCCGAAATCGGGCTGCATGGCCAGAAAGCCGACCACCGTGCAGGCCAGGGCAAAGGACAGGGTCCGCCCCGGCGGGCCGCCCAGCTGCGCGCTGGCGGCCATCAGCCAGGCGGTGACGACGACGAAGGCGGGTTTCAGGAATTCGGACGGTTGCAGTGAGAAGCCGCCGAACGACAGCCAGCGCACCGCGCCCTTGCCGTGGTCCTGCCCGACCAGCGGCAGAAGCATCACCAGCACCATGGCGGCCAGAAAGCCAAGCACGCCAAGACGGCGCACGGTTTCCGGCGACATTATCGACATCGCGATCATCGCCGCAAGGCCGAGACCGCCGAAGATCGCCTGTTTCTGCACATAGTAGAACGGTTCCAGCCCGTTGCGGCTGGCCAGCGGCACCGAGGCGGCAAGGCCGAGCAGAAGGCCGATGCCGAACAGGACGAAGACCGAGGTCAGGGTCCATTTGTCGATGGTGCGCCACCAGCGCGGAATGACGGGCTCCGCCACCCGAACGGGATTGGAGCCATAGACCATCTCAGTCATGGGGACACCGCCTCGATTTTACTGCCTCTGGCCCGGATGGTTTGGTTCTCCGGGCTCTTGGCGCGAAGTCTAGCGGCAATCGGGCGGGATGGCTAGCCGCGAATCGGGCCGATCGGCCGGGAAAACCGCCCCCCTCGGACGCCGCCCACCCGCCCGCCCCGGCGCCCGAGGGGGGCTGCGTCGCGCAAGGGTGACGGGGCGACCCGATACATTGATCCTCGCTCATTCAAAGGGATGCTTCCCCGGAATGCTCCATCTCGATGCAACCTTTGCCGCCCGTTCGGGCCCGACGCGCCGGGCGATCCGGACCCGTCTGGCCAAGGGCGAGGCCGGCGTTCAGGACCCGGCCCGCCGTGTCGCACCACCTGCTGGTGCCGGAAGCGGCCGGGCTGATCGAGACCCGGGCTCAGGGCACCGCACGGCCCCGCCGCCCGAAGCCGCAGGCAGTCGAGGCGCTGTGGAGCCGGATGGATGCCTTTCGCTGCGAGACAGGGGCGCATTGCGCGCGGCTGGACCCGGTGCGCCTGCCGCGCCGGGTGGGTTCGGACAGCCACCCGATGGCCCTGTGCGAGGTGGAAGTGTGGCCCGGCGGCGCCTTCCGCTATGTCTGGGGCGGTCCGAATGGCGGTTTCGCGGCGCATGGACGGTTCGAAGAGATCACCGCGCGCCGCAGCATCCATGTCGAGATCTTCGCGCCGGACCGAACCGAGGGCGAAGCGCGCGTGATCACCGGTTTCCGCGCCGAGGGCAACGGCTGCCGGCCCGAGATGCAGGTGATCCGCTCCAGCACGGCGGCGCGCGTGAGCGTCGGCGCGACCGACATGGCCGAGGCGATGACGGGCGCCTTCTCCCGCCTCGAGGCGCTGCGCCAGATGCCACCCTGCGCCAGGGCCGGGACCGACGGTTCGGCGGCATCCCGGTGAACCCTGCCCACCGCCCCCCCCGGACTACCCGGGATATTCGCGCACAGAGGAAGGGAAAGCCCAGCCTGCCTTCCCCTGTGTCGACATATCCCCGCCGGAGGCACCTCCCGAGCCGGTTGCGCCGCAGGCGCAGAGGCGAGACACAAGGCTTGCGGCGCAGCCGCGCAATTGCTTCACCGCCGGCACGCCGGGCTGCGGCCGGCTCAGCTGGGCAGGGCCGCCACGCAAGCGGTGAAATCCTCGCCACGCTTCTCGAAATTCGGGTATTGGTCGAAGCTGGCGGCGGCGGGGGCCAGCAGCACCACATCGCCCGCCTCCGCCTCTTCGGCCGCGCGGGCGACGGCGCGCGCCATCGTCTCGCAGATCTCATGCGGGGTGTCGCCCAGTTGCAGGGCGAAGTCGCGGGCGGAATGGCCGATCAGATAGGCTTTCGTGACCGAGGCCAGAAACGGCGCCAGCGCCGCAATCCCGCCCTCCTTGCCCATCCCCCCCGCGATCCAGCGGATCCGCGGGAAAGCCTGCAATGCCTTGGCGGCGGAATCGGCATTCGTCGCCTTGCTGTCGTTGACGAAGCGCACCCCCGCCCGCTCTGCGACCAGCTGGCTACGGTGCGGCAGGCCCGCAAAGCTGTGCAGGGCTTGCTCGATCAACTTTGGCGCCAGGCCAAGCGCCCGGCAGGCGGCATAGGCGGCGCAGGCGTTCTGGTGATTGTGTGCACCCGGCAGGCCCTTGACCTCGCGCAGGTCGATCGAGGCCATCTGGCGGCCCTTGCGCCATTCCGCCAAAAACCCCTTGCGGGCAAACACCGACCAGCCGAAGCCCTCCAGCTTCTGGCCCGACGAGACCCGGATCACCCGGTCGTCAGCCGGCCCCTGCCCCAGCTGGTTGGCAAGGAACCGGCCTTCGTCCTCGTCCACCCCGATCACTGCGCGGTCGGGCCCGCCCTGGGTGAACAGCCGCGCCTTGGCGGCGAAATAGCCACCGAGGCCGTTGTGACGGTCCAGGTGGTCGGGCGAAAGGTTGGTGAAGACCGCGACATCGGGGGTCAGCGCGCGGGCGAGGTCGGTCTGGTAGGAGGAAAGCTCCAGCACGATCACCTCGCCGTCCTGCGGCGGGTCGATCGACAGCACGGCCTTGCCGATATTGCCGGCCATCTGGGTGGGGCGACCGGCTTGCTCAAGGATATGATGGACCAGGGCAGTGGTGGTGGATTTGCCGTTCGATCCGGTGATGGCGACGACCTTGGGGGTGTGTTCGAAATTGTCCCATTCCGGCGTGGCGTAGCTGCGGAAGAACAGGCCGATGTCATTGTCGACGGGGATGCCCAGTTCCATTGCGCGGGCGTTGATCTTGTTGGGCGCCGGGTAGAGATGCGGGATGCCGGGGCTGGTGATCAGGGCGGCGACGCCGTCGAGGGCGGCGTTGCGGCTGAGGTCGGTCAGGGTGAAGCCTTCCGCCTCGGCCTTGGCGCGGGCCTCGGGGCTGTCGTCCCACAAGAGCGGCTCGGCGCCGCCTGCCTGCAGCGCGGCGGCGGTGGCGAGGCCGGAGCGGCCGAGGCCGAGGACGGCGACCTTGGCGCCTTGGTAGCCTAGGACTGGGATCATGGCGCGCACCTTCCTGACGGAGGCGGGGGTTTCACACCCCCGCACCCCCGTGGGATATTTGAACACAGAGGAAGGGGGAAGAGGGTTTGGGTGTCCCGAGTCGGGACACTTGGCTGGGGTAAGGGATTTCAAGGGGCTAGGGGGGTTAGGAGTTGTTGAGGAGTTGGGCCGCGAGTGAGCGTGGTGACGCGCGACCAGTTATTTCGGAACGCGCCAAGCCTAACCCATTGCAATCAAACAATATCCAGCCCGCAAAGAGGATCCCCGATCACCTTTCGCCGTTCCGAATTAATTGGTCGCGCGTCACTGGAAGAAGCGGCCCTCAAGCTGCTCAACTCCGGGAATGGCTCGGATGGCGAAACCGATCCCTGGAAGGGCACGGCGCAACTGATCGTCGCGCCCTGGCTGGCCTGAGGGCTGACCGATGCGCGGGCTGACGCTTGCCACTTGTGACCGCTGCTGTTCCGCGCCTGCCCCGGCCATTGATCTGCCGGTGGACTTTGAACACCGTCAACGACAAGGCCGAAGCCCGACTTCACGGGCCGGTGCCTGGCGCGCGGGCTGGATCAAGGAATTGCGCGCCGATGCATCCGGCCTCTGGCCTTGGTGGAATGGACCGCGACCGCGCGCGAGTGATCCGTGCGCAGGGAATACCGTTTCCTGTCGCCGAGCTTCCTTCACAACAAGGCGGGCCAGATCATGCGCCTGAAAGGCGCGGGCCTGGTCCATGGGCCCGAACCTCCACCTCACCGCCCTTGCCAGTCAGGAAGACCCGATGAAACCGAACGCCCCCGAGACCGCCGAACCGGCCAGCCTGGCAGAGCCTGCCGCCGCCCAGGCCGCGCTGATCGGCCTGCCGCCCGAGACGCCGCCGAAAGATCTTCTGGCCGCGCTGAAGGCCAAGTTTGAGGGGGAACCGGACCCGGCCAGATACATGCCGGTTGCCGCCGTGCAATCCATGCTTGCGGGCCGGATGGAAGAGCGCCTGGCGCTGTCCGAAGAGCGGGCCGAAGAGAAAGCAAGCCGCGCCTTCAAGGACGGCTTCCTGGTCACGGCAATGATGCCTTGGGCAAAGGCCTTGTGCCGGTCTGATGAGGCTGCCTTTGACGATTACCTTGCCAAGTCCGGGCCAGGATCGGAGCCGGTCTTCGCGCATCTCATGAAGCCGTCGCATGCCACTGGCACGCCGCCCCGCGCTTCGGCCTCTGAGGCCAGCGCATCCGATCTTGAGCGCGCCGTCTGCGGACAACTCGGGCTGAAACCCGGCTCGCTTATCGAATGAGGCGGACCGGGCGGGCCCGCCCGGGCCGCGCGGGGGGGGGGGGGCGCGCCCGGCGCGTGGGCGGTGTCCCGCCGCGCGCCCCAAGGTCCGCGCTCGTCCCTGTTCCTGGTTGCGGGCGGGCGCGGATCGCCCCGAAGGTCTGTGAGGTTCCCCGCCCGTGCCCAAAGCCCCGCTTCCCGCCCGTCCGATGCCGCGCGCAACCGCCCAAGGCTCGCGCCCTGTGTGGAGTGCCTGGGGGCCGATCTGGCCGTCCGCTTCCTTCTGGCCTATGGCGGGGGCGAGCTTTACCTTGCCGCCGGGTCCGAAAGGCCGCAGCCTGGTTGAAGCCCTGGTCGGCCCTGAAGCCGTCGCCCGCATGGCAGATCATTACCAGCTCGGGCAGCGTGTCCGGGTTCCGCTGGCGCGGCAATGGCTGGCCCGGATGCTGCACTGGCAGGACAATTCCACCGCCGAAGCCGCCCGCACCATCCGCGCCTCTGACGTGTCGGTTCGTGCCTGGATCAAGAGGGGATGGGGATGATCGGCATTGTCACACTGTTGCATTGCTATGGCTAAGCGATCTGACCCGCACGCCCTGGCACGGGATGCCATTGCCGGACTGGACGCCGCCCGTGGCCCCCGCCTGCAACCGCCCTTGAAGGGGGGCTGCCCGTTAAGGCGCTTCGAACGCCGCCACCCCTGGCGCGCGCGCATCGCCCTGGAAGGCCGACGCGGATCGAAGCCGATCCCGAACTTCTGGCCTTCATCGCCGCCCGGATTGACCGGCTCATCTTCGAAGAAGTCATCGCCGAAGTCAGGGCCAGCTTCCCGCCCGAGCGCCCGACCTCATGCTCCGCCCCGCACCGCTGGTGGCACCGGACCGGCAAATTCGCCGCCACCGCAATCGCCAAATCCTAGCTGATTTCGCCTAATTCCGGATAACGGCGGCGGTCGTCAGACCTCTTGATCTGCAACCGTCGGTCGTTGTGAACACGCACTGGCCGGCGTCGACCCTCCGGGGAGTATTTCCAAAAGAGCAACGCCATGGATGCCTGCCGGTTGCAGGTACCGCGAAGCCGGCGGGCCGGTGCGACAGGCATGTTGCGGTGCATCAAACGCCCGGCCCGGACGTCAGAAGAAGGCCAGCAACCCGGCGAACAGCGATACGGCCACGATCAAGGGCATCCGGTTTCTCCTGTCTTGCGCCGCACAAGGGAGCCTGCTCAGGGTTAACATCGCGTGAACCAAGGGCAAGGGCAAAGGCGACGTGCAAAGCGTCGGATTCCATCTGTCATGCGGCAGCGCGTCGCCGCATAGTCACGGCGCGAACAGGAGGCCCGGCGATGTATGTGCTGCATTTCACCCCAGACACGGCGGCCATGGCCGTACGCGTCGTTCTGGAAGACCTTGGCCTGCCCTACAGCGCCCGGCTGATCGACCGTGCGGCGGGCGAACTGGCCAGCCCGGCCTACCGCGCGATGCAGCCGCTGGGCAAGATCCCGGCGCTGGAAACCCCCGATGGCGTGATGTTCGAGACCGCCGCGATCCTGCTGTGGCTGGCCGACCGGCACGCGCCGGGCCGCCTGGCGCCCGCCCCCGACAGCGCCGAGCGGGCGGCCTTCCTGTCGTGGTTCTTCTTCACCTCGACCAACCTGCATCCGGCGGTTCTGGAACTGCATTACCCCGACCGCATTGCCGGCCCGCAGGCGGTCGCGGCGCTTCTGCCGCTGGCCGCAAGGCGCGCCCGCGATGCCCTGGACGCACTGGAGCGCCGGGCGGCCACCGCCCCCGGCTGGCTGTCGCCCGACCGCCCGACGCTGCTGGCGCTGTACGTCGGCATGCTGATGCGCTGGCTGGGGCAGTTGCCCGAGGATCACCCCGCGCAGTTCCCGGCCGCCGGCTGGCTCGCCCTGTGCGCCGCATTGGCCAGAACCGAAGCCTGGCCCGCCGTCCTGCGCGTGGCCGAGGCCGAAGAGCTTGGCCCCACCGTCTTCACCGCCCCTGCCTGCTGAGGTCCACGCCCATGTTCCTTTCCGTCTTCGACATGTTCAAGGTCGGCATCGGCCCGTCGTCCAGCCACACCATGGGCCCGATGGTCGCCGCCGCACGGTTCCTCGATGCCTTGCGCGCCTCGCCCTTTCACCCCAGGGGGCTGAAGGCCAGCCTGCACGGCAGCCTTGCCTTCACCGGGATCGGCCATGCCACCGACCGCGCCACGATCCTGGGCCTGGCGGGCTTTTCGCCGGAAACCTATGACGCCGAAAAGGCCGAGGCCGCGCTGGCCCGCATCCGCGAGACCGGCATGATCGAGGCACCGGGCCTGCCGCCCTTGCTGTTCGCGCCCTCGAACGACCTTGCCTTCGACTATGGCCCCGCCCTGCCCGGCCACGCCAACGGCATGATCCTGACCGCCACCGATGCCGAAGGCGACGTCCTGATGCAGGAGACCTATTACTCCATCGGCGGTGGTTTCGTGCTGACCGCGGCCGAACTGGCCGAGGCCGGCGGTGCCAAGGCCCGCGCCCGCGCCGACGTGCCGCATCCGTTCGAATCTGCCGCCGAGATGCTGGAGATGGCAGGCAAATCCGGCCTGTCGATCGCCGCGATGAAACGCGCCAACGAGTTGAAGTTCCGTTCCGCGGCCGAGCTTGACCGCGGCATGGCCCGGATCTGGGAGGTGATGAATGCCTGCATCAGCCGCGGCATGGAAGGCACCGGCATCCTGCCCGGCGGGCTGAAGGTGCGCAGGCGCGCAAAGGGCATCCATGACGCGCTTCTGGCCGAACGCGGACTGAACCTGGCCCCGCCGCACACCATCAACGACTGGATGAGCCTCTACGCCATGGCGGTGAACGAGGAAAACGCCGCCGGCGGCCAGGTCGTCACCGCGCCCACCAATGGCGCGGCGGGGGTGGTGCCGGCGGTGATCCGCTACTGGCTGGACCATGTGCCGGGCGCGGCCCCGTCGCGGGTGGGGGAGTTCCTGCTGACCGCCGCCGCCATCGGGGGCCTGTGCAAGCACAATGCCAGCATTTCGGGGGCGGAATGCGGCTGCCAGGCGGAAGTCGGCTCTGCTGCCGCAATGGCAGCGGCGGGGTTTTGCGCGGTCATGGGCGGCACGCCGGAACAGGTGGAAAACGCTGCCGAAATCGCGCTGGAGCATCATCTTGGGATGACCTGCGACCCGGTCAAGGGCCTGGTGCAGGTGCCCTGCATCGAGCGCAACGGGCTGGGCGCGATCAAGGCGGTTTCGGCCGCCTCGTTGTCGTTGCGCGGCGACGGGCAGCATCTGGTCAGCCTCGATGTCTGCATCGAGACCATGCGCCAGACCGGCCGCGACATGCACGAGAAGTACAAGGAAACCTCGCTGGGCGGGCTGGCCGTCAACGTGCCGAACTGCTGAGGGCACGTTGAGCCGTCGCGTTTCAGGCGGGGGCTTTTCCCGACCCCTGCCCGGCGATAGGGCTGGCGCAGTGCAAGGAGCCGCCGCATGACCACGTCCGAAGCCCGCGCCGCGCGCCGCGCCGTCGCCGCCATGTTCGCGGCCAATGGCGCGATGATGGGCGCATGGGCGCCGCAGATCCCGCTGTTGCTGCCGCGCCACGGCATTGGCGAGGCGGTGCTGGGCCTGCTGATCCTCGGCCTCGGCCTCGGCGCGGTCGCGGCGATGCTGTTCGCCGGACGGCTGATCGCGCGGCATGGCTCGGTCCGGGTTCTGGCGGTCTTTGCGCTGGCTGCGGTGCCGGTTCTGCCGCTGGTCGTGCTGGCGCCCTCGCTGTGGCTTCTGGCGCCGGCGATGGCGGCATTCGGCGCGCTGATCGGCTGCATGGATGTCGCGATGAACGCCAATGCGGTCGAGGTGGAGCGGCGGCTGGGCCGGGCGATCATGTCGTCGAGCCACGGGTTCTGGAGCCTGGGCGGCTTTGTCGGCGGCACGGCGGGCAGCTGGCTGATCGCGCGTCTGGGCGCCGAGGCGCAGGCGCTGGTGGTCATGGCGGCGGTGGCGGCGGTCGTGCTGGTTGCGATGCGCTGGCTGCGCGGAGAGCCGCCGCACCCGGCGGAGACGCGCCCTGCCCCGGCCGCCATCCTGCCGCGCGAGGCGGGGATCTGGCTGCTGGGCGGCATGGCGCTGTTTTCCATGGTGCCCGAAGGGGCTGTGCTGGACTGGGCGGCGATCTATCTGGGCAAGGAACTGGGCGCGGGGCCCTTCGCGGCCGGCCTGGGTTTTGCGCTGTTTTCCGGCGCCATGGCGGTGATGCGGTTTCTGGGCGACGGGGTGCGCAACCGGTTCGGCGCGGTGGCGACGCTGCGGATATCGGGGCTGATCGGGGCAGCGGGGCTGATGATCGCGGCGCTGGCGCCAATGACGCCGCTGGCGCTGGCGGGCTTCATGCTGTGCGGCTTCGGGGTGGCGAACATGGTGCCGATCATGTTTTCCGCTGCCGGCAACTACCCCGGCTTCGCCGCCGGAGCGGCGATTTCCACGGTAACCATGGTGGGCTATGCCGGCATCCTGATCGCGCCCTCGACCATTGGCTATCTGGCCGAACACATCGGGTTCCGCCCGACCTATGCCGGGCTGTCGGTTCTGCTGCTGGCGGTGACGGCGGCGGCGGGGCGGGCGGCGATGGCCGATGGCCACCGGCGCCTGCCGGATGCGGCGGCGGGGGAACCCCTGCCCTAGCGTTTCTGGATCACCGCGACCTGATCGCCGCGCTTGCGGTCGAAGTCGAGCTGGAACAGGACGACTCCCGCGATCTGGCCGGCCAGGGCCGTGAAGCCTGCCTCAAGAACCGGGTCGGCGTGGCCGAAGGTCCGGGTTTCCGAAAAACCGCGGAACAGATCGGCGGTGCGGGTGATGCCGGGATGCTCCGGCGCCGCGGACTTGCGGGGCAAGCCGCGAACGATGTAGAGCCCGCCGGGTTTCAGCACCGGGAACAGCGCCAGAAAGGCGTCTTGCTGGCACGGACTGGCATGGCCGGCGTCGTCGAAGACGATCTCGGGCGGGGCGAGGGCCGCTGCCCTGGCCGCCAGGGCGATACGGTCATCACAGTCCAGCCGGTGGGCGGTCAGGCGGTCGTCGCTCTGCGCCGGCAGTTCGGCCGCGCCCAGCACGCACAGGGCGGCCTTGGGGAAATACTCCAGCCAGAGGCGGCAGGACGCCTTGGCAGCGGCCGGGTCCGCGGCCTGGCCGGTCAGCGCCACGATCTGGCGCGTGCTGTCACGCCGGGGTTCAAGAAGCAGGTGGAAAAGCTCGGCCTGGCGGCTTTCGGCGTGGCCGGTCGAGGCACCCAGCCGCGCCGCCATCTCGGGCAGGGTCTCGGGCCCTGGCACAAGGGCGGCGGCGCGATCGGGCCTGTCCTTGCGTTTCAGGGCCGTGACCGTGCCATCTTGCACCGCCTGACGCGCCTTCAGCGCGGTCTCCTTGGCCTTGTGCCAGGGATAGGGCAGATCGGCAAAGCCCTGCGGGCTGTGCGCCGCCGGCACGGTGGTCCAGTCCCACCGCGCACGATCCTCTTCCGTGGCCTTGACCACGGACACCCGTCCGGTCCCTTGCGCCATCCGCCGTTCCTCGCCCCATGCATCACCGGGGGCATGGCTGCCCCTGGCGACCCATAAGCCCCGCCAATGTGGCGCGGATCCGGGTGATTCGTGGCTTTTTCAGCAGATTTCAGGGAATTGTTGCGGCATCCGGGACAGTCGCGGCCCCGATCAGCCCGGCGACTGCGGCCGCGGGCACCACTTCCGCGAAATCGGCGCCCAGCAGCGACAGGGTGACCCGCAGCACGGTTTCGGCGTCGATCCGTTCGCCCGGCACTTTCGGGGCATGGGCAGGAATGTCGAAGCCGATCAGCGCATCGCCGGGCAGGAGGACCGTGAAGCCCAGGTCCGAGGCCCAGCGCGTCGTCGAGGTGATGCAGAACCCCGCGACCGCGCCGACAAGGACGATGCGCGCGATGCCCGCCTGGCGCAGATGCGCCTCCAGCCCGGTGCCCGCAAAGGCCGAGGAGCCGTGTTTCCACAACACCGTCTCGCCCGGCGCAGGCATGGCACAGGCCATCGGTTCGCCCATGGCGACGCCCTTGCGGAAGGGCGAAGTCGGGTCGGGGTCGTCATGCAGCACATGCACCACCGGCAGGCCGCGGGCGCGGAACAGGGCAATCAGCGCGGCAACGTGACTTTCGGCTTGCGGATTGGCACGCGGGCGGCCGGCGCGGGTCCGGTCGGCCATGCCCTGCTGCATGTCGATGACCAGAAGGGCAGTGGTTGGAAAGGAGTGGGTCATGCCGCCCCCATGTAGTCGCGCTTGCCGACCTCGACTCCGTTGTGGCGCAGGATGCAGTAGGCCGTGGTCAGGTGGAAATGAAATTGCGGCATCGCGTAGAAGTCGAGGTAATCCTCGCCCGGCAGGGTCCGGTCCTGCCCGCCGATCTTGAGGGTGATCGTGCGCGTCTCGGCCCCGGTGAAGTCGGCGGGGGCGAAGCCCGCCATATAGGCGCGGGCAGCGGCGATGCGGGCCTGCAATTCGGCAAAGGTGGTTTCGGTGTCGGCAAAGCTGCGCGGCGTCTCTCCCGCCAGCCGCGCCGAGGCGCGGGCGGCGAAGTCGCAGGCCAGCTGGACCTGTTTCACCAGCGCGAACATGTCGGGGTAGAGCCGGAACCCGAGGATCTCGGCGGGTTTGACGGCCCTGGCGGCGCAATGCACCTCGGCCTTGCCCAGGTTGGCGGCAAGGGCGCCAAGGAAACGGTCGAAGACGGCGACGGAACGGCGGTGCATGGGGGCTCTCTCCGATGGGCGGTGCAGGCAGGGTTGCCGCCCGCCCGCCGGCGTGTCAAGCGCGGCCCCCCGTCAAAGCCCCGGCGACATCAAAGCCCCAACGACCAGCGCATGATGGCCTTTTGCGCGTGCAGGCGGTTTTCGGCCTCGTCGAAGATCACCGAATGCGGGCCGTCCATCACCGCACTGGTCGCCTCGTCGTCGCGATGCGCGGGCAGGCAATGCATGAAAAGCGCGTCCGGCTTGGCGCGGCTCATCAGTTGTTCGTTGACCTGGTAGGGGCGCAGCTGGTTGTGGCGGCGCTCTTTCGCGGATTCCGGGTCATGCATCGAAACCCAGGTGTCGGTGACCACCAGATCGGCGCCCTCGACGGCGGTGAAGGGGTCGCGCTGGATGGTGACCCGGCTGCCCTTTTCGCGCGCGAAGCCGACGAACTTGTCTTCGGGATCAAGGGTTTCCGGACCGGTGAAGGTGAAGTCGAAGCCGAATTGCCCGGCCGCATCCAGGAACGAGGCGCAGACGTTGTTGCCATCGCCGCACCAGACCACCTTCTTGCCGGCGATCGGGCCGCGGTGCTCCTCATAGGTCATCACATCGGCCATGATCTGGCAGGGATGGGTGCGGTTGGTCAGCCCGTTGATCACCGGCACCGAGGCATGTTCTGCCATTTCCAGCAGGGTCGCCTCTTCAAAGGTGCGGATCATGATCAGGTCGACATAGCGAGAAAGAACGCGGGCGGTGTCGGCAATGGTCTCGCCGTGGCCCAACTGCATTTCCTTGCCCGACAGCACCATGGTCTGCCCGCCCATCTGCCGCACGCCGACGTCGAACGAGACGCGGGTGCGGGTCGAGGGCTTTTCGAAGATCAACGCGACCATGCGGCCCTGCAGCGGCTGGTCGTCATCGGGCGCACCCTTCGGACGTCCGTTGCGGGCGGTCTTCATCGCATGGGCGGTGTCGATCATGCCGCGCAGGTCGCTGGCGTCGGTCTGGTGGATGTCAAGGAAGTGCTTCATGTCGTTTCGCTTTCTGGACCGAAGGATGGGGGCGCTGCCCCCAAACCCCCGGAGTATTTGGACCAAGATGAAGGGTCAGGCGGTCTTTGGGGTATTCGCGGCGGCCTGATCGAGGCGGGAAAGCGCCTCACGGATGTCATCATCGGGGATATTGAGGGCGGGAAGCAGGCGGATGACATTGTCGGCGGCGGCAACGGTCAGGACGCCGGCATCGTATCCGGCGTTTACGACATCGGTATTGGTCGCGCGGCATTTCAGGCCCAGCATCAGGCCTTCGCCCCGGACCGCTTCGAAGACGGTCGGGTGGGCGGCGACCAAAGCCTCCAGCCCCTGGCGGAACAGGGCGCCCTTGCGGGAAACCTCGGCCAGAAAGGCGGGGTCGGAGATGATCTCGACCACCCTGGCGCCGATGGCGCAGCCCAGGGTTGCCGCCGTAGGTAGAGCCGTGGCTGCCCGCCGTCATTCCCTTGGCCGCATGTTCGGTGGCCAGCAATGCGCCGAGGGGAAAGCCGCCGCCGATGCCCTTGGCCACCATCATGATGTCGGGGGTGATGCCGGCCCATTCATGGGCAAAAAGCCGCCCGGTGCGGCCCATGCCGCATTGCACCTCGTCAAAGATCAACAGGGTGCCGGTGCTGTCACAAAGATCGCGCAGGCCTTTCAGGCATTGATCGGGCACCGGACGGATGCCGCCCTCGCCCTGCACCGGTTCGATGATCACGGCGCAGGTCCGGTCGGTGATGGCGGCGCGGATGGCGTCATGGTCGCCCCATGCCAGCTGGCGAAACCCCGGCATCAGCGGGCCGTAGCCCTTGGTCATCTTCTCCGACCCAACGGCGGCAATGGCGCCGGTGGAGCGGCCGTGGAAGGCGCCCTCGAAGGCGATGATCTCGATGCGCTCGGGCTGGCCGTTCTCATGGTGGAAGCGCCGCGCCATCTTGATCGCCAGTTCGGCGGCCTCGGTGCCCGAGTTGGTGAAGAAGACGGTGTCGGCAAAGGTGCGGTCGACCAGCAGTTCGGCCAGACGCTCCTGCTCGGGGATGGTGTAGACGTTCGACACATGCCAAAGCCGCTGCGCCTGTTCGCTCAGCACCCGCACCAGTTCGGGGTGCGCATGGCCCAGTGCATTCACCGCGATGCCGGAGCCGAGGTCGAGATAGCGTCGCCCATCCGTGGCGGTCAGCCATGACCCCTCGCCCGAGACGAAGGACAAGGGCGCGCGGTTATAGGTCGGCAGGACGGAAGCGATCATGATAACCCCTTGGATGGGAAGCCCTAGCCCTAAGGCCGGGCGATTGCAGCTGTCAACGGGAAGAACGCCCTTTCGGCCGGGCAGGCCGGACCATGCGCCCTATCGGCGTCGGGCAAACGGCGAAAGCTGGGTGCTCCTGATCATGGGCCCCGCATAGCCCAAGCCCGGCCGAAGGAAAAGCCCCCTCGCGCCTGCTCTTTTCGAAATACTCCCCCCGGAGGGTCGGCGCCGGCCAGCTGACGGCGTTCATAAGGTTTGAAACTTCGCGAAAAAGGTGGCCTTGATTTTCAAGGGGTTAGCGGGGAGCGTGGTCAGAAGGTTTGACCAGATCGGGGAGAAATGCCGTGGATTTCGGCTGGTGCAAACTCGTGCCAAAAAGGTCAATGAAATCAGAGGCGGGCGGGTATCAGACCGGGGCTCACCGTGCGCAGTTTACCGCACACCGCACCCCATTAGCTGCGGGTTTCGATCAATCGCGTGATCGGTCCAGTGAGCCGTCCATCACTCGGAAGCTGTCGAAGTCGAGGTCGGCAAAGAGGCGTTCTTTGATGACGAAGTGAAGCATCACACGCTCGGCAAAGTCTTCGATAGAACGCGCGCCAATCATCCCCCCTTTACCACGGGTTCGGTTTCGGTTGCCTGTGCGGCGTC